>JBCNLJ010000063.1:0-32733 GCA_039595515.1 Paenibacillus sp. | reverse complement strand
ACTCTCAACTCTCAACTCTCAACTCTCAACTCTCAACTCTCAACTCTCAACTCTCAACTCTCAACTCTCAACTCTCAACTCTCAACTCTCAACTCTCAACTGAGGATTGTGAGGGTCCAGCTTGCAGCTTGCAACTACAAATATTGGATAATCGTCTTTTTTAAGCGCTGCGCTGATTCCACAGGTGCATCGGCTGCTGTAATAGCCGAGATGACTGCCACTCCGTCCGCACCATCACGAAGTACGGGTGCAGCATTGTGTTCATTGATTCCACCGATACCAACCAGCGGAATATTCAGACCGGAGCGGCGCAATTGTTGGATCACTTCCGTACCACGCACGGGCTCGGCATCGTCTTTAGATCGAGTCGGGTAGATTGGGCCGATGCCCAGATAGTCCGCACCGGCGGCGATGGCACGACTCGCTTCCACGAGCGAATGAGCGGATACGCCAACGATTTTATCAGGACCGAGACGCTGGCGTATCCATTCTGCTGGAGCATCGTCCTGTCCTACATGCAGTCCGTCCGCATCCAGCGCCAGTGCCAGCTCCAGATCGTCATTAACGATAAACGGCACCCCCTGTTTACGGCAAATACGCTGCAAGCGACGTGCCAGCTCTACATACTCGTGATCATGCAGCGCTTGTTTGCCCTTTTCCCGATATTGAAACAGCGTAATACCGCCTGCAATCGCCTGTTCGAGCACCTGCTCTGGCGATTGTCGGCAATTCATGCTGCCCATGACAAGATATAGCGGCAGGCGTGCACGTATCCAATCGATGCGTGCTGTTGTGCCAGCAGAAGGGATCACTATGCGATCAGATGTACTGCTATGAATCAGATCACTGCCGGGCAAGTTTGTGCCATCTGATCTTGTATCATCAGAAGCTGAATGTGCTGGGAGCTGTGGTTTGTCTGTTGCAGACGATGAGTAGTGTCTGGCTTCATTGGAAAATGACGACTGATTCATCGCACCGCCCTCCTTTGTCGATAAGCAAAATGATTCGTCGGCCCATGTACCGAACCGATGCCAAGTCCATCCTCAATCGCCGCATGCACAAACGCTTTTGCCGTACGTACAGCTTGAAGCAGATCGCTATGCTTCGCCAGCTCGGCTGTCATAGCTGCTGAATAGGTACATCCTGTTCCATGTGTATGCGGCGTATGAATACGCGGTCCCTCTACATAATGGAAGCTGCGCCCATCGTACAGTACATCGACTGCCTGATCGGTAGAGGTATCGTGACCACCCTTGATCACAACGGCACGCGCACCCATATCAATCAACTGGCTTGCTGCCTGTTCACGTTCAGCGAGCGTACGAATTGGTCTACCTACTAAAAGCTCTGCCTCAGGCACATTGGGGGTTACAACGGCTGCCAATGGAAGTAGCTCACGAATAAGCGCCTGCACCGCTTGCTCTTGCAGCAGCACCGAGCCGCCCTTGGCGACCATTACCGGATCGATAACGAGTGTCGTCCAGCCATATGTGCGTACTGCCTGCGCCACTTCACGAATAATCTCAGCGCTGAACAGCATGCCTGTTTTAACCGCCGCTGGCTGTAGATCATCGCCAATCGAATGCAACTGCTGTACAATGCCTGCTATTTCTACAGGGTACACGCCCTGCACGCCTGCTGTATTTTGTGCGGTAATGGCTGTAATGACGGACATACCGTACACACCCAGCTCCTGAAATGTTTTCAAATCCGCTTGAATGCCTGCTCCGCCTCCACTATCCGAGCCGGCAATCGTCAACGCCTGTGGGATATGCATAATCCTTCGCTCCTTTGGTATTGTCGATTGAATGATGAATCTTTAACTGAGTTTTTAGGCTAGAACGCTTCAATACTTCGTTTCATGTGCCGGATCAAGCTGACGCTGAATACGGCAGTGACCGTCCACCTGTTCCGGTGTAATCGTCGATAATCGATTCAAAAATGCCATTTGAAAACTGCCTGTCCCCTGTCCGCCCGCATCGATTGCCGCAAGCTCGGCAGCAAGTCCATAACACCCTACCGCCTCAGTTATCGCTTCCAGACGCTGCTCGCCTTCTTTTACTACAGCAGCAAAGGCAGCCACGACGGAGCTGAGCAGACAACCAGCGCCTGTTACCCTCGTAAGTAGCGCATGTCCGTTACTCACCGTGTTCATCTGTGTCCCATCGGTGATCATATCCTGCTCTCCTGTAATGACGACGATGCAGCACAGCTTGCGCGCTGCGCGCAGCGCAAGCTCCTTACGATCTCCCGTTCCTCCGCCAGCATCCACGCCTTTGATCTGCCAGTCCTCCCCGATTACATGCGCAATTTCAGCGATATTGCCTCGTATCACATCTACCTTCACCTCAGCAACAATCTCATGTGCGGAAGCTGTACGATACGCGGTTGCTCCAGCACCGACTGGATCAAATACAACCGGTACACCTGCTCGATTCGCCGCCTTCCCTGCCAGCTTGATCGATTGCACTGTATACGGATCAAGCGTTCCGATATTCAGCATCACCGCGCCCGCCATCGCTGCGACATCCTCTACTTCTTCATGCGCATATGCCATAAAAGGTGAAGCTCCCAGCGCCAGCAATCCATTCGCGGTAAAATTCGTAACCACCACATTCGTAATGTTATGCACAAGCGGATTGACACTGCGTACCTGCTGCAAAAATGACATTCCATTCGCCTCCTTCATCTATGTGCGAAGATTGCCTGACCTAACAGCTCCTATACAACAAAAAAACCCACCGATCTCCCGAGAGAGAAAGGTGGGTCGTATCCGTTCATTGAGCTATGAAGCGACTGTTATCGTCTGCTCCATACGTTTAGAATGAATAGTCGTCTTCCACTTCCCTCCGCTGGTATGATCCAGATCAGGTTCCAAGGGTCCGGATATTGTATCCGTCTCAGCCATCAAGGCTCCCCTAGTGAAATTGCTGCCGTTCCATGCTATTCGCATCGCATGGTCGGCTCGTTATGAATATTTACTTTTACACCATGTATGATTTCATACATGCCTCATGTGTAGCAGCCACAGTCTACCTGCAAAGATACAGATATAGCATGACAGGTATAAGCATCTCCTGCTACCTGTTTCCTTACCATACCACGGGCATCTGGCTTTGGCAAAGAAATATGATGCTTTACCTGCTCTTACATGTGCATCGCTCTGCAATGACCTCACGCTATGAATCATGCAGCACTATTTTTAATCAGCGGCGTCAGGTTAAATCATTCATTATTGCTTCATTTCAATCATTTAGCGCTACAGAGCACTATACAGTGCTACATTAGATCGTTCAGTACGACGTTAGATCATCCAGTGCTGCCACTGTGTCTGTGCAGCCGAACGCTCTGACAGCCATTTGGACGTATGCTCTAGCAGCTCGCGACGATGCGGGCCTGACGAATACGTGTGATCCGCCTGGAAAATAATCTCCTTGTCACAGCGCCCCTCGGTGCGCGTCCACAGCTCCTTTTGATATAAAAAGGCATAATCGACTGGAATGACATCATCGCCTGTTCCATGAATGACAAGCACATCCCCTTGAAAACGGCGTACTTCCTGAAACGGCTGGAAATGACCGAGCGATTCAAAATAATCCGGTGCAAAGCCATATCCGAGAAAATCAGCTTCGCCTTCCAATACCGCCTGATCATACGTTTCTCTACCTACAATTTTGACGATATCATTAAATGGGTGACCTACCGGCGACCACAGCACCAGATGATTCACACGCCGATCACGTACCGCAGTCAAAATAGCGACCGCCCCGCCCAGACTATGTCCAAGCAGCGTCACACGCGTCGGATCAATATCATTGCAGTTCATCACATAATCCAAAATGGTACGCGTCTGTTCGACCATCGATTCCAGTCCCTGCTGACCGTATTCACCCGTGCTTTCGCCACAGCCGGCATAATCGAAGCGCACAACCATATAGCCTTCCTTGGCAAGCTGACGTGCACTTTTGACAAATAAGCGATCCGTACCGATCCGGTTCCCTACAAAGCCATGACAGATGACGATCAGCGGAGTTCGACCTTTCCCTTTGCCTTCCGGCTTATGGTCTGCAACCGGGTAATGTATGCTCGCAGCCAGATCAACCTCATGATGACGAATCGTAATATTGCGTTCCATAATGAACTCCTCCTTAAGAAGACGATAATGTAATGCACTGTATATCGTGTATGCGCGTGTTAGATGCTGCTGCTCCGTGTAAGGCTATCCCGCTACTTTGCTCTTGCATACGAACGTTGTATGATGGAGCATATATAAAAGGTTTTTACGGCAACTCCATTTAAATTTAAATAATTCCGATAAGTTTAGTGTGTATTATAATAATCCTATAGTATCACTGCGTCAGATCAATTGTCAATCCGATTAAAGTATGTCAAAATAGGAGTTTCCGATAGATGTGCAGCAGCGTGAATCGCTTTCCTGTAGACTCATTTGTGATGCCATAAGTTAGCAGGCTATCGAAATGAAGCAGAGCTGGGTAATAGCAAGTAGAGCCATGCTGATGACCGGATTACAGGTATGTCGCTTATCGCGTATAGATTGATACCGACACCAATGCGAAAGGGGAAAACAGCGATGAGTACAGTACGTCATCTGGTACGGGATATTAATGTGATCCGTGACCAGCTTAACCAGCAAAATCTTAGTTATTATGATGATGTGATCGTGCATGTGCGTGATGCACGGATTGAGCGCCAATCTGGCGAGGAGCTGCTGCTGGAGATGGGTCAGCATTTGCTGGATGCGCAAAAGCGCGGCCAATCCGCTGAGCAATTATTTGCCAAGGATTCGGACTCGTATGCCGGGCAGCTAATTGAGAATTTGCCGGAGCGCAGACAGCTCAGCAAGCCGATGTATTACCTGATGATTGTCTGGGTAGCGCTCACCTGGGTGTTTTTGTTGCAAGCGCTAGCAGGCTTTTTCAAAATCAGCATTAGCGGTACAGGCATTGTCGGCGAGATCAGCTTATCGACGCTGGTACTGGTAGCCGCAGGAGCCATTGTGCTTGTCGAGCTGGTGATGCGTGTTGCAAACCAGCCTGCCGAGAAGAGCGATCTGGATCGTCCGCGCATGCAGATTAATATGCGTTCTGTAATTACGTATTTGATCATTCTGGTAGCGATCATTGTAGTGGGTAACTACTTACGCCGTATTATGCCAGTCGTTGTTATCTCGCCATGGATCAGCCTGGGACTGTGCGCGATCGGTATTCTGGGGCAAAAGTTCATCTTTATGCGTCGCTGATCTGCTCTGGTCCGAGGCTGAAGGATGCGTGTAGCTAAGTAGGAAGTAAAAGAAAACAGTCACTGATCGATGCGCTGCACGCGTAGCTATCGATAGTGACTGTTTTTGCGTTGTGGCGCTGTTACTCGCTTGCTCTGCGTTGGCGTTGGCGTTGGCGTTGGCGTTGGCGTTGGCGTTGGCGTTGGCGTTGGCGTTGGCGTTGGCGTTGGCGTTGGCGTTGGCGTTGGCGTTGGCGTTGGCGTTGGCGTTGCAAATTGTACTGGTTGCTGAGCGATACGGCAAATGCCTTTACTCGCCAGCTTACCCTTTTCCGATTGCAACCTCTGCCCTGACCTAAGCGTCTTTATAGGTAAGAGCGCATATATTGTGTCACTCCTATGCTGAGGTTAATTATTGGCATCACTCTATATTCCGTTACGGCTGAACGATACTCTGTATCGCTGCTTTCCATCCCGTACAGCTTGACATTCCGTACCAGATCAGGAAACTGCCGACCGTCGCTATGCGGTGTGCATTCACGATTGTACAATATGGTTATATAACCGAAAGAAGGTGAAGCTCCACCGCTGACAGGCTACTAACGAATGCAGCCGTATTTTCAACTACCGTATCCAAAGGAGCATGCTTATGATGAAAAAATACAGTCTTTTACTCGCAAGTCTTATGTTAATGACGATCCTGTCTGCCTGCACAGGCAATTCCAGTCAACCTCCGGCTACTACTACACCGGAAACAACTGAAAATTCAGGTAATACGGCGCCGGGTAACGAAGCAAGCACGTCGGAAGGTTTACCAACCGCCGAGGAAGCGCAAATTATCGCTAACAAGCAGCTCGTAACGGGCCTGTACAATGATGTGTTCAACGGTCATCAACTGGATAAAGTGAATCAGTATCTAGCAGAAAATTATATCGAGCATAATCCAGATATGGAGACTGGCAGAGATCAATTTTCCAGCTTTTACGAAGGTGTTTTCAAGCAACATCCTGACTACAAGTCCGATATTACCGGTATGATTGGACAGGGGAATCTGGTTGCTGTTTTTAGCAGCGGCAAAGCGGAACCTGTCTCCACCAACCCAGCCGCTTCCACCAGCGCGGAAGCGAGCAGCAGTGAAGCGACTACCGATGCGACAAGCACTGCGACATCAGGCACGAATAGCTCTGATGCCAAAACAGCGATCTACGTCGATATTTACCGTATTAGTGACAAGCAAATTGCCGAGCACTGGGTCGTTCAGCAAAATGCAAACGATACAGCCACCCTGTTTACGCCGGACAAATTGCCAGCATTATCTACCAAAGCAGAGCTGGCATCGACCGATCGTGCAACAATTGCTGCTAATGCAAGCTTTGTAGACAGCTTCTTCAATACGTTCTTTGTGCAGCACAATACGGATATTTCCAATGAGGCTGTCAGCGAAAATTTAGAGCAATACGGCTCTGGCATTCAAAATGGACGCAGCGCGCTTGTCAGTCACTACCTGACCGATTTCCGTGCTAACACCGACAGCAAAGCAACACGGGTCAACACGATCGCAGAGGGAAATCTGGTGCTTGTGCACAGTCATATGCAGAGCAATGCCAATGATCGCGGACAGGCAGTCATCCAGTTGTTCCGAATCGATAACGGCCAGATCGCTGCCATGTGGACAATAAGCGAGCCTGTGCCTGAATCGGGGAATAAAGATACTACGATGTTTTAAAGACAGGCGCGGAAGCTAGAAGCTGCTATTCGCATTCCATTTCCGACCGGATCTACTAGCGCTCTTTCCGGCATGGGAGAGGATTCATCATAGCTTCCTGATCAGCTCAACGATCAAAAAGGCATACTATTCAAACTCAAACTACAAAAGTCGTAATCCACAAACTTGATAGGCAAACTAAATACACCAACTAAATAAGCAACCAGAATACAAAAACCAGCCTGCATCGCTTGTGCAGGCTGGCTTTTTACTGAATGCTAGCATCAGGAGCATCGTCCTAGATCACCATATGATTCTTTAGTAACATAATATTTTAGCTGAATTTGTCCGATGTTATACATAAGTCAATGGTTTACCGTGAAGTTTTGAAGTTCTAGCGAAGTCATGATCCTGTAAAAATCGTGCTGCTATGCATGTAAGCTGTATCTCCGTCCCTACTCGTCCCTAAACAACGCCGGTCTGCTCATCATCAGCAGTGAACGGAGCTACAAAATCGAGCGATGGCATTTACAATGTATAACGAACCGGGATGAATGTCATCCTATCCAAGCATACATTTATCAATCTCAACCTGTTTATAAAGGAGCCTATGAAGATATGCAGCTAAGACGCATCCGTAATATGATTATCATCATGCTCTATATCTCAATCGCCTTTGTTGTTACCTTTTATGTACTGAGCATGAAGTATCCGCACGCTTCGGCCTTCTCCTATGAGACATGCAAAGCGACCTATGATATGACAGACGATCTGTTCAAAACATTAAATGGTGAAGTGCCTGAGGGCGCGTCCAATGTCGCTTCTGCTGCCCCCACCACTCATCTAAAAACAGCACCTCCCGGTAAAGCAAACCATATTGCTGTGCTCATGTACCATTATGTTGTACCGGAAAAATATAATGTGGAGCCCAACAATGCGCGGATTAATCTGGAGGCCTTTGAGCAGGGAATGAAATTCCTGCATGACGAAGGCTACCATACCGCAACCTTGAAGGAGCTGGAGCAATACGTAAAGGGCAAGATTCAACTGCCCGAAAAGACGGTCGTACTCACCTTTGATGATGGTTACCAGAACAATGTCGTGTACGCGTATCCGGTGCTAAAAAAGTATGGCTTTAAAGCGAATATTTTCATCGTAGGCACCAAACTGAGCGATCAGAAGCAAAAGTTCATTCCAACCGCGAAGACGACCATTTCACGACAGGAAATGAAAGCGACCAGCGATGTGTTTACCTATCATAGCCATACGTACAATCTGCATTATAAGCGGCTTGTGCAATGCGCGGAATACTACGCGGCAGGTAAAGATAGCAAGCGATTCACACACGATATCGCACTGATGAAAAGCAAAACCGGCATCGATACCCCTTACTTCGCTTATCCTTACGGAGAATATGATCCGCAAATGGTGTATGATCTGAAGCGCAACGGCTATCGGATGGCATTTACTGTACGACCGGGCTTTGTGCATCCAGGCGATGATCCGATGTATCTGCCAAGAATGAATGTGACGTCGACTACAACGGTCAGACATTTATTGAATTTGCCGGATCAATAAAAGATGCCCTATCATTCTCTCTTGAAGCGCTCATCCTCCCCTATCATCTAAAACTGCCCTTATCGCCAACCTGCAAGATGTTGGCGGTAAGGGCTTTGTGCTGCACTCATCAACTTGCTCCTATAGCCTTTTGCTCCTATAGCCTGCTGGAACAGAAATATGGACGATGCTACCACACCGCTCAAGTCTGCTCAGTCAGTTGTTTCACTCCGAATTGTGCGTTTAACTAGCTCACTTTATCACTGATTTTGCTTTGCAATTTTTTGAAGA
Source organism: Paenibacillus sp. (assembly GCA_039595515.1). GTDB lineage: Bacteria > Bacillota > Bacilli > Paenibacillales > Paenibacillaceae > Saccharibacillus. The sequence continues at coordinate 23,942 of JBCNLJ010000063.1, read as the reverse complement.
TTCACTCAAAATATAAGCTAGCGGGTAATGATGAGTTACACGCTACTTCCATTAAGCTTGCATATTGCGATCCGCCCTATAATCGTGATCACAATGATCATCCTATCGTCACAATGCAAGCCGTAGCAATCCTAGACATGGAAGGGGGTTTACCATGACTCTTGGTGAATGCCTGAATATGCTACACAAGGATATGATCCTTATTGATATGCACCGTCCTGGTTATCCAGCGTATACCGTTAAGAAATGGAAGACGCTACTACCTCTGGAAGAGGAAGGATACGAGCTGCGTACACGAAGCTTTAATTTTGGTAGAACACAGAAACGATCGATTGCTAAAATGGATGGAACGCAATTATGGAACGAAAGTTGACGCATTTTTTTACACAGCGTTAACAAAAGCTGGCTATACTGGCTATATACGATACATTTTTGCATCATTCGACACGGTTGCTGACGGACATCGTTCGTCAGTCCAAACCTGAAACACAACCATGAAAATGAATGTAAGATATTTTGCTTCGCAAAAATCACTTTTTTATTGAACCTCGTGTTAGGAGGACGCTAATACTAGAAATGTAAGATATTTTGCTTCGCAAAATCACTTTTTCATTGAACCTCGTATTAGAAGATCGCTAATACTAGAACCGGAGGCATTATGGAAACTAAACAGGGACACCACCAGGCTCAAGCAACGTATATCAACCGGGATCTAAGCTGGATTGAATTCAACACCCGGGTTATGGGGGAAGCACAGGCATCGGATACGCCGCTGCTGGAACGAATCAAGTTCCTCGGTATCGTTTCTCGCAACCTCGATGAATTCATGAGCGTAAGGGTTGCCGGTATCCGTAATCAGATCAAGGCTGGCTACAACAAGAAGGATTTTACCGGCTATGCACCTGCCGGATTATACAAGCGCCTGACGAAGCGCGTCGAAAAGATGGTTTCGCAGCAATACCGTACATATCGGGAACTCTCCCGTTTACTCGGTAAGCAGGGCATCACCCTGACCCATTATGATGACCTGAGTGTTACCCAGCAAAAGGCTGCGGATACGTACTATCACGATGTGATCTATCCCGTACTCACCCCGATGGCAGTCGACCAGAGCCGTCCGTTTCCGCTCGTACACGGTCTGAGTGTGTATCTGTCCGTCGTACTGGAGCATCCAAATTTGAAGGCAGTGGATCAGGAAGATGGCGAAGCACATTACTTTGCGATCGTACAGATTCCATCGAATCTGCCGCGTGCGGTTGCATTGCCACATCGTCAAAATAGCAAAAAGCAACAGTATATTTTAATTGAGGATCTGATCTGCCAGCATATTCAAACATTGTTTGGTGGCTATACGCCGATCGCGGTCAACGCCTTCCGTCTGACTCGTAATGCCGATCTGGATATTAATGAGGAAGACGCGGAAGACCTGATGGAGGAAATCGAGAACCAGCTTCGTAAGCGTAGACGCAGTGCACCCGTTCGTCTGGAAATTCAAAAGGACTTCCATCCGTATGCACTCGCGCAGTTGCTGGAGGAATTCGATGTGAGTGAAGCGGTGTATGAGATCGATGGCCCGCTTGATCTGGGCTTTTTGCTCGGCTTCTCCGACTCGGTAGTCGGTCGCGATTCATTACGGTATCCGCCTGAAATTCAGCGCTATGCACCGGAGTTTCCAGAAGGCAGTGACACGGACTTTTTCAGCGTCATTCGTGAACGGGATGTGCTGCTGTATCATCCGTATGAATCATTTGATGCGATCAGTGATTTTATCGAACAAGCAGCGGATGATCCTGATGTTATGGCGATCAAAATGACGCTATATCGGGTGAGTGGTAAGTCCTCCCTGATCCATTCGCTCGCTCGTGCTGCCGAGTCTGGTAAGCAGGTAACCGTTGTAGTAGAGCTGAAAGCACGTTTTGACGAGGAGCGTAACATCGTCTGGGCGAAAATGCTGGAAAAAGCAGGCTGCCACGTTGTCTACGGTCTGGTCGGACTCAAAACGCACGCCAAAGTCATTCTCGTCGTGCGTCGCGAAGGCACTATGCTACGCCGGTATATTCATATGGGCACAGGCAACTACAATGCCTCCACAGCGAAGCTGTACACCGATGTAGGCTTGCTGACAGTCAATCCGCAGATCGGTGAGGATGCGTCCGAGGTGTTCAATCATATTACCGGCTATACTGAAAGCCATGACTGGCAAGCGGTCGCGGTGGCGCCAAGCACGATGATGAATAAGTTCATCTCGCTTATCCGCCGTGAAGCGGATCATGCACGCAATGGCAAGCCCGCACGCATTATTGCCAAAATGAACTCGCTCTCGAACCAGCAGATTATCGATGAGTTGTACTCTGCTTCTCAGGCAGGTGTGAAGATTGATCTGATCGTGCGCGGCGTATGCTGCCTGCGACCGGGTGTACCGGGTCTCAGCGAGAATGTGCGCGTACGTAGCATCGTTGACCGTTATCTGGAGCACTCCCGTATCTTTGCCTTTGATAATGGCGGAGAGCAGGAAGTATGGCTTGCCAGTGCGGACTGGATGACACGCAATCTGACGCGCCGGGTTGAGCTCATGTGCCCGCTGTTTGATAAAAACACAAAAACCGCTGTGCTCAACATTCTGAACCTGATCCTTGCGGACAATGTGAAGGCCAGAATATTGTTGCCTAGCGGTAATTATGAATTATTTAAAAATGGGGAACCGCCGCTGCGCAGTCAGTTCCATGCGTGGAATATCAGCTCGTGGAAACCGTATGTACCACCAGCCGCACTCGGACATCCCACTCCTTCTCCAAATCTTTAACAGCTTCTGTAATTTCAGCAACTTCCATAGAGGCTTCGGTGCGACAGTGAATGGTCAGCTCGAAGTCTCTTCCTTTGCGTACAGCCAGCAGCGATTCGACCGGTTGCGTCTCGCTCGTATCCATCGCAGCCGCCAGTTGCAGCAGTGCGCCGAGACGACGAATACGCTCCTCATCCTTCGGATGCAAAATATCCGCATACTCGACCGAAATGCGTCTTTTCTTGATTTTACCCTTACTGCCGAAAATAGCGATAAAGGCAACAAGCACCGTTTCCCGATGATTCAAGCCCGCCAGTGCACGCGTTGTCAGCAAGTAGCGTGTATGCTCCTCATAATCATGATAACCGACCTTCATCCCGATCTGATGCAGCATCGCAGCCGTACGGAGCAGCTTCATATTCCAGCGATCTTCCATACCTTCGCCCAGACCCTCATACAGTTGTAACGACAACTCTGCCACCTGACGCAAATGTCGCTGACGCGGCAATGGCTCCAGATCAAGCACCGATTCCAGCTCGTATTCCAGCACATCCTCCAGCACAGCATTTCCACGTCCACGTTCCCATTCAAAGAACAGCCCGTCCCGTAATCCGGTACCGCTAATCAGATAATGATCACACTGCATATAGCCAAACAACGTACGCAAAATGATCATCCCTGGCACGATAATATCCGTCCGGTTTTTGCTCAAACCCGCTACACGCTTACGCTGCTCGTTCGTCATGGACGGAAGTTGCTGGTAGTAATAATCCGCATCTTCCGACTGTAGCGTATATTGATGAATCTGCTCCATCGAATATTTACGCTTACGCTGATGCATTTTACCAACCGCACGAATCGTACCGCCCAATCCGACGAGCGGCAGACCCGGATTGCTGCTAATCCACGGATGTTTTTCCGCTGACTTTAGCACGAGCTGCTCCAGCTCAGACACCGCCTTCTCATCCCAGCGACCGTCCTGGTGTTTGCCAAAGCGCACATTCATATTCACCGCACCAAATGGAAACGATACACTGGAAATGCGCGTCCGGTCGCGGAAGAGCGTAATCTCGGTACTACCGCCACCAATATCGATAATATAACCGTCACGAATATCGATCCGGTTTACCACGCCGATAAAACCATAATGACCTTCCATCTCGCCCGGCAGCAGCTCGATATCCAGTCCGGTCTGCTCGTTCAAATACTGGATAACTTCCTCGCCATTGGTCGCATTCCGAATCGCCGCTGTCGCTACCGCACGAATCTCACTCACTTCATACGCCCGACTCACCTCGGCAAACTGACGCAGCACCGGCACGATAAAGCGCAGTGATTCCAGCGGCATCTCGCCCTCCGGTGTAACAATCGCACTCAGACGTGCGGATTCCCGGCATTCCTTGAGTACCTTATACCCCATGCCACCCCCGTTCTCATAAATGACCAGTCGAATGGAGTTAGACCCAATATCCATAATGCCTACACGGCTATGCTGTGATGTATTCGCCATAATATCCTCCTGTCTGTGCGAGTATGACCAGCCATGCTGGTTAAATCGAAATATTCATTTGTTTCCGTACGCTGCATATCACGAATAGAACGATAACACTTTAACGCGTATATGCAATCCCGTTTACAGTCTATCTCAATTCATGAACGTCTACAACCGATGTTACAAAGCTAATAGCTATAGTTATACGTCTACATGCATTATTTGAAATTTTATGTGATTTTCCAGTAAGCTAGAATAAAGCGGATGAGCTAGATTACAGTCCATCCGCTAGCTTAAAAGTAAGTATACTTCAAAACTGTCACATGAATCACTACTCGATTACCATACTGAAATGAGACAGAGAGAAAGAGGGAGATTCTATTGATTAATCTCATATTTGATATGGACGATACATTGTACGATCAGATGGACCCGTTTGGTCAGGCGTATGATGAAGTGTTCGGTACATTGGAGCAGTATGCCGTTCCAGTCGAAAAGCTATTCGTTCGCAGCAGACTGCACAGTGATGTCGTATTTGATCAGGTGCAAAATGGGCAAATGAGCGATGACGAAATGCATGTATACCGGATTACGCACGCTTTTGCCGACTTTAACATCGAAATTTCCGAGCAGCAGGCGATGGAATTTCAGAACCGTTATGCCTTTCATCAGCAGCATATTCAGGTGCATCCATTTATGAAAGAACTGCTGGATTATGGTCAGCAGCATGGACTCCGCATGGGCATTATTACGAATGGTCCGGCAGAGCATCAGGCTGGCAAGGTAAAGCAGCTACGTATGGATCGCTGGATTGCCCCTGAGGATACGTTCATTTCCGGCAGGCTCGGTATATCCAAACCGGATACCGCCATTTTCCGTCATGTGGAGCAGCAGATGAATATTGCACCTGCGGATACATGCTACCTCGGTGATTCTTATCTGAACGATGTAGTCGGTGCCAAAAAAGCAGGCTGGCGCTGCATCTGGATCAACCGCCGACAGATCGTACTGTCTGGCAATGTAGAATATGTACCGGATGCGAATCTGGATAAAACACAGCATCCACTGGATGTTGTAAAGCAGATGCTGAGTGAGCAGCGATAAGCATATAGGCTCTTGAATAAATAACCCCCAGAAACCCGATGCTATTGAGCGATCGGCTTTCTGGGGGTTATTGTTGCTGAACTTCTACTCCACTCGATTACGTCTCCATCAAAATCCACTTCTCCAGATCCTGCACAAAGCTACGCATCTTACGCGCGTATTGACGATCGATCTCGCCGCTTTCGTACAGCTCCTGCACGGTATCGCGCTGGTTTTGCACAGCGCTGGTGATCAGGTTGAGCTTATTTTCATCCAGCGTAATATCCGGGGCTATTTTCTCGTTGAAATATTGAATCGAACTCATAATTTTGCGATAGCGCGAAATGACCTTTTCAGCGGCCTCTTCATTATGATCGTTCATCCGACTACGGATAGCATCGATCGCTGCCGGGCAGGATTGCAGCTTCAGATGCTTGAGCATACGGATTTTATCCAGCTTGCTGATTGCTTCTGGTTCGTCTGCTGTCCCATCCGCATCGGCTTCCTTCGTGAGGTTAATTGGTGCTGGCAGATGCATGGGCAGCATGCCCTTCCATTTGTCCACACACTCTGCAATCCCGGTGTCCATACGATTAGTCAGTACATTTTCGATCCGATCCAGACGATATTCAAACTCCATCGCCAGCTCAGGTGTAATCTCGCCGTTATCCCGCAGCTTGCGCGCGACTTTGCGCTCGGCATGAATAGCGGTCAAATACAGCTCAACCTCTTCCTTATCCGGGTTCGGATCATGTAAAATCGATGGCTGCATCCCATCCTTACGGAACATATATTGCGTAATATCTGAAATGAGCGTCTGCGCGGCTTCACGGTTCGCATCGTTCGTGCTTGATTCGACAGACTGTACAGCAGCCGAAAGCACCTTCATACGAATCCGATCCTCTACAAATTGACGCTGCAGCATCCCCTGCCCCGCTTCCGATGCGGTAGTCACCTCAGCCTGCGGCTTGGGCGATAACAGGGGCAACAGCAAGCTTGCCAGAATGAGCGACAGCAAAATAACCCCTGCCGCGATAAACAGAATCAGCTCACGCTGCGGAAAAGCGGAGCCATCGTTCAGCACATACGGAATCGAGAACGCTGCCGCCAGCGTAAGCGCTCCGCGTACACCGGACAGTGACGTGAGCAAAATCCCCTTTACATCCGGTCGATTATCGTCCATCTGCCGACTCATCACATAGCGAACCTTCCAATAGCAATAAATCCAGATAAAGCGCAGTACATATAGCAGTAGCGTAATAAGTGCGACATAGCCGAGCACCAGCCCGTTATTAAATTCCGGATTGGTGAAAATACTGCCCATTACCTCTGGAATCTGCAAGCCCAGCATCATGAACACCAGACCATTGAGCGTGTACACAATGACTGACCATGTGCTTGTTGAGACAATCTGCATTTTGAGCTGTACCGATTCGGCGCGATCCTTCTCCATCGCATAGACGATACCGCCTGCAACGACCGCGAGGATGCCGGATACACCAATTTCTTCAGCCAGCAAGTAAATGACGAACGGCGTCAGAATCTGCCACAGTACATGCACAGTAATATCCTCCATGCCCCATTTGCGTACCAGCACCTGGCAGCGAATAAGCACGAAGGAAGCGAGCGTACCGATCGCCAGTCCACCCAGCGCCACCAGCAGGAAGTTCAGTGATGCCGCCCAGAGTGAAAATGTACCGGTGACCATCGCCGCCACAGCGAATTTGAATGCGACCAGTCCGGACGCATCGTTCAGCAGTGACTCTCCTTCCAGCAGACGATGAATGGAGCCTGGCAGATGAATCCGTTTCGCCAGCGAGCCTACCGCCACCGCATCGGTCGGAGACAGAATTGCCGCCAGTGCAAATGCCGCCGGTAACGGAATGCTTGGAATCAGATAGTTGATACCATAGCCAGCAACAATCACGGTCACAAATACGAGCCCAAACGCCAACAAAATAATCGGCACCCGCAAATTCCACAGCTCACCGCGCGGCGTTTGACGGGCATCATTATATAGCAGCGGTGCGATAAATAGCACCAGAAACAGCTCTGGATCAAGCTCTACCTTTAAGCCGAACAGGGCAACCCCGATCCCGAGCACAATCTGAAATAGCGGCACTGGTACAAAGGGAACCAGCCGATTCAGAACATTGGAAATCCCGATAAAAAACAGAATAACAAGTACAGCGATAAAATGCTCCATGGCCATCCCCTTTCGATTGTAGCCGATCTTCGTTATGGTCGTACGAACCTCCCAAAACAACATACCCATCATGCTTCGTTTGCAAACGAGTTACGGGTAAACACGAGTTTATCGTTTTGCAGTGACAGACAGCATGCTGTTAATTGGATAAGCGCTGATGAGCGCATTGGTAGGTCTATGTTTATTTTATCATGCTATGCAAGAGGGGATGGCATGAATGCTGTTCGTTTGAGTCACCGTCTGGATAATCAATAGCCTTTGAAGAATAAAATGATATAGAGAAGACTCGCGATCGATTGTAGACTATACTTAGAACAGCATCCAAATTTAGATCAGCATCGAAATATGGAATGACAGAGCGTGTATCTTTGCTTTCTTCTATAGCAACAGGGCATTATTATCATGGCGATCATTTTATCTAGTAATCAATTGCATTTAGTAATTACCTGGATCTTATAATCAACTGGATGGCATCATTATGCATCTCTTGGAGCCAGCAATCTCCTGCTCTGCATCAAACGACATTTCTTTTTACTCTCTTTACTCTTTCTACATTCTACTCTCTATTCTGTGTGGTCTGTGGTCTGTGGTCTGTGGTCTGTATTCTATGTTCTTTACTCTCTATAAAATAAGCAAAAATAATCAAAAAGGAGCTGTATGCATGACACTGCATTCCAATATAGCTAATATCGCCTCCCTGCTAGGCGAACCATCGCGTGCTAATATGCTGACTGCATTGCTGGATGGACGATTTCATACGGCTGGCGAATTGGCTCATGCCGCTTCCATCACACCGCAGACCGCCAGCTTTCATCTGGCTCGGCTGAGCGAGCAAGGCTGGATTCAAACGGAAAAGCACGGACGTTATCGGTATTATCGACTGGCAGGAAGCGAAACTGCGCACAAGCTGGAGCAGTTTCTGGCGATCTGCCCGGTGCCTGAGGTACGCTCGCTAAAACAATCCCAGCAGATGGATCGGCTGCGCTATGGGCGTACCTGCTATGATCATCTTGCCGGGCACGTAGGCGTCTCGCTAACCGAAGCACTCCTTCAGCAGGGACGATTAATAGTACAGGATGGGTCATTTGAGGTGAGCGAAGCAGGAGTGGAGCTGTTCACAGCCATCGGTCTGGATGTGCCACAGCTACGCCGCAAGCGTCGTGCTTTTGCTCATGCTTGTCTCGATTGGAGCGAACGCAAGCATCATCTGGGCGGCGCACTGGGATATGGCCTCCTGCAGCTCTGTCTCGACCGGGGCTGGATTGAGCGCATGTCAGGCATTCGAGCGATTCAGGTTACCGCTGACGGGCAACAGGCGTTCCGCCACTATTTTGACCTGGAGCTTGCACCTGCCGATTCACCAGATAAATACCGGCCAGAATACACACACCACCTGTAATCAGCGATGGATACAGCGACTCGCCCAGCAATAGCCAGCCAGTCAATACGCCGAAAAAGGGCGCGAGAAATAGAAAGGCACTCGTTTTGCCGGGGTCGCTGTTTTGTAGTACATAATACCAGCCTGCAAACTGCACAATCGATGATAGCAGGCTCAGCCATAGCAAAATTGCAATTGAAGCGCCATTCCAAACAAACGACGGCTGCTCCAGCAGCACACTAGCAAGCAGCAGCAATATGCCGCCTGCCAGCATCTGATACGCAGACAACACCCATGTGTTCAAACCGCCACCCCAGCGCTTGACGAGCAGCGTTGCAGTTGCCCACGATACGGCTGAAGCTAGCCCGTACACCAGTCCGATCTTCCACTGAAGCTGCGCGCCGACAGTAATGCTCACTCCGATCAGCCCCAGCAATACGCCCAGCCACTGATACCAGCGATAACGCATCCCGGCAAAGCATGTGCCAAATACAACGACCAGCAGCGGATTGGTAAAGGTCAAAATAGACGATTCGCCTGCTGTAATCGTACGCAAACTAATAAATACACAGCCCATCACACCCGCTGTCTGGAAGGCGCCAATCAGCGCCATTTTACCCCAATCCCTCCAGGCAGACGGATGAGGCTGACGCAGCAAACGGACAACGACAGCCATAATAATGCCCGCCAGCAAAAAACGTAAGCCCGCTAATAATAATGGTGAGGCATACACCAATCCCATTTTGCCAATTGCAAACGATGATCCCATCAGAAACGTAGTCAGTACAATAAGGAACAGCATGTGAATTCGGTTCATTGTTTCTCTCCTTTTACAGATGCTTCTGCAATGAGTCTTCGATGTCTTTTCGTCAGACCTGCACGTTGTTGAGCACTGTGATATGTATTACCCTGCTAGTCGCTATACACTTCTCAAAAATAGGGCTAACGCGATTATATAATGGATCAAATTCAGCGTTCATCGAAATATGGAATACATCGAGGCGTATAAGATTTTGGTAGGCTCGATGAGGAGGACGGTGTCGTATCGTGATCAATATGGATCGTGTACGAAGTTAAATTCTCTTATCCCTGATATGTATGTTTTGCTCAATAATGGTTCATTTAACATTAGATTACTGATATTTTCACATTTTCAATTTGGTTTTTCACGCCTTGAATATGTAGGATTTGTTTTACCATTTTAAATTCAGAGATAACATATTGTATTTGTCTTCAGGATGTGCCAACATGGGAAGTGGAAGTTCGCTTGTCCCCGAATGGCGACATCATGAACACAACATCTGCCTGTAATCGTCGATTACATTGCTGGCTATCACCCAGCGTACAGGCTTGCTCACCGGTCGACCTGCGGAAATTCACCAACGATCAAGGAGTGAAGGTATGTTTTTAACAGAGCAGAAGCTGAAGTCCCGACTCAATGAACTGGATAGCTATCGTTACCGTGAGGCCATCGTGCTGTCTTCATTTCAAACGCATGAAGATGATGGTAAGCGCATTCATTCCGCCCCGCTGCAACCGGATGATACATGGACCGAAATGAAGCTGGGTGACACCTGGACAGGACGTGACCGTTATCTGTGGCTTGATGTGAGTGCCGAGGTGCCGGCAGCATGGAGCGGCAAAACGATTCTTGGCAGATTTGATTTTGGTAAAACAGGCGGCGGTACAAACTCCGGCTTTGAATCCCTGCTTTATTTGAACGGACAACCGTATCAAGGCGTGGACTCCAACCATATGGAAGTGTTCCTACCTGCCGATGCGGCTGGACAACATCAGCAATTAACGTTCCGTCTGTGGACAGGTCTTGAAGGCGGCGGCAAACGCATTATGCAAAAGCATGAGCTGAAGACCGCAGAGCTATGCTGGCTGGATGAGCCGACAGACAATCTGTACTACACCGGTGTTACCGTACTGGAAACGGTTGAAGTGCTGAGTGAGCACTCTCCTGAACGTGCCGATCTGCTGCGTGCGATCGACCGCGCTTTCCGTTTGATCGACTGGGCTGTGCCTGGTTCGGAAAGCTTCTATGCTAGCATCCAGCAAGCCGAGCAACTGCTTGATGAGCTGGTGGGTGAGATCGGTAAACATTCCTCTGTTCAATTAACTGCCATCGGGCACACTCATATTGACGTTGCCTGGCTATGGCGACTCAAGCATACACGCGAAAAGGCGATTCGCTCCTTCTCTATCGTTATGCGCTTGATGGAGAAATTCCCTGACTATGTATTTCTACAGACGCAGCCACAGCTATACGATTATGTGAAGCAGGATGCGCCTGAGCTATATGAGCAGATTAAAGCTCGGATTGCCGAGGGTCGCTGGGAAGCAGGCGGCGCGATGTGGCTGGAAGCGGATTGTAACCTGACCAGTGGCGAATCGCTCACGCGTCAGCTTCTGCTCGGAACACGCTTTTTCAAAGAAGAATTCGGCGTCGAGTCGGATTACCTGTGGTTGCCTGATGTATTTGGCTATAGCTGGGCGCTTCCACAGATTTTGAAAAAGTCTGGTATCGATACCTTCATGACGACAAAGATCAGTTGGAACCAGTTCAACCGTATGCCGCATGATACCTTCCACTGGCGCGGTATTGACGGAACCGAGGTGCTCACACACTTCATTACAACGACGGAACCCGATTCGGAGCCAGGCTCGTGGTTCTACACATACAATGGTCAACTGGTGCCCAAAACAGCTCAGGGTAGCTGGGAAGCCTATCGGGACAAGGAAATGAATCGTGAATTGCTCGTATCGTACGGTTATGGCGATGGCGGCGGCGGTGTAAACCGGACGATGCTGGAAATGCGCCGCCGGATCGACCGTATGCCAGGCTTGCCGCATATGCGCACCGGATTGGCAGGCGACTATTTCCGTCGCCTGCAGGAGACGGTAGCTGCTACCGACAGCTACGTGCACACTTGGGATGGCGAGCTATATTTGGAGTACCACCGTGGTACGTACACCAGTCAGGCGTACAATAAGCGCATGAACCGCAAGCTGGAGCTGCTGTATCGGGAAGCCGAGTGGCTGAACGCCTGGCAGAGCGCACTTGGCGGCAACTGGACTGCCTATCCGCAAGAGCAGCTCAATGACGGCTGGAAAATTATTTTACGCAACCAGTTCCATGATATTATTCCCGGTTCTTCGATTCGTGAAGTATATGAAGACAGCCGCGAGGAATATGCAGAAGCATGGCAGATCGGCTCTGATGTGTGGGAGCAGGCAAGTCAGCTTCTTGCCAGCACATCCGATGCGCATACGCGTACCGTATGGAACTCTGCACCGTGGGCAAGCGATGGTGTCGTAACGATTGATGCGGATAATGCCCTGCAAAGCGGTAGCTGGAAAGGCGCAAATGGCGCTATTTTGCAAGCTGAGCTGCATAACGGTCAATGGATCGTACAGGTGCCACACGTACCTGCACTCGGATATACAACGATCTCCTTTCATGCTGCTACAGAAGTAGCGGTTGCCACTTCTCCATTTACCGTGGAAGCTCAGCGCCTGAGCACTCCATTTTACGAGCTGGAATGGAATGAGCAGGGTCAGTTAACACGACTGTATGATCGAGCGGCAGACCGTGAGGTGCTGGCTGCTGGCGAGCGTGGTAATGTGCTGCAATTGTTCGAGGATAAACCGCTGAACTTTGATGCGTGGGATATTGATATTTATTATCAGGAGAAAATGAAAGAAGTGCAGGAGCTGACCGCATCTAAAATTGTAGAAACGGGTCTGCTGCGCACGGTCGTTCGCTTTGAATGGAAGGTTGGCGAATCGACGATTCGTCAGCAGATGATTCTGTACGCGGATGATCGTCGGATTGACTTTGTAACCGAAGCGGACTGGCATGAGCGTCAGCAGCTACTCAAGGTTGCCTTCCCGGTTAATGTACGCTCTACCGAAGCGACCTATGATATTCAGTATGGGAATGTGAAGCGTCCAACCCACTGGAATACAAGCTGGGATAGCGCGCGCTTCGAATCGGTCGGTCATCAGTGGGCAGACCTGTCCGATCGCGGCTACGGCGTCAGCCTGCTGAACGATTGCAAATATGGCTATGATATCAAGAACAATGTGCTACGTTTGTCACTGATCAAGTGCGCCATCCATCCCGACTTTGAAGCCGATCAGGGGCATCATGAATTCACGTACTCCCTGCTTCCACACGAGGGCGACTGGCTGCAAGGCGGCACCGTTCCAGCAGCATGGGCGCTCAATAGCCCGCTACGCGTAACCGCAGGCGGTTCGGATACACCGGAGCGCTCCCTGTTCACCTTATCCGGTCAAACGGCTATGATCGATGCGGTGAAAAAGGCAGAAGATAGCGATCGTATTATCGTGCGTGTACACGACTTCTCCGGCAGTCGTCAGCGTCTGACACTGACGAGCGAGCTTGGCATCACAAGCTATCGTGAATGCAATCTGATGGAGAAGCCAGAAAGCGAGGATATCGCTGGCGATACAATCGCCTTCGTACTGGAGCCATACGAGATCAAAACATTCGAAATCGCACTGTAAAAACCTATACCGCTATAATGGTTGATGTATGCGTATATTCGTAGTCTGATCTCCAGCAGATATCTGGCTATGAACACGAATATCAGCTCATCCAAATGAGTGACAACGTGGATATAACCTGCGACGATAAGTCCAACAAATAAGCGCCTGTGCCTCCATATATCGGCTGATATGTGGAGGTGACAGGCGCTTTATTGTGTGCACATCGTTTTGTATAGGTTTATATCATTCGTTCATTACACATCACGTATACATAAAGAAACCTTCATCGCCATAACGCTAGCTTCATTTCCATATATTCATTCTAATCACACCCGCACTTCCTACAACTCCCCTAATAAGCGCCTATAAAATCTGTACTCACACAGTTTTCATACATTTATCTGATATAACTGATAATACGGATCATGAATGGGTGCATCTGTTACCGCTGAAAGCAAGTCGGCACAAAATGTAAAAGTCAACCACGCGACTGTTACTATTATTCAGCCGTAATGTAACTTTTTGTCGATAACATTCCGTTAAGATAGTAAAGGAATGTTGGAGCGGAGTTTGCTGCTGTGTACGATTCATTCAGCCATGCGATAACATATCGATCCATTCTTACATATCGCCCGTTACCCTAGCTGTAGCGGCAGGCGATGTTGTTCATTTCCGTCTATTTTTACATTAAAGGAGACATATCTAAAAGCATGCGTAAGCCCTGGAAAAAGTATATGTTCGCCCTGCTGGCGATGCTGCTCGTCGTTTATGTCCTCGGGGTGAATTTCCCGAAGTCTTCCATTCTCGCCCATAAAATGTGCAGCTCCTGGGTCGCTGCCCAGAATGAAGTATTTTATTTGCAGCACCGGGATGAACTGAATCAGCGCAATGTAGCGCTGGCTGCCGATTATGTTGTACCAAAAGGCACCGCGGATAAAGTCGCTGTACTCATGTACCACTACATCGTGCCTGCCAAAGACAATACCGAGCCGAAAAATAACTCGATCATCAACCTTGAGGCGTTCGAGAAAGATATGAAATATCTTTACGACAACCATTACCATACGGCGACCTTGCAAGAGCTGGAGAAGTTCGTGAACGAGCAAGCTCCGCTACCGCAAAATACAGTCGTGATCAGCTTTGATGATGGATACCAGAACAATATGATCTACGCCTATCCAATTATGAAAAAGTATGGCTTCCACGCCACAATGTTTGTGATCGGCTCCAAAATTCAAGCAAAGACCGAAGCGTTTGATCCGACCAAAACAAGCTATGTATCGCGTGAAGAAATGAAAGCAACGTCTGATGTGTTTGAATTTAACAGCCACACCTACAACCTGCATTTCAAAGAGCCACTGCACTGCGGTGATGATTATGCAGCCGGTATGGACCCGGATCGCTTTGTTGCGGATGATCACATTATGCGTACCGAGGCAGGAATCAATACACCATACTTCGCTTATCCATTTGGCGATTTCCGGATGCAAATGATCTATGCACTCAAGCAGTGCGGCTACCGGATGGCATTTACTGTACATCAAGGCTTTATTCGACCGGGCGATGACCCGCTGCAATTGAAGCGCCTGACTGTTATCTCTACTACGAATCTGGGTGAGCTGCTGCATATGGATCATGATCCAGACGGCTCGGCACCTGTTGCCTTTTAATATTGCTTTGCCATAGTGCTCTAGTAGTGAGATCATTCAGTTGAAACCAAACAAAGCCCCTTTCCCACTGAAACCGAATCGTCATCCTAACGATGATGTTCCGCTTCATACAGGGAAAGGGGCTTTTCGTTATACTATATCGTGCTTTTATCGTTTACCGTAACGATTAACGATCGGCAACTGCTGGAAGATCAGCCGCATTGGATGCTTCCTGTGGACGATCCAGCAGACCGCCTGCGCCGTAATCGACGAAGTTTTTAATAAATTGCAGCGCTTCGGCGCGAGTTAGTGACTGCTTTCCTTTAAAGGAAGCAACGGTGGATTGACCCGCATTGCTGCCATTCGCCAAACCGAAGGCGAGCAGGTAACGAATCGCATTGTCACCGCTAAAATTGACACCGTCCGCTGCCGAGACCAGTTCCGCCACGCGTGCACGGCTAATCGTTGCATTACGAGTGGACAGATTCGTATAGCTTTGCACTGGATAATTCAGTGCTTTCGCACGGGCATAGTATGGAGCTGCCCAGTTGGCTTTACTGCCTGCAGTAACGTTCGGCTCGTAAGAGCGAATGAGCATCGCCAGAAATTCAGCCTCGGTTACCGTCTTGCCTGGCTTAAAGCTGCCGTCGGCATAGCCCTTTACCAGACCGGATTGTACTCCCCAGGCAATCGTATCGCGTGCCCAGTAACTTGCGGATACATCGGAAAAGAGCTTTCCATCCGCTGCCTGTGCCTGCTGAGGCATGCTGGAAACCAGCATGGTCAGCAGTAAACTTAACGTCAGCAGCAAACGTGGTACTATTCGTCTATTCATTGCTGTTCACCTTTCCTTGAGTCAAGCTCATTTATAATATCGCACACGCTTAGCGCGTCGTGAATTGCAGAACAAGCGGGTTGTTCAATCCGGTTGATTGATCAGAACGTGCTGTCGATTGACCTTTGATTCCTTTTTCCAATACGACAGTATACGTCTGACCTGCGCTAAAGCCACCTGCGGTCGGAGTAATAAAGATACGGTTGAACTTCATCGATACCTGTACATTCCCTGCAACATTTCCGTTTCCGTCCAGCACGGTTACATTATCAGTATTGATCGTGGATGGGTCGAGATACTTGTACTGACTGCTTTTCGTAACGACCTGTAAACTGATGCGTACCGGTATAGTACTTGGCAGACTGCTTCGCATTGGTACATCCTGAATGCCCAGACTTTGCTTGAGATCAGCCAGTTGCTTACTGAAGCTTGCATTATTCAGTCCACGTCCGCTAAAGCTTGCCTTGATATAATCAGACGCCTTGCCGGACGACTTGGCTACATTAAGCTGCTGCTGTGCCTTTTGAGCTGGTGTAGGCGCTGCGGCTGGAGCCGAAGCAACCGGTGCTGGGGTAACAGCAGGACGCGATACCGCTGGTGCTCCACCACCACCGCCTCCGCCTCCACCGCCGCCTCCAAAGGCAGGTACAAGCGCTGCTCCACCGGTTGGTAGTGGCGTTGTTACAACCGGAACGGTTACAGCCGGTACTGGTGTGACTACAGGAATAGGTGTAGTGACTGGTGTAACGGTTGGTGTTGGTGTATTTACAGGTGCTAGCTTCAGCGAAGGTGTCAGTTGATTATCCCCTGATGGCGTAGACGAATCATTACTGGAATCTGGTGTTGATTGCAGTGCATTGGTTTTGGCTGTGACTGTTTTGCCGACTGATTCGTTGCCGGTTTTATCAAACGTTTTGACTGTGAACATATACGTTGTATCCGGCATAAGCCCCTGTGCTGTATACACATTTGTTTGCACGGTTTGCTTGGCTACGTCGTGATCATTGTACACATTTACACCTGCAAAATCGGTATCCGATGGATTTTGCCATGTTAACGAAATGTAATCCGTTCCGATCTCACTGGCTTGAAGCCCGCTAACTTCACCCGGTGCAGTTGTATCTGGCTTCGGTTTAAACGTTACAAAGCCATATCCGTATTCAGAATCTCTTCCGGCTGTTCCTAGATCTACTGCATAATCCTGTAGCTTGCTTCGCAGCGCGGAAGCGGATAAGGCTGGATTTTCCTGTTTCAAAATGGCTGCCATTGCTGCCACATGGGGTGCTGCCTGCGACGTACCACTTGCGATAGCGAAGCCGTTATTCAGATAAGTGGATACGATCGATACACCAGGTGCCGCCAGCTCTACCTTTGGACCTGTGGATGAAAAGCTTCCACGTTTAAGATCTTTATCTACAGCGGCAACAGCGATAACACTGCTGTACTGAGCAGGATAATTGACGGTATCTGTACCTGCACCGCTATTTCCTGCTGAGGCAACCACGACAATGCCTGCCTGATAAGCTTGATCCAGCATATTGTGCAGAAGCTGTGAATCATAGGAAGTACCCAGCGATAGATTGATCACATCCATATGGTTCTGAATCGACCAGTCTACGCCTTCCAGTACATCCTGCAGATTACCCTTACCATCGGAGCCCATTGCTTTTACAGCATAGAGCTGAACACCCGGTGCCATACCGGTTACTGATCCATCATTGTTATGCGCGGCGATAATACCAGCCACATGTGTACCGTGACCGTTATCATCCGTATAAGACGTTGTGTAATCGACGGTGGACACACCGCCAGCAATCGTTAATTCTGGATGGGCTGCGATACCGGAATCGATAACAGCCACTTTGATGCCAGAGCCATTGTAGCCTTTAGCCCACTCCAGGTTCGGTTGCTCTGCCTGGTAGTTCCACTGTGATTGCTCATTGGCATTGACCGGAGAAGTTGCGCCGAGCGGCGTTATATCATCGTCCGTAATTTGAAATGGAACATTTCGCTCCACATATGCAATATCTGGATTCTGTACGAGACTGTTCAGATCCGCCTGTGTGACTGTAGCCGAAACTGCAGGCACCGTCTTAAATTCGTGCTGTACGTCGATGCTCTGATCAAGTACGGCTTCTTTACCGTCCTCGTTTTTATATACAACGATGACATCCTGTTCCGCACCTGCGGCAAATGCCTGGTCATGCCCATATGTCGAAGTCGCGCCTAGAAGGCTGGACACCGTAAACAAAGAGGCAATCCATATCTTTACTGTCTTTTTCATGCTAGTCATTCCCTCCGACTCCGGCGTTTAAATGAGATCCTTCTCACCGGTATAATGATAGTCGGCATGCCTCTGCTCCAAAAAGTGACCCGATATGCCAAATGCTGCTGCGTATAATCTAGATTCTAAAGTATATAATCCGATTTCTTTCGAGAATTTTCGACAAGCTAACTTAGTGGAATATATCGGAGCCAATTCAGCAATTATGTATAGTCAAAGTAAAAAAATCTCCCTTTATTTCAAAGGGAGATGAAGGTTATATCTATAGTTGTATAACATCGTTTGCTGCCAGTGTTCCAGGTACGGTATTAGCCGCGTGGAAACTCAGTTGCTTCGAATACTTTCGCATCCAGTGGAGCTGCTGCAAATTGCTGCATGTCCTGTACAAACTTCTGGAAATGCGGAGTCGCATTGTGCAGCTTCATCGCTTCTGCATCTTTCCATTCTTCTACCATTGTGAACAGGTTATCCTGCTTCACATCACGTTTCAGCACATACGAGATGTTGCCTTCTTCAGCCTGGGAAGCCGTCACGAGCGTATCGATCTCTTTCAAAAATTCATCGACCTTTTCAGGTTTGATTAACATATTAGCATGAATGATAAGCATATGTGTACATCCTCCTTGGTGGTTATCAACTGTAATAAACTTACTTTAATAGTATAGACCACTTTGCTCCAAAAACCAAGTTTGTACTGAATACAAGACATGACTGCCCCTCTTTATATACCCTGCCACCACTCAACAAATCAATACCCGGCTTCTCTGGTTGAGAAATACCGGGTATGCATAAGAGCTATAAACGTGATGATTCTGTAGCGGATCAGATCAATAAGTTAAACAAATTCGGATCACGATTCAGCTCCACATATTGAATATTGTGGTCTTCCATACGCTGAATGAGCGCGCCGTAGTCATCCGGCGAGCTAAGCTCAATACCAACGAGCGCAGGACCGTTCTCTTTATTACTCTTCTTCGTATATTCAAAGCGAGCGATATCATCATTCGGACCGAGCACCTTCTCCAGGAACTCACGCAGAGCGCCTGCACGCTGCGGGAAGTTGATCGTAAAGTAGTATTTCAGCCCTTCATAAATCAGCGAGCGCTCCTTGATCTCCTGCATGCGGTCGATATCGTTATTACCGCCACTAATAATACATACAATCGTCTTGCCCTTGATCTGCTCACGATACATATCCAGCGCGGCAATCGGCAATGCGCCTGCCGGCTCGGCTACGATTGCATTTTCGTTGTACAGATCGAGAATCGCAGAGCAAGCTTTGCCTTCCGGTACACGAATCACATCGTCCAGTGTCTCGCGGCAGATCTCATACGTTAGCTGCCCGACACGTTTCACCGCTGCGCCATCGATAAACTTATCAATTTCATCCAGCGTAACCACCTGATTGCGGCTAATCGCTTCACTCATCGAAGCAGCGCCCAGTGGCTCTACCCCGATCAAACGAGTCGAAGGGCTGATCGTACGCATATATTGACCAACACCAGCAGCCAGACCTCCACCACCGATCGTAATAAACACATAATCCGCCGGACGATCAAGACTTTCCATAATCTCCATACCGACTGTACCATTACCTGCAATAATATATGGATCGTCAAACGGATGAATAAAGCTCATAGTGTGCTCTTCACACGTTTTGATCGCTTCCGCGTAGGCATCATCAAATGTATCACCGACCAGAATGACTTCGACATTGGCACCGCCAAACTTTTTCACCATTTTCACCTTTTGATTCGGTGTAGTGCTTGGCATGTAAACTTTACCTCGAATATTCAGGTGTCGGCACGAAAAGGCAAAGCCCTGTGCATGGTTTCCTGCACTGGCACATACGATGCCGTTTGACAGCTCCTCGCTGGACAGATTGCGAATCCGGTTATACGCTCCGCGAATTTTGAACGAGCGTACAACCTGCATGTCCTCTCGCTTCAGATACACCTCGCACTCATATTTCTCAGACAGGGTTGCATCCCGCTGTAGCGGTGTACGCACGATAACGTCGCGCAGTACGTGATGCGCCCGTACGATATCCTCCATACCGACCGTTTGCGAATTGTTGTCCTCCGTTGCTTTCATTGCTTGTCTCCTCACTCCAGACGCCCATCCCGTCATTATTCGTTGTGGCTCAGCATCCTGTATGGTACTGAATCATAGTGTGCGCTGCTGTTCATTGAATGATCCGTTCACCAGCGAGCTACCGATGCAGACTGTAGTCTCTACCCGAACGGGTATCGCTGCTAGCTAGCACGATGCTATTGTTCTACCGTACCGCCATCTGGAACGATTTTCAAGTCCATTAGCACAAATTCTATCGATAACGTGCATGATAGCGTTAACAAAGTCGATCTCTCTAGTGGATGCTTCGTATAGGGGTTCATTGATGTGTTTATTGATGTGTTTATTGATGTGTTTATTGATGTGTTTATTTTTCTTTATTTTTTCTGTAAATTTGTCGTTGCTCTTAACTTTGTCTATGCCTTGACTCTTGTGACGGTCTGCTTGTATCGGTAATCATTATCGTTCCTGCTTACTGGTTATGCTGCATCACAGATGTATCACAGCCACATTACATAGGTTTTACTACTATGGTATCGAAGGTAATAATGTAACGAATACAACTGAATATATGCACCACAAAAACTATATACAACAAAAACCATGTACAACAAAAACCATGTACAACAAAAAGCCGCCCTGTCTCTACAGCGCGGCTAGTGATGTCTGGTTTCGTTAATCGACAACGATGACCTCAACGCCCATTTCCTCCAGTTCGTGAATTGCCTCTTCCGGCAATTGATCGTCGGTAATGAAACGGTTCAAGTCCTCCATGCCGAGAAAACGTACCAGCGATTTACGACGGAATTTGGAGCTGTCTGTTAACAGAATCAACTCGTCGGAAATCTCGATAATTTTCTTTTTTAATTGCACATGTGCTTCAGAGGGTTCGGTCAGTCCACGGCTCAGATCAAAGCCATGACAGGAGAACAGAAATTTGTCTACATGATAGCTCTCCACCATCTTCTCTGCGTGAATACCAGTGTTCGCCATCGAATCGCGATCCAAATAACCACCGATCAAAATCACATTGATCTCAGTCTTCGGCACCAGCTCGTTCGCAATAGCTAGAGAATACGTAAGCACAGTTAGCGGTCGGTTCGGCAATTGCTTCACCAGATGCAAGCAGGTTGTGCTCGCGTCCAGTGCAATCACATCACCTGGCTGAATAAGCGATAGCGCATGCTCCACGATTGCCTTTTTCTCTTCGATATTTTGCGTTTCCCGCTGTACAGCAGGAGATTCGTATTGCTCACGGTTACGGTTAAATACCGCGCCACCGTGTGTACGCACAACGATGCCTTCAAGCTCCAAACGTTCCAGATCGCGCCGAATCGTTTCTTCTGTCACATTGAAGCGGCGGCTTAATCCAGATACGCGGACTGTGCCTTCGGCTTCAAGAATGCGCAGGGTCTCGAGTTTGCGTTGTGCTGCAGATAATGCATCTTGTCGCCTCGGATTTTTGCTGCTCATTGAGTACACCTGGCCTTACTATATAAATTATCAATCTAATCGATCTGCAAGCTGTGAATCCATGATGGATGCTGAGTAAAGCAGGAAGCAGTATACATGATGTTCATCGTCGAAATACGTTCATAATTTCAGTATATTGCGTACATTGTCCGCTCCTGCTTGCAGAGGGAAAATGTTACATCTGGACGACATGTAAACGCTTATTGTTTTGAAGTGTAAACAAGTGTCCGGTTGCAAATTGTTCATCTACTTCAATATACCGTATTTAGACATCCGTCACAATAAAAAAGGGCTTATTCGCTTATTTCGAAGCTTAAAATCTTGATTTTATGCTATTAATTACATTAAATGGATAATTAGGGTGTGAAAACGTGATGATGTGGATGTGGTGTTGCTTGGTCGGGTTGGCTAGTTTGGCTGATTTGGGCAGACACCACTGCGGGAAGGAATAAGGGGTCGGGCTCCGGTCTCGCACAGGAATCTACGGAGTAGAAAGGAAATGTAGATTCCCGTGCTCAAAAGTCGCCCTTTCCCCTTATTTCCTTCCCTCCGTTCTGTGCTGGTCGCATCATACGAAACAAGACCTTTGCGACGCAACCATCCTCATTTTACTTTAGGGTCGTAGCTTTGTGCCTATTATTGTGATCTGCTGCTCTTGCTTTTACTAGCTTTGTAGCGGTATTTTTCAATCCGGTTTTCGAAAAAACCGTACCTCTATAGAAAGGTACGGTTAAGCAATAGATAAGGTTTAAATGGATCATGTGCTATTTTGAAATGATGCCGATTCATATTTATCGATAGATAATTACACATATAATTACACGCAACAGATAATCACGCGTACCTACTCGATTGTCGTGTTCATGGCATCCTAATTATTCTTGCTCAGCAGCGAGTATTATACAATGCGACTGAAGAAATGGTTTACGAAGCGGTCAGCGTCTACATCCAGAGCTACGGCGATGTGTGGTGCCGGGCTGGCGTGTACGCCAGTTGTTTTGCCTAAGGAGTCTGGATCGGTGCATTCGACGTGTACTGCGTAGGATTCGGTACGGACGAAGGTTGGATCAATCGCTACACCAACAGCTAGCGGGTCGTGTAGTGCGCAGCCACGTCCGCTTTGGATCACGCCTTTGTAGGCTTCCATGTAGAAATCGGTCATATCGGCAAGGAAGGTTGCCAGGCTGGTGTTCAGGCTACGCCATTGCTCCAGATGTGTAGCGGTCAGCAGTGTTTGCATCGTTACATCCAGACCAACCAGTGTGATCGGCATGCCAGAGCCAAACACAAGCGCGGCGGCATCCGGGTCGGAGTAGGTATTTGCTTCAGCAAAAGGTGTAACGTTGCCCGGCACGGTCACAGCGCCGCCCATGACGATCAGGCGATCGATGTGCTCAGCAATCTGCGGCTCCAGTTGCAAAGCGCGAGCGATATTCGTAAGTGGCCCTACGGCGATGACCGTGATCTCGCCAGGATGTGCCATGATCTGTTGCACGATAAACACTGGCCCGGATAGCGATTGCGGTTGTCTCGTGGAGGGTTCACGATATTGATTGCCGATGCCGTCTTCTCCATGAATATGACGGGCAAAGGGCTTCGTATAGTCGCGTTGCAGCGGCTTTGCCTCTCCCGGGTATACAGGCAGTGGATGCTCTAGCTGATCCAGTACGACCAGTGTATTGCGCGTTGCTTCTTCTACAGTGATATTGCCAAACACCGTTGTAATGCCCAGCACATTAAGCTCTGGCGAATGTACAGCATAAGCGATTGCCATCGAATCATCAATGCCCGTATCTACGTCTAAAATAACAGATTTCATAATAAACTCCTTTAATGATTAATAATATTATTTTAAAGCAGATACTAGTGAAATAAAATGCTATTAAAAATTAAATTACTGTAATTAAAATATTCATATAATGTATTCAATAAATTTAATTTTCTATAATCGATCTAAAAATACATAATTCACCTTTATTTTGCAATCGATTACTTTTAATGGTATAATTTACACTTACTTTTTTTGAGAAAGGAGGATAGGATCCCAAAAAATAATAAATAAATAGAAAGTGAGTGTTAAATAATGAAAACAAAAATACTTATTTCTTCTACAATAGCCGCATTATTAGCAACAAGAGCAATCTTACCAGATGCACCTACTGCTCAAGC
>JBCNLJ010000062.1:0-33086 GCA_039595515.1 Paenibacillus sp. | reverse complement strand
TGTTTACCGATCTGTTTAACACGTACGGTACACAGGCGGTACGCCCATTTAGTGAAAAGTGGATTTCGTGGAATATCATTAACATTTTCGACCCGTTTATTTTTGGGACGCATATTGCCGCGCTGTTGCTGTGGATGACGGGTCTGGTGCCCACCGCGCCGATCTTCGTTACACTGTACAGTATGATCGGTGTCTACTATATATGGCGCACACTGACACACTGGTATTTAACGCGTAAGGTCGAGCGTATGGATATTGAAGATGGACGCTCCCCTGAGCCGGACGGTCATTATGTACTGATCCCGACCATTTCGCTACGCCGCTGGCATGTGGTTCATGCCAAAAAAGACGGCAGCTATCGGATCGGCTGGTATAGCCCGGATAAGCTGATCTGGATCGATTCAGTTCATTCGATGCAGCATCCGGCGATTGAAGCTTCACGCAAGCATCGTGATATCCGTGCGCTGCTATACTTCTCCTCGTATACGATCTCTGAGGTGGAGCAGACATCAACCGGTTACATCGTACGCTGGGCTGATGTGCGTTATCGCCATCGCCGTCAGTATCCGTTCGTTGCTGTCGTTGTCATGGATCGCCAGTTTAATACGATCGATTCCTATGTCGGCTGGCTGAGCCCGGATAAAATGAATGAACGCATTAGCCTGCATATGAGCTAGATCAGGGATAAAGCGAAGGTATGGCTGGATCGTTTAGCTATACCTGCATATAAAAAGACTGACTTCCAGCCTGCTTCAAGCAGCGGAATGTCAGTCTTTTTGGTTTCTATAGGGTTACGGCTTCCTGTTTTTAGTTACTGTTTCGATCTGGCAATGATCCGGTCATTACTTTCCATATCAGGATCTATACCGAAGTCGTTTATTTGGAAAACAATTGCTGTGCATCATCCAGTGCCATACTGTGACCGAGGGAGGAATAATCCAGCCATTTTTGACCATCGAGCACATACACATGCTTCGCTTTGACCGCCTTCAGATTTTGCCAGACCGGATTTTGCTCCAGCTCGTCAAATGTTGCCTTCGCTTGCTTCCCTTTACTAATAATGACGAGGATCGCATCGGCATCGTAATCCGGCAGCACTTCTTTGGAGATAACTGCGAATGGTTCGGTTGCCGGGATTTCCTTCACACCTTCCGGTGCTTGCAGCTTCAGATCATTGTACAGAATCGGGCCTACTGGACGACCTGTACTCATCACGCGCAGTTCTTTGGCTGTCGCGCGAATCGCCATCACTTTCGCATTTTCACCCAGCTTCTTGTGGATCAACTGGCTTACTTCGTCAGCTTTAGCTGTATATTGCTTAATAAATTCATCAGCTTTACTTTCCAGACCTACATGGCTGGCAACCTGCTTGAGCTGGTCCTGCCATGTGCCTTGATCCATATCAATCACAATCGTCGGTGCAATCGCTTCGAACTTGGCAAGGTCTTTGCCGGACTGTGATTTATCGATATAGATCACGTCAGGTTGCAGCGCAAGCAGTGCCTCCATATCCGGATCAGTAACTGCACCCAGCTTTGTCGTTCCTTGCAAACGATCCGCTACATGCGGCAGAAAGTCCTTCACATCGCCGCCAATGACCGAGCCTGCTGGTTGAATGCCCAGTGCCAGCAGGTTATTTGTAATATGAATCGACATTGAAGCGATGCGAGCATCTGCGGTATGGGTGATCGTACCATTTTCAACTTTAACTTTATCGCTTGTCTGGCTCTCAGCAGATGTAGTCGCCGCGCCACCTGACTGACCGCAAGCCGCAAGCAGCACGACCAGCAGACCGAGTATGATGATCGTATTCCATCGTTTTAACATGTTTCTACTCCTTCATAAGCACACCCATCCAGTGTTGCTTCTCTATAATCTGTTTATTCATCTTATTCATCGTTTCCATTACTCTGCACGAGCACGATGAGCGACAGGTTCAGCCTCTGCTTCGATGCTTTACCCGTCTATACCTCCGAATACAATCCGTTTAAAAACGGCTTTTCAGCAGCAAATACAAAAAGTATGGCCCACCAATCGCGGACACGACGACTCCTGCCGGAATAAAGTTTGGCTGAAAAATAGAACGTCCAATCGTATCGGCTGCCAGTAAAATCACAAGTCCAAGCAATGCTGCTGCCGGTAAAAAGTACTGATGCTTTGCTCCGGTCAGACGACGAGCAATATGGGGCGCTGCCAGTCCGATAAATCCGATAGAGCCGACCATCGCTACACTGGCGCAGGATAAGGCAACTGCCAGCAGCATCAATTCGATCCGACTCCGATTCACATAGCCCCCTACGCCAAGCGCCAGCTCATCACCAAGCGCGAACAGATCGAGCTTCGGTGAGCGCCAGTATACCCACGGTACAAGCAGTACGATCCACGGCAGAAGTGCCCACACATGCATCCAATCCCGCGCCCAGACACTGCCCGCCAGCCAGGTCGCTGTAAAGGTGTAGGTGTCTTCATCCAGGCGTAGCGACAGCAATAGCGTGATCGCGCTCATCCCTGCCGCTATCGCGATCCCAACGAGAATGAGACGAATCGGCAGCAGTCCTCGTCTGCGATCATACGCCAGCAGGAAAATCATTGCCGCAGTCACCACCCCGCCGACAAACGTAAATACCGGAATCCAGATCGCAGACGAGCCCTCCAGTGTGCGAAAAAAGGAAACATATACGATGAGTCCAAGTCCGGCGCCTGCATGAATACCGAGTACACCCGGATCAGCGAGCGAATTACGCGAGGTGCCCTGTAGCATAGCCCCCGCTACACCGATGCCGATACCTGCCAGCATTGTAATCAAAATGCGCGGTAACCGATAATCAAACAGGATCAACTGCTCCTGACGCGTCCCCATGCCAAACAGCGTATACAGCACTCGCACAGGGGACAATCGGATCGTTCCCGTGTTCAGACTGATCAGCATAACTATAATCGCGACGACAAGGAGCAGCAGACTGACCATCCAGGCACGACGTATTTTCCCCGCCTGTACACGATGAATATCCATTATAGCTCCCTCCCTTCACGCCGAGCGAGCACGAGGAAAAAGGGAACGCCTACAATCGCTACCATCGCGCCAATCGCAAACTCACGCGGTGGCTGCACCATCCGCGAAGCCAGATCTGCCCATACGAGCAATATCGCACCAAGCAGCGCCGAAAAGGGAATAACGACGCGATAATCGACGCCGATAAGACGTCTCGCTATATGCGGCACAACCAGCCCGATAAAGCTAATCGCCCCGGCTGCCGATACCGATACACCGGCCAAAATGACAACAGTCGTCAACGCCAGCACTTTAACGAGTCGTACACGTACGCCCAGGTTCACCGCCGACTCCTCTCCTAATGATAAAAAGGTAATCGGTCTACCAAGCGTTATCGCCCACAGGATTGTAAGTAGGATAACCGGTGCAAGCAGCTTGAGCTGATGCCAGCCAATCCCACTCACACCACCTGCATACCAGAACGCCAGATCCTGGCTCAAATCATAGTATAGCGCCACTCCTGTACTGAGCGAATGCAGCATCGCTGCAATAATCGCTCCTGCCACCGTCAGCTTCATTGAACTTAGACCGCCCGGTGTAGCTGCACCAAGCAGCACAATGAGCAAGGTCGCCAGCGCGGCACCGACAAACGATAACGTCATCAGCCCCGTATACGACAATGCGGGTAAAAAGGCAAAGCTTAAGGCTACCACGAGCGATGAGCCTGCATTGATGCCAAGAATGCCCGTATCCGCCATCGGATTACGCGTCACGCCCTGCATGATAGCTCCTGCCACAGCAAATGCCATGCCGGTGAGCACTGCTCCCAGCACACGAGGGAGGCGCAGATTATAAATGATCTGATCCGCCGTAGCCGTTGCATCATAATGAAATACCGCCGACCAGACTGCCGGCAATGTCAATTCCTTCGCTCCATACGAAACAGCAAAAAAGACAGACAGCAGCAGTCCGGCAGTCGCGGCGACAAACCAGCCTGTTAACTTTAGTGTTCGATTGTATCTATGCACCAAATACTGCCGCTTCCTTTCTGCTTATGATTGATAATCATTATCACTGATTGCGATGTAGTTCATTATACTGCATTTGGTGACTTTGTATATAGTTTGATCGAGCGTTTGATTTAAGGGTTGCTGGGAAGGCAGGGACCACTCCGGCAAGGAATAAGGGAACGGACTCGGGTGGAGCCGCGGGAATCTTTTGGATTAGGATTGAATGAAGATTCCCGCGGCTCCAAAGCAGTACGATATTTTGCTGCGCAAAAATCCTTTTTCATTGCACCCCGTGTTAGGAGATCGCTAACACTATAAGTCGTCCTTTTCCCTTATTTCCTTGCCTGCGTTCCGTGCTGCTTGCAGCAAAAGTTAAATACACACGTCGCAAATGGGGGTGGCATTGAAGGTATTACAGGTATTACAGGTATTACAGATTACAAGTATTAAAGGCATTAGCAGCGCTGATAGCATTAATAGCATTAATTGTACTAACGGCGTAACCCATACTAACTGCACTAACTACATTGATTACTTTAACGTATGTAACTGCATTTTATATCCTTGCAAGGCTGCTTTGTCCTCTATTAAATGTATATTGTTGTTATACAGGATATAGGGGGAATAGACGACTTACAGTGTTAGCGACTTCCTAACACGGGGGTCAATGAAAGGGGATTTTGGTACAGCAAAATATCGTACTGCTTCCGAGCATGGGGATCTACATTTTCTTTATATACATCTTCATATACATCTTCTCTATATTCGTAGATTCCTGTGCGAGACGGGAGTCTGTCCTCTTATTCTTTGCTGGAGTGGTCGTTGCTCCACACCGCATACATATGCTACACAACACAACCTCAAATTCAATGAACATAGTCATATACGTCTATACAATGCGGCTTGACCGACTAAACGATGTCAGGCACAATAGAAATAGGAGCGATGCTGTACGCTTACATCGCTCCTGTCATGAATGTTTATATGGTATGAAAAGTGATTTCCATACTGGCACGTCTGCTTATTTCGTGAATTTTGGCTTACACACAAATCATTCTAAACGAGACGAATAGCCCGCAGGGCATTCACTTTCTGTTCTGCGGGCTGTTTGGATTCAGGAGGCCTAGATTGTAATGAGTAAAATGCTTTCCGCCTGGTTTGCCTTTTCGTCTATTGTATTGCTTCTATTGTGCGCGATTGCGATCTCGCATTCGGCCTGGCTTGCGGTGTTGCTTGGTGTGCTTGGTGTAGCGAATATCGGCTGGGGCTTTGTGATCAAAGCGCGCCAGAATCGTCGTCAAGGCAACACGGTTTAAAGGCTACTTTTCCGTCTGTTAGATCGGCTTGTTTTACTAGCTTCGCTTAAAAGGAAGCGGGTAGGAAGCCCATGCGTTGTTTGACGTCCGTCAGTATTTTCTCCGCTTTGGCCCCTGCATTATGTGCGCCCTGGCGGAGAATATCGCGGACTTCACCGGTTTTGCGGATATCGTGGTAGCGCTGCTGCATCGGCTCCAGACCAGCGACAACGACTTCTGCCAGCTCTTTTTTGAATCCTCCGTACATCTGACCCTCAAACTTGTTTGCCACCTCGGCAAGCGTCATTCCCGAAAATTGCGAATAGATCGTCATCAGATTGCTCACTTCCGGTTTGTTTGCCGGATCATATTGTACCTCGCGACCGGAATCGGTGGTGGCGCGGCTAATTTTTTTGCGGATCACATCAGGCGGGTCAAGCAGGGCGATATAGCTGCCTGTGTTCGGATTGCTCTTGCTCATTTTTTTCGTGCCGTCATCCAGTGACATAATACGTGCGCCCACTTCTGGAATGAATGGGTCCGGCTGTGTAAAATAGTCGCCAAAACGGTGGTTAAAGCGTGCCGCCAGATCGCGCGTCAGCTCCAGATGCTGCTTCTGATCGTCGCCTACTGGCACCAGATCGGCATTGTAGAGCAGAATGTCCGCTGCCATCAGCGCCGGATACACGAACAGACCTGCGCCTACATTTTCTTTACCTGCCGACTTATCCTTGAACTGCGTCATACGCTCCAGCTCGCCCATCGATGCGAGTGTCGTCATAATCCATCCCAGCTCCGCATGCTGTGGCACATGAGATTGCAGGAAAATATTCGCTTTGCTCGGATCAAGACCTACGGCAAGATACAGGGCAGCGACCGATTCGGACGCTTCGCGCAGCGCTTCCGGCTCTTGTGCTACGGTAATCGCGTGCAGATCGACCACCATAAAGTAGCAGTTGTATTCGTTTTGCAATTGGACAAAGTTTTTGATCGCGCCGATATAGTTGCCGATCGTCAGCAAACCACTCGGCTGAATGCCGGATAATACGGTTTTCATCATGTGTTCCTCCCATTAGTCGATAAAATTGAACGCAAAAAAGGCCACACCCCAAAAGGGACGTGTGACCGTGGTACCACCCTTATTCATCAGACGCATTGGCGCTTGCGCTGCCCCATTCCCTTCTCCCATGTGATCGCATCACGAGTAAGATATAGAGCAGTTCCATACCAAATGAGCTCCTTCTATACTCCAACCAAGTGATTCACATCGGTCGACATTTATGTTGTTGGATCATGCGGTGAGCCAGGCTTCGGCTACATCGCATCGTCACAGCAGCATATCGGACGATTCGTCTAATCTCTGGTTCCCGTTAACGGTGGGTTACCGGCCTGCATACTATGAACATCCCACAGGGATCGTTCCGTTTCTGCACAGCACTCCAGAGTCCATTCAGCACAGCGTCTTCACCGGTTCGCATCAACCACCGGCTTTCTGTAAAAGGCTGTCCATGCCTACTACTCTCTATCATCGTGTTTACATATCCATTCGCTTCAAACTTGAGCCTATATTAATGCCAAACCGCATGAATGTCAAATGCGAAATCGCCATTTTCAGTGAATATCTGGTATGATAAATATTAATATATTGTACCGCATTTGTGCCCGATAATCAGGAAGGAGCAACGCAATGACAGTAAGCAAAGGAACCTGGAATGGATATGAAACCTATATTTTAAAGAGCAAGCAGCTCGAAGTGACACTGTTGCCGAAGCTGGGCAATAACGTGATTGGCATTCGTGATCTGCAGGAAAATCGCGATATCCTGCGCCGCCCCGAAGAGAGCGACAAGGACTTTTATATGCAAAAGCCCTACCACTTCGGTATGCCGATGCTGATGCCGCCAGGACGCATCCGGCGCGGTCATTTTGAATATGATGGTGTTGAATACCAGTTTGATCAAAATACGGCGAACAACAATCATATTCATGGCTTGCACCGTAACCAGGCATGGCGTGTAGCGGATATCGATGAGAACGAAACTGGCTGCCAGATCGTAACCGAGCTGCTTACTGCCGATGATCCTAACTGGATGCGCCAGTATCCAACACCGCTCAAGCTGGAAATGAGCTTACAGCTACAGGGCACTTCACTCATGCAACGTCTCAAAATCACCAATCTGGGTGAGCATGCTGCACCGTTCGGCTTTGGCCTACATACGTGGTTCTTGCTGGATGGTGAGCCTTCCCGTTGGACGTTGAAAATTCCGGTCAGCGATCAGCTCGTACAGGACGAGGAGCAGATTCCAACCGGCGAGGTCATTCCACTGCACGAATGGGATGAGCTGAATATGGGCATGAATATGGCTCATCGTAACTGGGATAATCTGCTGCGTATTGGCGATAAACGTCCGGTCAGTGCAGAGCTGCGACGGGATGATGGATATGGTCTGCGCTATTCGGCAGATCCGGATTATTTTAAATACTGGGTGCTGTATACGAAAGGCGAAAGCGATCAGTTCCTGTGCATCGAGCCGTACACATGCCTGCCGGATGCGCCCAATTCCACACATCCACGCGAATTCACCGGCTTGATTGAGCTCGAGCCAGGTGTTCCGGTTGAACTGAGCCTCCAGCTTGATGTGATTGAAAAGTCGACGATACTGTAAGGGCTATAGACGAATAGCGAAGTTTACACCGCATAAACTTCACATCAAATCGCGGCTCTGAAAATATTAGTATCTTGCTATCGAATATGCGATATTTTATTGCATCCATTTTAGTTTAAAAGAATAGCGTCTTATTTGAGCTAGTCCGCTACACCCGCCCTCCTTTGTTATTGTAAAAGGAGGGCTTTTTGATATAGGCGAACCCTAACGACAGGGAACAGACAACGATGATGCTATTATTTTCATATGAGTTTTATAGAGACACAGTTATCATTGACAGCGTTATCATTTTTGTTTAAGGTAAAGCTATAAATGACAGGGTTGTAACGGCGAAAGCGGGCAAAACCTGACATATGGTTGCTTACGAGGCTCCTTGCTATGCATGGAGTATGACGTACAGTCGACCATCTGTTAGTGTTGCGTCCGCTTTTTTGCTGTTCATTCCCGACAAGGAGGCTGTAATCGATATGAATATCGCGAAAAAAGGAATCATTGCTGTCATCACAGCAGCGCTGGGAGCAAGCAGCTTTGGGCATCCTGCGGCAGCGGCGGACGATGGGCCCGGTGTTCGTATTACCGGACAGGCGTATGTGGGTGATGCCGGCACGATGGTAAAATCGTTCGATATTGAGGTAAGTGATCCTGCACGTTACGCTAATTTGACGGCAGGCGACTTTGATATTACAGGCAATTATGATGGCTATCCACTCAATGCCCAGGGTGAGGCTGTACAGAACAATTATGCTGACGATGAACTGAATGTATCGGTGCAGGGTCAGTCGATTCATCTTGATTTTAAACCGTTTCGCTATAGTGGTGGCTCGGTCGAAAAGTTTGCTGTGAACAATAGCAAATTCCCTGAGCTTTCGTTCACCGCCGATCAGGTAAAGCAGCTCTCAATCCAGACCGTCGATGATTTCAAACCAGGGATGCTCACATCTGCCAGTGGCGAATCTCTGCCGTATCGCCTCAAGCTTAGCTCCTCTGCGGGTGCTCGCCCACTCGTCGTGTGGCTGCATGGCGGCGGTGAAGTAGGTACCGACAATATGAAGCAGTTAACCGAGAACCGCGGCGCAACCACATGGACCGAATCTGGCGAGGATACCTCTGTGCTGGCTGTCCATTATCCACAAAATTACGACTGGGCGATCTACGATAAGCCCGATCAGCTCCAGCGTATGCAGCAGTATTTTACGATGCAGGAGCAATTCATTCAGCAGCTTATCGCTGAAGGTAAAGTAGATCCGAACCGCATTTACCTAGCTGGCGTATCCAGCGGTGGCGGAGGTGCTTTCCGCTTCTTAATGCAATATCCCGATCTGTTCGCGGGTGCAATCGTCATTGCTGCCAAGGATACTGTTGCGGATTATAAAGGCTCGGTCGATGCATTCAAAACAGCGCTACGCTCACTTGTACATACACCGATCTGGATTGTGCATGCCGAAAATGATCCGATCACCGATAGCCGTACGAGCAAGCTAGCGTATCAAGCACTGACCGAGCTTGGATCAACACAGGTGAAGGAAACGCTGTATAGCGATACGTTTATGGACAGCCAGCGCTTCTATGGAGCGCTGAAGCACTGGTCATGGGTTCCTGCTTTTAACGATCAGAGCATGATTGACTGGCTGTTTGCTCAGCACAAGACAGCCGATGCAACCGCTGGCTCAAGCAAACCACCTGTTGATTCAACGTCCAGCGCAGCCATTACCAGAGCAGAGCTAGCAGCTTTACTCAGTACAGCATTCCATTACACTGCCTCTGCAGATGCACAAGCACGCTATACGGATATTTCCTCTATCCCACAGACAGAAGCAATTCAGGCTGTAACCGCAGCCGGCTTAATGCGCGGTGTGGGCAATCAGCAATTTGCTCCTGAGGCATCCGTTACACGAGCACAGCTCGCTGTTATTGTCGCAGAGTGGCTCAAGCTGAATCATCCAGGCGAACAATCCACTTCCGCTACAGTCGGCTATAGCGATGTACCGGCGCAGCATTGGGCCTATACCGCTACACTGGCTGTACAACCGCTCGGTATTCTGCCAGTCCGTACAGCAGATAAGCTTGAGCCTGCAAAAGCTGTATCCACGGCAGAAGCCACCCGTGTTATTCAGGCATTGACTGCTTATACGGCAAAAAATTAATTTTAGGTCGAGACAGATTCACCGTTTCTTCTGATGGTATGGATTGTAATAAAAAAGCGACTACCCTGTAGGTAGTCGCTTTTCTCTCCATGTCTCCGCTTCAGTACATCGGGTATAGGGCTTGATCGGATCACAAGCCGAAACAATAAATTAAAATAATAAAAAAATAAAATATAAGGGCATAAAACATGATGCCTGTTCGGATGGAGTCAAGTACGGAGTATTGCTGCAAAAGTGCTCGTTTCGCTATCTAATAAGACGTTCTAACTAGCTGACTTGCTGCTTTATTCGCTTGCTCAGTTGCTTATTATTTTTTGCTGGTTTGCTTAAAATCTGTATGCTTATTCTGCATTCGCTTCGCTGTATGTAGCTCTTGGATACCGAATCATGTGATTAGCCATGTTGTAATTGGATTCAATAACAGTGTCAACCATAATTAAGCCTTTGCGAACAGCAAACTCATAGCTGATCTCACCATGTGTCCAATGGTTTTTGAATTTTAGCGATTCAATTGCCATCTGGCGGAATGATTTGATCTGCATCACAGTCAATCCTTCCTCCACACCAGCCCATTCACCGTTACGTCCGCTGATCGGATTATGACGAATTCCGAATTTGCCAATCATGTTATTGCGTATTTGTACAAATACGGTACCCGAATCGAGATGAGCCAGCTCCTGTTCTAATTCCTTAAAGACGATATCAAGCTGCCTTGATAAAGATACAAGATCGTTTTTAGGCATTTGTTCCCCTTCCTTTCTCTGTAAATCATGTAAAATCAGGACTTCGGACTCATTATATGGTGATTATAATCATCAAGCAATACAGTTCATCATAAATAGGTAATAATACCTAATATTCGACAATATTCTTTGCTATTTTTCATTGTTATTGACCGTTTTCGTTACAGTCACTAAGTTATTTTAGAGAATTTAAATTTGCGTAAATGCGCAAACCATCTTGTTTTATCAGTCGAATGTATGCAGTTTTTATTTATAGATAGGTGTAAACTCAACTCACATATTTATTCGTCTGCTTGCTTAGTTTATCCTTTGAAGGTTCTGTTTCAATACAATTCCCATAATACAATTATCTTTTTTAAGTCATCGCAAAACAAAAAGGAAGACGCTCAAGCGCCTTCCCTTTCATAATCATATACAGAAATAATCCCTGGCTACGATACACAGATTATTACTATATATTTCCAAACGTGTATTACAGATTTATTTATGAACGAGCATGTTCCTCCGTCATTTCCAGAAACAGCTTCACATCGGCAATACTCACATCAACAGCGCCCTGCCAGAATTCTGGCTGAGTCAGATCGACGCCCAGATGCTTTTGTGCCAGTTCTTCAACGGTCATACGCCCGGTATCCTGTAGCAGCGCATCATAACGTGCTGCAAAGCCAGCGCCTTCCTGCTGAGCCAGTGCATAGATGCCTGTACTGAACAGATAACCGAATGTATAAGGGAAATTGTAAAAAGGTACACCCGTTTTATAAAAGTGCAGCTTGGATGCCCAGAAGTGTGGATGGTAGGACGACAGCGTATCGCAAAATGCTTCTCGCTGTGCTTGCTCCATCAACTCATTCAATTGATCACTGCCAACCATGCCTGAGCGGCGTTGCTCATAGAAGCGTGTCTCGAACAGAAAGCGCGCATGAATATTCATGAAGAAAGCGATGCTGCGCTGAATTTTATCCTCCAGTAGCGACAGCTTTTCCTCTGCACTGGAAGCCCCTTTCACAAGCGAATCCGCTACAATCATTTCCGCAAATGTCGAAGCCGTCTCAGCTACGTTCATCGCATATTGCTGGCTAAATGCAGGCAGATCGTTCATCACATGCTGATGATAACCATGACCCAGCTCATGCGCCAGTGTAGATACGTTGGATGCTGTACCACTATACGTCATGAAAATACGCGTTTCCTTACTGCGCGGCAGCGACGTACAGAAGCCGCCCGGACGCTTGCCTGCACGATCTTCCGCTTCAATCCAGCGCTGTTCGAATGCTTTGACAGCAAAGTCCGCCATTTCAGGATTGAACTTACGGAACTGCTCTACGATCAGATCAGCCGCATCGTCATAGCTTACCTGACTATCCACCGTACCGAGCGGAGCATCCACATCGTTCCAGCTCAAGCGGTCTACACCAAGTACCTGTGCCTTACGCTCCAGATAGGATACGAATACCGGCTTATTCTTCACGATCACATCCCACATCGTTTGCAGCGTTTGCTCGGACATGCGGTTAATCGCAAGTGGCTCCTTGAGCACGCTATCCCAGCCGCGATTGTCGTACAATTTCAGACGGAAGCCTGCGATATGGTTCAGTGTATCGGCGCAGAAGTCCTCTACCCCTGTCCACGCTGCTTCCCATTTCTGGAACATCTCCTCACGCAATTGACGATTCGTATCGTTCATCTTATTGGCAGCCTGTCCGGCAGACAGCATAACCGTCTCTCCGTCTTGTTCAAACGGAATGCGTACATGACTAACAATCGTATCGTAGAAGTCGCTCCAGCCATGATAGCCATCTACAGCGAGGCCAAGCGCAAGGCTTTCCAGCTCTGGCGACATTTTCTCACCAGCGAGTGCACGAATCTCACTCAGATAAAAGGATACTGGCGCTACTTCAGGACGCTGCATCCAGCCTTGAAATACATCCTCATTCGTATGTAGCAACAAGCTTTGAAATTGAACAAATAGCCCCTGTAGCTTTGCAGACAGATCGGACAGCGAAGCCGATAGACGTATCGCCTGCTTATCGCTCTGATCCTGCGCAGTCAAGCATCCGGCAAAGGCACCTGCTTCACGCAAACGAATACGCACATCCTGCAGACGCTCCAGCAGCTCGTCAAAGCTAGCCGTTTCTTCTACTGTTGTCGGTGCGGACAAATGACCCAGTTGCTCAACTAAAGCCGTAATATCCTTTGTCACCTGTTGCAAATACGTATGCAACTCCTCCGAAGTAGAGCCACCAGCAAAAATAGGTTCCAGATTCCAGGTTTGATTCAGCGGATGATTCATGATGATCAACAACACCTTTCCGTGCGAATGTACAGAGCTGTCGATTCTACAGCAGCTCTGTCAGTCATACAACATATGTAGCTGCAAAACCAAGCCAGATCGAGCAATAAACGATCCTTCATGCCAGATGAATCGCCTGACAATATCGTACATCGCCAAGCGTTTATAACTATAGTATACTCTAATTCAAGACTATTTTGGTAATAAGGAGGGAGTCTGACATGCGCCCACTGCAAATCTCGGCCGATACAGCTCTCAAGCTCGCCGAAAAATTAAATGTTCCGCTGGAGCAGCTTATGCATATGCCCCAGCACATTTTGATGCAAAAGCTCGCTGAACTGGCAAAAGAAGAATCCAAGGACGGCGCGTCCGAATGATTCCGTTTAACCAGGCTTGGCCTTATGATATTGTGATGAACGATGTGTATGTACAGGAATGTCCATTTTGCGGGACAGGCAATGTGTTGCTTCCGATTCGTCCGAAGGAGCTTGCTACGATCCACAGCGGGAAAAAGAAGCTACTCGTCTTCCCCTGCTGTAGCAATCGGGTAACGCTGCTGGATAGCGACAGTGACTATCTGCTCACCGATGCAGTGCTGCGATAATAACAAAACAGGCTTGGACACGTTAATGACGTGCTCCAAGCCTGTTTTAGTTGAGTATATAGTTGTCTGCTTATTTATCTTCTTTCATCTCATCTGGCAGCTCATGATTTTTGGCAAGCATTTGCTCACGCAATACAACCCACTGTTCACGCGATGCACGGATCATCGCAGAATCTGTAATACGCTGATCATTGATAACACGCGAGAACCATTTGACCGCGTTGTTAAATTCGCCGAGACGACGATGCAGCTCACCGATCAGGAACATTAGACGCGCATCACTGCCGCCTACACTCTCGATCTCATACACACGAATATACGATTCAAGGCAATAGCGTAGAAAACGCTGCTCCTGCTCTGTTTCCCCATTGTAGCGATACAACCAGGCGATATGATGCAGGAAGCTAGCTATAATACGCTCCCGGTCACCGATCGTCTGTGCACACATCAGGGCAAGCTTATAGGTCTCTAACGCCTGCTCCCGGCTGCGGTGTCCGCCCATATCACGCTTAGCCAGGCGGCGGCCAATCTCGCTCATATATTTTTGCTTATGTGCGCTGCTAAGCTTTGCCATCGAATTCTCGGTCGATGCAAAACCGCAATGCGGACATACACGAACGACATAAAAGTCAGGATTCTCATGCTGATAATACGCACAAAAGTCCGAATCTCTTCGAGAAACACGCTTGAGGCTTTGCCGCACACGACTGGTCTGAAAATCCTCTTCACATTGCGGACAGTTCACTTTAATCTGATACAGCGGCTCTAACTGTACGGAATCTTCCATCTGACATTCTTCCCCCACTATAAATTTATCCTATCCGGACAAGCCGGCATTTAATCCGTATTCACAAAGTGATGCGCCGGACCAGACAGGCGCTCAATCACGAAGAAACGGAGTTCATCTTCTACACCTACTTCAATCAATGCCTCATTCATACAGGCAAGCCACGCGTCCGCTTTCTCATGTGTAATTGGAAACGGCATATGTCTTGCACGCATCATCGGATGACCATGCTGATCTGAAAAGAGGGAAGGCCCACCAAAAAATTGCGACAAAAACATATATTGCTTTTCTTTTACCGGATCGATATTTTCCGGAAACAGGGGCCCAATCAACGGGTCCTTTTGCACCTTGGGATAAAAAGCGTCTACTAAACGACGGACACCTTCGTCACCGCCGAGTAATTCATACAGGGATGCACGATAATTCAACTGAAATCGCCAACCTTCCTTACGTCATTGCCCAAAGTATACCATAGTTATAGCGGTTATGCCTCGCCAGTCGCTGAATTTGAGATCGCTGTATGACCTGTTAAAATGATGTGCAGCGGTCAAAAAAAAGACTGCTTCCGTTGTCCATCTATGGACTACAGAAACAGCCTCTCCTACGATTGGCCCTATGCTACATAGCAAATATGACGTATTCGTTCTATAAGTTCAACTTCGTATCAACGTAAGAAAATGCGACTTGTTCAATTCGACTTGCTGCTTCTATAGCAGCACCATGGACAACAAACCGTCCGTATCAGCACGCGCGGCGCTTAGTACATGCTGCCGTCTTCTTCCCCCGGTTGTGCAAAAGAGGATCGGATGACATATACAAAACCACACACAAGAAGTCCGGAAATAATGCTAACGCCCATCATGATCACTCCAATTCTCAATTGTGTTATTGACTTTGCCTTTTGACTTCCGACGATTGCTTCTGTCTTTATTTTATCATATTATATCGGAAATAGAACCATTTTTGTAAGCGTTTACTTTAACAATTAGATTACAGGCTCTTTACAAAACCTCCTATTGTTGCGTTTATATTTCGTAGACATAACTCTGGGCGGTTAGGAGCTATCATCCCGTGTCAGACGTAATGAAGGCAGTAATTACAGGCAAAAAGATTGTGTTCGCTCACAGAATTGATTATCATCAAAAGGGAGCAGGTTAACGATTCTGGATAAAGGAGCTTTCCTAACTTGAGATACTATGTACTGGATCGCGGAGATCAATTATCGATCGAACTGAGTGAACGGTTTCATAAGCTGGCCGCCGGTTATGGCTTCGAGCTAGATGCACAATCACCGGAGATCGTCGTATCCATCGGTGGGGACGGCACGATGCTGCACGCTTTTCATACGTTTATCGACCATATTCCTGATCTTGCCTTTGTCGGTATTCATACGGGTCATCTGGGCTTTTATGCGGACTGGAAAGCAGATGAGCTGGAGGAACTGGTTAAGTTCATGGCAGGCGAGATCGATGAGAGCGATGATAACAATCCGAAAATTGTCAAATATCCGCTGGTCGATCTGGAGATTCAAGCGAAAAGCGGTGTGTCCCGTTATACCGCATTGAACGAATTTACACTAAAAGGTCTGGATGGTACGACCATTGTCGCGCAGGTGGACATCAATGATGAGATTTTCGAGATGTTCCGCGGTGATGGGATCTGTATCTCGACTCCATCAGGCAGTACCGCTTATAACAAAGCGCTTGGCGGCGCTATGGTACACCCTACGATTGAGGCACTGCAAATTGCCGAGATTGCTTCGATCAACAACCGGGTATACCGGACACTGGGTTCATCACTGATGCTACCCAAGCATCATCATTGTGATATTCATTCACGCAAGCCACAGCGTCTGCAGCTAACGATCGATCATCTGAATATTCCGATTGACGATCTGATTTCGATTCGTTGTCAGGTGTCTAACGTACGTGTAAGCTTTGCACGCTATCGTCCATATCCATTTTGGAACCGGGTGCGGCAGTCGTTCCTGGGCTAAGCGAAGCTCTGTATAGTCTGAATGCAGGTGAGTTACAATCAGGCTTTGCAGTGTTTCATCATTTGATGTTGTGTAGTTTAGTATTTTATCGTTTCGTTTTGAATAGGCGTAACAAAAAAGCCCTCACCGTATCTTTAACAGAACGGATGAGGGCTTTTTGCTGTGATGCGATATGGCATTATAATATATTGCCTTATGAATTGGAGGAATCTGTTGTTCCGCCAGCTTCGGTTGCAGGAGCTTCCGCTTTAGCTGGTTGCACTTTAGGCGGTGCTTCCGG
Source organism: Paenibacillus sp. (assembly GCA_039595515.1). Taxonomy (GTDB): domain Bacteria; phylum Bacillota; class Bacilli; order Paenibacillales; family Paenibacillaceae; genus Saccharibacillus. The sequence goes on along the minus strand of JBCNLJ010000062.1, from coordinate 16,280 downwards.
TTTAGGCGCTTCCGATGTAGGGACTTCAGCTTTAGGTGATTCCACTTTTGGCGTCTCCACCTTAACCGCTTCTACCTGTGAAGCGGACTCGGCTTTTGGCGCCTCTGCTGCTGGATTGGATGCTTTTGCAGCGGCAGAAGCGTGCTGCGGCTTGGACTTGGCTGGTGCAGTGGACTCTGTAGCAGACGCGTTACCGTTTGCCTGCGCGTTAGCGTGTTGCTTGCCCTGCTGCTTGCCGCCTCCATTGCCTTTGTCCTGACGGTCGCGTTTGTTGTTGCGATTACGCTGTGGTCTTTCGCGTGGCTCACGCGGCTCGCCAGCTTCGCTGTTCTTCGGTTCAGCCGGGCCGTCCTTTGTCTTTTGCAAAACAAAGTAGGCACAGCCGAAGTTACAATATTCATTAATATATTCGGTCATACTGGACAGAGAGCTATCCTTTGCCGCTTTTGGATGACCATCCCGGTAAAAGCCTTTGAGACGTAGCTGATTGTAGCCCCAATCTCCAAGAATATAATCATACCGATCCAGTACCTCGCTAAAGCGTTCACGGAAAATCTCCTGATTCCAGCCATTCCGGTGTTCTTTGATCAGTTCATAGGTTTTGCCGCCAATATGAATCAAGGTCTTCCCGCCTTTCAGCAATTAAACAGTCGAAGTCTCCTTCGACTTGGATGCGGATTTCACCTGTTCATGCGCATGGTAGGAGCTGCGAACGAGCGGGCCGGATTCTACGTGGCTGAATCCGCGCTTCAATCCTTCTTCCTTCAGAATTGCAAACTCTTCTGGTGTGTAATATTTGGCTACGTTCAAATGCTTTGGACTTGGCTGCAAATATTGCCCCAGTGTCAAAATGTCGCAATCCACGGCACGCAGGTCATCCATTGCCTGTAAAATTTCATCCCATTCCTCACCTACGCCCAGCATAATGCTGGATTTGGTTGGAATGTTCGGTTGCAGCGTTTTGGAATTGCGCAGCAGTTCCATCGAACGCGGATACTTCGCTCTCGCTCTAACGCGATCGGACATACGTTCAACGGTTTCAATATTATGGTTTAAAATATCCGGCTTGGCATCCATAACGATCTTGAGCGATTCGATATCACCCATAAAGTCAGGGATGAGCACTTCCACACTGCACAGTGGCAGGCGGCGGCGCATCGCACGGATCGTCTCGGCAAAGATCGTTGCTCCGCCATCCTTCAAATCGTCACGAGCCACACTCGTAATAACACAATGATTCAGGCCCATCTGCTCAGCCGCTTCCGCTACCCGTTCTGGTTCCTGCAAATCAAGCTCCGTTGGCATCCCCGTGTTGACCGCACAGAAACGACATGCACGGGTGCAAATGTCGCCCAGTATCATAAAGGTGGCGGTACGGTTAGCCCAGCACTCATAGATGTTCGGGCAGCGCGCTTCCTCACATACGGTATGCAATGTTTTGGAGCGCATCATGCTTTTAATTTCCTGATAGTTTTCGTTGTTGGTCATCTTGATTTTGATCCATTCGGGCTTCGGTTGCTTAGCTTTTGTAGACAAGATGCTTGACCTACCTTCCTCAATTGTATTGTCGTTTAGGATATATAAATCATTGGGATTTATTATAGCATGAAATGTATAGCGCTGAAATCTTTGCTTTATCGGTTTAGTATAATCGTTTACACTAGACCATGTGTAAAAATGAACTGTGTTGCTATAAAGTACCGCAGGATAACGGAAAGGAAATGGCTAGCTATGTCCAATAAGCTCCTCTCAAAAGGCACGCTATCGGCGTCCTCGATGACGCGCTCGCGCCGCCTCGGCATTGCGCTCATCCTCGGCTCACTGTCGGCTTTTGCGCCGCTCTCAATTGATATGTACCTGCCAGCGCTTCCTACACTTGCAGATCATCTGCATACAAACGCCTCGCTCGCTCAACTCAGCCTAACCGCCTGTCTGCTCGGATTAGCCTTCGGTCAGCTTGTCGTTGGTCCACTCAGCGATGTGAAGGGGCGCCGGAAGCCGCTGCTGATTTCGCTTGTGTTATATACCATTTCTTCATTATTATGCGCGATGACAGGCAACATCTGGGTGCTGATCCTGCTTCGTTTTATTCAGGGTGTGACCGGAGCCGCCGGTATCGTCATCTCACGCGCGATTGTGCGTGACCTGTATTCTGGCACCGAGCTAACTCGATTCTTCTCTCTCTTAATGCTTATTAACGGGGTGGCGCCCATCGCTGCGCCTGTCGTCGGCGGCTTATTGCTCAAGGTTGTACCGTGGCAGGGCGTATTCGTCGTTTTGGCAGCGATTGGAGCGATCATGCTGTTCTCTGTCTTATTCGGATTACCGGAAACCTTGCCAGCCGATCGTAAGGCAGCAGGTGGACTGGGGACGACACTACGTACATTTGGACGGCTGATTCGAGATCGTAGCTTTATCGGCTTCGCCTTGTCGCAAGCGTTTGTGATGGCAGCGATGTTTGCTTATATTTCGGGTTCACCGTTTGTCATTCAGGATATTTTCGGTGTGTCAGCACAGGGCTTTAGTATCTTTTTCGCAATCAATGGACTGGGAATTATTATTTTCTCGCAGCTAGCGGGACGATTGTCCGGACGCTTTGGTGAATATCGCCTGCTCAAGCTCAGTCTGGGGATTGCGTTTACGGCATCTCTGCTGCTGCTTGTGATCGCGATTGCTGGCGGCGGATTGTTCGCTATTGCCAGTATGCTGTTCCTGATCGTCGCCTGTGTTGGTTCGGTGGGCGCTACCTCCGTGTCACTCGCGATGCAAAGTCAGGGCAATTCAGCGGGTAGTGCTTCTGCGTTGCTCGGTCTACTGCCATTGACACTGGGCGCGCTTGCGTCACCGCTTGTTGGTCTTGGTAGTGGTACAACGGCGGTTCCGATGAGTATTGTCATTTTCGGAGCTGAGGTGCTGGCTGTGTTGTTCTTCCTTCTGCTGGTGCGTGGACGGCAGCAAAAGGTCAGTAGCGTTCCCAAATAATTAGTATTCATCAGGAAAGCACATTCTCCCGGTCTGGAAGAATGTGCTTTTTTTGTACAACACTTCATCTTTGCTCATTTCAGCCGATATTAATATACAGATGCAAGGGCTAACGTGTAACGCAACCTACTATATTCGATAACAAGGTGGATGAATGAATGATTCAATGGATTGACCGTCACTACAACCGACTGGTCGGCATGGTCATGTTTATGATGATTGTGAACTTCCTCTGTTTGCATACAGGCTGGAATCTACTGCTTGGTGCACTGTATCTGTCTCTCGCTACTGTACATTACCGCTCCCGTCTCTGGAAAAAGCAGGCTGACTCCGCAGTGTGACTGTATGCTCATGCTTCTCTATCCACCACTTTACTTCATTTACTTTGCTAACACTCTAACAGGCCTACTAGCCGGGATGCAGTATATTCTGTTATTTTGCGAAGATCGCCTACGAAATGGGCATTCGTTCCCGGTCGTATCAGGCATATTCCACATGTACATATGTGCATGTGCTCCTCAGTTTGAAATCAAGCTGCCGCTGGATCGTGGCAGCTTTTTTTGCGTGGTTTCGAGCAATGAATGGTCTTGTCATTTGTGATAGTGAAATGGGAATGGGTATCCTTTTCTAGTTGCAGCAACAGCTATTCATCCCATATACTGCTCAGTCGATTGACCTTTAATGAAACCACCTGCACATTGCCGCCCTCGGTATACAGGCTCATCTGACGGCTAGCGGCATCAGGGAACACGATGCTGCTGAATACCGTCTGCCCGTTATCAGCGAATACTTCTACAGTAGAGCGATCCACCAGAATCCGCAGTCGAATGATTCCGTCTGTCTGTCGCAGTGTCGCTTGCTGATGGGTGCGAAACAACGGTGAGAAGTCGGTAATGCCGGATTGTGAGCGGTCAATCAATAGCTGGTGATTCGCTACCGTGTAGCCGACATCGGTAAATTGCGTACCATTACTGTTCTCTAGCAACCGGAAGCCGAACGAGGATGCGGGCTGCTGTTCCGGTAATCGAAGCTCCGCTTCAATCTCGTAGCTGGCTGCCGACAGACCAGCTAGCAGGTTTGTACTGTCCGGCTGTAGCTCTACTGCTTGCTTATTTAGCATAGGACTACGCAGCGTATTTAGCTGCTGCACTGGCTGCTGAGACAGACGCCATCCGTCCGGTGTGGATACGAGCGACAATTGACGCGGAATGGTGAGTACGCCCTTCCAATCACCAGTGGGCTGCTCAAACGCATAATCCCAGTTGGTCATCCATGCCATCACAATGCGCTGCTGCTGTGGCAGCCCGGCGAATGACATCGAAGCGTAAAATTCTTTGCCCCAGTCTGTTTTTAGCACCTTACCTGCGGGATTATCGTTCACAAATTTGCCTTCCGGGCTAAGCTCGCCGATAAAATATTCCGCATCCGAGCCTTCCGTATTCGGATTCGCTCCTGTGCTGATCATTAACACCCATTTGACCGTACCGTCCGCTGCCTGTAATGGAAACAGATCCGGACATTCCCATACGCCGCCGCGAATATAATCGGCATAACCGAAATTGTCGGTCAATGTCCAATCCAGCAGATTGGTCGATACGAATAGACGCACATGATCGCCGCCGGATACGACCATAACCCAGCGATTGTTCGCTTCGTCGCGAATGACCTTCGGATCGCGGAAGTCCCATCCACCCGGATCGGTGGCGCTTTTACCCGGATTATCGATCACGACTGGACGATCGGTCGGATAACGCCAGGTACGACCACGATCAGAACTGTAAGCGATTCCAATTTTTTGATTACCATTATGCGCTGTCGGCGTGTACGACGTATAATAGGCGATCAAGCCTCTGCCCGTATCGTCAAACAGACCGGATGCATTGTGTTCATCGGCAATGGCGGAACCAGACCAAATATGTCCGAGCTCGTTCCATTCCAGCGCGAACGGCAGGTTCTTCCAGTGGAGCAGATCGGTGCTGACTGCATGTGCCCACCGTCCGCCGTCCTGATGAAACAAATGATATTCACCTTCATCATAGATCAATCCGTTCGGATCACTGGCCCAGCCACGCAAAGCGGAATAATGATAGGCCGGGCGATAATCCTCGCCATAAAATTGCTCCTTCGTCATCCTGTACGTATCTTGAAATGAAGCCGCACCGCTTAATACAACGATACCTGCCATCCCCGCATCTGCACCGGCGGTTAGCTGCTCGCTATCAAGCGCCGGCTGCCCATAACCATCCACATATAGCTGTAAATGGGTTCCCTGTACATGTAGCTCCAGCCGATGCTTGACACCCGATTCGCTCGGATAGCTCTGCTGTGATTGCTGGATTACCGTACCATCCGGTCGCTGCAAGCGAGCGATGATGCGATGATCATTGCGAATCAAAAGCACTTGATAGCCCTGCTGCCCTTGCTCATCGGTGCGCAGCAATAATCCCGCTTGCATCGGTGCCGGATCGTCAACAGGGATCAGATCGGTCATCAGCACCATATCCTGCCCGGTCGGCTGGGCGTATATTTTCATACCGCCCTCTCTTCCCGCCAATACTGTACCTCTCATCCCACGTCGATCCAACGCCCATGAGGCATTGCCAACCGTATATTCACCGGTCAGATTATAATTCCATGCTGCCGTTTCGCCTTCGGGAGCAACGGCTGCCGCCAATATCGACGGATGAGTAGTGGTCATTGTGCTCGTTCCTCCTGACTGCGGCATATCCGCCGCCTGTACAGTGGTAGTGATTCCACTGTACAGACAAACGGCGAGCAGCAGCATGACCAGCCTGCGGATGATGATGATGCTCTGTGAGGGAACAATAGGATACTTTCGTTCTGTGCCATTCTGATCGCTACTCCTGCTAGCATTAGCATTGCCCATGATATCCTGCTGGCTATCCAAATTACCGCCTCCTTGAAGCGTCATGTACGTTCATTTACTTGCAGATGACGATGCCTAATTATATATGAGGGTACGCAACTACATACGAAGATGCGCAACTGCATGCGGTCATACGTAACTACATGTGTAGTACGAAATGGTATACGTATACTATATAACTGCATGTGATCGTTCGTACTTTTAACGGATGATGCCTGATCGTCTTACTTTATCCCTGCTGCCCTGTCGACAAATCGTAGACCGCCACGGATATCCATTCGGGCTTATGTTGTTTATCCATTCCGCTCATCAAGCCCAGGCGGTCTGCGCCAGCCGGAGGGAAGACCAGATCAGTCAGTACGGTACGTCCTCCATCGACAAATACTTCCACCGACCCGCGATCTACAAAGATACGCAGCTCACGCACATTATCCACTGTCGCCAAAGCCGCTTCATGGCGCCCGGCAAAATGCTCATGAAAGGTCTGATCGCCAGACAGGGTGCGGTCGATACATACTGTACCCTGCATAGCATCGAGACCGATTACGGTTCGATATTGTCCATCCGATAGCACTTCCCATTGTGCTGAGCCGGTATGGGGCATAACGATATGCAGCTCATAGCTGCGCAGCCGTAATGCATTCAGTGCTGCTCCCACTTCTTCCAGCTCTGCCTGTTCCAGATGCAATAGTGGCTGACGGCAGGACTCCAGCTCTGTCACCGGACGCTGAAGCAAATGCAGTTGCCCGTCCTGTCCCTGTTCCAGCAGCAATTCGCGCGCAATCGTCATCGCGCCGCGCCAATCACCGGTCGGTGTCATGTTAGCATAACGCCAGTTGCTCATCCAGCCGATATATAGCCGCCGTCCATCCTCTGCCGGAATGTCTGACCAGTTCACACCTGCATAGTTGTCCCGTCCGTAATCGAGCCAGCGAATCTGTTGCGAGAACTCGTCCGGCATAAACGATGTACCGTCAAAATGTCCGGTAAAATACTGTGTACGCGAGCCTTCCCGATCTCTTCCTCCATCACCGATGCTAACGAGCATCACCCATCGTTCTTCACCGTCTGCACCATGTTGTACCGGCAACGGAAACAAATCGGGACATTCCCATACTCCGTCATGACAGCCGATACCTGCGCCAAACTCACTAATCTCGGTCCATTGCAGCAAGTTCGGCGAACGATACAGCGATACGGTCTGTCCACACGCGACGATCATGATCCAGCTATTGTCCGGCTCGTACCAGAATACTTTAGGATCACGAAAATCGGGTCGGTGCTCACTCGTCAATACCGGATTGCCTGCATACTTTTGCCAGGTACGTCCGCGATCGTGACTGTAAGCCAGACTCTGACTTTGCCGTACCGGTTGTCCGGGTAACTCGTTATGATGGGTAAAGATCGCTACCAGACCCGGCTCTTCGGGGAAGAAGCCGGTCGTATTGTTCCAATCGACAACCGCACTACCGGAGAAAATCGTGCCCAGCTCATCCGGCTCCAGCGCCAGCGGAAGCTCCTGCCAGTGCACCAGATTGCGAGATACCGCGTGTCCCCAGTGCATCGGCCCCCACGTCTTGCCAAACGGATGATATTGAAAAAACAAATGATATTCCCCGTCCCAGTACACCATGCCGTTCGGATCGTTCATCCAGCCGCGGGCAGGCGAGAAATGGTATGCGCCCCGATAATCGTTTTGTATTTGTAATGACATGCGATCACTCTCCCGTCTGTTGCAGGCTACGGTTGTATCCGTCCTGTCTGATTTTGAGCCATTCCTGCAATCCTAAACGATCCAGCTCCTGAATATATTCGTTCCATTCCTGATCCGCCTTGCCATTCTGATACCATTCCGTCCGCTTGCGCAGCATATATGGGAACAGATCCGCTTCAATCGTAGACAGACGATCCAGCTCATCGATACTGAAAAAGACATTCGGATACGTATGGTCTGCCTTCATATGTGGCACCAGCACTTTTTTCATCAGATCCATCCGCCATTTCGCATCATCCGGCATCGTCGTATATTTGCCAAAATAATCGCTTAATATTGCCAGCGGCCCGCCAATACTGGTCTTCTGGCGTACCTCTACCGGTGCTGAGCCCTCCAGCGGCAGATGCTTCAGCATCTGCTTTTGCTCATCCAGCTTGAAAATATTTTGCTGGGTCGTATCACCATACGTTCCCCAGTTATCCTGCACCGATTGCAGCGGCTCGTATAGCTGATCGACCCATTTGGCGGTTTGCTCAAGCTGCTGATTACTGCTTGTCACGACCATACTGCCACGGAAAAAACCCAGCGCGTTGTTACGTGTCACATTCACATTGCCATCCGGTCCTGCGAGCGGTGGCATCAGGTCATAGTTGTCGTTCATGCCCGTAATATTCGCCTTGTCCCATGTAAAATACAAGCCGTACCGATCATCTTTGCCTTTGGCGAGATACGTATTCCAATCCTGCTGGAACGACTCAATGTCGATCAGTCCGCTACTGTACAGATCGTGAATATAATTGACTGCCTCCCGGTAGCCGTCCTGATTGCCGGTGAACAGCACCTTGCCATCATTGGTCACGACCGTATGATCGGGATTGTCGCCCAGTCCGAACGAAGCGAACAGAAAGGTCAGATTCTCGCCACCCGGCTTGTCGATAAACGATAGCGGAATCTCGTCCGCCTTGCCGTTGCCGTTCGGGTCCTGCGTTTTAAAGGCGGTTAATACCTGCTTCAACTCAGCGGTTGTGGTTGGCATTTTCAGATGCAGCTTGTCCAGCCACTGCTGATTGATCCACGGCATATCATCCACCGACTGGATACGCTCCTTATCCTGTCCAAGCTCTTCAATCCACGGGAAGGAATAAATATGACCATCCGGCGCGGTAATCATCGTCCGATATTCCGGTCGCTCTGCCAGCACCTTTTTAAAATTAGGCATATACTGGTCAATCATATCTTCCAATGGCACAATCGCCCCATCCTTCGCTAGCTTGAGCAGATCATAATCGCTATATTCTGCGGCAAAGATCGCATCCGGCAGATCACCGCTCGCTATCATCAGATTGCGCTTTTCGGCGAATACGTCGGTTGTATAGCTTGTCCAATCTACGTGCACGCCCGTTTTCTGCTCCAATCGCTGCACGATCAGCTTATCGTTCGGATCAGCAGGCGCCAGCGGAGAACTGGACGTAACAATGTGCAAAATGGGCTTACCGTCCGCCGTCTTCTGCGGTTGAGCGGCTTCCCCTCCGCAGCCGGTAACGAGTAATGCCAGTACTAGAGCGGGAATACCTACAGCGCTATACATTCGTTTGTTGGATGTAACTCTGTTCATAGATTGCAACCTCCTCCGGGTATGCCGGATTATTGTGATGTGTCTTTCCTGCCTTGCATTTGCCCATTACACAGGTAAACGGTTATTCATATACGAAGCTTCGTCTACGAGTCAGACGCATATCTCCTCAAAAACCATGTCAGCTCTTCTATAAAATAATGTCTATTTCAGCACCGTAATGCCTAATTCAGCACAATGATGCTTATTTCAGCGAGCCAACCATCACGCCTTTTTCAAAATACTTCTGGAAGAACGGATACATGACCAGCAGCGGCAAACTGGAGATTACAATCGACGAATATTTGATCATTTCAGACAGACGTTTCAGCTCTGCCATCGCCTGCTGATCCCCGATCATGCCCGGCGCTGTCTGATTCTGGATCAGGATGGAGCGCAGTACAAGCTGAAGCGGGAACAGCTTGGAATCTTCCAGATAGATCATTGCGTCAAAGTACGAGTTCCATTGCCCGACAAACGCATACAGCGCTAGCACGAACATAATCGGCTTGGACAGTGGCAGTACAATTTTGGTGAAAATGATCCGGTCGGATGCGCCATCCACATTCGCCGCTTCCTTCAGCTCACGCGAAATGCCTTTGAAAAACGTACGTGCCAGAATGATATTCCACACATTGACCGCGCCCGGAATGAGCAACGCCCACGGCGTATTGAGCATACCCAGCTCGCGAATGAGCAGGTACGTAGGAATCAGCCCACCACCGAAAAAGAGCGTAATAATTAGCAGCGTCATCACCGTACGACGTCCAATTAACGAATCATCCGCCAGCGCATAGCCAGCGCCAATCGACACCAGCACCGTAATGATCGAGAACGCCGCCGCATACCAGACCGAGTTGAAAAATCCGCGAATCATCGCTTCGTTACTCAAAATTTTGCGATAGCCTTCCAGACTCCAATCGCCTGGATGAAATGACAGCCCGCGATTAAGCAGCACAGTCGGGTCCATAAAAGAAGCGATAATAATGTAGCCAAACGGAATGACAACGACCAGCACCGCAAGCATCAGGAACAGCTTCATGCATACAAGCATGAACCGATCAAACGGCGAATTTTGAATCAGCATACGTATTCCATCCTTTCCTGAATAAATGTAGCTATAGAATGATTGCAATATAAGCTTGCGCCCTGGCATGTGCTCATCTTCGCTGCTTTCGTTTTATAACAGCCACTCCCTATTTCATAAAGTTGCTCAATACAGCCCTTCATTGTCGTTCAGCTTCTTCACGATCAAATTCACGCCGATCAGCAGCACCACATTAATGAGTGAGTTGAACAGCCCGACCGCAGCGGAATAGGCATAATCGCCGGATTGTAGACCGATCTTGTACACATAGGTCGCGATAATCTCGGAGGCGGGCAGGTTCATCGACGTTTGCAGCAGATAGGCCTTTTCAAAGCCGATCGACATGATGCCACCTGCCGCCAGTATGAATACGATCGCCATAATCGGCTTGATTGTAGGCAGATCGATATGCCAGATGCGCCGCAGCAGGCTGGCTCCATCCAGACTGGCGGCATTGTGCAGTTCTGGATCAACATTGGCAAGTGCAGCTACATAGATGATCGATGCCCAGCCTGCCGTTGCCCAGATATCCGACAAAATGTACACCCAGCGGAAATATTCGGGATCGGTCATAAACATAAGCGGCGCTCCGGTCATCCAGCTCACCACTTGATTGATCGGTCCGGTCGGTGACAGGAAAATAAACAGCATCCCGGCAATAACGATGACCGATACAAAATTAGGTGCATACAGAAATAGCTGAATATTTTTCTTAATGCCGCGGCGGCGAATCTGATTCAGCATCAATGCCAGCAGGATTGGAATGGGGAACCCGCAGATCAATCCGTAAGCACTTAATTTAAGCGTATTCATAAAAATCGTTTCAAAGTTCGGCGAGGTCAGAAATTTCTCGAAATGCTTGAATCCGACCCAATCGCTATTCCAGATGCCCCGAATCGGGCTAAAATCCTTGAATGCGATAATCGCCCCGTACATCGGGCCATACTTGAATATCAGTGTCAGCAGGAGTGCGGGCGTAAGCAGCAGATACAGAAACCGATTTTTCTTGAGTTGCGTCCATATTCCTGCACTCGTGCGACGTTCATGCAGCAGCGTTTGCCCGGTATGCCGTTTGCCTGCTTTGGCGGAGCTTTCCATTCATATTCCCCCATTTCGTTATGATTGGTGATGGTAGGGCTGTGATTATCTATTGAAAAGCATCATTCAACAATTTAAGTAATCGCTTACATAATTGCTGTAGCCATATATTCAGTTGATGCATACGGCTGCTTTTACAATAGACAATATTCATTTGTCGCTTTTTTCATTTACAATTTAACAAACCATTTGTTCATATGTCAATATAAAATGTAAAAATAAAGATGCAAATATCGATTTTAAAAGTGTTCATTTGCGCAATAAAAGTTTACATTTGTACACAGAGAATTGCTTTTGCCTGTAAACTGATTTATATTCAAACTATGCAATGGGATGAACGGAATTGTGTGATCCCTGCTTCCCCATCCCAACAACATAAAGGTGGATACGGACCATGACCCGAGAAAAAATAACAATTCAGCATATTGCCGATGCACTGGGCATTTCACGCAACACCGCATCCAAGGCACTTAACGATCATCCTTCCATTCCTGCCGAAACCCGGCAAAAAGTTATTCAAAAAGCAATCGAGCTGAAATACAAGCAATTCGCTTATATGGAAACCGACAATTTGTTGCCACGTCAGTTGCAAACAGGCAATATTGCACTGCTGACGACCAATATGCCAAACACCTCGCATTTTGGTTCTGCTCTGATTAGCGGTTTGGAGAAGCGGATTAGCGCTGAGGGCTATAATCTGTCTATCCATATCGTGCGCGACGATGAGCGTGATGCTGGCAAGTTGCCCAACAATTTTGACAGTGCCAGCGTTGATGGCATCGTCTGTATCGAGCTTTTTGATGCCGCTTACAGTGAAATGATCACCCGACTCGGTATTCCCGCGATCTTTATCGACTGTGCAGCGACTACCGATTATTCCAGCTTTCAGGCAGATGTGCTGTTGATGGAAAATGAACACAGCATCTACCGACTGACAAAGCAATTGCTGGATAGCGGCTATGAAAGCATCGGTTTTGTCGGCGATCGTCATCATTGCAAAAGCTTCCATGAACGCTGGCTTGGCTATCGCCGTGCACTGCTGGAACAGGAGATTAAGTTTGATCCGGCGCTATGTATTATGGACGATGATCGGTACTTTATTTTCGAAACGGATTGGATGGAACAAAGGCTCGAACAGTTGGATAAATGGCCGCAGGCATTTGTATGTGCTAACGATTTTATCGCTGTACGGCTGATGAAGGCACTCAAAGCACGCGGATTATCGCTGCCGCGCGATATCGGCATCACTGGCTTTGACGATGCCAACGAATCACGCATCGTCGAGCCACATCTGACGACCGTGCATATTTTCAGCAATGATATGGGTGTGCGCGCGGCGGAAATGCTGCTCTCCCGCATTCGCCATCCGCAGCAGCCGTATTATACGTCTCATATGCAGACGAATGTATTGATTCGCGATTCCGCTCCGGCGCTGAACGAATCGCATTAACTTTCTAGCATATTCACACGATGAACTCGCAGAACTCCTATACAAACTTCTACTATATAAGCCAAACGCTCTGCTCCCTCAGGCCGGATCTGATCCGTCTGATGGCATGCAATGCGTTTGGCTTATTGGTGTGAAATCGCCAAATTACTCTATAATCACTTTCATGGGAATAACTCCAAAAAAAGCAGGTCATTCCCGATCATTTGCGTTTACTTTCATTATATGGTACGTTCTGCTACACACCCTGTATGAATCACTAATTTCATCCAATTTCTGCTGGATTTATGCTGTTCTTTGCTTGATTGCCGAATTGGATATTTTAAAACTGTACTATTACCTGGCTCGGTTAACATGATAAAATAGACTATGGCTCTTTTTGCCATTCATGTTATAAATGCCAGTGCTTCTTTGATGCAAACGAAGTGCGTATGCTTCGTTTTGCTCGTATTTTTACTATGCCATAACGACTGGCGGATTATGCTGAACGGCAAACAAAAGAACGCCATATGCAAAATAGGCAAGCGGGTGCTTTTCGTTCCTCTTCCAACAGTTTATATGAACATAACGACCCTGATCAGCAAAGGATGGATGAACCATGAGCACCGATATTTTAGAGCGCCTGCGTGTAGATACCGCTGATGCCCACCAACAGATTGAAAATAACAGCTATGCTCGCTCCATGATGGACAAGAGCATGACCTTGCCTCAGTATACGAATTATTTGCAATTGTTTTACGGCTTTTTGAAGCCGCTTGAGCAGCAAGCGATTCATTCAGGTTTACCTGTGGAGCTTGGACTGGATATGGATATTCGTGGTAAAACAGCGTTACTGGAGCGCGATTTGCTTCATCTGGGACTAACACCCGAACAATTGTCACAGCTTCCAATGTGTACGAACCTGCCTGATATTTCGACGGCAGAACGACTTATTGGCTCCTTCTATGTGATCGAAGGCTCCACACTTGGTGGTCAGATTATTACGAAGCAATTGATGAAATTCCTGCCTGTTGAGCCGGAAGCAGGGATTTCTTATTTTAACGGATATGGTCCGCATACACGCGATCACTGGCTTAGCTTCCGTGAACTGATTTTACAATACGGTCAGTCGGATGAAAGCCGCCACGAGATCGTTCAGTCTGCACGCGATACCTTTACTTTGCTCCAACAATGGATTAACGCATAAAGTAACGTATAACATGAGAATGGAGGCCCATCTTATATGTCTGAAGCAAGTAATAACAACCAGCATCTTAACCGAACATTGCTAACAGATGGAAACTTCATTACAAGCGAGCCGATTGATTTAACCAATTGCGATAAAGAACCGATCCATATCCCCGGACGTATTCAGCCGCATGGCGTATTGCTGGCGGTCACGCGCGAAAGCGAGCACAAAATCGTGCAATGCAGTACCAATACCGATGAATTACTGGGTCGTCCTTCTGATGAGCTGCTTGGTCAACCGTTGGAGGCTGTCATTGGCGAAGAACAATTATTTTCGCTCATGAGCGGTGATCTGACGGCGGAAGCCACATCCGATCTTCAATATATTGAGATTAATGTAGAAGTACGCGGCAAGACGGTCGAGTTCTACGCTGTTCTGCATGAGAGCGAAGGCTTGATCATTATCGAAATGGAATGCCCGTCAGAAGAAGAGTCGATGATCAGCAATGATTTTGAATGGATTCAGACCTTCTTCGGTCGTGTGAAGCAAACGAGTAATCGCGCGGAAGCAAGTCAGGCAGCGGCGGATCAGATTCGCGAGATGCTTGGCTATGATCGTGTTATGGTGTATGAATTCGATAGTCAATGGAATGGGAAAGTTATCGCTGAAGCGAAACAGGCGGGGCTTGAGCCTTTCCTCGGACATCATTATCCGGCATCCGACATTCCCAAGCAGGCGCGTGAGCTATATTTGCGCAACTGGCTACGTCTGATCGTTGATGTGAACTATACACCTGTAGAGATTGTTCCAACAACACAACCGCTAACCGGACGTCCGCTCAATTTGAGCCTGTCCGTGCTGCGTAGTGTATCTCCACTGCATATTGAGTATTTGCACAATATGGGTGTAGGCGCTACGATGACGATCTCGCTTATTCATAACAACCAGCTATGGGGACTGATCACCTGTCACCATTATTCACCTAAATACGTTTCGCATCGTAAGCGCAATTTATGTAATTTCCTCGGTGCATTTTTCTCCAACGAGCTGTATCAGAGACAGCAACTGGACGATTATGAATCCGAGCGCCAGCTTCGCAAAACAGCGCTACGTATTGCCAGCATCTTCACAGGCAGTATGAACTCGATTCGGGTCGCTGAGCAGCTTCATGATGAGGAGCATAGCTTGCTTGCCCTGATGAGCGCCTCCGGTGCAGCCGTAAGTTATCAGGATAAGCTGCTATTATTCGGTACAACACCGAACGCCGGACAGGTGCGTGAGCTGGCAGGCTGGATGGGTAGCCGCTCACGGGATTACATCTACTCTTCATCCCGGCTCAGTCTGGAATACGAGCCTGCCAGGGGCTATAAAGCCAAAGCATCAGGTGCCTTGTATCTCGCCATCTCACCGGGTCTGCAAAACTATATTATCTGGTTCCGTCCAGAGGTGCTGCAAGTGGTAGAATGGGCTGGCGATCCGGCTAAAGCAGTCATTCAGGAAAATGACGGCTTCCGCCTGTCTCCACGCAAATCATTTGAAAAATGGCGCCAGGTCGTCCAATCGACTTCCTTCCCATGGCAACCGAAGGAACTGAATATTTTGCCTGAGCTGAAAGCGATTGTACACCGTCAAACGGAAAATCAGCTACGTGAGATGGAGGAGCAAGCATTACAGGATGCTCGTACACTGCGCCGTAATGAACAGCGTTATATTCAATTGATGGAAATGTCACCGATAGCCTTTTTCACGCTAACGCATGGCAATATCATTTATTGTAATCATGAGGCTGCTGTACTGCTGGGCATGGAATCAAGTGAGGAGTTGACCGGACGCGATTTCCTGCAGTTTGTACAGGATGAGTTCAGAGACGATATGATCCATTACTTGAATCAGTTGGAGCAAAATCTGATTCATATGATCTCCAATAACTCCTGCTTCAAAAATACCTCCGGCGATTCGCTCAAGCTGGAAATTACGCTCGCAGCCATTAGCTATGGCGGCAAGCCTTCCGTCATGATCATTGCGCGCGAATCTACGCAGGATACTGGTATTTCGGAAGCGTATAGCGTGATGAGTAATCAGCTTCAAAGCTATATGGCAACCGATCCATTAACGGATATGCCAAACCGGATGGCGTTTGAGAAGAACCTGATGGATAACTGGTATATGGCGATTCAGGAAGATCAACTGATGTCATTGCTGTTAATCGATATCGATGATCTGCGTGAATATAATGCGATTCATGGACTCAACGGCGGCGATCTGTGTGTACAATGGGTTGCGGA
>JBCNLJ010000061.1:0-34760 GCA_039595515.1 Paenibacillus sp. | reverse complement strand
CGATTGCGGGTACGGAGTATGCGGACTTTTATTTTCAAACGGCGGAAACGACCAGGGGAGATATGAAAGCTGCTGCGATTGCTGGATTGGAAGGGCTGGAGCAATATCTGCCTCATTTGCTGGAATGGAGTAAGGATAAGAAGAGGGAAGTGCGTGCTGTAGCGTACAACGCACTCGCCCAGATGAGTGCGTCTGAAGCACAGGAAGTGCTATTTACTAATTTCTCCGACTCCAGCCGTGATCTGGAACTGGTTGTTGGTGCGCTATATGAATGCATGCAACCTGAACTTGCGGAGCGTCTACATGCTGCCGCATGGGAAGCGCTGGAGACAGTAGTCTCGCAATCACCAGATGATGCAGCCATAGCACGCTACACTGCGGAATTACAGGCACATTTCCAAATATGGCAGCAGCATAATGCGGAGGCACTGTATGAGATGTATCGGTTTATGTTAAAGCATCCCAAGTCATTCGAAAAGATGGATATATCTGATACGTACACTAAAAAATCCTTGCTGAGAGACGCAGCCTATACGCTTGCTCATCATGGTAATGAAGATGATGTAGAGCTGTTATACGAGTTGGAAAAGGTGTATCCGCATTATATTTTGGAGCTGGCTGCCGCTGTACAACGCCATCGCTCGCCGCAGGAATTTTATGAGCACTTCAGCCAGGGACTTGGCGCCGGTAGTCGCCGTGGTGGAAAGCATGCTACGCCTAATAGTGCGCGCATCTTTAAGTGGATGGAAGATCAATTTGTGAAGTATGAGGATAGTGAGGTTGAACTGCTATACAGTGATGGTGATACACATCGTTATGATATGTGGTTTCATACATTCTTACCGCTGGAAGAAATGGAAGCGAAGTGGGACCCACGCTGGTTAAACATTATGCTGGCTCATCATCAGACGGTGCTGGTAGCAGCGTTCGCCAGACCCGGCGTACAAGAGGTAGAGGAGCTGCTCAAGGCAGCACTGATTGAACGTGGTGATTTGACTCATCGCGATGCAAGTCTATATTTTCGTGCATTGCATCGTTCAGGTATGTCTACTGATGAACTGAGGAAGCTTTTCTGGGATATGTTAGAAAGTAAAAACGGTGGAGCAGACAGTACGATCGATCCGTTTATCCTGCATCTGATCAGTCAATTCCCGCCAGAGGATATTGAGCGTTTGGAGCAGCTCATTCCAGATAACGATACAAAGAATAAAGGCAAATTTCGTTATACAGCAGCTTCACAGCTACGCGCAGTCATTTACCAAATGAAGGAGATGAAAGCATGAGCAATACGGAGGCATGGAATCAGGTACTGAGACAACCGGCAGAGCAGCTATACGCACATGAGCTGGAGGCATTAAAAAAAGCAGATAAAGGACATGTGCCACCCGGCTGGAGCATGTCGCCCCAATCCGTACTCACCTTCATTACCGGAGGGAAAGCGGGCAAAATCGATATCACACCGAAATATATCGGTAATCGCCGTCTGGTGGAAATGGCGATTGCGACACTGGTCACGGATCGAGCGCTGTTACTTATCGGCGAACCAGGTACAGCCAAGTCATGGCTATCCGAAAACTTAACGGCTGCCATCTATGGTCATTCTGGACTGGTCGTGCAGGGAACTGCGGGTACCAGTGAGGAGCATGTGCGGTATTCATGGAACTATGCGATGCTGCTTGCCAATGGCCCGACCCAGCAGGCGCTGGTGCAGAGTCCGATTATGCGTGCAATGGAGGCTGGCGGGATCGCTCGCTTTGAAGAAATTTCACGATGTGCATCGGAGGTGCAGGATGCATTAATTTCGATTCTGTCGGAAAAGACCATCTCCGTACCGGAGCTGGGACAGGAAATGCAGGCGCGTAAAGGCTTCTCCATTATCGCAACAGCGAATACGCGCGACCGTGGCGTGAATGAAATGTCGGCTGCACTCAAGCGCCGCTTCAACATTATCGTATTGCCTGCACCGGACAGTCTGGATACCGAAGTCGAAATTGTGAAAAAGCGGGTTGCTGAGATCGCTTCTGCATATGAGCTACAAGCAGCCGTTCCAACAGACGATGCATTACATAAAGTTGTGACTATTTTCAGAGAGCTGCGTCAGGGGATGACGCTGGATCGCAAGGATAAAGTTAAATCGCCAGCAGGTGTCATTTCTACGGCGGAGGCGATCTCGCTTTTAACGAATAGTATGTCGCTGGCAGCGAGCTTTGGTGGCGGGGAAATGACGGATGAAGATCTGGCAGCCGGTCTACAGGGGGCGATCGTCAAGGACGATGACAAGGATCGGATCGTATGGCAGGAGTATCTGGATCATGTGATGAAAAAGCGCGGTGCTGAATGGCGCGGGCTGTATCATGCCTGCAAGGAGCTGAACGGGTGAGTAAGGCAACGGTAGCGGATGTGCATGTATTTGGTGTGCGCCATCTGTCCCCGGGCGGCGCTTATCATCTACTGCAAACGCTGGATCAGATACGTCCAACCGCTGTCTTGATCGAAGGCCCGGCAGATGCGACTGCTGAAATTCGGCATCTGGTGGCAAAAGGAACACAGCCACCGGTAGCCATTCTGGCATTTACCGATGAGCTACCGATCCGTACAGCAATGTGGCCGCTGGCTTCGTATTCGCCTGAGTATCAGGCGATGCAATGGGCAGCAAAGCATGGTGCAGAGGCGGCATTTATCGATCTTCCATCGTCTATTATGATCACGATGGATGAGCAATATGAACAGCGAGATAAACGTGACAACGGACGGAACAGCCCCGATAATTTGGATGCTGATGCTGATGCTGATGCTGATGCTGATGCTGATGCTGATGCGAGTACGGATGTGGATACTCCCGAAGCGCAGGCGAATGCGGAGCAAATCAGGCTAGCAGATGCAGAGCAAATTGTGCATGCAGAGCAGACGACTGATTCGGAGCGGCATCTGTCAGCAGAACCGGCTGGAAGCACAGCAGAGCCTGAAGCAAATGATGCCGAGCATCCACTCGATGTGATGTATGAACGGATTGCCCATCTTTCCGGTGAATCTGACTATGATTCCTACTGGGAACGATATTATGAGCATCAGCTTGGTGCAGACTCGTATGCCCGCTCAATTGAGCTATTTTCGACCGAGCTGCGTGAATGGTCAGAGCAGGATGAACGTCCATTTGCCAAACGTGCTTTTGCTTATCATGCAGTGAGAGAAGCATATATGCGGCGATGTATTATGGAAACGATCAAGGCAGGGCATGAGCCGGATCGTATCGTTGTCGTCTGCGGATCGTACCATGCGTCCGCGCTTAAGATCAGTGAAGCACTGCCACCTATGCATGATGATGAGCTGAAACGATTGCCACAGCGCTCGACCCGGCTTACATTGATGCCTTATTCCTACTATCGGTTATCTTCATTGTCCGGTTATGGAGCAGGTAATCATGCTCCGCATTATTATGAACTGATGTGGAAAATGATGCAGAAGGATACGTTGCATGAGCTTCCACATCATTATTTGTCCGGTGTTGCTCGTGAGCTGCGCGAGATGGGTACCTATCGATCTACCGCTGAGGTGATTGAAGCTGTACGCATGGCGCAATCGCTGGCAGCGCTGCGCGGTGGATCACAGCCCGTGCTGGAGGATTTGCAGGATGCTGCCCGCACATTACTCGGGCAAGGTGAATTGTCTGTCGTAGCGGAGCCGCTGGCAAGGCTAAATATCGGCACCTCAATCGGGCAACTCGCTGAAGGCGTGAGCCAAACACCGATTCAAGACGATCTCAATCGTCTGCTCAAGCAATTAAAGCTTACCCGTTATAAAACGGCTGTTGCGTCCGAGCTTGCGCTTGATCTGCGTGAGAATCGTCGCGCCAGCTCTGAAGAGTCGGCGTTTCTGGATTTGAGGCGTTCCTTTTTACTACATCGCTTGCGTCTGTTTGGCATTGATTTTGCGAAGCTAACAGGCACACGCCAGGATCAGGCAACATGGGCGGAGCACTGGATTTTACAATGGTCACCGGAAGTGGAAATTCAGGTTATCGAATCGACGTTGCTCGGTGAGACGGTTGAAGTCGCCGCAGGCTACCGTTTTCAGCAGCGATTGGATGAATGCCATACACTGAAAGAAGCGTCCAGCCTGATCGCGATTGCCATTCGCTGCGGCATGACTGCGCAGCTTGAGCCTGCAAGGCGTGTGCTGCAGCGACTCGCGGTTGATAACCGTGATGTATTGCAGATTGCAGCAGCGGCGGGCGAGCTATCACGCATGATTCGGTATGGTGATGTGCGGCGAGTGGATACGTCTCCACTGGCGCCTTTATTGGAGCAACTCTTTTTCCGAGGGTGTCTGTTTTTAACAGATAACTGTAATTGTAAGGATGAAGTGGCGACTGCGATGATGGAGGCGATTCATGAGCTCAATGTGATCAGTCAGGAGCATGATGAAGAAGTCGATGGAGCGCTCTGGTTGCAAGAGCTGGGTGAGCTGATGCGGCGTGATGATCTGAATGCGCGCCTGTCTGGTTTCGCCTGCGCGGTACTGATGGAGCGAGCGGCGATTGATCATAACGATATCACTGCGGAAATGTCTCGCCGATTATCGCCGGGTGTGCCCGCTGAGCTAGGAGCAGGATGGTTTGAAGGTCTGTCGGGGCGTAATCGGTATATGCTGCTGTCTCGTCTGAGCTTGTGGCAGCAGTTGAGTGAATACATGGATGGATTGGAAGATGAGCATTTCATGCGTGCGCTTGTATTTTTGCGTCGTGCGTTCAGTTCATTTTCCGCTTCAGAGAAATCACAGGTCGCTGAGCTGCTTGGTGAGGTATGGGGAATTCATGCGGAAGCGGCAGCAGAGCTACTGACCGGTGAACTGGAGGAGAAGGAAGAGCAGATGCTGGATGATCTGAATGATTTTGATTTTGACGATTTTTAATGGATGACTTTTAAGCAATTGTGATTTTTAAATGGGAGTATTTTTTTAGTTTCGTAGTGAATAACAGAACGGAATGTGTAGTGGATTTTGAGTATGAGTATGAGTATGAGTATGAGTATGAGTATGAGTATGAGTATGAATGTGCATGTGCATGTGAATATGAACATGAAAGCAATGTGTAGTGAATGCCAGCTCTGATCGTATTCGTTAATACGTATAGGTGGGACACACGGACAGGAAAGGAGTTGAATAGAACGATGAAACGAAATCTTCATCAGGGCGCTCTGGATATATTCACGATCCATCCTCAATGGTCACCTGATGATGGGACAACTGGTGGATCTTTTGTAGAGAATGAAGCAGCATTATCGTCCCCATCTTCCAGCTCATCTTCTGGCTCATTATCATCTACTTCAATGAATACTGGACAGCTCGAAGAAGTGGAAGCGAAGCGTTTTGCTCGCTGGCGACTCATTCTTGGCGCAGCGGCTGAAACGGAGCTGAACAAATTGCAGCAAAGTCAATCTCCAGGCGACCGTGATTGTCTGTTGTCTGACGATGAACGGATAATGGATGAGGCACTGGCGGCCATTTATGATGAGACCGGTGGCTCAGGTGATGGTGGGCACGCACAATCCAGCGGTGGACGCGCGGCTGCGAGAGGTGCGGGTAGTGGTGCTTCGGCTCCGGTGTTATCTCGCTGGCTTGGCGATGTGCGTACCTTTTTCCCTGATGATGTCGTATCGATTATTCAGCAGGATGCGATGGAGCGTAAAGGCTGGAAAGAGCTGCTGTTTGAGCCTGAGGTGCTGGCACGGGTGAAGCCTGACATTGCGATGGTCGGTACGTTGATGGCACTCAAAGGGAAGATTCCGGAACGCACCAAAGAAACGGCGCGCCTGCTTATTCAGGCGGTAGTCGATGATTTGAAGCAGCGGATGGAGAGCAATCTGCGTCGTGCGGTTACAGGCGCATTGAATCGCCGTCAGCATTCTCCGTTACCTTCGCTAAGTGGCATTGACTGGAAACGTACGATTCAGCGTAATTTGAAGCATTATGATGTGGAACATAAACGGATCATTCCGGAGAAATTTTATTATTTTGACCGGGCACAGCGTAGCAATGAGTGGAAGGTCATTATCGATATTGACCAGAGTGGGTCGATGGCGGATTCGATCATCTGGGCGTCGGTCGTAGCGGCGATCTTTGCCAGTCTGCCGTCGCTGGATACACGCGTAGTGGCGTTTGATACGTCGGTGGTCGATCTGACGGAGCAGTGTAACAACGATCCGGTCGATATGCTGTTTGGCATCCAGCTTGGCGGTGGTACCGATATCGACAAATCGGTCGCGTATTGTCAGCAGTTTATTGAAGAGCCGAAGAAAACGCTGTTTATCCTGATCTCCGATCTGTACGAAGGAGGCAATCAGAATCGATTGGTGCGGCGGATGCGAGAAATGCGCGAATCCGGTGTGAAGACGCTCTGTTTGCTAGCATTATCGGATGAGGGCAAGCCTTTTTACGATGCAGGTGTAGCGAAGCGTTTTACCCGTGATGGTACGCCAAGCTTTGCGTGTACACCGACTCTGCTGCCTGCACTTGTAGAAGGTGCATTGAAAAATCAGAACCTGTCTGATCTCGTGCAGCGTCTTGGTGTGAAGCTGGACAGCTAAGCTCCTTTTGTTTACGAATGCGCCAAATCGTGTAACCAATGGATAGAGCTGCTTTTCGAGGAATGATCGGTTCCCGGCAAAGCGCAGCATGAAACTACACTTTGGAAACGATGAAGGAGGCAGCATTATGTACCCGGATCTGGCAGGAAAAACCGTAGTGATCACAGGCGCAGCGACTGGTATCGGTCAGGCGATTGCGCTTCGTTTTGGACAGGAAAAAGCCAATGTCGTTATCAATTACCATAGTAATCATGATGGTGTGGAAGAGACGATTGCGCAAATTAAGGAAGCAGGCGGTCAGGCAATTGATGTACAGGGCGATATGTCGAACGAAGAAGACGCCCAGCGCATCGTTCAGACGGCACATGATACATTTGGCAGTATGGATATTATGATTAACAATGCAGGGATGGAAAATGAAGTGCCTTCCCACGAGCTGTCACTGGACGATTGGAATAAGGTTATTAATGTAAATCTGACCGGTGCCTTTCTTGGCAGCCGCGAAGCGCTTCGTTATATGCTGAAGCACGATATTAAAGGCAGTATTATTAATATGTCAAGCGTGCATGAGATTATCCCGTGGCCGCATTTTGTACATTACACTGCCAGCAAGGGCGGCGTGAAAATGATGACCCAGACACTGGCGATGGAGTATGCACCACATGGTATACGGGTCAATGGTATTGCGCCAGGTGCGATCAATACGCCGATTAATGCCGAAAAATTCGAAGATCCAGAGAAAAAGGAAGCAGTCACGAAGCTGATTCCGATGGGCTATATCGGTGAACCGGAAGAAATCGCGGCTGTTGCCGCATGGCTGGCATCGTCGGAAGCGAGCTATGTGACCGGAATTACGCTCTTCGCTGATGGCGGAATGACGAAATATCCTTCCTTTCAAGGTGGAAACGGCTAACTCGGAGGTGCGATCATCATGAAGCGTGAAATCGATGTGCAGGAAAAGAGTGCAGATTGTCATAATGCGGATGATAAAGCCGCAGAGCAGGCGGTAGAGTCATCCCCCTCACGGATGCAGCAACAGCCGGCAACGTCAGCAGATCACTTATCCGAGCAATCGTTCACAGCACAGGTACATGCGATGAAGCGGGCACAGGAGCAGTCGATTCACTGGTATCCTGACCCTGAGGATGTACTGGACAATCCAGCCCTATCCTGCTACTTTCTCCCGCTTGTGACCTTTACTCATGAGCATTTGCAAAATGGGCAAGCCTATCAGATTCATCTGTTTGGCATTGAAGGATTACCCTGCGTTGCACCGGACCGATATGGAGAGCCGCATCTATGGGGTTTTGCGTATAATGATGGAAAATATCGCTGGCTTGGCGATACGGCTGTATTTGGCGGTATGAATGTGCCTGAGGTGTATGCATGGCTATTGAACGATTTTGATCGCAATTGCGAATATTATATGCACGAGCGGATGAGTGCTGCCGATTATGTCGCAGGAGCACAGACCGCGCTAGCCAGCATCGCTAATTTTGATGCTCGCTCTTATGCGCATAGCGTGTATAGCTATATGTATACGCGTGTTCATTATCAACGAACCGGACAATTTCGACATATGGATGAGCTCACAGGTGATACGGCAACCGGTAGTGGACTGCGTTCAGAGCGCTGGCTACTCGATCGACTGGAGGCGCAGCAGCTCGGTAGCTCGGTACTGGCTGGATGGACGATGGTGGAGCGTCATCGCTATGAACTTGATCCGGCGATGATCGTCGGTGGAGCGGAGCGGTTTCATTTTATGGACAGCAGTCAGGGTGCGGTGGTAGCTGCGCTGAATGCCGAGCGTCAGCATGTGTATTTGTTACAATAAAGGGAGCGGAGCTTTTGTCTGTTCTGCTGCTGCACAAGCTATGGATGCTGATGCGATTATCCAAAAAATGCTGGTCATGCATGGTGAAAAGCGCAGTAAAGGATAGAGTTGGCTCAGTGATTATGCTATGATGATGCTGAGGTGAGTGCATTGACGACAGAACAAAATCAACCATCGTCCACTGAGGAAGCAAGTCAACCCAAAAAGCTGAGTCAGGCTGAAGCGGCTAAGCGTTTGCTGGCACAAAAGAAACAAAACCAGGGCAAAGGCGCAGGTGGTCTGCAATCGACAGGTACGAAAAAAATGACCAGCCAGATGACCAAAAAAGTAAACAATCAACGCAAAAAGATGGGGACTTAATTTCTCATTCCACTCTGCGTTTGCCGAATGTCGTATTCGGATAAGCTGTACACATAAGGCAGGACACAAAGACCCTTTGCAGCGCTCACTGGAGCCGAAAGGGTCTTTTTATCTGTTTGCCTGTGTTGTCGTGGTGGTCATAACTGTTATGACTGTCATGGCAAAAAGGTGATTTTATCTGTTTAGCCATGTCATCATGGTATGATGATACGAGCGGCTACACCTATACAATGAACACGAAAGCGGAGGACGCAATAGGATGAAAAATATAATGGTGACCGGCTATCGGGCGCATGAATTGAATATTTTCAACCAGAAGCACGAGGGTATCCCGTATATCCGGCAAGCCATTCGCAGTAAGCTCGTTCCGCTACTGGAAGAGGGATTGGAATGGGTCATTACGCCGGGGCAATATGGCGTCGATCTATGGGCCTGTGAGGAGGCGATCGAGCTAAAACAGGAATATCCACAATTGCGGGTATCGATCCTATCTGCATTTGCCAGCCCGGAGGAACGCTGGAGTGAAGATAAAAAGGAATATTATGAAGGTATTTTGAAGCAGATTGATTTTCATGGTGTCGTGAGTAATCGTCCCTATGAAGGCATCTGGCAGTTCAAAGCACGCGATGAATTATTATTTCGCAAAACGGACGGGCTTATTCTTGTCTATGACGAGGATGCGGGTGAAGGAAGCCCTCGCTTCTTCAAACAGGAAGCATTGCGCAGAGCACAGGAGGAGGGATACCGCTACATTAGTATCAGCTCCGAGGATATCCAGAGCCTTGCAGATGAACAGCGAATGGAGCAGCAATTGGATGAGCCGGAGCAGAATGCGACTCATGCTGGTGAAGGCTTTGCGGATGATATGGTGATCAAGGACGAGCTGGAATAATTAGAATTTGTACATGTAACAGGTTGCAGCAAAACTCCAGGCAGAGAATAGGCCAGTGACGACCGGTTAAGCCGGGATACTCCGCAGGTAGATGCTTCTACATAGTAAGAAAGCGGTCGTATTCGGGTGTGAAGGTTGGTTTTTTGGCATTGTTCTCTGCCTTCTATTCCATGTAGGGATAGAATGGGGTCTGTGTGTATTGAATTTTTCTGCCGATTTGCTACGGATCATTCTAGTGACGAATGAGGATTTACTTCGAAATATAATCAGGCTTATTGAAGCTACCCCAACCTCCTACACCTCTTATCCCAAGCAACTCCCCATCCTCCTTCATCATCTCTTCACCTGCTAAACCATCAAAGATTTAGTGACACAGCTTATTACTTTGCTTATAATGTAGCAGAAGTGTCGGCTATAACAGATATGATAAAATAGTAATACACTTTATCGCTGTGCAATGAAATTTACCATACAGTGCATATACAGACGATGCACAGCATGAATGACACCTCATCGGTCCGGGTTGAGGCGGAGGAGGGAAACTGAATGATTACGCTGGAAGGCGTGAGTAAATATTTTGGTTCGGCTGGTGTGGGGCAGGCGGCAGTGCAGGAGATTGATCTGCATATTGAAGCAGGCGGCATTCATGGCATTGTGGGCAGTAGCGGTGCAGGCAAATCAACGCTGCTGCGCATGATAAATATGCTGGAGCGACCGGATGCAGGACGTGTTACCGTAGCTGGAACGGAGCTGACGGCATTGCCCGAACGCAAGCTCAGAGAGGCACGTCAAGGCATTGGCATGATTTTTCAGCAATTCAATCTGGTACACAATCGTACGGCTGGCGGCAATGTATCGGCACCCTTAGAGCTTGCTGGCATCAAGGGAATCGAGCGTAAGCTACGTGTGAATGAATGCCTGGAGCAGGTTGGTTTGCTTGATCGGCTACAGTCGTATCCGGCGCAGCTAAGTGGCGGACAACGGCAACGGGTAGCGATTGCGCGTGCGATTGCCAATCGTCCGCAGGTGCTATTATGTGATGAGCCGACGTCCGCACTTGATCCAGCGACAACAGCGGGCATTTTGGAGCTGTTACAGCAGATCAATAAGGAGCTGGGCGTTACGATTGTGATCGTTACGCATGAGATGGATGTGGTCAAAAGCATCTGTCACACCGTTTCGGTCATGGAGCATGGTCGCATTACAGAAAGTTATTCGCGTGCACAGCATGGCTTTGCCCCTGCACCGGACTACACACGTTCGTATCGAGAGCAACTACTCGGCAAGTTACCGTCCTGGGAGCACAACGATCATGAAACAGATAGCTTACTGACATCGGCACAGGGACAGTTGCAGTCACAGCCGCAGAAGCAAGCATTACAGCAACAGACACCACAGCAACATCTGAGGAAACATTCACAACAACAGCAACATCCGAGTAAACCAGAACAAGAACAACCAGAACAGAAACAACTACAGCAGAAACAATTGCAACAGAAACAATTGCAACAGCCTTCGCTTAAAAACGAGCAGCAGGATGGTGATCTGAAATGAGTGGATCACGAACACTTGGCGAAATGCTGGAGCGTTATCAGCATGAAATATGGCGTGCGATTGGCGAGACCTTTACGATGGTCGGCATTTCACTTGCTGCCGCAGTGTTGATCGGTTTGCCGCTCGGTACGCTGCTGTATGTAACGAAAAAAGGACAGCTTTATGAGCAGCCGTTGCTGGCAGGTGTGTTGAACACATTTGTAAATATTGTGCGCTCATTTCCCTTTTTGCTACTGGTCGTGTTTTTGATTCCGTTTACCCGGCTGGTCGTTGGGACTTCGATTGGTACGGAGGCAGCATCGGTGCCGTTATCGATCATTGCGATTGCGTACTACTCTCGTCTGGTCGAGCAGGCATTACTCGATGTACCACGCGGGATTGTCGAATCTGCACGCGCGATGGGAGCGTCACCGCTACAGATCGTTTTTAAATTTCTGTATGTGGAGGCTCGTTCCGGTCTTGTGCTGGGGCTGACCACATCGGCAATCAGTTTTATCTCATATTCAACCGTTGTCGGTATTGTGGGCGGCGGTGGCATTGGTGACTTTGCAATTCGGTACGGGTATCAGCGCTTTGAGACCGATGTGATGGTCTACATGATTGTGCTGATGATTATACTTGTGCAGGGTGTACAGTTTATCGGTAGCCTGCTGGCGCGTATATTGGATAAGCGTTGACTGGAAATTTATTTTAAGCGAAGCATGCTTTTGTTTTAGCCGCAAGCGTTTTGGATGGTCATAATATTTGGTGCGCCAGTGAGGGACGATAGCTGGTGACTTATCTTAATTAACGGAGGAACACGATGAAAAACAAACAGGCACTATGGATGGTATTGATCGCGATGATGCTACTGCTGGCAGCATGTGGCGGCAAATCGGGCTCTACTTCAAATGAAGCTGCAAGCTCAAGCGAAGCAACAGGTACGACCGAAACGACACTCAAGGTGGCAAGTCTGATTCCACCGATGACCGATATGCTCGATATTGTAAAACCATTGCTGAAAAAGGATGGCATTAATCTGGAAGTTGTCGTGCTGTCAGACAATGTACAGCCGAATGATGCGCTGGCGAACAAAGAGGTGGATGCGAACTTCTTCCAGCATGTACCGTATATGAACCAGTACAATGAGAGCAAGGGCTCTAATCTGGTAGCGATTCAACCGGTATACAATGCGATCTATGGCGCATATTCCAAAAAGTACAAGAGCATCGATGAGCTGCCAGAGGGCGCTGTTATCGCCATTGCTAACGATCCGTCCAATATCGGTCGCTCGCTGCAAATGCTGGCGCAAGCAGGCATGATCAAGCTCAAAGATGGTGTAGGCATGAATGCTACACAAGCCGATATTACATCCAATCCGAAAAACTATAGCTTCAAAGAAGTCGATCTGCTCATGCTGGCACGTATGTACGATGAAGCCGATCTGGTAGCGATGACACCTGCGTACGCGAAGCCGCTGAATCTGACTCCGGTTAAAGATGCACTGGTAACGGAAAAAGCGGATTCGACCTTTGCAATCACACTGGTGGCGCGTGAAGATAACAAGGATGCCGAGCCGATCCAGAAGCTGAAGCAGCATCTGGCAGGACCAGAAGTGAAGAAGTTCCTGCAAGATAACTACGCCGATATTGCTGTGCCTGCATTTTAAAATCGTCCGTATATGCCTGATCTGTCAGGCAGCGCTGGCACTATACGTTATACTTCATTGAGCATCAACCTCAAAAAACCTGTCTACCCCTCATCGGGCAAGGCAGGTTTTTTGGCATATTCACTTCATACATCTGCATGTTTTACATAAATCATGATTGAAATTAAAAGGGAGTTGGTGCTGATTCGTTATGCTAAAACGATATAATCAGGCATTACGCAGGAAAGGTGGGAACCAAAGATGAACCATATGCAAATTTATCATATGCATTTCATCAGTCAATTGGAGCGCCAATGGAAGGAGCAGATGAGTAACAAGCCGCAGCAGTGGAAAGTATCGGAGGGGCTAGCAGCCAAAATCAAAGAGGATGGAACAATGAATGATTTTTACGGATACACCACGGTCATTCCACTTAGCGAGTCGGATCGGCTTCGTTGTGAGCAGGCGCAGCAGATGCTGCTTGAACGGCTACCGCATCGATTGGTAGCCCTGTTGCCAGAGACGTTTCATCTGACGATTCATGCGCTGAGCAATGAACGCAATACAACAGGTGGTGCGGATACCGTACGGCAGCGTATGAGCCGCGATGAAGCAGGGATCGAACAGACATTTCGTGAGATTGCAGAGCGCTATGCCGGACGCAATATCGCCATGCGTGCGCTAGGCGTCAGTACGAATACCCGCGATGTGGTTAGTATCAAATATGTACCGGAAGCTGCCGAGGATTATGCCTTGCTGATCGACCTGTATGAACGCATTCGTGAGTTATCGCCTGAGCGGAGTACGTATATACCGCATGTATCGCTGTGCTACTTCCGGCTGGACGGGTTACAGCCGCCGGAGATTGATCTGCTGTATCAAACGATGGAGGAGATCAACCGTAGCATCAAGCTGGACATCGTGCTGGAAGTGGATCGATTCGTATATCAGATGCATCGGCATATGAATGATTTTCCGGCTATCTTTGCTGTAAAAGATTTTGTGAGCCCGTAGATGGAGGGTGGTGACGATTTGAGCATAGCGTATATTCTGCCGCGCCTATTCAATGACTTCTGATAACAGGTAAAGCTAGCACAGCAAGCGGCTATGTCTCTGGCATAGCCGCTTGCTGTGCACCCATGGGATCGCAGATTGTGCAAAGTTACGGGAGCAGACATGATATCGGCATTGGTGGTACATCCATCGGGGCATTCATTATTCGCAATTGCATCACCGAGCAAGCGATCCGCATGGGTAGTGTCCGGTTTGAACCCTAATCATCCGTCTGCCGATAATTGTATCGTCATTATACAGATAGAACGGGGACTAGCTTGCTATCGATCCAGCTTCGCAGTAGCGGAATCATTCGCTCTGCCAGTTGAAGCGGTGTATCGCGCGTTTCTTTCTGCTCACTGCTCCATTGCAATGTTGCACCGTATAGCGACCAGCTAATCATCGTGGACAATGTAACGAGCTGGGCTTTATCCTGCCCCGGCAGATGAATGATCAATTGCTCCAGCATGTACTGTTGAAGCTGAATCTTCATATTCGTTTCTACCAGCGCACGAAGCGACTCGATATTTTTCGGACACTGCGTGCCAGAATATTCGTGGAATTGACACAGTGCACAGATCAACGTAGTCAGCGCTTCTGGCGCCAGCGCATTTTGCGGATCAATGCCTTTGTAGAGCAGTTGAATGAGCTGGCTAGAGATCATATGATCCAATAATTCATATTTATCCATGTAATGCGTGTAAAAGGTAACCCGGTTGATCGTTGCATGGCGGGTAATATCGCTGACGGTAATCTCGTCAAATTGTTTCGTTTGCAGTAACTCGACAAAAGCCCCATGAATTAACTGACGTGTACGGATCACACGCGGGTCCTGCGGATTCGGTTTGGCGGAAAGGGACATGATATATACCTCCTGTATCGCTGAAATAGACGGGATGAGCTGTAAACGACAGATTATACAATGTGAAACTTAAACGACACATTCCGGTTTTTGTTGGTTGTATGCATTGCTGCACGCCTGTACAATCAGGCATATACCTCACCCGGTAGCATGCGCCGGGTAAGGAACTATTTTACACTATAACTTACTTTTATATACTTATTTCCTAAAGGTAATATGTATAGTATAACTGAAAACACCACTGGAGGTTACGATAAATATGAATTTCACTGAAAATAATATGCAATCCAATCATAAGCAGTTTGTAGCACCGCTGTTTGAATCCGTCACGCTGGGTAAGCTGGAGCTGTCCAGTCGAATCGTGATGGCGCCGATGGCACGTGGGTTCTCGCCAAATGGTGTACCTGGACCGGAAGTGGCGGATTATTACCGTCGCCGTGCCGAACAACATGTAGGTCTGATCATCACCGAAAATGTATCGATATCGCATCCTTCTGCCAATCAAGACCCGGCAAACAGTCCTCATTTTGATAGTGAGGCTGCACGAGCAGGCTGGAAGCATGTAGTGGATGAGGTGCATCGGGTCGGGGGCAAAATTATACCTCAGCTCATTCATGCAGGCATTGCGCGCGAAAATTTTCCACAACCGGAAGGTGCAGCGCCATCGATCGGTCCATCCGGTCTGGATGTGTACGGTGAGGTCAAAGGAGAAGCGATGACTGTACAGCAGATCGGGGATGTGGTGCAGGCGTTTGCGGATACAGCAGCCCAGGCGCAGCAGCTTGGCTTCGATGGGATTGAGCTGCACGGTGCACACGGTTATCTGATCGATCAGTTTCTGTGGGAAACGACGAATCAGCGCGAGGACGAGTATGGCGGTAGCATCATCAATCGTGCTCGTTTTGCGATAGAGGTAGTGGAAGCATGTCGCCGTGCGGTCGGCCCGGACTTCCCGATTGTATTCCGATTCTCGCAATGGAAGTATCCGGTATATACGGCGAAGCTGGCGCAGAATGCGGAAGAACTGGCAGAGATATTGAAGCCACTGGCAGCGGAAGGCGTGGACATTTTCCATGCATCAACACGCCGCTTCTGGGAGCCCGCATTTGACGGTTCGCTGCTCAGTCTGGCAGGCTGGGCAAAGCACATCACTGGCAAAGCTGTCATTACTGTCGGTTCAGTTGGCTTAAAGCAGGACTTTACAGAATTTTTCGCCTCCGGTGCGGATGCGGAGCAGCAGGGCAGTGTGAACGAACTGACCGAACGATTGCAACATAACGAATTCGATCTGATCGCCGTCGGTCGTGCATTGCTTGCCGATCCAGAATGGGCAACGAAAATTCGCGACGGGCGATTGGATGAACTAAAGCCGTTTCACGCCGAGGTCGTAGGCAAGCTGTATTGAAGATCGTACAGGGATCTGGCAGCGCCGGTTGATATATGAACTGACGAGGAGGTATGTAAAACGAGTGGGTTATGGTGAAATTTAAAGTCATGATGATCGATCTAATGAATTCCTCATGCTGTCATCCAGTCATCCATAGCTACTTGTGCTACCATACCCATAACCGTTCTACACTAGCCACAACGATGCTACATTAGTCATAACCGTTCTACACTAGCCACAACGATGCTACATTAGTCATAACCGTTCTACACTAGCCACAACGATGCTACATTAGTCATAACCGTTCTACACTAGCTACAACGATGCTACACCAGTCATAACCGTGCTACACTGATCACAACCGCCTATAGCTTCAGTACAATATTCATCACTGCATGATCATAGCCACATTGTTGATATGAACCCTGTAGCTCCAGCACCATCATCAGAACTGCACTACAATAGACATCACCACATAAAAGCCGCTGTGCCCCTTATCCATACAGGAGGGAACACAGCGGCTTGCTTATATTTCATACATATTTTGCAGCAGCATTTCAGCTACAGCGGCGAAACGTTCTGTACTTCCTGCGGCGGTCTGACAGGCTGTTTGGCTTTTACCTTCAGCTTCCACTCTGATACGACCACGCCTGCAAGCACAAGTCCGGCGCCGATATAGCCTTTTACCGACAGCATCTCATGCTCAAACCAGTAGGCGAATAGCGCGGCGAATACCGGTTCTAAGGAGAAGATTAGCCCGGTTCGGGTAGGCGTTGTATATTTCTGTGCGATTGGCTGTACGACAAAGCCGAATGCACTGCATACGACGCTTAATGCCAGCACCGCAAGCCAGCCGTCGCTCGTATGCGGCAGGGTGGGTGTTTCGAAGATCAGCGAGAAGATCAGTCCGTACAATCCGGCAAAGCCAAGCTGCATAATGCCAAGATTGAGTGTGCTTCTCGTCAGTCTCGCCGCTGCTCCAGTAATCAAAATATATCCGGCATAACACAGCGCTGCCAGAATACATAGCGCATCACCCGGATGAATGGCAAGCTGTCCGTTCAGCGTTAATAGTCCAATGCCAAGCACGGCAAGCAGTACGCCAGCGATCTGTTTTCCAGCCAGTGCCCGCCGAAATAACAACCAGTACAGAATTGGCACAAAAATGACGGTCAGACTAACGAGAAATCCAGCGTTGGACGTCGAGGTTGTTTTCAGCCCGAACATAATAAAGGCAAACACACCAAACAGGCACAGTCCAAGCAGCGCGCCATAACCGGTCGTGCGCCAGTCCAGATGCCGTAGCTGACGAAAGAAGATCAAAGCCGTTAAGATGAACGCCAATCCGAAGCGCAAGGCGATCAGATTATACGGACTGAGCGAGTCCATCCCCATTTTCATAAATAAATACGAGGAGCCCCAGCAGAGCGTGACCGTGAAAATTAACAGGTCGGCTCGTGATTGTTTCATAAGTGAATCCATCCTTTACGATCGTATCCTATTCAGGCTACCTGTATGCTCCGGATTCATACTGGTAACAAGATCATGAAATCAGTATAGTACATTATAGATACAAGAATATTGAATGTTTGTAATGGGATGCATGAAGAAATGTAATGTGAACAAGCCAATATGATTAGCAATAAGGAAGTGGAGTGTTACGTATACAAATGCAATGTGAAATTGGAGCTGTAAGGCAATGCTGGAACCATACTAAGGGGAGGGCAACGATTGAGTATTCATAAATATGAGGTATTGCTCAAAGTAGTCGAACTGGGCAGTTTGACACGAGCCGCAGAGGAGCTTGGATTCACTCAGTCCGGTGTCAGCCATATTATTCACGGATTGGAGCGTGAATTCGGCTTTCCGTTATTGCTACGTGATCGCTCGGGTGTTCGCCTGACGACCAATGGAGAGCATGTGCTAACACCGATGCGTGAAACGGTGAACTGGAATGAGCAGCTCAAGCAGGTGGTATCCTCGATTCACGGCTTAACGTCCGGTGTAATTCGCATCGGTACATTTACAAGTGTATCTGTGCACTGGTTACCGGGCATGATCAAGGATTTTCAACGTGATTATCCGGGCATTAGCTTTCGACTCATGGAGGGTGACTATGAGGAGATTGAGGATTGGCTGGCTGCTGGGGAGATTGACTGTGGGTTTATGACATTGCCGGCTAGAGGGAGCTTTGAGATTGTACCGCTAAGGCAGGATCGGATGCTGGTCATTGTACCACCGGATCATCCGTTACGGCATGCCATACATTTTCCGCTAGAACGTATCGCGGAAGAAGCTTTCATTATGCCGCGTGAAGGCTCGGATTATGATGTAAGGCGTGTGCTGGAGCATACCGGTATTGCGCCCGATGTCCATTTTGTACTCGGTGATGACTACGCGATTATTGCGATGGTCGAAAATGGACTCGGCATCAGCATACTGCCAGAGCTAGTGCTACAGGGGCGTGACCATAACGCGGGTATGCTGGAGCTGGAACAACCTGCTTTTCGTTCGCTCGGGCTGGCTGTACAGTCGATGGCTAAAGCATCTCCGGCGACCCGGCGCTTTTTGCAGTATGTAGGAGAGTGGGTTAAGCAGGACGCATCCCAACAAGATGATGTGTAGCTTTAACCTGCTCCAGCCGATCGATCATTTGCAGAAGCTGATTCTGCTCCATTCCTAAGTGACAGAGCGACGCATAGTTTCACCCATTATTGCAGAACAAAGTACAGGTACCAATCTTCTATTTCCGACCGTTCGACTGCGTTTATTTGGTCATAAACTATGTTATAATGGAGTCCGACTTCCAATGTAAGCGTTATTTTAAAAAAGGCATGTAACGATGACCTGCTGTTGGCATCAGGGTACATATTATCGGTTATGCAGGTGATCTGTTGATCAAAAATGGATTTTGCAGGAGGTATAACGATGGCTCTTGGAACAAGCATGATTATGCGTTTACAAATGGACAAAACACAGGTGAGCTTTGGCGAGGTGGCAGGTGCGATTGGTCAAAACGGCGGCGATGTGGTCGCTATTGACGTGATCCATGCCAGTCCAGAGAGCACAACACGCGACCTGACAATTAATTTACCGGAAAATGTACGCGAAAGCATGCTACAGGCAGTTGGAGCGCTGCCGGGAGTCAAGGTCGTCAACGTATCGGATCGGACGTTTCTAGCGCATCTGGGCGGTAAGATCGAGGTTCAACCGAAGTCTCCAGTCAAAAACCGGGAGGATCTGTCCCATGTGTATACACCGGGCGTAGCGAAGGTGTGCATGGCGATTCATGAGGATCGGCAAAAGGCATTTTCACTAACCGTTAAGCGTAATATGGTAGCGGTCGTATCCGATGGTACAGCGGTGCTTGGACTGGGCGATATCGGCCCTGAGGCAGCGATGCCTGTAATGGAAGGTAAAGCGATGCTGTTCAAGCAGTTTGGTGAAGTGGATGCTTTCCCAATCTGCCTTAATACGAAAGATACGGAAGAGATTATTCAGGCGGTCAAATGGATGGCGCCTGCCTTTGGCGGCATCAACCTGGAGGATATTAGCTCACCACGCTGCTTTGAGATTGAGCGCCGCTTGAGTGAGGAGCTGGACATTCCGGTATTCCACGATGATCAGCATGGAACCGCGGTTGTAGTACTGGCAGGTTTGCTGAATGCGCTGCGTATCGTCGGCAAACAGCTAGAAACGGCGAAAATCGTCGTGCTCGGTATCGGTGCCGCTGGTGCAGCCTGCGTACGTATGCTGCTGTCAGCAGGTGCGAAAAACTTGATCGCTGTCGATAAAGAAGGCGCGCTTGTGCGCGATGAACAATATGCACATGAGATGTGGAACTGGATTGCGGCGAATAGTAATCCGCAGCAGGAGCGCGGTAGCCTGAGCGATGTGATCCGTGATGCAGACGTATTCGTGGGCGTATCTCGTCCAGGTCTGCTGACCGTTGATCATCTGCATACGATGGCAGATGATCGTATCGTATTTGCGATGGCGAATCCTGATCCGGAGATCGATCCAGAGCTGGCAGAGCCGCATGTACGCGTACTGGCAACCGGACGCAGTGACTATCCGAACCAGATTAACAATGTACTGTGCTTCCCGGGCATTTTCCGTGGCGCACTGGATTGCCGTGCATCGACGATCAACGAAGAAATGAAGGTCGCTGCCGCTCGTGCGATCGCATCGGTTGTAAAGGAAGATGAGCTGAATGAGCTGTACATCATTCCGGGTGTGTTTAACGAGCAGGTCGTGCAGGAAGTGCGCCGCGGCGTAATCGAAGCTGCGATCAAGACAGGCGTCGCACGTCGTATACCACCAGAATTCCGTTAATACTATTTTGTCCTGATGATGATCATTCAGGCAGATATGATAAATAAAGCAAATAGCCCCTGCTGTGTAACAACAAGCAGGGGCTATTGTTTGTGTAATATACATAGGATCGTATACATAACGTAGACTCTGTAGCAAGCAAATAAAGACTGTTTACGGAGCCGAATTTATCATAATTGGCTTTTATAACAAGGAATACACGTTGCTTATCATTCTGAAATGAAGTGTGACGCTTCTTTGTTTAATTACTGTTTAGTTTGCTTAGATCATAGGTGACTGTACGTTCTTTTGTACTGGCAGGTGATCGGAAGGTGAAGTAGAGTGTGTTCCCGATACGTTTATTAAATGCCAGTTTATCATGTTCAATAAATCCGCTCGAATCTTGCAATACCCATTCTACATCCTTTTGATCGGAGATGGGTAATACGGTCTTATACACAACGATACTACGTCCGTTATGACGATTCACGAGATAAAGCTTATAGTCTGTACTGCTGCGAATGAGCAGTATATCCTCGTCCATCGCCTCAATACTGTATCGCTGATCAGCGTCCATATTGCCGATCTTTACAAGATCAATTGTTTGCAACACCTTACCACTACCATCCTCGACTAAACGCAGTGTTTTACCATCGTTCATCAGGATATTGCCATTATACGAGTCGATCAGATTGCGGGCACCCCAGTATAAAATATTGTACGTTTGACGAATAAGCTTATTGCTTTTAAATAAAAGCTGATAGGTTTCATTGTTATTATGCGGTTCGCCGTAAGAGTTATCGATCGTCAATAGCAACAGACCTTTTGGCGTTGTCTGAGCTTTGACGCTTACCCAGTCCAGATTTGCTTTACCTTGAAGTGCTGCAATTTGGATGGGTTTGCTCTTACCATCCCACGACAACAGGGTGCCAGCATCCTTTTGTACGCCATAGGTGATACCATCATGGATCGTGTAGCTCACCTTATAATCCGGCAAATCTTTAGCAGTGGCAGTTTTCGTTTTGGTAGTATAGCCTGTATATTTACCGCCAAGCGCTTCTACCGCAAATTGAAATGGAACATAGACGGCAGGGTCTTTGCTGTCTTTTTGTTTTGTAAAATAAGCGGGTTTGGTCATTTTGACTGTTTTGCCATTAACTATCGCTATCTTGCTGCCATCGCGTACGGCTAATTTTCTCAGCCAGCCATTAAATCCGGCGCGCTTGCCTGTGGCATCAAAGCTAGCTGTCAGATTGTAGCTAGCCGTGATATCATCCAGTTGAATATACAATACGCCATTGCGCATATACGTATAGCCCTGCAACGGATACGATCCCGGATCTTGATCGCGATTGATCTCATAGTGATAGTCGCTTTGCGGCGCTGCCTGTGCTTGATGTGCAACGAATGTAGAAAGCAGCAGTATCGTAAATAGTAGAAGGGAAGACCATATTTTTTTAATCATAGCTTGTACCATTCTTTCTTCATTAGAATAGGATGACCTATGCTGAATAGGCTGGTAGTTTGGTTTGTAATGAAATGGCTTCCTTAATTGCCACTTAGCTTGCCGAGATCATAGGTGACCGTACGTTTAGCTGAATTGAATAGCGGATTAAAGGTAAAATATAGCATGTTCCCGACACGCTTCTCGTAAGTCAATCCGTCACCGCCACCCATAGGCCCGCCATTGTCGAGTTCAACTTCTTTTTGTTCAGCAACAGATAGCAACTGTTTGTACAGTAAAACACTCCGACCGCTACTACGATCAACGACGGCAAGTTGGTAATCATGACCATTGCGGATTAGCATCATATCGTCATCCATTGCCTCCACATTGTATTGCTGATCCGCACCCTTGTTACCGAGCTTGGTCAGATCAATAGTATCCACGACATTGCCGGTGCCATCTTCAATCAAGCGTAACTTTTGGCTATCGTTCATTATGATCTGACCATTGTACGTATCGATCAAATCCGCTCTGCCCCAGCCGAAGTCGGCATGGTTTTGGCGAATAAGCTTACCATTTTTGAATAGCAGTTGATAGGTCTCGCTATTGATATGGGGCTCACCGTATGAATTACTTACGCTGAAAAGCAGCAAGCCTTTTGGTGTTTTACGAATTTTAAAATCCACCCAATCCAGATCACCTTGAAGTGAAGCGATTTTCACAGGCTTACCTTTGCCATCCCAGGAAAATACATTGCCACCGCTTTTCTCAATCGCGTAGGTTATACCATCATGAGAAGCATAGGCAACATCGTAATTTTTCAAATTTTTTGCGGTGACGACTTTTGTTTTGGCATTATAACCCACATAAGTTCCGCCCAGTGCCTCTACTGCGAATTTGAATGGAACATAGACGCCAATCTCGGTACTCTCCTTGTCTTTTTTAAAATAAGCCGGCTGGCTCATCGTTACGATTTTGCCGTCTACCACGGCTGTTTTACTGCCATCGCGCACGCCCACTTTTTTCAACCAGCCGTTGAACCCGGCGCGCTTACCTGTAGCATCAAAGCTAACTTTAAGTCCATACTGACTAACGAGATAATTGAGCTGTACGTATAATGTGCCATTGCGCATATAAGCAGCATCTTGATACACACTTGAGTATTGATCCGTTTTCGTAATAATCTGAAATTGGTAGGTATTGCCTGATGCGGCCTGAGCCGGTTGTGCTGCGATTGGAGTAAATAGCAGGGCAGCGGAGAGTAGCAGGGCAGTGCAGGATTTTTTGTTGATCAACAGGATCATATCCTTTCTCTTAAAATGGTATAGTATTGATTGAAATAGAGTGCCCACTAAAGCCGGCTAATATCATATGTTACGGTTCGTGATGGATCGCCATTTGGTGAAGCAAAGGTGAAATAAAGCAGATTGCCCGTGCGTTTTTTGAATGTTAAACGATCAGCACTCATAAATTGAATTGCATCAGTAAGTGACTCTTCGACGATTTTCTTTTCGCTTGTGGATAACACTTGCTTGTACAGGACAGCGCTATGCCCGGTATGAATATTAGCTACACTAAGCTCAAAATCCTTTGCATTGCGGATCAGTAAAATATCATCATAGATCGCTTCAATGCTGTATTGCTGATCGGCACCCTTGTTGCCGAGCTTAGTCAGATCGATCGTTTGTACGACATTGCCGCTACCATCCTCGATCAAGCGTAAGGTGTGGCTATCGTTCATCATGATCTTACCTTTATATTTGTCCATCAGATCGGTGTTGCCCGGGCGGTAGTCGGCATGATTTTGACGAATAAGCGCGCCATTTTTGTACAGGAACTGAAAGACTTCGCTATTAAGATGTGGCTCGCCGTAGGAGTTACCGATCGTGATCAGTAATAATCCACCTGGTGTCGTCTCCACATTGATGTCGGATGCATCTAGATCAGTATTTAAAGAGAGAATCTGGACAGGCTTGCCCTTGCCATCCCATTTAAATACAGCACCTCCGTTTTTATCCGCGCCGTACATGACGCCATGATGCGTAGTATAAATGAAATGGGGTTCTTGCATATTTTTAGCTGTTACTGTTTTTGTTTTAGCATTGTATCCCGTATATGTACCGCCTAAGGCTTCGATTGCAAATTGAAACGGAACATAGACGCCAGGCTGCTTGCTATCTTTTTCTTTTTCAAAATAAGCGGGTTTGGCCATCGTTACGACCTTGCCGTCGACGATTGCTTTTTTACTGCCATCACGTACTCCTATTTTCTTTAACCAGCCATTGAATCCAGCGCGCTTCCCTGTAGCGTCGAAGCTGGGTTGAATCCAGTAACGATCTGCCAGATCATTAAGCTTTACATATAACGTTCCATTGCGCATATACACAACGTCTTGCTGCACATAAGGGGCAGGTTCGCCTATGATGCTGAGTTCATAATGGTAATCGCTTTTGGGAGCTGCATATGCCCCGTGTGTGGCAAGTGGTGAAAGCAATACTGCTGTGGATAATACGATTGAAGCCCATGATTTCTTAAACACGAATACGAACACCTTCTTTTCTAAAAATGGTTGAGATCGTCTATATTTTTGTTACAACTTGCATTAATATGGACGAAATAACATTAAAAAAGTTGCAAATTATGGAAGATGGAAGGAGGAACTGACATGAATAGCAAACGATCCCAGCCTGCCAATATTCATGCCAGGCTGCAAGCAGAACCGATGGATCTTCGCGCTACAAGCCGGAGTTTAGACCCGTCTGGCTTCGCTGTAGCCCATCCTTCCCAACCATCTTCCACATCAAAAACAGCATCCGACCATCCTGCCATCAGTGCAAGCTTGTATGGCAGTCAGCTAGCAGATAGCGGCTATCGCCCTCAATTTTATGCCTATTATTATAAGCAGTGGCAACAGTATGAAATGGACTATCATCAGCATCCTTCAACCGAGATTATGTATATGATCGCTGGTGCCTGCCGTATCGAGCTGTTACGGTCAGCTTCTCCCGTAGTGTCAGGTGACGGATGGAAGAATGGATTACAGCCGGACGTGGTGGAGCTGCAACGAGGACA
This sequence comes from Paenibacillus sp., assembly GCA_039595515.1. Classification (GTDB taxonomy): domain Bacteria; phylum Bacillota; class Bacilli; order Paenibacillales; family Paenibacillaceae; genus Saccharibacillus. The sequence goes on along the minus strand of JBCNLJ010000061.1, from coordinate 9,774 downwards.
ATTTATCGTCATTGATGCTAACGTACCGCATCGCTTGATCGTAGGGGAGCAGCCGTGCCGGATGCTTAATCTGGAGTTTGGATTACGGCTGCACGTTCCGCAGCAGGAGTCGATGCCACAGTCCGATATAACCATCCTTCAGCAGCTTGCTCGTCAGGAGGATCTAGCTATCTGGATCAGTCAGCCGCAGCCGTATACGGTGCTTTCTGATCCAGAAGAAGTGTATTATACGCTCAAGTCGCTCGTGCTGGAGCTGGATCAGCGTAGCATGACCTCGATGCTGAGCGAGCTGTTATTTGCGCAATTGCTTGTTCGTATCGCCAGACTATGGCATGAAATTGAGCAAAGCCGTCTGTCACAAAGCGAACGCTACGTGCGGCAAAGCATCGAATTCATGCGGCAAAATTACGACCGTAGCATCCGTATGGAGCAGATCGCCGCCGCGGTCAATGTGCACCCGGGCTATCTGCATCGCGTATTCCGCAAGCATATGAATACAACGCCGACCGATTATTTGAACACATTACGTATGGAAAAGGCCATGATGCTGCTCGGTAGCACCGATATTCCAATTGCTGAAATTGCCGATTATGTCGGCGTATCGAGTCGGCAATATTTTCACCTGTTATTCAAAAAGCACACGTCCCAGACGCCTGCGGATTATCGCGCAGCCATGGAACGAACCAGATGGAATAATGCATCGAATGAGCGGCCTGAATTGTAATGGTTATGTTGTTATATTCGCTTTAAGCATAGCGTTGGGCAATTAAGAGCATTGAGCACATACCAGCCAGGTAAGATACCAGCACAAAGGAACAACTGCGTATCTATCGAACAGATGCCCCGCTAGCGCCAGATCAGCATGGAGGATACATCGAATAATACGAAATAAACACTGAGGATACATCGAATAAGTACCAAGCTACTACGAAATAACCACCACGAATACAGCAAACAAGCACCGCTGCATGCTTCATGCCTGCTCGGTGCTTGTTTGCTGTTGGTGAGCTACGAAGCAGTGTTTATTTTTGAATTCAGGTGAGGATTTTGGACAGGTATGATATGAACTGGTGATGATATTGATAACGCTTCACTTTCAATCGCCTTTACAATAAAAGCAGTTCAGTTGTTGCCTGATATGCTTGATATGACGGCTAATTTGCTCATTGAATTCCATTTGGAAATTCATGCATCCAGCATGGGAAGCAGTATCCAATGGAGGGATATTCATTGATTTGCATCGGGCGAAGTTGAGCATATTATATGAATGATCCAAATAGTAACCAAATGATGGAGGGTGCTTACGATGTCATTTAAAGTAGCGTTTGTCGGAGCAGGAAGTATCGGTTTTACACGCGGGCTATTACGCGATCTGCTGGCTGTGCCGGAGTTTGCGAATATTGAGATCGCTTTTACCGATATTGCCCAGCATAATCTGGATATGGTCACACAGCTATGCCAGCGCGATATTGTAGAAAATGGGCTGAACATTACGATTCAATCAACAACCGATCGGCGCGCGGCGCTTAAAGATGCCCGGTATGTCATCTGTACGTTTCGAGTCGGTGGTCTGGAGGCATTTGCGACCGATATCGATATTCCGCTCAAATATGGCGTAGATCAATGTGTAGGCGATACGCTATCAGCGGGGGGCATTATGTACGGTCAGCGCGGGATTGCGGAAGCGCTGAACGTTTGCCGTGATATTCGTGAGGTGTCTGCACCGGATGTGCTGTTGCTTAATTATTCCAACCCGATGGCGATGCTAACCTGGGCATGTAATACGTATGGAGGCGTGCGCACGATAGGGCTCTGTCATGGTGTGCAGCATGGTCATCATCAGATTGCTGAGGTATACGGGCTGGACAAAAAGGATGTGGATATCGTCTGTGCAGGTATCAATCATCAGACTTGGTATATCAAGGCTTCGCATGAAGGACGCGATCTGACAAAAGGATTGCTGGAAGCATTCCAGCAGCATCCGGAATACAGTCGTACCGAGAAGGTGCGCATCGATATGCTGCGACGGTTTGGCTATTACAGTACAGAATCGAATGGTCATCTGAGTGAATATGTGCCGTGGTATCGCAAGCGTCCAGAAGAGATTGCAGATTGGATCGATATGAATAGCTGGATCAATGGCGAGACGGGCGGGTATTTGCGTGTATGTACCGAGGGACGGAACTGGTTTGAGACCGATTTTCCGAACTGGATGAAGGAAGAGCCAAAGCGCTTTGCCGCAGAGGAGCGCAGTGAGGAGCATGGCTCCTATATTATCGAGGCACTTGAGACCGGTCGTGTGTACCGTGGGCATTTTAATACGATCAATCACGGTATTATTAGCAATCTACCCGCTGATGCGGTAATCGAAGCGCCGGGCTATGTGGATCGTAACGGGATTTCGATGCCATATGTGGGCGCACTTCCGCTCGGTCCGGCTGCGGTGTGCAATGTGAGCATTTCGGTTCAGCGTCTGGCCGTTGAAGCTGCCGTGCATGGTGACGATATGCTGCTACGACAGGCGTTTATGATGGACCCACTCGTTGGAGCCGTCTGCAACCCGCCGGAAATCTGGCAAATGGTCGATGAGATGCTTGTAGCAGGCGAAGCATGGCTGCCACAGTATGCTGATGCGATTGCAGCCGCTAAACAGCGTCTACAGGAAGGTCCATTGCTGCCTGTTCGTGAATACACGAGCAGTACGCGTTTGCAGGTCAAAACGGTGGCGGAAATGCAGCAAAACCGCGAGGCAGCGAACCGTAATGCGGGGGAAGCGGATAAAGGGAAAGAGCGAGAGAAGATTCAGCAATAACGCTCGCATATCAACAGGCGTATCGATTGCTCTCTGAGGAGCAGTTGATACGCCTGTTTGCATGTGGAGCGCAAATATATGATATAACCGATCAGAATAGTGCTATACACCTGGAATTGGAACCTTTACGCTTGATAGATAGACATAATGGTGAAATAGTTAAATAAGATGAATTTCCACAGGAGGTTATGCACTATGTCTCAACCGAATGAACGTAAGCTAAACTGGGGAGTCGTTGGTACCGGCGGCATCTCTAATAAATTTATCGCAGACCTACCCTTTACGAGCAATGGAGTCGCTTATGCAGCCAGCTCGCGCAGTATGGAAAGCGCTGAAGCCTTTGTACAAAAGTACAATATGAGCCGCGCGTATGACGACTATGATAACATGCTGGCAGACCCTGAACTCGATGCTGTCTATGTAGGTACGCCGCATCCGTTACATAAAGAAAATGTGCTCAAGGCATTGCACGCAGGCAAGCATGTATTGTGTGAGAAGCCGTTTACGATCAACGCAGGCGAACTGGAAGAAATGATCGCGCTTGCTCGTGAAAAGAAGTTGTTCCTGATGGAAGGCATGTGGACACGCTTCCTGCCACCACTGCGCAAAGTGCGCGAATGGATTCGTGATGGACGTATCGGTGAAGTGCTGCTGACCAAGGCAGAATTCGGCTTCCGTATGCCGTGGGAACCGGAGCATCGCCTGCTCAATCCTGAACTGGGCGGCGGTGCCTTGCTCGATGCCGGCATCTATCCTGTATCATTCGCTTCTATGATCTTCGGCGCACAGCCGGAACAAATTCTCAGCACTGCTCACATGGGAGAAACCAGCGTAGACGAGCAATTTTCCATCATCCTCGGCTACTCCGGCGGACGCACCGCCACATTAAACGGCTCGATCCGCATCCTGCTGCCGAATGAAGCGTATATTCATGGCAGTGAGGGCTACATCCATATCCCACAATTCCTATTCAGTCGCGAAGCTTCGCTATATGTAGAAGGTGAAGAAGTCGAAACATTCACCGACGACCGTGAATGCGAAGGATATGCCTTCGAAGCCGAAGAAGCCGGCCGCCTTATTCTTGAAGGTAAGCTGGAAAGTGACGTCATGCCACTCGATGAATCCCTGGCGATCATGCGCATCCTCGACCAGATCCGCGACCAATGGGGCTTCAAATACTCATGGGAATAACATAGAACTATACCAAGCAGCCTGCCATTAGCAGGCTGCTTTTTGCATTGTGTACCAACCGCTCCGGAAAGGAATAAGGGACGAGTTCCCATATCGCATAGGAATCTAAGGGGTAGGAGATTATTGTAGATTCGCGTGCTCAAAAGCTAGTAAGATATTTTGCTGCGCAAAAACCCCTTTTCATTGAAGTCCATGTTAGTAAATCGCAAACACTGTAAGTCACCCTTCCCTACTTTCCATCCGATTTACATGCACATACAAAAACTCTAGTATCTTCGCGAGAGTAATCAAAAGTTTTACCTAAGAGCTTGAATAAGTATCATCAATGGAAAAGGCGACTTTTGAACTGTCTTATATTAGTATAAATGCACTCCACAACAACATGTAGTGAGAAATATAAATGACCTCATACGCAAAAAAAAGTCAGGATTAGCACAGAGCGAAGGCAAGGAAATAAGGGAAAAGGACGATTTTGGAGGGGCGGGAATCTACATTACATCCTAATCCAGTAGATTCCCGCGGCTCCACCCGAGTCCGTTCCCTTATTCCTTGTCTGAGCGGTTGCAGCATCCCCGACAATTCTCTGCTCTCTCTCATATTTTCACCACAAAAAAAATCCAAAAGAATATGTACATTTTTTGATACACCCTCTCTAAATCGGTTGATATACATAGTAGACTCTGCATGGCTTAACATTGCTCTAACCTAATTTTACAAACCTCTGCATTTCACCCGGTCACCGACCGACGATGACGACATATGCAGATCGTTTATACCCGAGCAATTATTCGATCCGGCAGACGACAATCGATTATTCAGAGTGAGGTGTATCGACATGACATTGGTGAACAATAATATGTACAAATGGATTAGCTGGCTGCTTGTACTGGCAGCGGTTGCGGTGTACGTTCTTTTTCAGACGAGAGGAGCGGTGTTGTCCGGCATGGCTTTGTTAACGGCTGGAATAGTAATCGGACTGTTAACGCTGCCGCGTCCGCAACGTATTTCATTTACGATGTTTTACGTAGTGGCTGTGCCGGTCATTTATTTTATTCGTGCATTCATGTAAGTGTGCAGTGGAGCTGGAGTAAGCAGTACAGCAACCCTACAGGCGTACGATCGTAAGCAAGATCACAACAGATAACCCGATCATTGTATTCTATCTGCAAACAATGGGAATTTTTTAATTGATAATCGTTCTCATTTTAAAATAAAGGTGCTATACTATTCCCGTACAGAAGCGGCGCTGAATAAACAGTCCATGCTACAATTGACTGTTCATTCAGCGCCGCCGTGCGCCTGAGCCCGATTGCAGGATCGGATCAAGTAGCTGGATACCCGCTTCCATCAAGTGTATTGAACATAGCGGTATCAAGAGGGGGAAATACATATGTTACGTCGCTTTTTTGAGTACTACAGGCCCTACAAAGGACTGTTTATACTGGATTTCGGCTGTGCGGTTGTTGCAGCGCTATTGGAGCTGGCTTTTCCGATTGCGGTGCAGCGAGTCATTGATGATCTGCTGCCAGGTGGGGACTGGTCGATCATTTTATGGGCATGTGCAGGCTTGTTCGGTATCTTTTTAATTAGCTCGATTTTGCAGTATATCGTCACCTACTGGGGGCATAAGCTCGGGATTAATATTGAAACGGATATGCGTAAAAAGCTGTTTGATCATATTCAGCGTCTGCCGTTTCGCTTTTTCGATAATGCGAAAACTGGTCATCTCGTCTCTCGTATGACGAGCGATCTGATGGATATTGGCGAGATTGCTCATCACGGACCAGAGGATTTGTTTATTGCGATTATGACGCTGATCGGTGCCTTTATTTTGATGGCGAATCTGAATCTGGAGCTGGCGATCCTGACGTTTATCGTCATTCCGATTATGATTTATCTGTCGATCTTCTTTGGTAGCAAAATGTCGCGTGCTTTTGATAAATTGTTCGGCGATATTGCCAATTTTAATGCGCGTGTAGAGAACAATGTGAGCGGTATGCGTGTCGTACAAGCATTTGCGAATGAAGATCATGAGATTGCTCAATTTGCTGCAGATAATGGCAGCTTCCGTCGTACCAAGCTGCTCGCGTATCGCATCATGGCGTGGAACTCGTCGATCAGCTATATTTTGATCAAATTTGTATCGTTATTCTCGCTCGTCTGCGGTACATGGTTCGTGCTGGAGCGCGGAATGACGTATGGTGACTTTATCGCCTTTGTATTGCTGTCGAACGTATTCCTGACGCCGATCAAGCAATTGAATGCTGTGATCGAGACGTATCCGAAAGGGATCGCTGGCTTCCGTCGTTATGAGGAGCTACTGAATACCGATACCGAGATTCACGATTTACCAGGAGCGGTGCCTGCGCCTCCGCTCAAAGGAGCGATTCGCTACCGCGGCGTAACCTTCGGCTATGAGGGTAAGGAGCCTATTTTAAACGACATTGATCTGGATATTCAGGCAGGTGAGACGGTCGCACTTGTCGGGCCATCCGGCGCTGGTAAAACGACATTATGCAGCCTGCTGCCACGCTTTTATGATATTCAGAGCGGGGAGATTAGCATCGATGGCATGGATATACGCCAGATGACCATATCGTCGCTTCGTACGCAGATCGGGATCGTGCAGCAGGATGTGTTCCTATTTGACGGTACAATTCGGGAAAATATCGCCTATGGTAAGCTGGGTGCGACCGAGGAAGAGGTATGGCAGGCGGCACGCCGGGCACAACTAGAAACGCTAATCCAATCGTACCCGGAAGGACTGGACACGATCATCGGTGAACGAGGTGTGAAGCTGTCAGGTGGACAGAAGCAGCGTCTATCGATTGCACGTATGTTTTTGAAAAATCCGCCGATTCTCATTTTGGATGAAGCGACCTCCGCACTGGATACCGAAACCGAAGCAGCGATCCAGCAATCGCTTAACGAGCTGGCTGTCGGACGTACAACGCTCATTATCGCGCATCGTCTGGCAACGATCAAAAATGCTGACCGCATTATTGTCGTAACGCCGGAGGGCATCGCTGAGCAGGGCGCACACGATGAACTGATCCGTGCTGGCGGGGCGTATGCGCGCTTGCATGCGGCACAGTTCGGTGCCTGAGCATTGCGGTAGCTAGAGAGCAACCGGGATAGACATGGATACACGTATAGCTCCAATATAAAGAAGCCCTCGTCTACGATTCGATATGAAGTCGTAGACGGCGGCTTTTTCGTTTACCTGTATACAGTTAATATGTGGAGCATTAGTCTTTTGAATGTTGCGAAAAATAAGTCGTCAGAATGTGCAGACTTTCTTCGCGTAACAGACCTGCCTTAACGACAGGCTGGTGATGCGAATGGTCAAATACGATTTGCGAAGCATGGCTGCCCGGCTCGCCCAGAATCGCATTCAGATCGATATCACTGGAGCTGTATACTAACCGACCTAGCTTAGTCCAGACCATGGCGCCAGAGCACATAAAGCAAGGCTCGCAGCTAGAATACAGTGTGTATTCCTGTAGCTCGGTAATCCCTGTCTCTGCACAAAACCTTCGTAATAAACCTGCTTCTGCATGAAAAGTCGGATCGCTTTGCGAATGAATCTGGTTTTCGTTCGAATATACGATTGCTCCGTCTTTCACCAGCACCGCGCCAAACGGCTCATTGCCGTGTTGAACAGCAAGCTCGGACAGTCGGATCGCTTCTCTCATGAATCGTTCATCCTTGTGCATCGTCTTCGCTCCTTTATACGGTTAGATAGCAGTTCCAGCAACACGAACTATGCTTTATTGTATCTCATTTCTTGATCGATCATGTCCTATTTTGGCAAATACCGCAGGAAATTATCATGCGCAAACCCACGCACCTGCTCCTCGCTATAATGCTTGAGCAGCTCATTAATTACATTTTGCGATTGTCCGGCATGTTCCAGACCCTGTACATGATAGGCGACCCCGTCAAAGTCAGAGCCAAGTCCGATATGCTGCACTCCGCCCAGTGAGCAGAAGTGGTCGATATGCCGTAGCAGATCGGTGATGCTCACGGGTTCCGGTTCGCTAATAAAATACGGACAGTACACGACATGGATCATCGCATCCCGCTTGAACATCGCTTTGGCCTGCTCGTCATTCAGGTTCCGTGGATGATCGAAGATTGCGCGTGCATTGGAATGCGAAGCGAATGGATACTGGGCAGCCTCCAGCACATCCCAGAAGGCACGCTCGCACAGATGGCTCACATCGGTCAGTATCCGATTACGATTGAACATCGCCACCAGCTCGCGTCCGAACGCAGTCAGTCCAGCTCCACGTTCCTCCAGCGCGCCATCTGCCGCCAGATTGGCAAAATTCCACGTCAGCCCAACCGAGCGTACCCCGAGCCGATACAGAATATTCATCTTTTTCAGATCATTGCCGATTGGATCAACGCCTTCTAACGTCAGCAGGGCTCCAATCTGTCCGGGCTGCAGGGCAGCAATATCCGACCATTCGGTAATATGCACCATATTCGGATGCTTATCCAGTACCTCATTATAGAAATAATGCACCTGATCAAGCGCATTCTGGAAGCGCAGCGGATCAGGCAGCTCCGGGTCGACGAAAATTGCAAAGCCTTGTAGCCGAACCTCGCCTTCCTGTAGACGGGTATAGTTCGTATCCAGCTCCGGCGCATCGCTATAGCTGAGCGTACCTTTAGAGTCCGCGATTTTGTATAGAGCATCGCAATGAAGATCGAAAATATGCATTATTATGGTTCCTTCCTGTATGAATTTGCTTCTTATGTATCGATGGCAATAAAATTACTTTACATCATACGCCACCCGATAGATAAAGTACAGGCGAGCGGTGGGTAATCATAGGGAAGGTAAATCATTTTAGAAAGCGATGCCTGTCGATTGTAAGATACAGTATCAAGGGTGACAGGCTGCCATAAGATTGAGGTGTACGATGGAAAAGAAGAAAGGACGTATCCGGTCATTTGTACAGGCAGTATTTGATCGTGATCAGGATGGACATATTAAATGGGCAGAAATTTATCTGGCGATTGCAGGTGTATTCCACCGGGCACTGGTGGAAGCGCCGCGTAGACGTGCTGCCGTGCGGCGACAGGCGGAAGATGTGCCTGTGTCACGCATTCGCGATATTCCTTTATTGCCGGGCGATATTATCTATACGCCAAGCTCAGAGTCGACGTATTATGCCGGGCATATGGGCATCCTCGGAACCGATGGTAGAGTGTATCATGTGCATCCGTTTGGTCCGGTATTTTCCGATACGGTAGAGTGGTATGTGAAACGGTTTTACAGGGGCGATCGCTTTATCGTATTTCGCGCTCGTCATGAGGAAGTTGGCGTGGAGGCAGCAGCCTGGGCAGAGCAGCATGTGCATGAAGTGAAAGCTTATCGACTGTATACGGGAATGGATGATATTGAGCATAATTATTGCTCCAAGTTTATCGATCAAGCGTATCGATTCACGTCTGGAACTGATATATGGGGCAAGGGAAAGCGTAAACTGCGGCACGGGTATCTGTATCCATTCCGCATCGTCAAATCGAAGCAGCTTCGTATGATCGGCAGCTATTATCGCGAATAGCAGTTGCGGCTAGCAACCCATAAGCAATCGTACAAAAAGGTGCACCAGACAGCCATATCGGCTACCTCTGGTGCACCTTTCATTTGTATGCATTAACTAACTCTGTATTCCACGCCATCATCATCGACGTAGTGATCGATCATGTCTGCCTGTATCTACAAAAAAGCAGCTATTTATAGAAAGCACGTATTA
>JBCNLJ010000060.1:0-35244 GCA_039595515.1 Paenibacillus sp. | reverse complement strand
CAGAGCATCTGATCAAAAACTTGAGCGGTGGCAATCAGCAAAAGGTGCTGCTCGCTCGCTGGCTACTCACCTCCCCTCAGCTATTTATTTTGGATGAACCGACGCGCGGTATTGATATCGGAGCCAAAGCGGAAATTCAGAAGCTTGTACTCTCCTTATCCCGTCAGGGCATGTCGTTTCTGTTCATTTCTTCTGAACTGGAGGAAGTGCTGCGGGTAAGCGATCGCATCGCGATCCTGCGCGACCGCCATAAAGTGACGGAGCTTACAGATACGAATATGAGCCAGCAGCAAATGATGCAGGCCATCGCAGGAGGTTAAGCATACTATGAGCAAAGTGTATAAGCACCATCTATTCTGGCCGCTATGCGTACTGGCTGCATTGCTGCTGTTTAATCTGCTTTATTCGCCAGACTTCTTCTCGATCACGATGCATGACGGTCATTTGTACGGTAGTCTGATCGATATTCTTAATTTTGGCGCGCCGCTTATGCTGGTCGCGATCGGTATGACGCTTGTCGTCGCTACAAAAGGCATTGATCTGTCCGTCGGCTCGATCGTTGCCATATCGGGAGCTATTGCCTGCCTGACGATCAGTAAAGGAGCAGACCAGAATGCTTTCGGATTAGTTGCCTTCTCGATTGTGCTGGCTGTGGGTCTGTCCATTATTCTCGGCGCCTGGAACGGTCTGCTCGTATCGGTTGCGGGCATTCAACCGATTATCGCTACGCTTATTCTGATGGTTGCTGGACGCGGAATCGCACAGCTTATCACCGATGGGCAAATTATTACCGTAACGAGCAGCAGCTATTCTTATATCGGCTCCGGCTCGCTGGCTACACTGCCATTTTCTATATTTGTCGTGGCACTGGCACTGGTAATCGCCCTGCTGTTAACTCGTAAAACATCGTTGGGCTTGTTCATCGAATCGGTTGGCTGTAATCCTACTGCCAGTCGAATGGCAGGCATCCGAGCTACCGTTGTTATCTTCTCGGTCTATATCTTTTGCGGTGTCTGCGCAGGTGTGGCTGGATTGCTGCTCAGTTCCAATGTGTCCAGCGCGGATGGCAACAACGCGGGGCTATGGTATGAGCTGGATGCGATTCTGGCAGTCGTTATCGGTGGAACCTCCTTGAATGGTGGACGGTTTTACCTTGCCGGCACCGTGATCGGCGCATTGATTATTCAAACGCTAACGACAACGATCTATATGATCGGCGTGCCGCCTGAGATTACGCTTGTGGTGAAAGCCTTTGTCGTATTAGCCGTCTGTCTGATTCAATCCGAGACATTCCGCTCCTCTATCGTCTACCGTCGGCAAAAAAGACAGGATTCCGTGAAAAAGGAGGTGGCTCGTCGTGTATCTTAATCGTAAATACATTCCGATCGTTGTTACGATCATGCTGTTTCTGCTCATGTTCGCTGTAGGGTCTTTTCGATATACCGGATTCTTCTCGTTTCAGGTGCTTATGAATTTGCTGATCGATAATGCCTTTCTGCTAATTACCGCTGTCGGCATGTCGTTCGTCATTTTGTCAGGTGGCATCGATCTGTCTGTCGGCTCGATCATTGCGCTCTCCACGATGATTTCCGCCAGTCTTGTACAGCAGCATGGATGGTCACCCGCTATCGTCATCCCGCTCGTATTGATGATGGGTGCAGGCTTTGGCGGTGCGATGGGTGCGATTATTCATTACTTCAAAATTCAGCCGTTTATCGTCACATTAGCGGGCATGTTCATGGCGAGAGGTCTCTGCTATGTGATCAGTATTGATACGATTACGATCGATCATCCGTTTTATACAGCGATGGCACAGACTAAGATTCCTTTACCTGGCGGCAACTCCCTGTCCATCAGCGCTGTCATTGCTCTGATTGTGGTCGTGATCGCGATCTATGTTGCGCACTATACTCGTTTTGGTCGCAATGTGTATGCACTGGGTGGCAATGAGCAGTCGTCTTTATTAATGGGACTGCCTGTAGCGCGCACGAAGGTTTTGGTTTATACTCTGAGTGGATTCTGTTCTGCACTTGCAGGTGTTGTATTCACGTTCTATATGCTGTCAGGCTACGGACTTCATGCAGTCGGCTTTGAACTGGATACGATTGCTGCGGTCGTAATCGGCGGCACGTTGCTGACCGGCGGCGTAGGCTATCTGCTCGGCACATTTTTCGGTGTTATGATTCAGGGTATTATTCAGACAATTATTAGCTTTGAAGGTACATTAAGCTCATGGTGGACCAAGATTGCGATTGGCTTGCTGCTATTCATCTTTATTTTGCTGCAACGCATGTTAAGTGCCAAACGCTCGGCGCAAAAACAATCCTAGACGATATATGCATTGGGAAACGGGGGGGACCGATTTCCCAATGTTTTATTTTCGATTATTTGAAAACGTTATCATTAAGGAGGCTCCTGTATGAGGTGGGTGAAATGGTGTCTGCTGCTGGTGCTGCTCTTATCCGGCTGTGATGGGAAAAATAACGAAGCCAGGCCAACGACGAACCCATCAGACGAAGTGTCTGTCGTCACCGATTATGAATCGCCCATCAATCCAGCCGCTACCAAACCGATTGTACTGGGCTTTTCCCAGCTCGGCTCAGAGAGCACATGGCGGCAGGCTAACACCGCCTCGATCAAGGAAGCAGCGAAAGAAGCGAATATTACGTTGATTATGACGAACGCGGAGCAGGATCAGCATAAGCAATTTGAGGCGATTCGCTCGTTTATCCGGCGCGATGTAGATATTATCGCGATTGCGCCGGTCGTTCAAACCGGCTGGGAGGGCATTTTAGAAGAAGCCAAGGCTGCGGATATTCCGGTCATTATTATTGATCGGTCGCTCACTATACGCGATAGCTCGCTGTATGTTACGTTTATCGGCTCCAATTTTTATGAAGAAGGCGTTAAAGCGTCCAAATATATGATCGATCGCATGCGCCATCAGCCTGGCACGATTCGAATCGCCGAGCTGCAAGGAACGGTCAGCTCCACTCCCTCGGTCAATCGCGGACTAGGCTTTCGGAACATGATTGCCTCCCACCCTCGATTCCAGATCACCCAATCGAAACCGGGCAATTTTACACAGAGTGGTGGAAAAGAAGCGATGCAGGAGTTTTTACGGCAGCCCCGCAAACAGTGGCCACAGGTATTATTTGCTCATAATGACGATATGGCGATCGGAGCCATTGAAGCGATTCAGGACGTTGGATTGAAGCCCGGCAGCGACATCATTATCATCTCTGTCGATGGCACACGACGTGCATTTGAACAAATGGTGCAGGGACATATTAATGCTGTGGTGGAATGCAATCCGCTACTCGGTCCGCTCGTCATGCAGGCTGCCAAAGAAATTATGTCCGGTCGAACGCTGCCCAAGCGGATGATTACACCGGAAGATATTTTCACACAGGAGCTGGCTGCGAGAGAACTCACCAATCGCAAATACTGACGCCAACCGAAAAAGCAGATGATCCACTCTACAAAAGTGAGATTCATCTGCTTTTTCGTTTATATTATGAAAATTATGCCGACTCACGAAGCGGAGCTGTCTGCTTCAGCCAGCTACCACGCCATTTGTTTTGCATAATCGCCAGCAAACCAAGTGCACAGAAGGCAATTAATCCCAGTACGATAAAGCCCGGCGTGTACGAGCCTGTCGATTTGTACAGATTACCAAGGATCAGCGGCAGCGCATAGCCACCCAACCCGCCTGCTGCGCCTACAATCCCCGTTACCAGACCGATCTCATTGGAGAAGCGCTGTGGCACGAGCTGGAACACCGATCCATTGCCCGCACCAAGACACATCATCCCAACGAACAATAAGGAGACGACAACTGCCAGCGGCGGTAAAAAGGATACACAGATGAGCATCGCCCCTGCCCCACCGTACAAATACATCAGCATACGCGTACCACCGATTTTGTCAGCCAGATAGCCACCAACTGGACGGAAGAAGCTACCCGCGATCACACAAATGGTCGCAATATCCGCTGCATGCACCGCTGACAGACCGTATTGTGCATTGAAGAAGATCGTCAGGTAATTCGCAAGTCCAACAAAGCCGCCAAAGGTCACACAATAGAAAGCGCAGAACACCCAGGCATCACGTTGCTTCAGCACTGATGCATATTGCTTCATCGTCTTCGGAGCCGGACGCTGCGGACTGTTTTTAGCAAAAATACTGAAGTAGATAAACACGATAATCATCGGAATCATCGCCAGACCAAACACGATTTCCCAGCTACCAAAATGCTGAGCGAGCCGGTTCGCAAATAACGTAGCCAGCACCGTACCGCTGTTACCCGCACCGGCAATCCCCATTGCCAGCCCTTGATGCTCCTTCGGATACCACTGACTGGCCAGCGGCAATGCAGCCGCAAACGAAGCCCCTGCAATCCCGAGCAGCATCGCCACTACATAGAGCTGATCAAGCGACTGTACCCACTGCCAACCGAGCAACAGCGGAATAAGGGTAAGCAGCATCCCGATCTGTGCCGTTCGCTTAGGCCCAATATGATCAGACAGAAAGCCAAGCACCAGACGCAGAATGGAGCCCCCCAGTACAGGCAAAGCTACGAGCTGCGCCTTCTGCACCGGGTCCATCGGATAATCCTGCGCAATGACCACACTCAGCGGCCCGATCATCCCCCAGATCATAAAGCTAATATCAAAATACAAAAACGACCCGAACAACGTAGACTTATGCCCGCTCTTCCAAAAACTTTTTGCCTCCATCCATTCCACTCCCTCTTTGTCTTTACGGCGATTCATAAGCATCTATGGACCATCATCCACAAAAAAGCCGCAACTCACCCTGGACTCCAGAGCGAAATTGCGGCATCTTTGCCTGCAACAAGCACATCATTGTGATTGTTGATGTTAGCTTATGAATCACCGAACAGTGAATTTGATTCAAATTATAGGAATAAGATTGTAATGTGTCAACTTATTTTACTTAAAATTGCGGAAATTATTTTTTCAGCATTGATATTTTGGGAAAATAGCGCTGTGGAGATTCGCTATGGAGTGTTTTATGTATATTTATTACTCTGTTAGTTAATTTATTTAACATGGAAGATGGTGACTTGAATATAAATAGATGTATTGGGCATACACCACTCCGTCAAGGAATAAGGGGACGGACTCCCGTATCGCGCAGGAATCTACGAAGTAGGAATGCATTGTAGATTCCCGCGCTCAAAAGTCGTCCTTTCCCCTTATTTCCTTGCCTCCGTTCTGTCTGGATCGCAGCAACAGTTAGGGATGCGAGCGTATTGCCATGTTTTGTTTTAGTGATGTGTGAGGGAGATGTGCTTAATTGATTGGAGAATACGAAAAAGGTCACTCTCGCACGGAGAGTGACGATATTAAATTCGATTCGGATATTACGGATAAATCCTTTCAATCCACACTCTCGCACGGAGAGTGACGGTCGCCACACCAGACAGCGCGCGGCAACATGATCCTTTCAATCCACACTCTCGCACGGAGAGTGACTGCACACCTTTTTAACCCTTTGGTAGCAAGGGGAAAACGGTTCAAAATCGCGAACCTCTTTTTTAGGGTACTGGAAGCAAGCATAAAAAACAACAAAAACTCTCAAATCCCTTATGTAGCAAGGAGCGCGAACCTTCTAGGGATTTTATGTGAGCTTAGGGTTCGCACTTTGTGTGGGTATTATGGCGTATATACTTGCTTTTGTCTTTCGTACTTTTAAAAAGTTCAAAACATCTACGATACGAGCTTGTTAGTCCCTTAAAATATAGTGTTTCTCCGCAATACGTACACTTATTAAAGTATTCGAGTCTACTCGAATTTAGTCGGTATCTTAAAAAGCCCCATAAGTTACATATAAAGCACGTAATTATTGCTGCTAATGATATAAAAAGCACAGAACGGAGGGAAGGAAATAAGGGGAACAGGCGACTTACAGTGTTAGCGATCTTCTAACACGGGGTTCAATGAAAAGGGATTTTTGCGCAGCAAAATATCGTACTGCTTTGAGCACGGGAATCTACAATCATCTCCTACTCCGTAGATTCCTGTGCGAGACGGGAGCCTGTCCCCTTATTCCTTCCCGGAGTGGTGTCCCTCCCCATACCCATGCAGCTATATCCCTCCTCACTAATTTAATGTTCAATTTTGAACACATATACCACCATTAAATAATTTTTTCGCAAAAAACGTATTATTTTGAACATTTATGTGTACATTTGGTGATCGTTTGGCTAGAATGGAGTTGAATTCAACCAGCTTTTAATGAAAAGAGGGATATTATGGAAGCGGTGCTTCGGAATCTGTTTCAATCCCTGGCGAAGAACCCGTCGGCGAATCGGATGGCGAAAAAGTATGGGCTGCGGTTTGGAGCGAAGCGGTTTGTGGCAGGTGTCACGATTGATGAAGCGGTGCAGGCAGTGCGGCAGTTGAATATGGATGGGCGACTGGCGACGTTGGATCATCTGGGGGAATTCATCTCTACACGGCAGGAAGCGCAGGAGTCGCTGGAGATGTGTCTGGCTACGCTGGATGCGATTCATAAGAGTGGGGTTACATCGAATCTATCGCTCAAGCTGACCTCACTCGGGCTGGATATCGATCGTCAGCTCTGTCTGGATAACATGCGGCAAATTGTCGGTCGAGCACAGCAATACGGCAACTTCGTTCGTATCGACATGGAGGATTATTCGCATTGCCAGCCTGCACTTGATCTGTATCGCGAGCTGCGCCAGTCGTATGACAATGTAGGTATCGTGTTGCAGGCATATCTGTTCCGTACTTCACAGGATGTGGATGATCTGAATGAGCTGCATGCCAATTTACGACTGGTCAAAGGCGCCTATAAGGAGCCCGCTACGGTCGCTTTTCCAGCAAAAGAGGATGTGGATGCCAACTACCGCAAGATCATCCTCCAGCATCTGACGCATGGCAATTATACAGCGATCGCCACCCATGACGAGCAGGTTGTCCAGTTTGTCAAACAGGAAGTGAAGCAGCGCGGCATTCCGCTGGAGCAATTTGAATTCCAGATGCTGTATGGCATCTGTGAAGAGCTGCAAAAGCGACTCGTCAAGGAAGGCTACAAAGTACGCGTATATGTCCCTTATGGCCGCGATTGGTTCGGCTACAATATGCGTCGTCTGGCTGAACGCCCTGCCAATGTCTGGTTTGTGATGAAAAATCTATTTCGTTAAAAAGCCGACCCGCTCCCCCGCATCAGAAGAATGCGATGAGGATCAGATCGGCAATGGAATCCGCAGAAGAGCAGCAGATGGAATGCTCACCCGGATAACAACAATTGAATTTGAATAGAGAATGGTTGAAACGACATCTCAGTCGACTCTATCCATCCATCCCGTGCTTGCTCATCTTATTGTACAGCGTACCGCGTGAGATGCCGAGCATACGGGCTGCGATGCTTTTGTTACCGGATGCCTTACGGATCGCTTCCTCAATCCGCTCCTTTTCTTCTTCATCCGTAATGCGAGCTTTCAGTCCTTGATGCTGAATCATTGGCTCCTGGCTCTGATGACGGCTGAGCGGCACATGTACCGGTGCGGAGGAAGGGAAATGCAGCAGCTTTTGAAATGTATCCGGCAATAGCTCGGGATTCAATTCGTCGCCATCGCTCAAAATGACACAGCGCTCGATCACCGCACGCAGCTCAGCGACATTACCCGGCCAATCATAACGGGCAAAGGCGAGCATGACATCAGGCGTCGGCTTTGGCAATGGTCGATGATATTGCATTGCAAATTCGCGTAAATACATGTGTACGAGGATCGCGATATCCTCCCTGCGTTCACGCAGCGGTGGGACAGCGATGGTCACAACGCCGAGCGCGTAGTACAGCTCGGAGCTGAACTGTCCACCTGTGACGAGCTTTTCCAGATCATGACGGCTGGCGGCAATGAGCCGGCAATGAAGCGGCAATTCTTCCTGTCCGCCATACCGGCGGAACACACGCGTTTTCAGGGCGCGACATAGCTTATTTTGCATCTCAGGGGTCAGGCGATCGATCTCATTCAGGAACAGCGTACCTTCACCCGCCTGCTCCAGCTTCCCCGCTTCCTGAATGTCCTGACCGGAATACGTGCCGCCGATAAAGCCGAACAGCTCGCTATCCAGTAAGCCGGGCGGAATGGCGCCACAGTTCACGCTCAGGAAAGGCGCTTCGGCATGGCTACCCGCCAGATGAATCGCACGCGCCAGTTGCTCCTTGCCAGAACCTGTTTCGCCATACAGCAGGACAGGCGTATTCAGCTCAGCGACCTTTTTACCGATGCGTACGACTTTGCTAATGCTATGGCTTTGTCCATCCAGCAGGGTAAACGGATCGTTGCCACGCGGCAATGTTTCATGAATGCTTGCCTGTGCGGTCGATAGCTCCTGATTGAGCTTCACAAGATGGGTGATATCCTGCTCGGAAGCGAGTCCACCCACAATCGTACCGTTAGCATCCATAATCGGTGACGCATTGATCAGCACATGTGTGCCTTCCGAGGATTGATGATACATGTTGCGAACTTCACGACCTTTGTCCAGCACATGCAGCAGCATCAGCGATTCCGGGTCAAACAGCTCGTCGATCGTGCGACCGATAATACGCTCGTACGGGATATTGTACATTTGCGCGGCTGTATCGTTCCAGCAAATGACCGTACCGTCCCCATCGACAGCAGTTACCGCATCCGTCACCGTATCGAGTAATGCATTCAGGTACAGCTCGGCACGCTGCTTCTGACGAAGGAGCTGCGCTGCCAATTGATCCGCAGACAGCCAGCCCTGTGGGATACCGTCTTCGTTCACAACGATCACAGGACGATTCATCTGCTCCGGTAATTGCTGTAGCGTCATATAGTCGTAAGTAGAATCGCTCCAGCCCGTCGGCTCAATGATGCTAGACGGCTCAAAGCAGCTCACACCGGCAGCCAGTTCACCGTTCCATTGGCGCCAGAACCGTAGGTCTGCTCTGGTAAACACATAACGCTCCACTCCATGCTGTAGCCATACCGCTGGCTCGGATTCCAGCAATCGCAGCAGGTCATCACGATCCTGTTCCGGTTGTAGCTGCGTCCATTGTTTCTCTATTTTAACCTGTTCATTATTGAACATGATAACCTCTCACTTCGTGTTATTTTGTATTCATTTTACATGAGCGCTTGTCTGGTTACAACCGCTTCGATACTTGTCAGCGCGGCAATATTGCCGTTTTCCCGCTTTTCGTACATGCTTTGTTCACTTGCCGACCGAATTGAACAATTCCGGTCGCCAGGATATCCGATGCTTGTTCTATTTTGAGAGGAGAACTGACGATGAATAAAATGACCGATATCAAACCATTTGCCAATGAGCCATTTACCGATTTTAGCCAGCCCACCCATCGTGATGCGATGAAGGCTTCACTGGAACGCATCAAGCAGCAGCTAGGACGTAAAATTCCGCTTCATATCGGTAAAGAGCAGCTATTCACTGACGATGTGATCACATCGATTAATCCAGGGCAAACTGAGCAGACGATCGGACTCGTCAGCAAAGCGAACCAACAGCTTGCCGAGCAAGCGATGCAGACTGCACTGGACACTTTTGAACAATGGAAAAAGGTGCCCGCCCCCGAACGTGCCGATTATCTGTTCAAGGCTGCTACACTCATGCGCGAGCGCAAGCATGACTTCTCCGCGATGATGATTATGGAATCCGGTAAAAATTATGCGGAAGCAGATGCAGATACTGCGGAAGCGATTGATTTTATGGAGTTCTATGCGCGTGAAATGCTGCGTCTGGATAACATTAACGAAACACAGCCCCTCACTCCGGTCGCAGGTGAACAAAACAAACTGACATACATTCCGCTTGGTGTGGGCATCGTGATCCCGCCGTGGAACTTCCCGCTCGCTATCTGTGTCGGCATGACGACGGCTGCAATCGTATCGGGGAATACGGTACTGCTCAAGCCAGCCTCGACTACGCCTGTTATTGCGCATATGTTTGTCGAGCTGATGGAGGAAATCGGCTTACCACCGGGTGTGATCAACTATGTACCGGGTAGCGGTGCTGAAGTCGGGGACTACTTGACCACTCATCCGAAGACGCGCTTCGTCAGCTTTACTGGCTCCAAGGAGGTGGGATTGCGTATTAGTAAGCTATCCGCAGACACCGCACAGGGTCAGATCTGGATTAAACGACTGGTGGCGGAAATGGGTGGTAAGGACGGTATCGTCGTTGATGAAACGGCTGATCTGGATGCAGCAGCTCAAGCTATCGTTGCGTCTGCCTTCGGCTTCCAGGGACAAAAATGCTCTGCTGGATCACGCGCAATCATCGTGCAATCCGTATACGATGAAGTGGTACGCAAGGTTGGCGAACTGACAGGCAAGCTGTCCATTGGACTGCCAAAGGATAACTATCCAGTTGGCCCGGTCATCGATCAGGCATCCTGCGATAAAATTATGAGCTATATCGAGATTGGCAAATCGGAAGGTCGTCTGCTCACCGGCGGACAACGCGCAGACGGGCATGGCTATTACATTCAGCCGACGGTATTTGCAGATGTGAAGCGTGATGCGCGGATTATGCAGGAGGAAATATTCGGGCCTGTGCTGGCGCTCTGTTCAGCAGCAGACTATCGTGAAGCGATGGAGATCTACAATGATACCGAGTTCGGACTGACCGGATCATTCTTCTCTAAAGATGAACAACGTATTGCTGAAGCGCTGGAGATCATGCATTGCGGTAACCTGTATATCAATCGAAAATGTACAGGCGCACTTGTAGGAGCGCATCCATTTGGCGGTTTTAATATGTCAGGTACGGATTCCAAAGCGGGCGGACATGATTACTTGCTGCTGTTTACACAGGCGAAGTTGACTTCTCGCAAGCTGGGGTAATGGTTGGATTGGTACTGAGGGCTGAGCTGAGGGCTTGTCGCAGGACTCGTCTGACTGCTAATCTGAATACTGTTTGTTGTACATCATAAATGGATTAGATTCAAATAGCATAATGCGTGGAGAGCAGCGGTGAATCCTATTATTTGTAGGAAGCATCGCTGCTTTTTTGAGTCGAACATGATGGGTGCGGGTGGGATACGAGTGGTACAGCAGTTCAGTTGCAGAGCAATCGATGGGTCTGCTTGCACATACAAACAGGGCTGCTTGCAGACTCCACTCCAGACCGGGAATATGCCAACGACCTTCGGTTAAGCCGGGATACTTTGATGTAGGAGAAGGGTTGTATCCCGGCTTAAAGGGCGGTCTTTTGGCATATTTCCCGGTCTTCCGTTCTGTGCGGAGTTGAGCATGTGGTGTTCTAGCATGTGTTTTAGTAGGTAGTGTTTTCGCATCTATTGTTCTCGCATGTATTGTTCTCGCATGTATTGTTCTGGCGCGAAGTGCTCTGACATGTAGTGCTCTGACATGTAGTGTTCTGGATGTATGCTTTTGGCATTCTCTCCTATGTTCTTGTATGCTCTTGTATCAGATAGTATGAACTTCTCGCGTAGAGCACGTTATAGTAATAACTCCATTGCGGTGCGTTCCCTGTCTGCGATTTCTACTAAAAGGGCAGATGCCTGGCGTACATATTGCTCGTCTGCTGTTTTACCTGCCTGGTCGATAGCTGTAGAGACAGCGATCCAGAGCGGAGCGATCTGTACAAACAGGTGGTGCGCTTGCACGATTTGAGGATCGCTTAGCAGCTCCATACATTCTTGTAGAAAATCTCGGTAGAGATTGCGGAATAAGGCTCCTCCTGTGCCAGCTCGCTCCATCAGCATCGCAGTCAGGCAGAAATGCTCCTCGATATGGGCTGTGCGAGCAGGCCACTTCAGGAGTTCTTTACTCATTTTGATGATGCCTTTATGGCCGATATTGCGTATAGGCGCGTTCAGATAGCTCTGTGCATTGCCTGTTAGTGCCTGACGGATGACGGGGACAAGCGGTGGTAATGAGTGGATCGGTTCCAGTGTAAAGGAGCGATTGCGTGAGCTCATGAAGCCTTTGGCGCTTCGGGCGGCAGACAGGCTTGAGCGTTTCGTTTGTACGGAGCCGCCCTGTTGCTTCGTATCTGCCATATAAGCGTACTCGTCGTCAAATCCATAGATAACAGCATAATGACCGGCAAAATGTACTTTGTTCGTGAAGTAATCAAGGTCATATGAATCTAATTTGAGTCCGACTGGTATTCCACGTTCGAGTGAAGTCTGTACCTGCTGCCATGCCTTGGAGACCGAGGACGTTTCTTGCACATGGATCGTCAACCCAAGCCCTTCTGCAAGGCTGGTGATAATGGTATCAGGTTTACTTCTTCCCCCGATAAAAGGAAAATCCAGCGCCTTTGAATCCCAGTAGATGAATCCCAGCCCCTGCCCCAATCCGAACAGCATCGGCTCAGACAGATGAATTCCAGCATGCTTTAACAGATTCCCGATAGCAGTCGTCTCACAATGATCACCGGCATACGGCGTAAAGCCTTCAATCATAGTATTCGTGGATGTGCTCATCGATGTATCCCTCGCCTCATGTAGTCGCTGGTTGCTACAATGCTGGCTGCAAGCCCTGTTCGATCCAATCTTCCCGGGTTGGCCCATAGATGCTCGGCACGCGCAATCCAGCCTGGCGCATTAACACGGTCATTTGTCCACGATGATGGATTTCATGGACGAGTACGGCGCGCAGGGTAAGTCCATTTGCCCATAATTCGCCATACATATCACTCGTTTCCGTGAGATTCGCGTCTGTCCATTGCTCCTGAATCGCTTCCAGTAGAGCATGAGATACGGCTCGGTAAGCATCGGCAATTTGCGCTGCGGAAGCAGGTGCCTTCTCTCCGCCTTCAGGCGCGGCAAATTCAAGTCCGGTACGCGAAACCATCTCATGAATCGTTGTTGTCATATGCCATGCGATCTGTCCGAGCGGTCGGATATTAGACTCACTTCCCTGATCGAGCGATTCATCGGTCAATGTATTAAGTACACGCTGTGTTGTACTGGACATACTGCTCCATTCGTCTGCAAAAGCTTGAATTGTCGTAAACATCATAGGCCTCCTCTGGGATAACGCTGTAGATCAGCGAGTTGTTACCCCATTGTAGACGACCCCCACTGACAACTGTGTGTCAGTGTTTTACGGTATACAGCTCTACGATTTGCTGAGCTTTTTCCTGTACGATATCTGCAATATGAACAGGCTCTATAATGCGCAGACTAGGCCCGTAACCGAGCAGCATATGATACAGCCACGCACCTTCTGGTTGTTGTGATGTGACAAGCAGCGTTCCGTCCGACTGAGTCACAATCTGCTCGGCACCAAAATAATCCTCTGCCTGTGCACGCGCATTCGGCTGCAGCTCCAAAACCAGATTGACGTAAACAGGCGCGGTTGTACGCTCCTGGTCATAACGAAGTGTAAGGACTGGCTCCGGTCGCCGTATAAATAGCTCTGGCAACAGCTCAAGCTCTTTCATACGGGATAAACGAAAAATACGAAACTCCTGTCGCAACAAACAAAAGGCATGCAAATACCAGCTAAAGCCCTTCATCACCATCGTCATCGGCTCCACGGTGCGCGTAGAAAGTTTACTCTGAGAATCGGTATAGACGAAACGCAGCATTTGCCGCTGACGTGTAGCATTGCGAATCGTTTGAAGCTTATCCTTGTCCGCACTACTGCACCACGGATTGGGATCGATGATCAACTGATTGCTCAGCTCGGTGAGCGTGTTATGCTCCGACCTGGCTACCAGTGCCCCTACCTTATCCAGTAATAATCCGATCTCCTGCTCGCCAGCGCCGATGGAGATTCCTTTGAGTCCAGCAATGATAGACTGCAGCTCCTCAAGTGACAGAAACTGCCTATCCAATCGATATTGATCCATAATCTCATAGCCACCATGCGCACCGGCATGGGATACGATCGGGATACCCGCCTGCGTAATCGTGTCCACATCGCGATATACCGTTCGCAGCGAGATTTCAAAGCGTTCTGAAAGCTCTCTGGCGCTAATACGTTTGCGATTTAACAGCATCATGGTGATGGCAAGCAGACGATATATTTTCAAATGAAACGGCTCCTTTCTTAGCGGGATTTTTTGTGGAAACACATATGAGTTACTGTACATGGCTTGTAGACCCCACTCCAGACCGCGACTATGCCAATGATCTTCGGTTCAGTCAGGCTACTTTGATAGGGGCGAGTGATTGTCTTCCGGCTTAAAGAGCGTTCATTGGATAGATGTCCCCGTCTATTGTTCTGTGTGGGGTGATTATATGGTGTGCTTGCGAGTAGATCGATGCACCGCATCTATGTTTTCACAGCATATTTTCCCAGCATAGAAAAATTACTCCATGCGTTATGTATGCAGTCTGTACATGTTTTGTAAATGTTTCGTAAATGGTCTGTTACTAGGCAGGGTATATGCTATGATCGGTGAGAAATGGGATTTATTTGTGGTGGCCTATACTTATTTTATCGTACATAGATGAGTATGCAATACATATCAAAGGAGCTATTGCATGGAGCATTCAGACACATGTATACAAAAGAGTAAGCAAGGGCGCATGAAGCGCTTAATGGAACTAGCGCTTGTATCCACGAGACTCGGACTGACGTCCTTTGGTGGGCCGATTGCACATCTGGGGTATTTTCATGAGGAATATGTGCGTCGCCGCAAATGGCTGAATGAGCAGCAATATGCGGATCTGGTGGCTTTATGTCAGTTTTTACCGGGGCCTGCAAGTAGTCAGGTAGGAATTGCTATTGGGGCAATGCGTGCCGGGGCGCTGGGTGGAATGGTATCCTTTCTAGGATTTACCCTGCCTTCTGTTATTGCGTTAATGATATTCGCCTTGATTGTACAACAGGTGTCGGTAGATAACGCTGGTTGGCTTCATGGATTGAAGCTAGTTGCCGTGGCTGTAGTTGCTCAAGCCATTATTGGCATGGCACAAAAGCTCACACCTGATCTTAAACGTAAAGCGATTGCTTTACTGGCACTGGTTGGTGCGTTGCTATGGCAAACGCCATACACACAACTGTTGATCATCGCATTGTCTGGTCTGATCGGTTATAGGTTATACCGGCAGCATGCTACAGCCGATGTTGAGGAATTTCACTTCCCCTTATCGCGTAAAGCTGGTGCGCTCTGTCTACTTGTATTTTTTGCTTTGCTCGCTTTGTTGCCTGTATTACGTGAGTTAACCTCGCTGTCATGGGTAGCGATGATAGATAGCTTTTACCGAGCAGGATCGCTTGTATTTGGTGGTGGTCATGTCGTATTACCACTGCTGGAGCATGAATTTGTACCGGACGGTCGACTTAGTGAGCAAGCCTTTCTTGCTGGATATGGAGCTGCACAGGCAGTGCCAGGACCTCTTTTTACATTTGCTGCATATCTGGGTACTGTGATGGGTGGCTCGGTCGGCGGGATTATAGCGACTGTGGCTATTTTCTTACCTGCCTTTCTGCTTGTGCTCGGTGCGTTGCCATTTTGGAATGATTTGCGCCGGAATGCTGCGATTCAGGGAGCATTTATGGGAGTAAATGCGGCAGTCGTTGGGATTTTGATTGCTGCCTGGTATGATCCGATCTGGACCAGCTCGATTACCCAACCTGTTGATTTTGCATTTGTGGCTATTCTGTTCAGTATGCTTATGTACTGGAAATTGTCTCCGTGGATCGTCGTTGTAACCGGTGCGGTCGGCGGCTTGCTTCTATCAGGGCTCTTTTAACAGGTTAATTGTTGAATATATCTCTATATTCAAGTTCACTTTCCTTACACAAAAATCATATTTCTAGTGTATATTCAAAATTTACGTTAATATTATTGACACCAAACAGACAATCCGTTACTGTAAATGTAGATTTCGTGCACACAATGATGTGTGTCATGATCATGCGGCAATGACGCCCTTTTTCCATCGGTATGCTATGCGCATCTGCGTAGACTACAGAGCTGGAAAAGGGGCTTTTTTGATATCCAGGCCTATACGTTTATACAAAATAGATAGAGATTCGGTGCAATAACCGATTGGATAAAGGAGGTTCGCCTTATGACTGCCCGTTTGGTTGTGATTGGCAATGGCATGGCAGGCATGCGCTGTGTGGAGGAGATCATACGGATGGCGCCGGAGCGGTATGAGATTACGGTATTTGGAGCCGAGCCGCGTCCGAATTATAACCGAATTTTGCTGTCTGAAGTGCTGCATGGGGAGCGTCAGTTTGATGATATCGTCTTACATTCGCTCTCATGGTATGAGCAGCACGGCATCCGGCTATGTATGGGCGAAACGGTCACGCTGATCGATTCCACCCGCCAGACCGTACGTACCGCTTCCGGTATGGAAGTCGGCTATGATGTGCTGATTGTAGCCACCGGGTCCGTGCCGTATGTTCCCCCACTTCCAGGTTCGGACAAAAAAGGCGTCATCGCCTTCCGCACACTGGATGACTGTAATCGAATGACTGACTATGCTCAGCGTTATCGCAAGGCAGTCGTGCTGGGCGGCGGTCTGCTGGGGCTGGAAGCGGCGCGCGGACTTCTCCAGCTAGGGATGGAAACGCATGTCGTGCATAACGCACCGTATCTGATGAATCGTCAGCTCGACGAATTGTCTGCTACACTATTACGCCGTGAGCTGGAGGAACAGGGCATGCAATTTGCTTTGAATCGACAGACGGTTCGGGTGACCGGTACGCATCGTGCGCAGGGATTACGATTTGAGGATGGTGAACGACTGGCTGCTGACCTGATCGTGATGGCGGTTGGCATTCGTCCTAATATTCGGCTTGCCCAGCATAGCGGACTGGCGACTCAGCGCGCCATTATCGTCGATGACTGGATGCGCACGAGTGTACCGAATGTGTATGCTGTAGGCGAATGTGCCGAGCATCAGGGCATCAGCTATGGACTGGTCGCTCCGCTGTATGAGCAAGCCAAAGTTTTAGCTGCCCATCTGTGCGAACAGCCTGCCACGCCTTACGCTGGCTCACTCCCCTATTCCCAGCTCAAAATTTCCGGTGTGCAGGTATTTTCCATCGGTGATATCCAGTCGCCCCATAGCGAGACCCTTGTCCAGCAATACGATGGTGTCGCTCGCACATATCGTAAAATTATAGCTACGCACGGACGCATTAGCGGCGCTGTTTTATACGGCAATACGGCTGAAGGCACTGCACTCGTTGATATGATCAAGCAAGGCGTATCGACCGAGGAGTGGTTAGAGCGTGAACAAGCCGTTTCCTCTTCTGCCAACGGACAGGCGCATGATCCTGCCGAAGCGGCAGTGATCGCACTTGCTCCCCAATCGATCGTCTGTGCATGCAATGCGGTCAGCAAGCAGCACATTCTGGATGCCATTCGCCAGCATGACCTGCACACAGCAGATGAGGTAAAAGAACACACCCGTGCTTCCGGCTCCTGTGGCGGCTGTCGCCCTGCTGTCGAAGCGATCACTCGCTGTCATGCTGCTTGTGAGCAGTCAGCTTCCAATGGAGCGTCTACTGTGGAAGAAGCGAAGCCTGCTGCGGCTACGGTCTGTGACTGTCTTCCTTATACACAGGCAGAGCTGCGAAAGCAGGTGCTGACCCTAACTGCTACACCGCACTGGAAGCAGATTTTCACAGATATTAAGCGGTCAACGGTATCCAGCATGGATACGCAATCTGCCGTTCATAGCGAATCACTGGAATCCGATTGGATCCGCAGTGGACAACTATCCTTTATTCAAAATAGTACGATGTCGGGCCAACGCAATGAACAGCAAGCACCATCTTGTGTCCCTCTATCAGCAATCCACATGCTGGTAGAAGCACTCCATGCCGCATCCGATTCGACAGGCTGCGAGCTATGCCTGCGTGCAATTCATCATTATGCCAATGTGGCTGCGATGTTGTACACCGACGCCGCACCTTTACAAAGTATAGCCACATCCGCAATCGAACATACGCTGCTCGCTTCCTCCTCCCTCTATGTAACGATCCCTACAGCCAACGCAACGGCTGAATGGTTGGAGTCGATGCATACGGACTGGCAGCAGCATAATCTGCCCCATCCGCTGCATATCGTCACCGAAGCAGCAGGAGCGAATGCGGAAGCTACGATCCGGCTTGCCGACCTCGGTATCCTTCCTTCACCGGATGGGTGGGAATTATATGCAGGCGGTCATGTCCAGCCATTACAAGCCGGGCAGCTCATCGGGGAAATGGAGCACTGGTCTGATGTGCTCTCGCTACTGGATGCTTGTCTTCATTATTATGTCAGCACCGCTTATTATGGCGAGGCCATGTACGAATGGCTGGAGCGCATCGGACTGCTGCATGTGCGTGAATATGTATTACGTAGCCTGTACGAGCCTGCCACCAGAACATCCGTTATGAAAGGAGTCGATACCGATGCAGACACAATGTCCATTTTGCAGCGTACAATGTAAAATTACGCTTCATCCACCGCAGTCCTCCCTGTCCCACACCGCTCCCATCCAAACAGGTGCCACAGCTACAGCACTATCAATGCAGGAATGGCAGGCGGAAGGATCTCCAAACGCTGCCTCTCAGGGAAGGCTATGCATCAAGGGCATGAATGCACATCAGCATGCGATAAATGGCGATCGTCTGCTGTATCCGCTAATCCGTCGTCACGGACAACTGGTACGAGCGAGCTGGGACGAAGCGCTTGATTGGATTGCAGCGCGTTTTCGTGAAACGATACAGCAGCATGGACCCGATACGATCGGTGTATATGGCGGCGGCTCACTTACGAATGAAACTGCCTATTTGCTTGGCAAATTTGCTCGTATCGGTATCGGCACACGCTATATCGACTATAACGGACGCTTTTGTATGTCGGCTGCCGCTTCTGCTGGAACCAAAGTATTTGGCGTCGATCGCGGACTCACCTTCCGTTTACAGGATATTCCGCTCGCACGCTGTATCCTTCTGGCTGGTACGAATATTGCGGAGTGCCAGCCAACGCTATTGCCTTATTTTCATGAAGCGCGTGCCAGAGGAGCACGCATTATTGTAATAGACCCGCGTCAAACCGGCACAGCAGCGATTGCCGATCTGCATCTTCAGCTCAAGCCGGGCACCGATGCATTGCTGGCGCTTACGCTGCTAAAGCTGATCATCGATAATGGCTGGACAGATGCTGCATTTATCGCCCGGCATACGAATGGCTATGACGAGCTTGCCGATGTGCTGGATGGCATCGAGCTAGAACAAACGGCCAGGCTGTGCGGCATTCCGGCAACACAGATTGAACAGGCTGCCGAATGGTATGGTACGGCGGAAACGGGCATGATCCTGACTGCACGCGGTATTGAGCAGCAAACAGATGGTCATCTGGCGGTGCGCTATTTGCTCAATCTCGTGCTGGCAACAGGCAAGATCGGTCGTCCAGGCTGTGGCTATGGCGCTGTCACCGGACAGGCAAATGGTCAGGGCGGACGCGAACACGGACAAAAAGCCGATCAGCTCCCCGGCTATCGCTCGATTGAAAATGAAGCAGACCGCGCCTATGTTGCATCGGTCTGGGGTGTGGAATCCTCAGCTATTCCGGGTAAGGGCGTATCCGCCTATGAAATGCTGGAGCTTGCCGATCAGGGATCACTGCGAACACTATTTGTGATGGGATCGAATCCGGTGGTCTCCAATCCGAATATCCCGCTGGTGCGCCGTGCGCTGGAAGGGCTGGACCTTCTCGTCGTTGCCGATCTATTCCTGTCGGAAACGGCACGCATGGCGGATATTGTACTGCCTGTGGCATCTTTCCTTGAAAATACAGGCACGCTAACGAATCTGGAAGGGCGGGTATTGCTGCGCGAAGCGGTCATCGAGCCTCCCGGTGAAGCGCGGCAGGATTGGTCGATTTTGCATGCGATTGCGGAACGGTTGGACAGAGGACATTATTTTGACTTCGATTCGTCGGAAGCGATCTTCAACGAGCTTCGTCTGGCAAGTCGCGGCGGTCTTGCCGATTATTCCGGTATTACCTACGATCGTCTGCGCCATGAGGAAGGTATCTACTGGCCTTGCCCGGATGAAGATCATGCAGGCACACCGACGATGTTCGAGCAGCAATTCGCTCATGAGGACGGTAAAGCGATCTTCACCGCTCTACCACATCGCTATGTGCGGGAGCAGCCATCTGCTACACGTCCGCTGCTTCTGACCAATGGGCGCGTACTGTCCCACTATCTGACCGGCGTGCAGACACGCCGCAGTCCGACACTCGCCGCACGCGAGTTGCAAAACTTCGTTGAAATTCATCCAACGACCGCCAAACGATATCGACTCAAGGAAGGTCAGTGGGCAGAGATCGAATCCGCGCAGGGACGGCTCGTCGTCCGCTGCCGCCTCAGCGAGCAGATTCGGATGGATACCCTGTTCGTCCCGATGCACTGGGGCGGCAAGCAAAATGTTAATGAAGCAACACCGCCTGAGCTTGACCCGTTTTGCAAAATGCCAGGCTTTAAGTTCACGCCAGTGAGTGTACGTCCGTGGCAACCAGAACGTTCGCAAGTCTAGCTGTGCAGGCGATAACAAGGTAACAGGCGTACTGGTACCAGATCATTAAACATAGATCATTAAAGGCAGATCTTTAAACACAGATTTTTAAACGCAGATCATCAAGATCATATCACCAACAATCAATCACCAAAAGCAGATCAATCCGCAGGGAGTGGTCTGCTTTTTGGTGATGCCAATTGATTCCATGGTTAAACAAACGATATAACCTGTAGCAACACAACCCTAATCAAACGTATAATCGACCTATCGATCCATAACCGTAGTTCAATTCTGAATAAGATCGTAATTTCACTTCATTTCATGTATGCTAAACCTGTAAGTAAAAGTTATAGCGCTTTAACATTTAAATTGCCATGTGCATACACAATAAAAGCAAACGATCGAGTGCCGCATGGCTATCTTTCAGGAGGAAGCAAAATGGTGAACATTCGTAGAGTACATATCGACGAGCTGCCGATGGCGGCGGAGCTAGCTAATCAGGTTTTTTGCGAAACCGGGGAACAATATATGGGCACCGCCTTCCCTACTTTATTTCGTCCAGGTGTTCCCCATTCGTACGGAGCGTTCGATGATACAGGGAAATTAGTGTCGTTTATGGGATTGGTGCCTGTCGTGATCACCTCAGGTTCGGAGCAGATCACTGCCTTTTCGATTGGCGCTGTATGCACCCATCCCGATTATCGAGGACAACGGCTGGCGGGGCAGCTATTGGAACGATGTCGCCAGCATGCGATTGAAGCCGGAGCTTCGATCATATTCATCTCTGGCGATCGTTCGCTATACACGCGGGTAGGCAGTCAGTTCTTCGGACGGATTCATCGCTTTGAGTTAACGAGAGAACATGCCACTATGGAGCCATCCGGTCTGTGGGAATTGCGAGAGCTGGAACCCCGCGATCTATTTGCGGTACATGCACAACTTCAGCATCCAAGTGCGCATGTGGATATGAGCATTGGTGAATTGCAGCAAATGCTGGGCGCTGAAGCGATGGCGCATGTGAATCAGCAGCAGCAAAAGGTACTGGTCGCCGCGACCTCCAATGGGATCGCTGGGGTTGCCATTTTATCTGTGCCCCATTCTCCACCGGGCGACCAGCATCCATCCGAGCATGTCTCTACATTCCGTACAGGCTCAATCATTGAATGTGCAGGTCGACCTGATGCGGTATGTGAGCTATGGCTGGAGGCGATTCGTCGTTTTGAGCTATCCTCCCTGACGGTTACGATTCCGTGGCAGGATGAGCTTATGCTAGCAGTAGCCCAAGCAACCGGTGCTTCCTCCACTACGATCCGCAATGGCGGCACCGTGATGATCGTCAACGGTGGCGCACTCATTGCCCAGACCGGACTACTCGGTGATCTGAATGATTGGGCTTCTGTCCATATGACGATTAATGATGAAGACGCTAGCTATACGGTTCATACGCCGACGGGTGAATATAAGCTCGCGGACGATGTCGAGCTGTGTTCTCTGCTATTTGATCGGGAATCGGATGCACTTGCCGCTCAAAACGGAGCCTTCCCGACCGTGCCATTGCCTTATATGTATGGGCTTTATTTTATTTAGGTAAATAAGCTTGCGATTTGTTATACACATTGGAAGATTACTATATATGAAAGAAAAGGAGCAATCGACATGTCGAGCGCTCTTTTTTTCTTTTACTGCATCATCAGTTTGTACAGACTCCCCCTTCCTCTAATGACGCATTCCTCCGCTCGTATATTCTACCTGTGCTCATGCCACATATTTCGTTCTATCACACAATGTATATTCTGACATAACAACGCTATAATAACAGTGAGAGAGTCGCTACGTTTCTGGTTAAAACAATAATAGTGCAATGAAGCAACTGATCAAGCTGCGAAAAGAAGGAAGGAACGTCCATGACGAAGGACCGAAGCATTTTGACGGACTATGTGCGGGAGCACTGGTACTATTATCTGCTGGCTGTCGCTCTGATCATCGCCTCGAATATCGCACAGGCTGCTTTGCCGCGGGTGCTCGGACAGTTTACCGATGCTCTGCTGGCTGGCGGTATCCGCTACGATATGATCGTGCGTTACAGTCTGATTTTGGCGGCAATTGGCATTGCCTACAATGTATTGTTCGGCGCAGGACAGTTCTCCGTGATGCGACTTGGACGCAAATTCGAGTTCGCGATGCGGCAAAGTCTGTTCCGCAAATTCTCCACACTCAGTGAGCATTATTTTTCAAGACAGGGAACGGGCAAGCTGCTCAGTTCGATGACGAATGATGTTACCTCCGTACGTGAATCCATCTCTAACGGTGTCACCATGACGACGAATGCGGTATTTCTATTTCTGTCCTGTGTCGTGATGATGCTGCTCAGTCACATTCCACTGCATCTGATCGTCGTCTGTATCATTCCGATGATCGCGATTCCTTTTCTCGTCGTTTATTTTGGTCCGCGTATTCGCAAGCGTTCGATGAATGTGCAGGAGTCGCTTGCGGTCATGACCGATTCGGCGGAGGAGCAATTGCGCGGCATTCGAGTAACGAAGACGTTTGCGATCGAGCCAACGGCACGCGAGCGCTTTGGCAGTACGGTCGATCAGATTAAGGACAATCAGTTGCATCTGGTGCGTATGTCGTCCTTGTTTCAGGCGGCAGTGCCTTTTCTCGGTGCACTGTCACTCGTCATTTCGCTGCTATATGGCGGTTATCTGGCGATACAGGGTGACATTACGATCGGTAATTTTATCGCGTTAACTCTTTACCTGCGCATCATGTCCGGCCCATTACAGCAAATTGGTAACGTGATCAATATGATGCAGCGCTCCGGTGCCTCACTTGATCGGGTCAATCGTCTGCTTGGTGAGCAGCCGGATATTCAGGATACAGAGCATGCACAGCCGCTCGCAGCATCGCCGGATCTGGAGCTAAGACAGCTTTCCTTTACGTATCCAGGCAGCGAGCGTCCAGCGTTAAAAGACATCAATCTGCATATTTCTAGCGGACAAACACTCGGTATCGTCGGCAAAACGGGCAGTGGTAAAACAACGCTCGTTAAGCTGCTCCTGCGCATCTATGATCCACCAGCAGGCACCGTTCTACTTGGTGGCACCGATGTGCGCGATATTTCAATCAATAGCCTGCGTTCGCGCATCGCTTATGTGCCACAGGACGGCTTTCTATTCAGTACAACGATACGCGATAATATCGCCTTTAGCGACCGCAGTATTCCACTGGAAAAGGTTGAAAATCACGCGCGGCAGGCGATGATCTATGAGCCGATTGTACGCTTTCCCGACAAATTCGATACACGGCTTGGTGAACGCGGCGTCACCCTGTCCGGCGGACAGCGACAGCGTACCAGTCTCGCACGCGGACTTGCCAAAACCGGGCCGATTCTTATCCTCGACGATAGCATGAGTGCGGTCGATGCGGTAACCGAGACTGGCATTCTCGCCAATCTCGTACAGGAGCGTAAGCAGCGCACCACGCTGATCATCTCACACCGGATCAGTGCGGTGAAGCAAGCCGACCGAATTATTGTGCTGGATGAGGGTCGCGTTGTAGAGCAAGGTACGCATCAGCAATTGTTGGAACAACGGGGCATCTATGCATCCATGTACCAGCTACAGGAAGAAGGGTTGTACTATGAATGAGTCCCGCAGCAAGGACCAAAAGCCTGCTGAGCAACAAAAGGCGAATCCTTCGCGCTACGAAGCATTGCGAGCGATCCTGCAATATGCTCGTCCGCACAGACTTGCTTTTATTGGCTTGTTTTTTACCACAATGCTGGCGATTGCGGCTGATCTGTTGCAGCCGTATCTGGTCAGTATCGTCATTGATGATCATATTGCGGTGGGCAATAGCGGTCTGCAATTTCTGATTGGCATGGCGCTGATCTATCTGGGGCTCGCGGTAATCAGTCTGATCTTCACCTATGTGCAAAGCAATCTGCTGCAATATGCCGGACAGCATATTGTCGCAAGCATTCGAAAAGACCTGTTCGCCCATATTTCCAAGCTATCGATGAGCTTTTTCGACCGCTCCAGCAGTGGCGGGCTCGTTACAAATGTATCAAGCGATACGGAGACGATCAGCCAGTTTTTCACGCAGGTGCTGCTCAGTCTGATCCGTGATGGCATGATGCTCGTATTCATTATTTATTTTATGTTCCGGCTGGATGCGACGCTTGCCTGGTATTCGATGCTGACCTTGCCGATTATCGCGACGCTGGCTATTTTGTTTCGCAAGCGACTGCGTGAGGTGTACCAGCTTGCTCGCAGTCGCCTGTCCCGACTGGTTGCCTTTACCGCGGAAAATCTATCCGGTATGGGACTGATCCAGATTTTTCATCAGGAAAAGGAACAGACACGTCGCTTTACCGAATTTAACAGCGATTACTGGGAAGCGAATGTGAAGCAGCTCAAATCAAACGTGCTGTTCAACCGTACTTTTGATGTGCTTGGTAATATTGCGCTTGTGCTAATGGTGTGGCTGGGCGGTGTGGCTGTATTTAATCGGCAAATGGAAGTCGGCGTACTGTACGCATTTATTAGCTATATCCGTCAATTTTTCCAGCCAATCAACCAGATTACGATGCAGTGGAATACGTTCCAGTCCACGATCGTATCGATGGATCGCATCTGGCGCATTTTGCGATTAAAGCCAGAGATCGATGATCCAGCACCAGAGCAGATGAAGTCGCTCCAACCGGAGCAGGTACGAGGTAAAGTGGATTTTAACCGGATTACGTTTGGTTATGACCGCGAGCAGCCGGTGCTGACCGAGCTGGATCTGCACATCCGTCCGGGTGAAATGATCGGAGTGGTCGGAACAACAGGCGCGGGTAAAAGTACACTCATCTCGCTGCTGAATCGCTTCTACGATGTGTGGGAAGGCTCGGTGATGATCGATGATATCGATCTGCGCCGGATTCCGCAGCAGCAACTGCACCGAATTGTCGGCTTGATCCAGCAGGAGCCATTTCTGTTCTCTGGCTCGATTATCGATAATGTGCGCATGTTCCAGACCGATATTAGCCGTGAACAGGTGATCGAAGCCTGCCGCTTTGTCGGTGCTCATGAGATGATCGAACGACTGCCGCAGCAGTATGATACGCTGCTGTCTGAGCGCGGAAGCGGCTTGTCTGCAGGAGAGCGGCAATTGATCTCCTTCGCCCGGATTGTCGTCTTCCAGCCTAAGGTGCTCATTTTGGATGAAGCAACTGCCAATCTGGATTCGCATACCGAGCAGCTCGTACAGCAAGCGTTACAAACAGTCTCACGCGGGCGCACAACGATCGTCATCGCCCACCGCCTGTCTACGATTATGCATGCAGATCGCATTCTCGTGATGGAGCATGGTCAGATTGTCGAGCAGGGCACTCATGCCAAGCTACTGGCACAGGGCGGCATCTATGCGGAACTGTATCATCATGCGCGGCATAGTGCTGGGACGGCGGCAGAAGCATAAGCAGCATAATTGTATAAAGGAGGGTTAAGCTACTCCATCTTTCTCGGATGCCTATCTGGAATATGGACAGGCTTAACGGGAAATTAGCAATTAGCAATTAGCAATTAGCAAAATTACTATACAATAGTTCCGTCTACAAACAACAAAAAGCCTGCTTTTCTCGTACACTCTCCTGTAGGTGAACCACTCTACAGGGAAACGAGAACAGCAGGCTTTTAGTTTATTATTTGCGCAATGTGCTACTTACTGTTTTGTTCAAGCCAGTCACAACGGCGTCTACTACGTTCGTATTAGTTGATGATGTCGTTGATGTAGTAGTTGGCGTTGTTGTTTTAGTAGTTCCTGCACTAGTCGATGTTGTCGACGTGCTGGCTGTTGTCGTTGTAGCTGCTGGTGCTACAGTACTTGTTGTGCTTGAAGTTGTAGTTACCGGTGCTGTGGTGCTCGTCGTGCTTGGAGTTGTAGTTATCGGTGCTGCGGTGCTCGTCGTGCTTGGAGTTGTAGTTATCGGTGCTGCGGTGCTCGTATTCGATGTCGTAGCGCCTGATACCGGTGTACTTGCAGTAGATGTAGTGCCAGTCGTTGTTGCAGCACTACCCGTCGTTACCGCACCGGTAGTCGATGCTGTGCTTGTAGAAGTTGTCGTACCTGTAGTTGGTGTGGTCGTTACAGGTGTTGAAGTTGTACCTGTTGTAGATACGGAGCTAGTGGTTGTCGATGTGCTCGTATTCACAGCAGGTGCTGGACTGCCCGCTATAGCTCCTGTACTCGAAGGAGTCGTCGTAACCGATGGCGTTGTTGTCGTAGTAGCTGGTGTTGTCCCTCTTGTCGAAGTCGACGAGCTAACCGAGCCTGTTGGAGTTACCGTTGCCGAGCTGCTAATCGTTGATGTTTCGTTCGTTCCTGTAGCACCTGGTGTGGCAGTGCCTGGAGCTGGCGTGCTAGTATCGCTTGCTGCCGGGCTAGTTGTAGTTGTAGTGCTCGTTACAGGCGTAGTTGTCTGTGCTGGCGCTGTGCTTCCTCCTGTACCTGAGGTCGGAGTTGCTGTACCAGAATTACCAGTCGTTGCTGTACCCGATGACGGCTGAGCCGCTGGAGCTGGTGTGCTCCCTGTTCCACTCGCAGGCTGTGGCTGTACTGCTGGATTGGATGCTCCTGTGGCTGTTGTCGGTGTAGCGACTGTGCTGCTGTTCGTCGGAGCTGTCACCGTTCCTGTCTGCGTTCCAGTGGAGGTCGGATTCGTCGTTCCTTTATAAATGACCGTATTCGAAGCCTTGGCTGTATCGGCTGGTTGACCGACACCCATTTGCTCTGCTACTTTTTTGCCATAGGTCATCTCTACATATTTGTCGTATGATTGCTTGCTCATCTCCAGCTTCAACTGATGAAGCTTCGACGATACCGTCATCTGCTGTTGATTGCGCTCAACCTGAAAGCCCTTTTGCATCAGTCCGCGTACCGTCTCATCGAAGTTCTCCTTCGTCAAAGCAAGACCGTGCCGCTGTCCAATTTGGAAAAATCCATGTCCGTTCAATGTCTGCTGCATTTGCTCATTCACAACATCCGATCGCTTTTGCTGACGCTCATACAGCTTGTCCAAATCCTGCTTGCGTTGCTCCTTATCGAGCATTTCCTGCTTGTACTTCTTGTTATTTTCAAGCTTCTTCTCAACTGGAGTCTGATTAGTAGAAGAATTGCTAGAAGTAGAAGTGACAGAAGTAGAATTCGACTTTTCCTGTGAACGACTTGCACCTGTTGGATAGGATGTGTACACACTGGAAGGGGTCTGATAAGTAGTTGCTGTAATATTCATCGCGGCTCGCTCCTCATGTGGTGAATGATCAGGCTATTGGACTGGACGACAGAGAAGTAAACAGAACGAGGTATTTATCACTTTTCATATTCATCATACATTTAAGGAATAATATACCAATATTTATTGGTTATAATTTACTATTTATCCAGTTATCAAACAAGGGACTTTTATACTATTAGAGGTAATTTTATCCAATTAATAACAAAATCGATAATAAGTTGTTATTCGAAACATAGTGTTAGCATCTGAACATGCTTTATCAATCGAATGCCTGAATATGCAAAAAAAGCCTGCATCCGCTCAGCGGAAACAGACTTTTTTTATCGCGATGCAGCTATTCTATACGTCATACCCTATGATTAAGTCGATAAAATAACAATCGTTGAACCACATGATGTAGCAAAACATGAATGTCTGTACATCCACCTTCACGATCTATTTTAGCAGACCTGGTACCAGACCGATGCTTGTACCATTGTTCGTCCCGCTTGTACTTCCACCTGTGCTTGTTCCACCTGATGAAGTCCCACCTGTTCCTGTATTACTACCAGTAGAACCTGTACTTGAATTTCCATTGCTGGAATCTGTACTTCCGCCTGTCGAGCCTGTTGATGTGCCTGAACCTGTGTCACTGTTGCTATTTCCACTTGCAGGGGTACTGCTCGTATTACCGTTACTCGATGTACCGGTTGTTGTTTCGGTGCCTGTACTACCAGTTCCCGCTCCACTTGTTGGCGTACTGCCTGTGCTTCCTGTCCCTGCTCCGCTCGTTCCGTTGCCTGCTGTATTATGGCTACTAGCTCCAGCGCTTCCCGCTTCTGGCGTGGATGTTGGCGTATCACTCTCTCCCGCTCCACTTGTTTTCGTGCTTCCAGTCCCTGATGCTGGCTGCGCCGCCGGGGTGGTGGTGCCTGACTGCTGGGCTGAAGATGAAGATGGCGTAGTGCCGGTATAGCTCGGAGCTGGTGGAGCTGCTTGCGGATTCATAGTAAACGAAGATTCGGTATTATTTGAAGTCGCTGTAGCCCATCGCTCCTGCTGAGACTGTACAAATTGCTTATACGAGTCCTTGCTAATTTCGAGCTTAAGCTGGTGCACATTAGAAGCAATAGTCATCCGTTCCTCATCCGCACTGACCTGAAAACCGCGGTTAATCAAACCCTTGATCGCATCTTCATAATTATCCTTCGTAATAATCATCTGAGAACTTGCACCGATCTCGTTATAAATGCTTTCAATTAAAATGTCGTGCGCAGCTTTACTGTTATCCTGCTGCTGTTGCTGCTGTTTTTCAAACAGCGTATCCCTATCCTTTTGTCGGACTTCCTTTTCCCTGTCTTCCTTTTTATAATCTTCTTTCTTTTGCAGCTTTTGCTCTTCTGCGAGCTGATCATGCTGCTTCTGGTCCTTTAGCTTCTGATCTTTAAGCTTTTGCTCCCTGGCTTTCTCCGCTTGTACTTGCGGATTATCTCGGTCCTGTTCTGCCTTGGAACGATCCGTATCGTTAGGATCCGTACCGTTGGTTCCAGAATAACTTTGCCCATTGCCGATGGAGGCATAACCAGAGCTTGAACTGATATTCATCGCTAATCTTCCCTTCTGACGAAATGAACAGGGCCTGCTTTGAATCGTGCCGAATATTCCTATAATTGTAGCAAGTAAATGACATCAAGCGACAACGTACACCCTATTATTATAGTAGAAATTTACTATTTTAGACCTATTCCGACAAGGGTATTTAGACCTAGATAAATACGCAACTTAGTTAATCTATGATTTGCACATGCAGCTATGCCAAAAAAGCCGGAATACCGCATCATGAATGAGGTATTCCGGCTTTGCCACAGCTAGAGTGTACAGCCTGTGTGTATGAAATTGACGTAAAATTAAAGTATGCCTTCGATCTTCAACGAGCCGACGAGCGTGCCACCTGCTGATGTAGCCAGTATCGCACACGCTGTAGCACATCCTGCATATGCAGCGGCTTGCTCATATAGTCCGTTGCCCCTGCCTGAATGCTCTTCTCGCGGTCTTCCTTCATCGCTTTGGCGGTTAATACGATAATCGGTACATCGCTATAACCGTACAGGTTACGTACCGTTTTCATCGTTTCATAGCCATCCAGCTCCGGCATCATAATATCCATCAGAATCAGATCAATATGTTGATCCATATGCAGAATTTCCAGTGCATCGCGTCCATTTTGCGAGATCACGATGTTCATATTGTAACGCTCCAGCATACTCGTAAGCGCATAGACATTACGAATATCGTCGTCCACAATCAGAATCTTTCTGCCGTTCAAAATATCTGTTCCCCCGGGTTGCACAGACAAATCCTGCTCCGATATCGCTTCCTGACCAAGAGCAGCAAACGATGAACGCTCTCTGGACGAGGACTGCATGAACATGCCCTGCTCGGAGGAAGTCGTGTATTCATAGCTATCCGCCGAAGATACTGTTCCTTCCTCCATAAATACCGTGCGGTTCACATGCAATGTTTCATTCATTTCAAAAATCGCATGCTCGGAATGCGGGTCTGTGACCATGCATGGAATATAGAAAGTGAAGATACTGCCCTCACCGTATTTACTTTCCAGATGAATCGTACCGCCCAGCAGATTCGCAAGCTGAGACGAGATCGACAGGCCAAGACCGGTGCCGCCATACTTCCGTGCAGTCGCTCCATCTGCCTGACGGAATGCCTCGAAAATCACTTCGCGATTTTCCGCGGAGATACCGATTCCCGTGTCGCTTACACTGAACGCAAGCATCGGCTGTGAGCTTTCGTAGCTGCTCGTCTGCACGCGATTTACCTTTTGCACCTGTAGCGTCACGCCACCGGTTTGAGTGAATTTGAAGGCATTGGATAGCAGATTACGCAGCACCTGCTGAATACGCATCTCATCTGAATACACCAGCTCAGGCACATTATCCTCCACTTCAACCTTGAAGAACAGTTCACGCTGCACTGCTGTCTCACGGAAGCTACGCTCCATCTGCTCCAGCATCGCTTCCACGCTGATCGGATTAATCTCGATCTGCATTTTACCGGCTTCGACCTTGGACAGATCCAGAATATCATTGATCAGGTTCAACAGATCTTTACCGGAGGAATGAATAATAGACGCATACTCCTGCTCTTTGGCAGTCAGATTGCCATTACCGTTCTCCGACAAAATCTGAGACAGGATCAGCATACTGTTGAGCGGTGTACGCAATTCATGCGACATATTCGCCAAAAATTCCGATTTGTAACGCGAGCTAACCTGTAGCTGCTGAGCATATTTGTCCAGCTCGATCGCTGTGCTCTCCGCTGCCATCTTGCCCTGCTCCAGACGCTCGTTCAGCATTTGCAGTTCTTCCGTTTGCATTTGCAGCTCTTCCGTCTGCGCCTGCAGTTCCTCCGACTGTACCTGCAATTCCTCGGACTGCACCTGTAGCTCATGATTCATCGATTGTGATTCACGGTATAGCTGCTCGACTTCCATTCGTGTCATCACCGAGTGCATCGTCACCGCAAAAATTTCAATCAATTGTTCTAATAGAAGCTTCTGCTTCTCGGTCATCGGCTCCAGTAATGCAAATTCAACTGCGGCAATGACGCGACCTTCAAAAATAATCGGTGCGGCAATCATCGCCTGCAATCCGGTATGTCCCAGACCCGAGTTAATCGTGCGTACATATTCATCCGATAGCGGATGCAGTTCCAATATGCGGCGCTCTACAATCGCCTGTCCGGTCAAGCCTTCGCCCTGCTGCAATCTGGCAACACCCAGCTCAGCATCAGAAGCCGAAGCTGCAAAAGAAGCAGCCTTGATCCAGTCTCCTTCTGCCGTTCTACGGTACACAACACCGTATGGTGTACCAAACCATTTGTTTCCTTTGGTCAACAGTACCGCTGACAGGCTATCCACGTCAGTTGCTTCCTGAAAGCGTGTCGCCGCCTGAGCAATCTGATCCTTCACCCAGTTCTCATACTGCACATGATCCAGTAACTGATTCGCGGCATCACCTAGCTCGCCAACCTCATCACGCGTGGTCACATCGATCCGTGTTCTGAGATTACCACCGGTCGCAATACCGAGCAGTGTATCACTCACATCACGAATCGTGCCTACGATCTGCCGCGCAATAAGCAGGGCAGTAGCGATCGAGATAATAGCCAGCACGATCCAGACAGCAATCATCATCGCCAGCATACGCTCATTACTCTGCGCTGCCGCTTCGATACGAGCAGACGTCAGCGCCTTCTCGCTATTACGGAACGAATCCATCTCCTGGCGTAGCTGATCAATCTGCTGCTTGCCCGGATCACTGGCAAAGAAGCTTTTTAAGGCTGCATCATCCCCGCGCTGCTTCATTGCGATAGCAGGCGCTCCAGCGTCATTAATCCAATTCGTAATCCCTGTACGAATCGTTTGTAAATTGCTCTGCTGTAGCTCGTTGCCAGCAACAAGTGCATACAGCTCGTTATAGTCGCTCTCCCATTGAGACACGGCTTGATTATAGGGCTCCAGATAGCTATCTTCACCGGTGAGGACGAAACCACGTTGCCCGGTTTCCATATCCAGCACATGCTTTTCCAGCATATTGGTCAAGTTATGAACTTCCAGATCATGATCATTGATGTATCGGCTTTCCTGTTCCAACTGGTTCATACGCCCTGACATCATCGTCAGCACAATACCCAGACAGACAATGATCACAATATACCCGGCTACAATTTTAGTGCGTATTCCAAATTTTGCACCTTTCAGCACCAAAAGCCCTCCAGTATATAGTTAAATGCCAAGATTTGAATTCATAGATTCTATGCAATTTTATTTGGCTACCCAACTATTTTACTTCAAATTATCCGGTTTGCAAACGCAGAAAGGGCGAAACGACACACAATTGTTTTAAACCATACCTGACCGTAATTCCAGTCGTGCACGGTACTCCTGTGGTGTAATGCCTTCCAGTTCGCGAAACACGCGCGAGAAGTGCCGACTGCTCTCAAAGCCGACCTGCTCACCGATCTCACCGAGACGATGATGCGGCTCTGCCAGCAATTCCTTGGCACGCTCAATACGCAATTTTTTTAAATAAACCACAAAGCTTTCGCCTGTATACGCCTTAAATGCCTCGCTAAAATACGAGTAGTTCAGCGACACATGATTGCTAACCGTTGCCATATTCAGCGGACGCGCATAATGAGTGTGCAAATACGCTACCGCTTCTTTTAAACGATGATGCTCACTGTGCACATGCCGAAGCTGACCGATATAATCATCCAGACTGAGCAGCAGGCGCTCCAGATCGCGACAATAATCGTGAAAATAGCGATAATGCTCCAGGCTGCATACACGCCGATAC
The DNA here is from genome assembly GCA_039595515.1 of Paenibacillus sp. Lineage (GTDB taxonomy): Bacteria > Bacillota > Bacilli > Paenibacillales > Paenibacillaceae > Saccharibacillus. Next base: position 2,105 of record JBCNLJ010000060.1, on the reverse strand, counting down.
AGGCGTAGCACTTCAATCGATGCCTCGCCAAAATGGCGAAACACCTCATCCAGCACATTTTCATTAATGAGACGAACGGTACGCTGCACTTCCTCTAAGCTGCGCATACCAGCTCCGGACAGTCGAAACAGATGGTGCACCATACCGCTAATCTCGCCGCTTCGTCCTGTACCAAGCAGATTACCGAGCCTGCGCACATCCTCCTCGAGCTGAGCCTGCGGAAGCTCGGCTTCCTGCACCTGCGGCTCATGCACCAGATACATCCCCGGACAAAAGAAACCATAGGCAAGCGCACGACATGCCTGTTCGTACGCGGTTTGCAGTTCACTGCGTTCCAATGTTGTACTGCTCACACCTGCCCATAAGCCGGACACTTCACGGCGGGCAGCCGATTGCGCCAGTGCTTGCAGCAAGCCTAACTGCTCCTGACGAATAATCCATATTCGCCGTCCTTCGCGATCCAGCAATTGCAGCTCATATCCATCCTGTGCATGATCTGCAAGCTGACGCAGCAGCAGATCCAGCTCCTGCACCGATACGGGATGCCCATCTGCCGTTACGCAATTCCACACACAAACTAGATACGGCTCCGGCAATTCTAACCAGGTGCATGCGGCAAGCTCCCGCCTTGCTTGCTCCGCTGGCGCTTCTAACCAGCGTGATAGCTGTTCCTCCTGCCACTGGCGCCGATAATGATCCGCATCCTCCAGACGGCGTGACATCGATTCCTTACGCAGAAGCTCCTTTTCCAGATTATCCAGCGCGGTGAACAGATCATCCCGCCGAATCGGCTTGAGCAGATATTCCCGCACCTGATAGCGGATCGCCGCCTTCGCATATTCAAAGTCATCATGACCGCTCAGCACAATCACTTCCGGTTGCTGGATCAGCTCACTGCTGGCACGTACTTGCTCCAGCATCGCGATGCCATCCAGTACAGGCATGCGAATATCGGTAATAATAATATCGGCGGGCTGCTCACGAAGTATAAATAGTCCTTCCTGACCATGCCTTGCACTTCGTATCGTATAACGCCCCGGAAACTGACGTTCAATCATCACCTGAAGCCCATGCCGGATATTCTTCTCATCATCAATAATCAGTAGTTGTCTCATGCCGGATGTCTCCTCCTGCAAGAATAATTTTGGGCAGACGAAGCGATACTTCGGTTCCTTCACCTGCATGGCTTTGCACCTGTAATCCGTATTCATTGCCAAAAAACAGCCTGATCCGCCGCTGCACATTAACCAGTCCATAACCGCTCTGCGCGGATGGATCAGTAGCGGACATCGCGTCTGTACGTTCGGACAGCTCCGACAATTCGGCATCGGACGCTTGCTGTAATCGCTCATTCAATCTTGCTACCACCTCAGGTGGCATACCTTCCCCGTTATCCTGCACGACAATACGCACGCTTCGCTCGCCTTCATCTATAGCACTAATGCGTAGCTGGCGTTCTCCCTGTTCCTCCGTCCAGCCATGCTTGAACGCATTTTCCACAATCGGCTGTAGCGACATTTTGAGCAGCTCCAGCTCCCCATAAGCAGGTGGAATATCTACCCCTAGCTGCACCGGCTCGTCAAAGCGAATATTCATCACCTCGATATAGTTGCGGATATGGCGCAGCTCCTGACCGAGCGTTACGTATTCGCCGCCCCATTTGAAGTTATAACGCATCATTCCACCCAGTGAAGTAAGCGCATCGGAAATCTGACGCTGATCCTCGATCTCGGCGAGCATTTTAATATTTTCCAGCGTGTTATACAGAAAATGGGCATCGATCTGACTGTACAAGGTGCGCAGCTCGGCTTCCTTCATTAACGCCTGCTTGCGTACCGCCTGTGCGATCAGCTCATTGATCGTGCCGCTCATTCGGTTAAAATGATATGCCAGCTCGCCAATCTCTCCGCCCTCAACCTGTACCATCGGCGGCAGCTCTCCCTTGCGCATTTGCTTCATCGCCTGTGTCAGCTTGCGTAGGTTTTTCAAAATAAGCGAGTTCGCCATATACGTAATAAGCGATGACACCGGCGCGCATCCGGAGCCGCTGATCCGCTCCAACAACGGCACGCCGCGCACCCTGAGCGTCGACCTCAACCTGCTGG
>JBCNLJ010000059.1:0-36496 GCA_039595515.1 Paenibacillus sp. | reverse complement strand
CACGTTTAACGTGTAATGTAATGATAGATAACTGGATGGTGAAGGCGACCTGGTTCAATCGTCATTTTCTAAAAGATCAGTTGACGACCGGGCGCGATATTATTTTAACAGGCAAATGGGATCAGCGACGTGCGCAGATGACGATCACCGATTCGGAGTTCCCGGATAAAGGGACACAGCGCAGCGGTAGTCTGCAGCCCGTCTATTCGATCGGCGGTAAGATTACGCAGGCATGGATTCGCAAAATGATCAATCAGGCGCTGGAGCAATACGGCGAGATGATTCCGGAAGTGCTACCGCAGGAGCTCATGCAACGCTACAAGCTTATGTCGCGCAAGCAGGCGATTCGGCAAATTCATCAGCCGGAAGATGTGGGCGAGGGCAAACAGGCTCGGCGACGGATGGTGTATGAAGAACTGTTTCTGTTTCAATTAAAGCTACAAGCTTACCGCAGTATGAACCGTAAACGTAAAACAGGTATCGTTCATACGGTAGATAATGCAACTATTCGTGAATTTGTACGCAGCTTGCCGTTTGAACTGACAGATGCGCAAAAGCAGGTAGAACTCGATATTCTCAAAGATATGCGTTCTCCGTATAGCATGAATCGGCTGCTGCAAGGGGATGTAGGCTCCGGTAAAACGGTAGTCGCTGCGATCGGTCTGTACGCTACCGTAAAATCAGGTCACCAGGGCGCACTGATGGTGCCGACGGAGATTCTGGCAGAGCAGCATGTACGGTCGCTGAAAAAGCTGTTTGAGCCCTTCGATATTACGGTGGAGATGCTCACAAGCAGCGTGACCGGGCGTAAGCGCAAAGACCTGCTAGCCTCACTGCAAATGGGCATGACCGATATTATTGTCGGAACCCATGCGCTCATTCAGGAGGATGTCTTTTTCCGTAGTCTTGGCTTTGTGGTGACGGATGAGCAGCATCGCTTCGGTGTGAATCAGCGTAGCATTTTGCGGCGTAAAGGCTTCGACCCAGATGTGCTCACGATGACAGCAACGCCGATTCCGCGTACACTGGCAATTACAGCGTTTGGGGATATGGATGTGTCGACGATTGCCGAACGTCCCAAAGGACGTAAGCCGATTACGACGTACTGGGTCAAGCATAATATGATGGATCGGGTGATGGGCTTTATTTCTCGTGAAATCAAGCAGGGCAGACAGGCGTATGTGATCTGTCCGCTAATTGAGGAATCGGATAAGCTCGATGTGCAAAATGCGATTGATCTGTATGTGCAGCTAGATCAGGCATTGCCGGATATGCATGTCGGTTTGCTGCATGGTCGTATGAGCGCTGCGGAGAAGGAAGAAACGATGCGTGCCTTTTACACCAATGATATTCAGCTACTCGTCTCAACAACTGTCGTTGAGGTGGGCGTAGATGTGCCTAACGCTACGTTGATGATCGTAATGGATGCGGATCGTTTTGGGCTGTCTCAGTTACATCAGCTTCGTGGACGTGTAGGACGAGGTGAGCATGAATCGTTCTGTATTCTTGTAGCTGATCCAAAGTCTGAAATGGGGCAGGAGCGTATGCGCGCGATGACCGAGACAGACGATGGATTCGAGGTGTCTCGCCGTGATCTGGAGCTGCGCGGTCCGGGTGAATTTTTCGGGACGCGTCAGAGTGGTTTGCCTGAGTTCAAGATTGCGGATATGGTAAGCGATTTTGAAGTTTTGGAGATCGCGCGTGACGATGCTGCTAGAATGGTGAATCATGAATTCTTCTGGACTTCGCCAGAGTACGAGCCTTTGCGCGAATATCTGGCAAGGCAGCAGGTATTTCAAGGTGAGCTGATCGACTGAGTATACGGTTTGGAGCAAGCTCATCATTATAAAACTCAATCCCCATACGATAGACGGAGTGCACGCTGTGCTTCATACCGTCTATCGTATGGGGATTTTTTTGTGATTTGCTCCTGGGAGAATGATATAGTGAAATGACAATCTATTCATTACGGGAGGAGTATCGTATGTCAGAACCGACCAAGCAATACAATACGGCTGTTGAAGCAACATTGGAAGTCATCGGCGGCAAATGGAAGCCAGTGATTCTGTTTTTCCTGACCTCTGGCAAAAAGCGTAATGGTGAATTAGCACGTTTGTTACCTTCGATCACGCAAAAGGTATTAACGCAGCAGTTAAAAGAACTCGAACGTGATGGTATCATTCAGCGCATCGTCCATAATGAAGTACCCCCGCGGGTAGAATACGAGTTGACTGAATATGGCGATAGTCTAAAAGACATTTTACACGCGATGTGTCGCTGGGGAGATATACATGTGCAGCGAACCTATGGCGAGCAAGCGGAGATTCTGGCTCATGATCGTTTGGTGGTACAGGAGCAGGAAGCTGCCACTCCAATAGAACCGTGATGAGTGATGGACTGATGATTGCCCAACTTAAGAGCAATTAATGATGAACTGACAGCAGTGATATACTCATCGATGATCAATATAAATTTACGATAATAGACGATGGGTATGAGAGGGATCGGGAATAATACGTTGCCGTCGTAAGTCATCGAAAATATCAAAAAACATATGCTCGGTGTGCACAAATTCGTGAAATCCGAAGCGACGTGCTTTACTGCCATCGGCAAAAAAGTCATAATCCCATCCAAATACAAAATCGCCAAACGCCCATGAAGAGACCTCGCTATACGAATGAGGCTTCAATTCATATTTCTGGATCATATCAAGCCATAACGGCTCCTTGTCCTGCATCATCACATGAAGTGGCATCGGCAAGGGCGGAGCTGTCTCCATTTCAAAATAAGCAGCAATCTTTGGCCATAATTCATTCCAGCGAAACAAATCACCATTGTTAATATTAAATGCCTGATTAGCGCATTGCGGCTCGGTCGCTGCCCACACTGTTGCTCTGGCAAGTAATGTAGCATCCGTCATTTCGAGTAGTGAATGATAAGCTCCTGGTTTGCCGGGAAAGCGTAACGGGATGCCAAGCTCGCGTGATATGGAGGCATATATCGCAATCACAAGCGCCAGATTCATCGGATTACCCAGAGCTACACCACACACGACAGAGGGGCGCATCGCTGACCATGTCCAGCTTTTGCCTGACTGGCGTTGTTCCACGAATTGCTGCTGTGCCATATTGAACTCTGGCGGCATTGGGATAGCGTCTTGCTCCAGTGCGGGTGTTTTAAATGGACCCAGGTGTGCACCGTACACTTTATAGCCTTGCATCAGACTCACATGCTGTAAATGTGTGGCTGCTGGTTCTACTGCATTCAATACGTTAACGAGCATATTCAAGTTCGGCTCCACTAATTCTGCCCAGCCTGCTCGATCCTGATAGGCTGCATAAAAAATGTGGCTCACCTCCTGCAAATGGCCCAGCTTCTGCATGGTATCCGTTTCATCTAATAGATCGGCGCTAATATAACGCAGCCGTTCGCGTGCTGTGCCTCCACGTCGCGATACACCAATCACATTCCAGTCCGGTAACGTTAGCAAATGCTGAACGAGATTGCTACCAATAACACCACCTGCTCCGATCACCAGCGCAACCTTAGGCGGATGAGGTACAGTTTCAGAAGTAGAAGATATCGTTGTCATTGATACAGGCTCCTTTGATTATATGATTTGGTTTGCCTGTTTATTGTGCACGGATTGCATCGTGAAAAATAGTACGCACTTTCAGGTTACACTGTTACTTCAAGGTTACGAATAGACGGTTAGCGCTTTCGTTTGCTAAATAAAAAAGCTCGTCCTGTAATGTGATCATCTCATAGGAAGATGAAGTAGGGATCACATTGAAGGAGAAGCTTTTTACGTTTTGATCTAATATAAATGGGTTGGAATACCTGTATTATGAGCATTACAAGCATTACAAGCGCAATAAGGTCATGAAGATGGTAAGGATTGTACAGTAGAAGCTTACAGTGAAATAATCACATTCAACTGCGCATCCAAAGTGTCTATATACTCATCATATTGCCATTGTGTAATTTTACCGGAGGAATGCTCCTCCTTCAGGGTCAAGCTTATGTTATGGCATAACAGCTCGCGAAATTGCTGTGCTGCGATGCCCTGATGTTCAGCAATATGAATGATATGGTCGCCATCCTGTAAATATTGCTTCAGCTCCAGCAGCGTCAGTCCAAGCAGGCTTGCCGCATGATTAAGCAACTGGTTGAGTATGAGTGCAGCTACAGGCTCTGCAACAAGCTCAGCATCGAATGATCCGGTGTAGACAGAAGCCGAATCCGAGCCGGATAATGAGCTTGATGCTGATGCTGATGCTGATGCTGATGCTGATGCTGATGCTGATGCTGATGCTGATGCTGATTCACCGTGGTTTGGATAACGGAATTTGTATATGCAACTTGTGAATTGATGTAGTGTATGGTCTGCCCGGTGAATCCTTGGGGAGGCAGCATGGATCATAGTAGGGCTCGTAGCTTCCGCATAGGCACTAGCCCATGCGAGCTGCCGGGGTATGAATCTTGGCGTCAGGTTCATCATGCTTCCTGCCTCTCTTGATGTGTCATAGATATGAGATTGATTGTAGAGCAGTCATATGAACGGTTCGTTAAACGAATCTTAAAGGAGGATAAAAAGCACGCTTCTGTTATCGTTGTTCACACGATAGTCACGTCTGCATGAATCGTTATCCGTGTTTTATTGAATTTGGGAATGATTATGACTTTCGGTTTGTTTATAATAGAGGGATGGAGTTGGCATGAGACTGAAATCGCTGGAGGATTATGAATGTGAATAGCTATGTAACACCGATTATTTTATTACAGCTATTGGAACGTGCGGCACTGCTGCTAATTTGTTTATTTTTACTCAGTAAGCTTCCGCATTTTCGGCAGATTTTTCAGAAGGAAGTATTGGATACGAAGGATCGTATTATTTTATCGGTCATTTTCAGTGGCTTTGCCATTTTGGGCACATATACAGGTATTAATGTAGAAGGCTCGCTGGTGAATGTGCGCATTATCGCCATTGTATCAGGCGGGATTTTGTTTGGTTGGCCGGTCGGCTTGATTACAGGCATCGTGTCGGGAGCGCATCGTTATTTGATCGATATTGGCGGTGTTACCTCTGTACCGTGTCTGATTACGAGCATTACTGCCGGGATCGTATCGGGTTATATTCACAACCGGGTGAGTAGCCGTCGGCGCTGGATTGTCGGTATCGCTGCTGGTATGGCGTGTGAAGCGCTTACGATGGTGCTTATTTTGCTCATGTCCCATCCGTATGCGCTGGGACGGGAGATTGTATCGATCATTGCGCTGCCGATGATTCTCGGACAGGTCGGTGTTGGCTTGATCGTGCTATTTGTGCAGGGGGTAGAGGGAGAACGCGAAAATATTGCAGCACGTCAGGCGAAGCTCGCGCTTGATATTGCGAACAAGACGTTGCCCTATTTTCGCTCCATTAACAGCGATTCATTACGCAAAATATGTACGATTATCCGCCAGGACATTCAGGCGGATGCGGTAGCGATTACAGACAAACGCTATATTCTCGCTTATGTTGGGCTGGGCGAGGAGCGTTACAATATCGGTCATGAGATCATTACCGATGCGACCAAGCAGGCGATTTCAAGCGGTGAGATTGTGTTGATCAATGATGATGCAGAGGGCAAGGTGCCGAATATTCAATCGCTGATCATTATTCCGCTTCAGGAAAAGGGCATCGTCACCGGTACGCTAAAAATCTACTATCGTAACGCGCACAAGATCACGTATTCTTTGCAAACGCTCGCCGTCGGCCTGTCGCAGATCATCTCGACGCTGATGGAGGTATCCCGCATTGAGCAGATGAAGGAGATGGCGAATAAGGCGGAGATCAAAGCGCTACAAACGAGCATCAATCCTCATTTTCTGTTTAATGCGTTGAACGCGATTGCATCCTCAATCCGCATCAATCCGGATAATGCGCGGGAGATGATCATCAATCTATCGGGCTATTTACGTCATAGTCTGGAATGGAGCGATGAGCTGATCGATATTAACAGGGAGCTTGGTCAGGTCGTGAATTATGTAGAGATTGAGAAGGCGCGTTTCGGTAGTAAATTGAATGTGATTTACGATATCGATGAGGTCGAGGTGAAAATGCCGAGCCTGATCATCCAGCCGCTGGTAGAGAATGCGATTGTGCATGGCATTTTAAAAGGGCGTGGCTCCGGTACAGTCACATTGGCGGTAAAAGATGGGATAGATGCAGTCGAGATTAGTGTCGAAGATACCGGAACGGGTATCGATCCAGAGATTATCCATAAGGTCTATGATGGCAGTATGCCAGAGAATCGAATTGGTCTATCCAATGTGCATCAGCGGGTAAAGCTAATCTATGGAGAAGGGCTACAGATTGAACGATTGGAAAAGGGAACACGAATCCGGTTCCACATCAAAAAGGAGCGTTCAGCATCATGAAGGCGATTGTGGTAGAAGATGAGTTCCTGGCGAGACAGGAGCTGGAGTATTATATTCAAACGTACAGCAACATCGAGATTACGGGCAGCTTCGAGGATGGGCTCGATGTGCTTCGGTATGTGCAGAATCATGAGATTGATGCGATCTTTCTCGATATTAATATTCCTTCTCTGGATGGAGTGCTGCTGGCACACAATATTAGTAAATTTTTGCGCAAGCCGTACATTATTTTCATAACCGCTTATAAGGAGCATGCGGCAGAAGCGTTCGAGATTGAAGCATTCGATTATATACTCAAGCCATACAGCGAATCGCGCATCACCTCGATGCTGCATAAGCTGGAGGCAACGTATGCGCGTGATCATGCCCATACCGATGGCTCTGCTCCGTCATCGGTGACTGCTGTGACAACACCGAAAGCAGCTCTGCCGCAGGAGGAGCATACTTCGGTAGGCAGCAGTCGTGCTTTTGTACGTCCATCCGCAGGTATGCCTACACCTGCGTTACAGGGCAAGCTAAGTCTGTGGAAAAACGATAATATTCATGTCGTTTCTGTAGATGATGTGTATTATGCATCGGCAAGTGAGAAAGTGACCGAGGTGTTCACACGACGGGAGCGTTATACGGTGCATGCAAGTATTACTGATTTCCAAGCGCTACTGCCAGAGGATTACTTTTTCCGTTGCCATCGCTCCTATATTGTAAATGTAAGCAAAATCCGCGAGATCGTTCCGTGGTTTAACAGCACGTATTTGCTGCGCTTACATGACCTGAACGATGAAGTGCCTGTCAGTCGCAGTAAAGTGAAGGAATTTCGGCAACTCATGCATATATAAATGCATTTCATTCCAGCATAAAGCATCTCATTCCATTTCCGTTATGCGGTAAGTGCTACAGGGGTATACTCGACCTATAGAGAATTCTCCTCAAATCAAGTACACATTGCAGTTATGACGGAAAGGAACGTCCATTATGAAAACTTTATCTGCTAACACATCCACTACACACTCGGGAGCGGAGGCACCTGCGGTTAATCGCTGGCTAATCGTTCTCGGTACCATTATTGTACAGATGGGACTCGGAACCATCTACACCTGGAGCTTGTTCAACCAGCCGCTCGTTGATAAATTTGGCTGGCAGCTCAGCTCGGTTGCCATTACGTTCTCGATTACGAGCTTTGCGCTCGCTTTTGCTACATTATTTTCCGGTAAGCTGCAGGAGAAATGGGGCATTCGTCGCCTGATCGGTACAGCCGGTATCGTGCTTGGACTTGGCCTGATGCTGAGCTCCCAGGTGTCCTCGTTGCCGCTATTGTATCTGCTGGCGGGTGTCGTTGTCGGCTTTGCCGATGGTACAGCGTATATGACGTCGCTGTCCAACCTGATCAAATGGTTCCCGGAACGTAAAGGTCTGATCTCCGGTATTTCGGTTGGTGCATACGGTACAGGCAGTCTGCTGTTCAAATATATTAATGGCTCGCTGATTGGCTCGGTTGGTGTATCGATGGCATTTCTGTACTGGGGTGTTATCGTACTGCTCATGATTGTGATTGGTTCGCGTATGATTAAGGAAGCGGTTGTAAGCGAAGCACCAGCAGGCCAGACGGCTCCAGCGAATTCATCTGCTAATCAGGCGGCACAGGATGGCACGCGTGAGCCACAATGGAACGGCGCCGCACCTGTTATAGCCCATAACTATACCGTTAAAGAAATGCTGAAAACGAAGCAAGCGTATCTGCTGTTCATTATGTTCTTTACCGCTTGTATGAGCGGACTGTATCTGATCGGTATCGTTAAGGATATCGGTGTGCAGCTTGCAGGTCTGGATCTCGCAACAGCAGCTAATGCGGTAGCAATGATCGCGATCTTCAATACGGTAGGTCGTATTATCCTCGGCGCTCTGTCGGACAAAGTGGGACGACTCAAAGTCCTGTGCGGTACGTTCCTTGTGACCGCTGTAGCTGTAGCGGTATTGAGCTTTGTTCCATTAACATTCGGTATTTTCTTTGCAGCGGTCGCAGCGATTGCGTTCTGCTTCGGTGGTAATATTACCGTATTCCCGGCAATTGTGAGTGACTTCTTCGGTTTGAAAAATCATGGTAAAAACTATGGTGTAATCTACCAGGGCTTCGGTATCGGCGCATTATCCGGTGCATTTATCGCTGCCTGGATGGGCGGCTTCAAGCCAACCTTTATCATTATTGGTATTCTGTGTCTGATCTCGTTCTTGATTGCAATCATGATCAAGCCGCCAGTCTACAGTGAGCGCGAGCAAGGCGCAGACGATGCCAAACCTGCAAAATGGAAAGCTAATCCACATACAGTACGTTAATACCAAGCAGCACGCTAATAACAAGCCCAATCTTTCCGTCATACTGTTCATGTAATTAGCCCATATAAGATGTGTGTCTACTATAGAAATGTAAAAAAGGAAATGTAAAAACTACTATACGTTATGATCCCTGCCTGTGTTACATAGGGCAGGGATTTTGTTTAAAAGTAACCTGTTTGATGCCATTGATGGAGTCTTATGCTTAAAGGTGCGTGATTATAAGTTTTATTCAGTCGCACTATATTATCAATCGCACTATTTTAATAGAAGATATTCATTCTAAATTTCTAATATACTAGAATATAGAGAGACAAGAAGGGTATAATAGCATCAGGTATAAAGTTACAAATATTGGTTATTCAGTGGCTAATTGTACCTCTGTTCGTGATCATGATCGATGCAGGCAGACGCAGAGGAGCCTGCTAATCATGGACACCTCATGCGCATGCCCGAGCGTTCAGACGATGCATGTATGCCGATTCCACGCCAGTGAAGGAGGAATACGCAGTATGAACCAGATTCGATTATGTACACGTCAACAGTTGACTGTTCAGGATATTGTTGACCGCTTATCCAGAGAAGGAAGTCTCTCGATGGTACCTGCGGGTGATCAGAGAAACAGGCAGGAAGCAGACGAATATTATTCGTTTGTTATGAATGATGGAATGACGATGATCTATGTTGTTGTTGATCGTGCGACCAGTCTACCTTATGTCGTATTACATGGCCCACTGGCTGCACAGAGTGCCTGGCTATTAAATATGCTCGGTGTGACGGAAGATATTGAAGCGATCAAGCAGTATTGCCGGGAAGCGCTCCACGCAGAGGACAAGATTAATGCGATTTGCCATCTGGGCATTGCGGCATATTTTGATGAAGCTCAGTCGGAGATTATGGAGCTATTTCAGCAGTATATGCATGACGGAGATGCGCGCGTGCGGCAATCTGCGATTTTTGCGACCAGCTTTATCGGTTGGCCGGAATTTGAACCTCTTTTACAGATTGCAATGGAGCGTGACCCGGATACGCGTGTATCTGCCATTGCCGAAAGTGCCATTCGTATTATGCGCGAGAGCGATTGGGGCGGTACAGAACGATCACAGACCCATTGATGATTTACGCTTTCTTCCTGAAAAGGATATGAATTCCGTATATTTGCGATGTGATACACTAATATTTTCATAAATGATTGCAGTTTGTACCAAAGGCAATTACAAGCGCTCTATTTTATGCTAGAATGGCTGTAACAACGGCCGTACATTTCTTTGTAAGCCCCTGGCAACCCTGCCTACTGCTTCTTGCATGTACGGTCCTATATTTTTGCCGGTCCGCAGTACCCAATGCTGTAAACCGCGATAAGTGAGGTGGAAATGATGAGCAAACCGGTGAACAGGCAGACCCTTCCCCGCAACCAGAAACTTGCCAGCACATATCAGATCCGCCGGACGTTATCGGTCAGCGAGCTGTCGATCATTTATGTGGCAAGACATATGGAGCACGGGACGTTACATGTGATCAAAGAATTTTTCCCGTCGGCACTCGCTAGGCGTAGCCGGGATCGTTGCACGGTAGAGTGCAGCGGCAGTCATTTGCAGTCCAAATTTGCCGATATGATGAAGACCTTCCGACACGAAGGGGAAGTATTGAGCAAGGTGGATCATCCGGGAATTGTTCGTTATGAATCGGAATTTGAGCAGCACGGTACAGTGTATCTGGTGCTGCAATATTACCGCGGTATGACACTGGATCATTATATCCGCGAGCATCCCGAGGAATTGGATGCCGGATTTTTACAGCGGCGATTGTTTCCGGTTATCGATGCGCTGGAATATATACATAATCTTGGTTATATTCACCGCGATGTGAAGCCAAGTAATATTATGCTGACGGAGGATGGACGCACGTTGCTGCTCGATTTTGGCTCGGCGGTTCGTTATGAGCAGCGAACGCATCCTATTTTGACGACAGCGGGATATTCGCCAATCGAGTTTTATTCCGGTCGTTCCGTACAGGGCCCTGTATCCGACATTTACAGTCTGGCGGCGACTTTTTACTTCTGCTGTCGGGGTCAGGCACCGATCGATGTACCAAAACGTCTGTTCAACGATACGTTAGAGAAGCTGGGCACCAACGGAGTCGCTTCGCCTATTTTGGCACGGGTGATTCACTGGGGGCTTGCGGTGTCAGCGGATAAACGTTGTGCTTCCTTAAAATGGTTCAAAATTGCGATGCAAGCGGAACGCTTCTGGAATCGTAATCTGGTGCTGACGCGTGGTAGGAAGGGACAGAAAGCTAGTTCTGCGAAAAAACTGCCACTAGATGACATATCTGTATCCAGTGAAATTGCTAAACCCAAGCCAAGCGAATCGGAAGCAGCAGAATACTCAGTGAAATAAAACGGTCAGTCATACGTTCAAGCTGCTTATATCAAAAACCACATCATCTTGATGTGGTTTTTTTGTATAGGTATTGTGCTAGCTATGTATAATATGCGCTGAATCCTCATTGCACCTGTACGCGATTATGTACAGTAGAGTACGTCTCCACAGGTTTTCATGTAAAAAATTGTTGATTACTGACATGGAAAAACTGACATAAGTAGTAACTTATCTAGTAAAAGAACTATTTTTAGCATCATATTGAGCGGACGTAAAAATAGTACAAAAGTTTCGGTGAAATTTTGTAAGAAAGTAATGGGATAAAAGTAGCGGGAATTTGATACCAAAAAATATAACATAAAACTTTTGCTATCAGCGCATAACGCAAAGCTTTAACGCCCTAACGGACTACATAATGCTTAAACCCAAAATGCGAACATACTTTCCCAAATTAGGTCTATAGTCGTTTTATAGACATATGACAATAATTTTACATTTTCAGGTTGAAAATTTGAGAATTAGACCTAAAATTACAGGATTTCTGTGTAAATGAGGCAAAATAAGGATAAATTGAAACGCTTCGACAAGAGTTCGCATCATTTTCTAGTCCCTGATTCCTATAAAAAAGCCTAAATTCAAAAAATTGACAAGTAACCCTGTGGATATTGTATGATGTGTTTTGTAACTCGGAGGTAAGCAAACACAATTTATAACAGGCGATAATAAAGCTGCATATACAGCGCGTTATCCGTACTTCAAATATTTATTTTTGCAACTCCGTGTATGACCGTTTATACATAGCATGCAGGTGAGAATGGGAGGAATAGCGGTGGATATTATTAATCAGACCAACCGTACGATGCTCTTTGAGGAGATTAACCCGGAAAAGCTTGATCTAATCACACTGGTAGGAGATGTGCGCGGCATAGACAGTTTGAGTGATGATAAAATCAGGGAAATTAGCCAGCATTTGCTGGTACGCAGCTTTGATGAATTTCTGAATCGTTTCACCCCGACCGTTTATTCGTTTTTTAACGCGGCTAATCAGAAGGTCGTTTACACACTGAAAAAACCGGAGGGCATCGCCGACGATTGCATTTCCGAGATTCGGATCGACCAGAACAATGATTTTCTTAAAATGCTGTTTACGCTGATTGATACGAAGCGCAGTCAGGGCATTACAAACGTTGATTTCAAATTCGAAAATTTACTGGATATGATTTCGCCGAAAAAGGTAATGGATGATATCCGCCAGGTGCGTAAGGAAATCCACTACATGTACGGTCAGTATGATCAATTGGACGAAGGCGATCCAAAAAAGCTGGAAATGGGCGATAAGCTAAACCAGATGTTCGAGGAAGCGAGCCTGAACTACAACAATGTGATGGCGATGCTGCCGCTGGCGATTGAAGACATCAAGACACGTCTGCTGCTGGGCGGTTCGCAGGATGACCAGCAAGCGGAGGAATTCCGTATCGGTATGCTGAAGATCGGCGACGGTGGTGAACTGCAAATCGTTGAAGCACCGAGAGCAGATACGACAGAGCTGATGCTGCTGGACGATAACAGCACAAACGAGCTGATTGCTGTATTTGAGGAAGATTATGAAAGTGTGAGCGAGACGCCATCGATGTATGTCAAGGATCTGGTCGTACGCACATTCTGTCCGCTGCCTGCTGTAAATACCGAAGTGAACACCGAGCTGGAAGTACAAAATTACAATACGTATCTGGAATTTTACAAAACCGCCAAGGATGAATTTGTCAAAGCAGTTAAGCCTCTCGTCGAGAAGCTGCTTGGCGTCAAAATGTTTTTCGACCAGTACGCTACCAAAAATCGCGGTATGGCACCAACGCTGCTTGTTACGAATACGAAGCTCGATCTGCTCGTCAAAAGTACCAATGCGCCACGTCTGGAAACGTATCTGAATACGGTTAACTCCAAAAACGATTTTACCGATACGGTCTGGTTTGGCATTGTGCCATCGATCGAGCTGGAAGCATCGAATAATGTGCGCGTCAGCCGCGCCCGTTTCAAAGGTACCGAAAAATCGCTGCGTCAGGACGGGAATACGCTGGAATCGCTCTCGATGCTGCTGCAAATCGTTAAAAATTACAAAGTACAGCTATTCTTTAACTTTGAATCCGGTGAGGAAACGACATTTAACCATGTCGCTACGTCCGGCATCGACAACTTTATCGACAAATGCACACCGCTGCTGCGTCAGGATTACAGCGAATTTGCGATTCCGTGTCTGCCGAACTTTACGATCATTCCGAAGGACAAATCAGGTGTCATCATCGATAGTCGGATGATGCGTACCGAGTCCGGGGTGGAGCTGTCGCGCGAGAAAGAGGATATTTTGAAGCTATGGATCGAGGGCGTGTATGTCGGTGCCGCTTATGTGGCTGCTGGCTTGACCGCCGCCTACCAGTGCCCGGAATATTTGAAAGAGCATTTCAAGCAAGTGCAGCGTGATGCACCAGGCGTGCGTTTTGATATCGAATCCGGCGATAACAGTCTGCGTTTCGTAACCACAATGGCGAAAGAAATTACTGGCTTTACGAATAGCATCAAAGATTCGATCAACCGTAAAAACTTCGGCTTTGTCTTCTCTTCGGAAAATGCACAGTTGCTCGGCAAGGACATCCGCCGTATTACAGTGTACAAAGCAAGAAGTCTGGCGATGTCAGAGGATGGTTTTGATTCGATTTATAAAACGCTTGTTAGCACGTATGTGGAACGCATTTTGCGCTTCCAGACGAGCGATTTCAAATACGAGAATATCGTTAAGTTTTTCAGCAACAATCCAAGCAGTCAAAAAAGCCGCTGGCTCGGTGCTAAAGGCTCGGTCAACTCGATCGTGCAGGACGGCGACGATCTTAACTATCTGATCGATGAAAAGAACAATCTGTGCAATATCGATCTGATGTTCAATGGCAATGTGAAAAATCTGGAAGTAACGATTACAAAAGCAACCAGCGCTGCCCGCGCCTAAAGCGGCAGCCGGTCTGGCAAATACCTGAAGCATCGGCAGGGAAGGCTGTAACGTGAGGACGGATCATCGTCCGGCATCCCTGCCCACCTTTGGGCACTCTTTTCCTTTACAAGTGAAAAGGGAGTGCCGACCGTTCTGTACATAACTCATTATGGTAAAAGTGATGATAACAACGTGTTGACGACATTTTATTTAGAGCGAAAGCTGTAAGTTCTGCCAGGTGAAGCAATAGGGCAGAACAGCCGCTGCATTCCATTCTATCCCCGTCGTCAGCGGGCCTTATGTACAGCGGCAAGGTATGTTGGGAGCGGCTCCACAGGCTCCGTTCCTTTACATAAAAATAAAAAAGTACTTATTCCAAGGAGGAACACAAATGGGTTTCACACTCAAAGTAGAAGGCGCAGAAACAATCGAGCTTGGTCTGGACAACATTCAAACGGTCGTATATGACACGGATACACCGGATGATTCCAACGCACGCTCTACCGATGTTGGCTCCACTCTGCGGATCACAGGCAAAATTTTGACGGCTACCGATGGTGACAAAGCGGATGACACAATGAAGCTGGCAACCTGGTCGCTCGTACCTGCTGAAAAAGCAGATTGCTACCGTAAAGTGACGCTGGAAGTTATTTCCGCTGATCAAGTGGTACGCAAAATCTATTTCCCTAACGCCTTTGTTGTTGATTACAACGAGCGTTTCGGCGATGTGGAAGGCGTCGGTCAATTCAGTCTGTTCATCAAGCAAAAGAAAGACAAAACCGAGCTTGCCAAAATCGAGGGCGGTTATTCCAACTAATAATCGGTACAAGGGAGCCGTGCAACTGCGCGGCTCTACCCTCTACTCCAGTGCAAAGAAGGTGAGTGTCTTATGAGCAATTGGTATCACGTACTCGGTGTAACGCCTCAGGCAGATGCAGCACAGATCAAGCAAGCGTATCGCAAATTAGCAAAGCAATATCATCCCGATCGTAATCAGGGAAGTGCCGAGGCAGAGCAGCGCTTCAAGCAGATACAGCAGGCCTATGAAACACTGGGGGATGAACAGAACCGCAGTCGGTATGATGAGTCATTACAACGTACCGCTACCGGACAACGTCAAGCGGAGGCGACGCATGCGCATCCGAAACGTGCCGGTACGACGACCCAATCCGATTTTGATCCGCGCAATGTACAGGCGCAGTTTGAACGTTTTTTTGGCTTTAATGCGAATGGACAGAAAAAAGAAGAACCCGGCAACAAAACGAGCAAAAATCCGCTGGACACGTCACACATTTTTGACCGATATTTTGGGCCGCGTCAATGAAAGTCAGTCCTGCAATGGAGGTTGTACATATATGAAATCCGAGAGAACCGCAGCATTATGGAGTATTGATATCGGTATTGCCGTCCTGTCGGTAGCCACACTGATCTATGTGTTTATGACGCCTTCGATTATCCTGCGCATACTCGTTGTACTGATGGTGATGGCAGCGATAGGCTGGTTTATCTACGATCGCTGGGTGAAGGACAAGCACGAGGTGGCTATTTATGAGCCGATCCGCGAAATCATTCTGATCGATGAATTCGGTGAACGCATTAAAGGCTGGGATATTATCGGCGAAACGAGCATGTTAATCGGCAAAAATACACGCCATAACCGGGTCGATATCGATCTATCCGGCAGTGATTATGCCTCGCTCGTGAGTAGCCAGCATGCCGTCTTGAATTGTGTAAATGGTCTCTGGTATGTGGAAGATGCCGATTCCAGCAATGGAACGGGAATTCGCCCGGCTACCGAGAACAAATCCAATAAAATCGAAATTGGACGTCCCTATCCGATTGGACCCGGGGATGTTTTATATATTGCCAACACGAGATTGCTCGTAAATTGAGACTGGGAGATGACAACGATGAGTTTAACAAGATGCCCCAACGGACATATGTTCAGCACAAGAAGACACGGCAGTACCTGCCCGTATTGCAATACAGTAGTCGCGATGGAGACGGGAACCGGCGGACCGCGCCCGGCGATTCGTATTCATGAGGAAGAGGAAAAAACGATGCCTTATCTTGGCGAAACGGTTGGCATTCACCCGGTTACCGGCTGGCTCGTTTGCATCGAAGGACCGCAGGTTGGTCAGGATTATCGTATTATGGCGGAAAAGAATTTTATCGGTCGTGCCGAAGAGATGCACATCCGCATTATCGGTGACAATGCGATTTCACGTCGTAACCACGCCGTGATCGTGTACGATCCGAAAAAACGTAATTTCTATCTGCTTCCGGGTGATGCATCCGGTCTGGCATACCACAACAACGAAGCGGTGTATTCGCCAGTAGAGCTGAACCCCTATGATGTACTCCAGCTCGGTCACAGTAAATTTATTTTCATTCCGCTGTGCGGTGCCCATTTTGAATGGGAAAATAACGCTCTCGTTGCTGAATAGGGGGTCTGGCTTATGAATGCAATGGCAACACCGTATATTGTTTTTGTCTGTGCCTGTGCGATTCTGGCTGGATTACTTGTACTGCGCCGTCGACTTGTGCTGCAAACGACCGGTATATCGCTGTATGTGAACGATACCGGCTTGCCGATGGACAGCGTACAGATTGGCAACGGTCAGACGATCGGTACACGCCCGGAGCAGGACGATTATTTTGCCAGTCAGACGACATCCGTCGGGACGCTGGCTGTGCTGGCAGACGGCATTAGCGGTCTGGATCACGGCCGGATGGCGAGCACGCTGGCGGTTACGACCTTTATGCAGGATTATGAGCAGGTGAAGGAATATCGTCAGATTCCAGACTATATGGAGGAAGCGGCGTTTGCCAGCAACCGTGAGATTGTGCAGCAGCTCAAAGGCAATCATGGTGGTACGACGCTGGCGGCGGTTGTCATTACTGGACGGCATTTGTACTGGGGTGCAGTGGGAGACAGCATCATTACGATTTTTCGCAACAGCAGCTTTATTCCGGTCAATTCGATGCATACGTTCGGCGCAGCCGTTTTACAGCAAAAGGTTTTGTCCGGCGAGATGACACGCCAGCAGGCGGATAGCAGTCCGCAGCGTAAACAGCTTGTGAATTATCTCGGTTATGAAGGTTTTGACCATATGGAAATTTGCGATACGCCGTTCGTACTGCGTCCGGGAGATAAAGTGCTGCTATGCAGTGACGGCATTTACGATGCGCTGACTGAAGTGGAGCTGGAAGCCATTTTGAAGGCAGAGCAGACACCGCAGGATGCTGCGGATCGGATCATCGAAAGCATTCAACAAAAACAACTGAAGCACCAGGATAATGCAACAGTGATCATTATGGAGCATGGCCTGAGCGGGAGGTAGCCAATGAGAAGAGAAAACAGTGATGTAAAGACAGCTTTCGTCTCGGAGGCAGGCTCTTTGCTCGATAACCGGGATTATTTTGCTTATACCGAGCTGGATGATCGCGCCTGCTACGTGATTGCCGATGGACTGGATGAGGATGATCAGCAGCGCAGCGCCGAGATGGCGGCTAAGATCATTCTGGAGAATTTTATGGAAAAGCCCAGTATGTCGCGCTGGCGTATTCGTCGCTGGCTAAAAGAAGCGCATGAAACGCTCAAATTCGAAAGCCGCCGTATGCGTCTCAAGGCAAGTCTGCTGGTGATCGTAACCGACTATACAAAATATGTGTGTGCATCAAGCGGGAACGCACGGCTACTGCATCTGCGCAACGGACGTCTGCTGGTGAAAAGCCATGATCAGAGTCTGGCACAGCTCATGGCGGATCGCGGTAAGCTGGCACCGGACAAAGTGTACCATCATGAGGAAAGCAGCAATTTGATGGAATATATCGGCAAGCCGGAGCAATTCGGCATGTCCTTTATCCGTAAAACTCGTATGATGGACGGCGATGTACTGCTGCTGACGACGGCTGGACTGTGGAAGGGACTGGATCAGACGGAGATTGCCGATGCGCTGTCCGAATCGCAGGACCCGCAGACCTTCGCTGACACATTGGAGGATGTGCTGCTCAGCAAGCAGGCATACCATTACGACAACTATACCGCCGCAGCTCTTTACATAAACAAGGTGTACCAGGATGACCCGAAAAAGAAAATGCGCATCATACGCCGCATCCTCATTGCGGCACTTGTCTTTTTTGTTCTCGGTGGAGGGGTATGGTGGGCGACGTATCGCAGTATGGAGCGCAAAGCCGAGGCTGCTGCCAATCTGGTCGAGTATCAGCAAACAGGCGATCAATACACCCAGCAGGGCGATTATGAAAAAGCGCTCAAATCATACAGCGAAGCGCGCAACGCCGCGATTAAGATTCGCGACCGTCTGCACCGAGCCACACTGAGCGACAAAATGAAGATCGCCCAATCGCTCGTCGACGGCGACGGCTATTTGAAGCAAAAAGAATATGATCAGGCGATTACCAGTTACAAAGCCGCTCGTCAGCAAGCTGAGAACTACCCGATTTTCAGCGAAGCGGATATCCAAAAACGACTCGATCAGACCGAAGCGTTCGAGAACGTCAACGAAACCGTACAGCAGGCCGATCTTAAATTCCAATCCGGCGAATATAGCGCCGCCAAGAAGCTGTATGAACAGGCAAACAAAGAAGCAACGCAGGTCGCCTATACCGACGCTCAGAAGGACGTTACGACCAAGCTGACCGACACCCAGGCCAAACTGGACGAAATTCAACAGCAAACCCAGGAACTGCGTGCCGAGAAGCAGGAAAAACGCGGCGACAAAGCACTTGACGCTGGTAACTATGAGCTTGCGGTCACCGCCTACGGCGACGCACAGGGCATCTATCAGGATATCGACAAACTCGAAAAAGTCCTATCCGTCGAACGCAAAATCAGCAAAGCCGAAGAACAACAAGACAAACGCGCCGAAGCCGCCATCGCCGCCCAAAACCAGGCAGCCCAGCAAAACGCCGCCATGAATAACATGATGCCACCAGCCACAACTGGCACCCTGAACGGCACAGGCACAACCGCCGCCAGCCAGGGAACGAGCAAACCCGCTCCCGAGTCCAGCCCTAATGACTCCACAGGCATCACCGACAGCGGCGTAGCCAACGGCTCGTAAGGAAATCAAACGAACATTGAACATCTCAATGACAAAGAAACACATGAAACCCAGCTCAAACCAGGTTTCAAAACGAATCATAAAGATCAATCAACAACCCAGACCATTACAGCCTCAGTTCATCTTCATATGGCTAAACAAACGATTTAAACATTCCCTTTCATTGGTCGAAATGGTCCCGTTTCACCTGAAAGAAGTCGCAGGTCAGTGCAAGTCTAGCAAAAATAAACTGCAAGTCTCAACAACCTGAAATCCTTCTCACCAAACAACAAAAATATGGATTCATCATTTCAGCTTTCCAAAGCCCTTGACCTTAAACTGCCGCCCCACCCAAGCCTTTGGAAACTGAACATGGCGCATATGCACGGAGCGGAGGGAAGAGAATAGGGGATAAGGACGACCTTGGAGGTGCGAGAATCTACATTCTATCCTAATCCATAGATTCTCGTACCTCCACCGGAGTCCGTTCCCCTATCTCTTCCCGGAGCGTTCCCCGCATACCCGCGCCACCCATGTCATTCCCAAAGGAGCCCCCAAATGAAACGCCAGTTGCAATCCATCATGCACGACCGCATTCAACGTCTGACCCAACTGGACGATCGCCGACTGATGCGCCAGTTGGTCAACGACTTTCTAATCGATATGGTTGACCATCAGGAGCAAATGCTAAATCGTTTGGAGCAGCGTGTTCTGGACGAGAGTCGTACGATCAGCAATCGCTATGACATTTATGGCACGGTCTGCCGTCAGGAAGATTGGGACAGCGCCCGTACATTTCTATATCCGGTGTTGCCGGAAGATGTTCAGCAACAACATTTGAATATACGTCAGCTATTGTCCGCTGGTACAGCAGAAGGCGTTGCTCTGGGAACGACCGCCCAGCGGTTGTGTCGGTTGTTTCTGGAAATGGATACGGCACAGGTACAGCAGCTAGCGCGCAGCGGACGTACGTTTCGCGCAGTCGTAACGACCAATGCTGGGCAGTATGATGTCCATACGACGTTACGCCCATCGTACGATTATGTCGCTCGATTGGAACATCTGTATGCCAGTTTCCAGCTAAGCGGATTAAGCTGGAAAACCGTATATCATCCGTATCTGTATAAATTTGTCGATGTGCTGTTGCAGGGTTGGGACGTGCAGCCGACACCGGAGGAGCAGATCCTATCGATTACGGTAGATATGGAAGAATTCCAATCGTATCAGCGTCCCGGCTGGATTCCGGTATGGAATGTACAGCAGCTACGCTTGAAAAGCACAGGCTTTCCGATGCCAGCGCTGGATCGCATTCATTATGAGCATCTGATCACACTACAACGATACGGCACCGAGCATGGCTATGCAGTCGATGCGTCTGCCGAGGATATCCGGTATATCAAGCGCGGAGCGCACGATATGACTATTGTATCGACAGAGGAACGATCCGGCTTCTGGCAGGTGCTGCAAATTCATCGCCCGGACGAATCGAGCGAGGCATACCGTCCATATCCGTTGTTCCATAATGGCTATACGGATCGGTTTGCCCATCATCACGGCGAACGACAGTCATTGCCCATCCGAACGCGTGGAGAGCTGGAACGACTCGTGCATATGCTTGCACATGCCAGCGGTATGGAGCTGGTAAATGTACAGACCGGTGAAAGCTCGCACACGTCAGTATCCAAACCAACGCTTACCGAATATGACGAGTTGGATCTGAACGAATTTCTCGGCGATAATATTCGGCCGGATGCGCATCGTCCGCTGCTCACGCTGTCTTTTCGCCAGCAGCAATCAAAGGCATTGCCGTCCTTTTTGCAGCAGGATCAGCTTCACTATGTGATTGCTGAGCTTCAGCGCCGCTTGCCCGAATACCGGTGCAAAGGAGTGTGGACATGAATTATATCTGGGATTTGCTCATACGCGCAGGGGAAAAAGGCATACCCGAGTCGTCGATCACCTTTGTACCAGCACAGAGCTATTCGCCTTATATGGAGCTGAGCCTCAATGAATTGAATGCGACTGAGATCGGGCAGCAGGTAGAGCTGAATCCGTATTATCGGTTTGAGACATTGTTTAAAAACTGGTTTCATCCCGATGTGCAGGAAGATGAGGAAATGCGTACGGTGCTGTTTGATATGATCATCCATTTTCTCGCACAGATCGATATGTATGAAGGCATGACCAGACGGGAGTATGAAATTCGCTTTTTGCTGCATGATCTGGAACAGGGCATATTCGGACCGGAAGTCGCACAGCATATGGCGATGCTGAATCGAGATGAACAGGAGCAGCTAGGTGAGCAGTTGCTGCGGCTGCATGAAACGGGAGAGCCGATTGCGCTGCTGCGACAGCTACTGCGGCGCTGGTTTCCGCGCTCGCTTATTTATGTCAATCGGGATGAGCGACAGGAGATGCTCGTTTATATCGGTCAACCGGACAATGACAGAAATCGCGCCAGAGTCCAGATACTGCTGCTGCTGTTTGTACCGATTTTGTTCGACGTTCGGATGTACTGGGCGCATCACTTTGGTCTGGTCGGTACGGATGAGACGATGAAGATCGACGGTATTGCCCTGTATTGACTGACAGAACATCACGATGCCGCTGCATCTGGCACGGCATACGGACAACGAAAGGATGATCGCACATGAACAAACCATACTCTTACCGGCTGCACAATCATCCGCTAGAGCGTCAGAGCAGCAAGGGTCAGGCACGCTTCACTCGTGACGAGCTGGAGGAAATGACGACCTTTGAACTGCGTAATATTTGTTATAAGGAGCGACTGGTTGAAGGGATCGCTGGTACGCTGGATCGCGAGGAATTGATTCGTACGATTCTCAAATTCCGTGGTATGCAGCACACACTGCGTATCGAGCATTTTCGCAAAGGCGGATTTGAACGCATCGTATCCGTTCTGGGACGTTACCTGAATGCGCAAAAGCCTGATCATGGCAGCATTCGTGTGCCTGCTCGTATCGTTTTGTATCAGGGTATTCGGCTCGGTCTGCTGGACAACTATACGATCGAGGCTGGACCCGGTTTGGGCGAGAATGTGCTGCTTGTGAACGATAATGGCGAGCTATGTGGCATTTTGAATGTCAAAGGCCAGGAGGATGAGCCAGGCAAATATTTACTGACCGCGCCGAGTCACTGGGAATACCGAATGACAGCGAACCAGAATTACAGTCTGTATTTTACGCGCAGACAGGATTCGGATTATTTGTACCACGCGTATTACAGCGATCGTCCGCTCATTCCCGCCAATCTGCATTATTACCGCGTACCGGTGGCAGAGCTGGAAATTCGGATACCGGAGCCGACCGATACGGTGCTGGCGATCGATTTTGGTACGTCGAATACGACAGCAGGCGCATATCTGGGCAGCGGCTATGGACAGGCGGTGCAGCAGGAAGAGCATGGACTGCGCAATCAGGATCGCTTATTTGGACAAAATACCCCTTATCGCAAGCGCGACGAAATTAACTATGTCGTATTTCCGAATGTCACCGATAAGCAGGAGCAATGGTTGGAGCTGCTACCGACACTTGCTGCGGCAGCCGATTGTGCAGATGCGGACAATGTGCGTATGGTGTATGGCTATGATGCACTGGCATATATTCAGCGCAACGGACATAACAGCCGCGCGACCGTATTCCGTGGTATGAAGCGCTGGGTGAACGATTACGAGCGTACCGAGGAGCTGATGGATGCAGCGGGCAATACGGCGTATTTAAGCCGTGGCGATATTTTGAAAGGATACATGTCCTATGTTGTGGAAACGGCGGAGCAGCAGTTCAAATGCCGATTTACCCATCTCCATATTTCCAGTCCGGTCAAGCTGAAAACCCAGTTTCTCGATATGTTCACCCGTATGCTGCCGGACTATAAGATCGAAACCGAGGATGCACTGGATGAGGGCATGTCTGTGCTGTACAACACGATTGCCGATCAGATCGATAAAGGAACGTATGTGGACGGCGAGGAATATCAGGCGCTCGTGATCGACTGTGGCGGGGGGACAACTGATCTTAGCTCATGTCGATTCAGTATTCATGAAGGCCGTATCTCATACGGTCTGGATATTCACACCAGTTATGAAAATGGCGATACCAACTTTGGCGGTAACAATATTACATATCGCATTATGCAATGGATGAAGATCGTGTTTGCCGAATGGTACAGTGGTCAGCAGCGTCGTATCGATATGGATGCACTGATCGATATTCCGGGTGCAGAGCTGTTCCGGTATGTGGACGAGTATGGCATCCGTGCCGTATATGAGGGCATGGAAGCGCGCTATCTCGAAGCGGAAAAGATCATCCCGACCAAATACCGCGATTACGAGCAGCGCAGTCGGGATGAATATCAGCGCGTGCGCGGCAATTTCTACTTTCTGTGGGCGATGGCGGATCAGATGAAGCAAGAATTTTTCCGCAAAACCGGCATTTTGCGCAGTCGATTTCACGATGATAGCGAAATGACGATGGATAGCGATATTAAGATTACGCGGGTGGATCGCTGGTTTCTGTCGGTAGCGGAGCCGGATGGACGGCTGCGTAATGAATATCGTCCGCCGGATGTGGTGTTCAATATTCGGGAGATCAATCAACTGATCAAAGCGGATATTTACGAGATCGTACGCAAGTTTCTGGATGAATTTTATCAGGATGGACGATTGCAGGACTTCTCCATTATTAAGCTGACCGGACAATCGTGTCGGATCGATGTGTTCCGTGAGGCATTGAAGGAATTCGTACCGGGACGCAGCATCGAATTCCGTCAGAAAACGAAGGAAAACAGTCAGGTGCCCGATCTGAAGCTCGCCTGCCTGCGCGGTGCCATTCGCTATTTGAATGCTAAAAAGATCGGTATGATCAAGCCTGTCCTAACTAACGAAACGCCGGCAATTCCGTATTCGGTGACTGCTTATACGCATACCCGTCAGGAGATGACATTGATCCGCAGTCTGGAGCGTGGCCGTACATTTGGCAATGTATCGAGACCACAGCATACGACAGAGATTGAATTTCTCGTCTGGGCCGATGATGGCAGCTTGCGTCACCGCTATGTGTACAAAGGCTGGGCAGACAGCTTCCGTCCGGTTGTATATGAACAGATTGAGGAATTGTATGGAGCGTACATTATTCAGGATGAGACGGACAGCATCAGCAACGGAGAAACGAAGTTTTTCGTTTTTGCCGGTGAGCAACGCTGGGGATTCCATATCGTTCCGGTTATGCGGGATAACGAGCAGCTATATGTGGCGGATCGCCAATTTTTCGCTTTTGAAAATGATCTGTCCGAGCTGGATTTCTTCGATGGCACGAAGTAAAAGAGAACGGGTATAGCAAGGGCATGTACGCAAACTGTTTTTTTTGGGGCAGACACCACCGAGAAGGAATAAGAGGACGGACTCCAGTCTCGCACAGGAATCTATGAGGTAGGAGTACACTGTTAGATCATTAGAACCGTAACGAAAGGAGGTGGTGCAGTGTTTACGTATATTCAACCCCGTTTTGAAAAAGGACGTGTGCTCAAAACTGAAATGCTGGAGCAGGTACGCGATTATCCGCTTGCACTGGCTAACATCCAGTATGACGAATATAGCGATGGCATCCTGAGTGGTGCGAATGTAACCGTTGATCCCGCTGAGCTGATTGTCGCCCCCGGTCTGGTTAAATTCCGTGATCGCCTGTATTTGCTGGAGCAGCCAGAGCGATTATTTTATAAAGCGACCGAAAATGAGCAGATTCTGCGTATTCGCTTTGAGGACGGCGGTTCGGATCGGGATTTTGATCGATTGACAGGTGCACTTGTATTGGACGAGCAGCAGCCATCGGCAGATGAATTGGAGTTGGGACGATTTAAATTAAAGCAGGGTGCAGTGCTGCGATCGGATTATGTGGATTTTGCCGATATGGTGACCGAGTTCAATACGTGGAATCCTGTATCTGCCTGTTATGCAGGGATCGGTCAATGCACGCTACGACCGGAAGTGATTCACCGCTTCGCCCGCGAGCTATTGCAGACCGGGACACAGGATCCGGCGGATTACGCATTTGCCTTTATGGCATTGAACACGCAGCGAATTGAACGTACCGTACTGGAGCATTATATCGCTGCGCGCAACCAGACCGAACCCGGCAGTGGCAGCAATAGTAGACTGCACCGCCAGTTGACCGTCATTTTGCAGGATGCCGCTCGCGGCAAAAGAAGCTCATCCCGCTGGGGAAATCGCAGTCCGGGTGGACGGATGATTGTAGATTGATCACGATACAGCTCAGTTGACGAGACAAGGAGGAATCACCGATGCCATTTGAAGATGAGAAGATTGCTGCCGTATTGAATGAATGGGAAGAGCAACAGCGGAATCATAATATTCTGACCGGACCGGTTGAAGCGGAGGGAAGAGAGTATACGTTTGCGCCGCGTTCCTTTTTTGATAATCGGCTGCATATGCATGTACCGGAATCGTTTGGGCTTATGTCCAAATCAATGCAAAAAGCCAAGTATCCGTATGAAGATCGCCCGGCGGTTATTCTGACCAATGGACGCTGCGAGGTAGATATTACGTTTCAGCATGTGGATCAGCCGTTACAGGATGATTGGATTCCCGAGCTGGTCGATGGGATGAAGCAGATGATCCGTAATGTCCAGCCGACAAACGTATTTTATGAGCAAAAGGTAGAGCAGGTGAACGGCAAAGCAATCGGCTATTTTGATTTCAAAAGCCCGGCGCTTGATCAGCCTGCGTATCGATTGATGTTTTATCTGGAGCTGGATGGAGAAACGATTATCGGGGGCTTTAGCTGTCCGTATAAAAGTCATACAGACTGGCGTCCGCTTATCCTGCAAATGCTGCATACGATCCATACAACTACAGCGGAAGGAGGGGAGCTGCAATGAGCTTTATGCCGACTTCTTCGTCCAAATCCAAATGGCCCGATCTGTCCAATGGCGAGCTGCCGATGCTGTTTCCGGATATTTTCAGTATCGGTGATCTGGAGGTGCAGCCGTATCAATTTGAACGTATTCTCGATCTGAAGATCGTTAAGCAATTGAACGAGCATGTGACCTTTACCCTTAGCGGCATCGTGCCGGAGGAATTAATGGATCAGTATGTTGAGCATGCGGATGAGAATGAACATATTGAAGTGTTTATTACCAATCTGCTGGAAGATGTGTACAGCGAGCGGGAGCGCCTGTTTCAGGGAACCGTCACCAACATATCGATCAAAGCGGTACACGGTGTACGTGAGCTGCATATCGAAGCGCAGAGTCTGACGTCCAAAATGGATATTGAGAAGAAGCAGCGCTCCTTCCAAAAAACCGAAGATACATATCGCGATCTGTTCAACCATATTGCATCCGACTATACCGAAGCGAAGGTGCTGGATGAAGCGTCCAACGGGCAGTATCTGGGTGAGCTGTTTGTACAGAACAAGGAGACCGACTGGGAATTTTTGAAACGTCTTGCTTCCCGGCTGCATGCGCCGCTCATTCCGATGTCGACGCAGCCCGGATTAAAGCTAATGATCGGTGTACCGGAAGGTGATACACCAATCACACTGAACGAATACAATTACACGGTCAAAAAAGACCTGATGGAGCATAAACTGAAAGCGAACAATGATATCCCTGACGATCTGGAAGAATCCAGTATTAGCTATGAGGTGAGCAGCTACGAGCTATTAGAGCTGGGCACACCGGTGCAATTTTTGAACAAAGTATTGTATATTGCGTCTGCGGAAATCGGGATTGATGATGAGGTGCTGATGGGGCGTTATATTTTGCGTGATCGTCCAAGCTTTCGTAATCGGATTATCTGGCCCTACGATCTGTCAGGTTCCTCCCTGTTCGGCAAAGTGATCGATATTATGAAGGATCAGGTAAAGATCAAGCTCGATATCGACCAGGGCTCCGAAGATAGCGGCGCGATGTGGTTTCCATATTCGACCGTATATTCCTCACCGGACGGCAGCGGCTGGTATGCGATGCCAGAGGTCAACGATCAGATTCGGCTCTATTTTCCCAATGAACGAGAGCAGCATGCTTTTGTCGCCAGCTCGGTCGATCTCAAATCGTCTGACCCGGTCAAGCGCAGCGATCCCGCCGTCAAAAGCATCAGTACCAAATACGGCAAGCAGATCGTTTTCCGTCCAGGAGCGGTTGAAATTATCGCTAACGGCGAGTTGCTGATGCGTATGACCGATGACGGTGGCATCGAGATCAACAGTAACAAAAAGATCATTATGACCGCCGACGAGGATATCGAGATTACCGGCAAAACGAAGATTATGATCGAAGGCAAGGAGGGCGTCGACTTTGTACAGGGTGGAGCGACCGTCAATATTAAGGACGATGTGCGCCTGACCGGGGGCAAGGTGAACATCGAATGAGATTGCCGACCCGGGACGAAGCGATGCAGGAATTTCTGGAGCAGCATGTGTTAAGCGGCTGGCTGGATGATGTGCCGATCATTGAGCGTAATTGTACCGGGCATGAGCAGCAATTGATCGATACGCTGCTGTCTGCATTGGAGCAGTCATGCAATCAGGCGAGTCTGTTACAGGCAAAGGGTGAGAAAGGCCCGGTGCGTTATGTGTATATTTCGCTGCTGCGCACCTCGCTGCTGAACCATGAGGCACTGTACCGGATCGACTGTCACGATCAACGCTGGTTTTTGGATGAAGCAGACAGCACCGCGCTTTGGAATGCCGGGTTAATATTCGATCCATTGTTTCAGCGGATGCAAAAGCTAAAGGAACAGCGCAAATCGTACGGTCGCCGCATTACCGTAATGGATATAGAGAAGATCATGCAATTGGAAGCGATCAAATATCATACGTTAACCTTGCATGTAGTGCAGGCACTGCTTCCCCATTGGCTGGAGCAGCCGACATGGCTGGCGCTGAATAAAACGTCCGACTGCTCCATCTATATGGGAGAGTTCCATGATGAATGCGAATTATTGCACCAGGAAGGCGTCGAACGTTCATAGACGAGTGGAATACACGAGTCATCTGGTAAGAAAAGAGTGCACAGCAATGTGCACGCTGCTTTCTTTTACAATGGGACCCAATATCGATGATCGGAGAAAGGAGAACTACCGATATGGACTACTTTCTGCTCACACAGGATTGGCGCTACACCGATATTCCGCAACTGGAACCGCTTAGTCGCCAGCTCCCTGCCTTAAAGCCGGAATTCGTTCAGCCCGGCGATTTGCAGCAGCCGCTTGGCTTATACATCCAAAGCCATGAGGACAGCGAGTATCTGGACTATTTAGAAGAAGCACTGCCACTATTATCCAGTCGCATGATGAAACTATGGCAAATGTACGAGCCGCACATGAGCTTTCATCCTGTTGTGCTGATGAACCCGGAGCTATCGCTGCAAATGACATATCATTTAGCCTTTCCGGCAGCGGTCGATATACTGCACGAGGATAGCGAATGGAATCCAGATCGTACCCTGCTACAGCATATTGTACTGGATCGCAGCCGACTGCCACGCCGTAAAATTTTCAAAATCGGCGAGAGCGCGAAGCCGCAGATCGTAGTTCGTCTCGATGTAGCCGAAAGCATACTGCGCCGCGATATGACCGGCATCGCGCTGCAAAAGCTCCACATAGCTGCGCCGAGAACGGTATATCGAGCCGCCCGACCATGGATAACATAACTGGAGGAACGAAACTCCATGCTTGGATGTAAGCATGGAGCACCACCACCACCGCAAACATTCATTTATTAATGAGAGCAATCGTACGAGCATCTCTACCAGCTTCGTATGTTCACATCAATCCAATCATGCTGCCAACCAAGGAGGAACAGGAGATGTCGGATGAATACTACGTCGTGCGCGGCGCATCGATGCGCTGTAGCTGCGGTTCCCATGCACGCAAAATCAATTTACCAGCCAGCCACGGTGCTTTTGTCAAAACAAAGCCGATGATGAACGAGGATGATTATAAGCCGGTCAACGTACCGAGCTTTGGCGTATGTAGCAGCTCTGCCAATCCAAGCTCCGCCACCGTTTATCTGGCAGGAGAAAAAGGCGGACAGGTACAGGGCAAGCCGTGTACACCAATGCTCATGCAGCCGTGGATGAACACGATGGAGAAGACGCGTGTCGAGAGCAAGCCCGCATTGACCACATCCTCCTGTCATATGTGCATGTACAAAGGCAGTATTACATTTGAAAGTAGCGGACAGGAGTAATAATGACGGAATCGTGAGCGGTGAATAGTATACCGGATCACAGTCATATGATGACGTTAACAAGCAACACCAACTACAGGCACATCGAAATCGGAGGTCGACAAGGTGATTGGTTACGATCAAATCAGGGTCAAATGCCCGTATCCACTCCTGCATATTCATGAGCTGCAAATCGACTGGCAGCCCGGCGAGCATGCTAAGCTGCTGCTAACCGGCTGGATGGATGAGCAATTGCAGATGGAGATGCCGCTGACGGCCTCCGTACAGGACGAGATTGAAGTATTTTATAATACCCCGATCTGGATGGGGCTGGGCATCGAAACACCGTTATTTCGCGGTGTTGTCAACAAAGTCGAAGCCTATCGACAAAACAGTGTACATAAGATTAGCATTGAAGGCATCAGCGCATCCTCGCTCTGGGATGTAAAAAAACGCAAGCGTACGTTTCCTGAACCGACGCAGACGTACGAACAACTGCTCAGTAAAGTGGTCGAAGATTATCCGGGCAGTGAGGTTGAATTTCATACCGGAGCAGACAAAGAGATTGGCGATGCGACTCTGCAATATGAGGAAACCGATTGGGAGCTAAGCAAGCGGCTGGCGAGCACATTACAGGCGGTTGTCGTTTGTGATATGCTGAAATCGGTAAAACCGCACCTGCATTTCGGTCTGCCCGAAGGCAAGGAAGTCGTTGTGCCGGACAATACACCGTATACCGCGCATAAGGATCTGGCGGCGTATCAGCGAGCCGTTGCAACTGGAGCGGAGCTGCACGATACGGACTTTTTTCGCTATGAATTGCAATATAACGAGCCGCTCGCAATCGGTGACCGGGTACGTTTTCGGGATAAGCAGCTTGTTGTCAAAGAACTGCACGCCCATATGGAAAAAGGCGAGCTGCTATTTAACTATGTGCTCGCGCGTGAATCCGGTGTACGGCACCCGATCATTCTGAATGCCAAAGCCGTCGGCGTATCCCTTGAAGGGACGGTATTAGAAGTACGCGGCGAAGAAGTGAAATTGAAGCTGGATGTGGATCAGGACGATGGTAAAGCCGATCCACACTGGTATCCATTTGCTCCGCCAACCGGTAGCCCGATGTACAGCATGCCACAGGTCGGTACTAAAGCCAGTCTGTACCATCCTGACGGTAGCGGCTTACATGCTCAAGTGCTCGGCTCGGTGCGTACAAACGGCGCTACTGCACCCAAAACGAGAGATCCCAATACACGTTATTATGGTAGCGAACACGGCAGCGAACTGAAGATCGCACCGGATCATGTTCACTTTTACGGCAATCCAGACGGCACACTGTCAATCAGTCTGCAAGACGGCGTCGGTGTCGTCATCCGCAGTCCGAAAAAATTAACGATCACCGGCAAAGAAGATATCGTACTGAAAAGCAAAAAGAAAGTTATCCTGAACGCCGCTGAGATGATCATGGCGTACAAAACCGGGGCATCCTCCGGTATCGCTGTCGAGGGCGAATACCATCTGCTCGGTCAAAATGTATGGGCAGACGGCAGCGATCGTACAGCCTATACTGCGTATAATGACGCACCAAAAGAAGGCACCCCACCGCCACCACCGGACCCGCCCAAGCCATTCGATTGGGGCAAGCTCGGTCGCAACGTGCTCGGTGGACTCGCCATCGTTGTCGGCGTAGCCGCACTGGCAGCGTTCACTGTTGCTACCCTCGGTGCCGGCCCTGTTATCGTCGGTGCAGTCGCCGTGGGCGCCGTTGCCGCAGGCGGAATCGCCGTGGGCGTCCAGGCCGCAACGGACATCGCCCGAGGGGAAGTGAGCGACTTCGGGGAATACGCGACGACCGCATTGCGGGAGTCGTTTATCGGAGCTGTGACCGGAGCGATCTTTGGACCGCTGGGAGCCGGGGGAGCGATTGCTACTAAGATGGCGTTCGGTGCAGCAGAGAATGCCATATCCGACGTTGCCAGTCAGATGTTGCAGGGGAAAAGCTTATCAGAGCTCGATTGGAAGTCGGTCGGCTTGAGCGCAGGTCTTGGCGCTGCTACGGTTGGCGTAGTGAATTCCAAAGCAGGTAAAGCAGTTGGCGAAATGATCGGCAACGGCGTGAAGAAAGCTACTCCGAAAGTCATCCAAAACGGAGTCAAAGCCGCAGGCGAAGGCTTCAGCAAAGCCGTCAACCAGATCGGCGAATCCGGCAGCAAGCTAGGCCAGAAAATAAGCAATGGTCTGGGCAGTCCACAATTGGCTACTCCAAATGGCATGCATGTAGATGTGGGCAGTGGCAATGTTAACCGGATGGAAAGCAGAAGCATACAGGAAACGGAAGTCCAGCGGAATTATAATAAGGCTATGAAAGAAGCGGAAGCTACACAGAAATTAAATAAAAGTGGTTTAACTTCTCATCAAGAGAAGTACTATAGAAGCAAAATTGATGCGGCTGAAGCAGTTGGAGATAAGCAAGCAGCTAATAATGCACGATACGAACGTTATAAAGAAAAGCAAAATAATTTAGGCAAAAAAGCAAAAGAGCGAGAGAGTTGGGATGCAGATCAGCAACGATTGGATAATAATCGAAGACGAGGTAGAGTTGAAGAAGAAAAAGGTCGTAAGTCTTTAGAAAATCATCTCAATCGAAAACTTGAAGACAACAATTCGGGCACTGTGAGAACACATACGTCAGTTGAAGGTCATGTAACCCGTCCAGACAGTATTGGCTATAATGATAAAGGTGAAATTGATATTGTACACGACCATAAACATAAAACTGGGGGTAAAGATCAGATTGTTCACAATGATAGCCAAATGAGAGCAGAACGAGAAATGATTGAGGATAAACAAAATGGTAAACATATTGTTACAATATCCAGTGATAAAGTCAATTTAGCTGCTGCTCCCCCTGAACCTCGGCCAAGTGGACCGTTAGCAATGGAGAGCAAAGTCTTTTTTACAGATACGACAACTGGAGAGATCACGCATGTTTGGGTAGCTAATCCTCGTTTACCTGGTGGAGGAAGATGGAAACCAATAACTAATGGAGGGATATGATGAAACCTGATTTTTTTGCGATAAGCATGTTTCCGACGAATTATTTAGAAGAACCCAATACTTTAAAAAAATTTCTAAATGTTTTTGAAAAACACGAGAAATTCACTCCCACTTATTGGGGGAATGACGAACGCGTTAAACTGAACTATAATGCTGAAGAAATCATTCAGGCTGTTCGTGAAAAGAAAGTTTCTGAGCTTTATCTTGGACGTGATAAGGCGAATAAATTCAATTTGATGATTCATGTATATTCTAACCCACGAGCATTTCTTAGATTGGAGTGTAAAAGTTTGCCCTCCAAGCAGTACGATAGTTTTTTAGAACTTTCAGATCAGCTTGCAAGTATTTTAAAACCTTCTTTTGGTATTACACATATTTTTTGGCCTGTACCTTATCCATGGACAAATGATGATGAGCGGATACATGTATGGATGGACACTTGTGCATTGCCGACCCCGGTAGAATATTTTGAAAATGGTCCACTGGGTATAGGTGCTAGAACATATATATCCGGTACATGCTTGGACATGTTTGAACGAGATTTTATTTTGAATAGTCCGAGTAAAGCACAGTTGACAGATTGGGGAGGAGTATACGTTGATGTAGTCGAATCTCCTTTTCATGCCAATAAAGATGAATTACTTAGTGGATGGTTACAGATGATGAATTATTTAGAACCGTCTGGTTGTATTGCAGAGCATGAATTTGACGACGACCAGATGGGAGTAAGTTTTTCACCAGGCAAGCAGTGGGCTCAAAAGCTTAGTCGTTGACTATTTTAATGCTGAAACGGTGGGAGAAACATGACAAATACAATAAATAATAGAAAAGAATTCGATATAATGATTGACCAGGCTAAAATAAATAATGAAATTATTGACAATATTACAATCCAAGTAGCTGATCTTTCTCTTTCCGATCTATCCTATATTACAGCAGATCGTTTATTTGTAGAGCATACTGATTTTAAAGGTTCAATTTTTACGGAAATTTCATTGCGAGATTGTAGTTTCCTTGCTTGTAAGTTCACAGGTACAAATTTTGAAAATGCAGACTTGGCTGATTGCGTGTATAGTGAGTCTGTTTTTGAGAAAGCTTACATGAAAAACATAGGTTTTAAGGTGAGTACAGCTATAGAATCAAGCTTTATAGAAGCCGATCTTTCATTTGCTGATTTATCTGGAACTACATTACTTCGCTCCAACTTTACATCTTCAATTTTAAGTCATATGACTGCAATTGAAGTGAATTTTGATGAAGTTGATATGAGTTCAGCTATTTTAACAGAAAGCGATTGTCAAGGTTCTAGCTTTATCCAAGCAAAATTGGATAATGTGATTGCACAGAAAACCAACTTTACTGAAACGGATTGCAGAGGCTGTGATTTCTCAAATGCAGATTTGAGAGGAGCGAATTTCACCAATGCCAATCTTCAGAATACGATATGGAAAGGTGCACAAATTCAAGGCGCAATTTTTGATGAAGGCATTCTTCCTATGATCGAAAAACATCTTTAATAATAAAGCTTTTCACAAGTATCGCAAATGAAACGAGACCATATAGGGTTATTCAAAATAGAAGATGAGCGATTATCAGTAATCTGCTCATCTTCATTTTAAATTAAGAGAACTAAAATTTTGGGTTATCAATAGAACGAGTCTACATATAAAAGATATAGCACAGAAGCATATTCTCGTATTATCAAAGGAAAATATTATTTTGTTATAAAGGACAATCATCTAAGAAAAGAGGGTTAGAAGTGAAAATATGGACGATATATGTAAGCCCCGATTGTGTAAAAGTAGATACGAAGAATCCTGTGGATTTAGAAAATATCGAAGAAAAAGAAATAGGAACGCCTTTATTACAAGATTGGCAACCCATTGAGTTGGTTACCTATGAAGAAGGTGAACATAGAGATGTTTTAGCTTTCCGTGGCGGCTCTTTCACCATAATTGTGCATCATTCCGTAAAAGAAAAAATCCAACCACTGGTCGCTAATGAAGCGGAATTTTTAGAACTACATTATCAAAATCAAGATTATTATCTAATCAACGTTACGAATGTATTAGAATGTATCGATTATGAACAATCTGTTCCTGATAATTATGGTGGGTTCGATGAAGAAGTTCTTTTACCCGATAAGGTTCATAATCAACCGATATTTAAAACGTTAAATACTGAGCACAATCTGGGAGATTTCCCCATTGTCTCGGTAACCACATATGTATCGGATGAGTTGAAGCAAGCAATCGAACAAGCAGGAATAAAAGGAATCTATTTTAGACTCGCCTGGACAGACAGTACCGAGCCGATCGTCGAGCATAACCCACGTATTCGCGCCACATCTCGTGCGGATGTGGAAGCACATATCGAACAGCATTACGGTCGTATCACCGGGTGTATCCCCGGCGCCAGCAATAATGCAGGTGATGCCGAAATTTATCTAGCTGCCCCGGGAAGCCATCTACCTTTTCAGACACTCGTTACCTATGGCAATAGCTTCTTCCGTGGAATGACCCCTGCTGGACATGATACCGGTTATGCGGAACTGGTCGTACATCTCCCACCAGACGCGCAACTAACAGAGAACAACTGGGAACAATCGCCGTATGCATGGGTCGTGCGAATGCTGCGCCATTTTGGCAGCGAGATTATGCAAAGAGGCTACTGGATCGGGCAATGGCTCGTGTATCCTCACCAGAGCGAAGACGATCTATCGGATAGCTATCGGGAAATGTTCTCGTTGAATGGACTACCTGCTCACACGAAATTAATTCCGTACGATATCAACACCGATTATTGTGGTGTCATGGTCGTTCCACCTTATCCAGGTACTAGCGAAGCCTTCAAAATGACGTATCGAGATGAAGGAGTAGCCGATCCAGAGGAATGGCCGATCTATTTCCAGACGTTATTGCCGCTGTATGCAGAAGAAATTAAATACTATTTCTCTAATGGACAAGAGAAGACGGTAGAGAAGTTAATGAGCGCAGGTATGGATACACTTTTTGACGTTCGTCGTCAACCTTTAATATAAATGAGTAAGGTGTCTACAACCAAATGGTGTAGGCACCTTATTTGAATAGAATAGCGATGCAACTCATACATCGCTGAAGTACATTCTATGCTGAGCTAGTCGAAAAATATAAGGGATACTAAAGGTGATTTTAAAACAACATTTCACCCATCACCTTTTCAATGTCTTATTCACCAACTGATCAGCCTGCCTTGTCGTTTCAGGTAGTCGATACTTGGTCGCTAGTTGCAATACGATCTGATTGGCAGTTGGAAGTGATATTTTATGCCCGACAGACACAAAGATAGGTTTCACATTTGTCTGTGTACGCAGCACACTGCCAATGATGTCAGTTTGCTCCAGTAGCGGACTGAAGCTACCGCGCTCTGGTGCGGGCTCTATGTATTCACCGCATAATCTCGTTTTTCCACAGCCAATTGTAGGCATATCGTACAAAACGCCAAGATGACAGGCAAGCCCAAAACGACGAGGATGGGCTATACCCTGACCATCGCAAACGACGAGCTGCGGAGTCGTTTTGATCTGGGAAAAAGCTTGGATGAGTGGAGGCAATTCGCGAAAGGAGAACAGTCCCGGTACATACGGAAATGAAGCCGCATCTTCGACAATAACGGATTCGATGACATTTAACGAGCTCATATCTAAAATAACAACTCCTGCAATCAAGGTATCATTATATTGGCTGTAAGCGACATCGACCCCTGCAACATAGTCGATCGTAGCAAATTCATCGGAGGAGATTACTTTTTTGGCTAGGTGTGTTTGTAATTGAATAGCTTCTTGCTCATTTATATTCCAGGCATGTTCAAAACGAGGCTTCATTGTGAATATCTCCTCCCATTGATATGGATGATATGTACTATGTACATGGTCATTTTAGCAAAAATAACAGCCTTATTTACATATTGGCTTAATATGTGTGCAATTAATATAAAATGCAGATTATGCAACTTTATATACAACATGAGGGCAAGTTTTTAAATTTCTCCATACATAGTCGTACATACCTCCCCCTTTAG
>JBCNLJ010000058.1:0-36541 GCA_039595515.1 Paenibacillus sp. | reverse complement strand
TGTCAATATATTATATTATAATATTTAATTTAAATTACACAAAACGCCGGATAATATTGGCATATCATCCGGCGTTTTGAATATCCTATTTTATTATCCAGTTGTTACTCATAATCTGTGCCTTTTAAGACTATTATATGCTCAACTGTTCACACGTTTGTCCTGTTATGCTACCTGTCTATTCATAAAGATATATCGTTTAATCGGTTCCAGTTGCACGCTTCGATTGCGCGGCTCCATGCGACTCTGGTGCAGGTGCTGTAGACAATCCATGAATCAGATCCGCTTTAAGTGAAATGCGTCCAGGCAGCGTTTCGCCAGCAATGAGTTTGAGCACATTTTCCACAGCGAGCCGACCGAGTGAATGCTGATCCTGCTGCAGATGTGTAAACGGATACAATGCTGCACTTGCCTGCGGACTATCAAAGCAAATGAGCGAGATTTGCTCCGGTATCTTCACGCCAGCATGCTCCAGCGCTTCCTTCGCAAACAGTGCCAGCTCATATTGCATCGCGAAAATAGCGGTCATTTGCGGATGCTGCTCTACCATGCGCTGGATCATATCCACATTGTTGCGCACACGCTCCTGCTCCTCAGCCTCCGTCTCCCCATTCCACGTCATATCGGTTAACCAGTACGACCGATCCAGTATCACGCCACGTTCTGCGTGGGCACGGACAAAGCCCTCAATCCGCTCCTCAATCGCTACATTGTCCATCACCTTGGAGGCAAGCAGACCAATATGACGATGTCCCAGATCGAGCAAATGATTCGTTCCCTTGCGTGCTGCTTCTACATTATCCGTACTGATCGAAGCCGATTCCGTCCCTTTAAAATAACGATCGACCAGTATATGCGGGAACCGATCAATAACGAGCCGTAAAATTTCCGGATTGAAGCTCTGTCCGCGTGTCGGATAAATAATCAGTCCGTCCACTCCGTATTCACGCAGGCTGCGAATCGCA
This sequence comes from Paenibacillus sp., assembly GCA_039595515.1. Classification (GTDB taxonomy): domain Bacteria; phylum Bacillota; class Bacilli; order Paenibacillales; family Paenibacillaceae; genus Saccharibacillus. The sequence goes on along the minus strand of JBCNLJ010000058.1, from coordinate 35,576 downwards.
TTTTCTTCAATATCCGGCTGCGAAAAGGACATCCGCATCAACAGATACACATTCAGACTCTGCGCGGTGCGTTCCATTTCTGCGAGCATCTCTTTGCCGTAGCTGTCGCTAAAGTCCTCCATAATCAAACCGATGACAATCTGCTTGCTGGCGAGCCGGCGCTGAGCTCCTGTCTGCTCCTGCGGCTCGAAAGGCAGTCTGGCTGGCGCAGAATAAGCTTCTTCCTGCTCTTCGCCTGCCTTAATAACAAACGATCCACGGCCTGGCTGACGAACAATATAGCCCTCCTGCACAAGCATATCGAGCGCCTTTTTCGAGGTGATGCGGCTCACATCAAACTGCTTCATCAATTCCTTTTCCGAAGGGAGCTTGTCGCCTACGCCGTATATTCCCTTTTGCAAACGTGAACGAAGCTCAATATACATCTGTTCATACCTTGGTTTTAAAGACAATGGGCTTTCTGGCATAATATCACCTTTGGGTTAGGATTTATGTTTAATATTAACATATATTATAATATGTTATATCATTTATGTAAATCACAATAAAAATTCATCTGGTTAACGTTCATTCAGCAAATGTTATTTGTATAATAGACGCTCATACAAAACCAAATACAAACACAATACAAACACAAAAAAACACCCTTAACGATTGTTAAGGGCGTTTTTATAAGCTGAATTACAGTTTTACAACGTTCTCAGCTTGTGGTCCACGGTTACCTTCAACTACGTTGAATTCTACGCGTTGACCTTCGTCCAAAGTTTTGAAACCGTCGCCTTGGATTGCGGAGAAGTGTACGAATACATCGTTGCCGCCTTCAACTTCGATGAAGCCGAAACCTTTCTCAGCGTTGAACCATTTAACTGTACCTGTTTGCATGTGGGGTACCTCCAAAAATTAAATTTACATGACCTTCTTTATTCAGAAAAAAACATCCGATAAAATGAAAAATCACATATTACACAAGGTTATTGGTTTTACAAAATAATAACCCTCTGCAATATGTGAGTTCAGGTCACGATTTCGTTATACTCATTATAACCGATGATTCTCTTAAATACAATCACCGGAAGGGAATTTTTGTAATTTAATTTGAAAAAAAGAAACCGCTTTTACTTGCGTCCCTATTGCGTTTGTCGATTTTCGGCTAATCAGGATAATGGGACTATACCAACCCTCCCGTTTGTCGACCCGAAGGCAGTAAATGTCTCCTTATGATCAATCATGAGCGTCAACATGCACAATAAATAGTTCCATCGTTGGTAATTAGTATGTTCAGAGTGACAGTATGTGAATGAAATTCTCAAAAACTTGTCAAAAAAGCGCTCATTTCCACCTTTTATCCTGTATACTGTGCCAAAAATTACCTTCTTTCTGCACAAGTAATGATCTATAATAACTATGTGAATAAGTATATGGTTTGGTAATTTATCTAATGAGGCAGTATGGTGATGTTATGAAATCCTCAGATTCTGTGTTTGATCATCTGGAGCATGTCGGTAAGCAGCAAAAATGGATTCGTAATTTTCTGAGGTCCTACTGGGTGGTTGTTTTCATTCACTTTTTTGCCCAGCTTGGGGCTTTTTTATTTTTGGACTATCCAGCAACTGCTTATCACTTTTTCGTTCATATTTTATTGATCCCGACGTCGTGCATGGTGCTGATGATCGTATGGGCTGATTGGATTCATCGTACCCGGCTACAGCTTTCGTTTTATGCCCTATTTTTAACGAGTACATTTATTACATGGACTATTATTTATCTCAACTACGATATCCGTATCATTACCGCCCTCTGCCTGATGCCCATATTTTCGGCAGTAATTTTTTTTAATAAAAGGCTGATCTGGATTCCGGCATTTTTGCAGATGTTCGCATTCCTGGCCCTATATTTCGCCGATCCCCACTTTCGCTGGTTTCTAACTCCTTTTGATGTTATTTCTATCCCTGCATTTATACTGGGTGGGACATTTGTTGCGCATGTCATCGTTTCAAGTGGTAGCGAGATTTTAAGCGATCTGCATCATACGATGCAATCGAAGCAGGATCTGATCGTCAAAAACGCAATTATGAGCAAAATTTCCAAAACTGACGGTCTGACCAATCTGTACAATCAAGTTTCGTTTAGAGACTATTATGATACCGCCTTTGATTACGCCAGTCAGGGAGTTACACTGCATCTCGCCTTGCTTGATATTGATAACTTCAAGCTGATCAATGATACCTATGGTCATCAGATTGGAGATAAGGTGCTGGGAACTGTAGCACAGATTATTCAGCAGCATATCCCTCCAAGTGATATTGCAGCACGCTATGGCGGAGAGGAATTTGCTTTGCTTATTTTTGATAAATCGTTCGATGAGGCTTATGCGCTCGTCGAAAGTATACGCCAATATCTGGCTAACCTTCATTGGACAGAGCTGGATAATCAGACGGTAACGATTAGCATCGGCCTACACAGCTTTGAACCCGGACTTGATAAAAATCAACTGTTTGAGCAGGTCGATCAGTATTTGTATCATGCGAAGCGTTCCGGTAAAAATAAGACGATTACCGCCAGCAGTGTCGGTGAAATCGCCTGACATAAACCTGCGAAAATTTGCGAAAGTTAACGTTCAAAAAGCACCGCCATGCCCTCTGCATCGCGGTGCTTTTTTGATGAACGATTCTATTTATTGAAATCCAGTCACCGGATGCGGCACATAAGGCTCTTCCAGTCTGGCAATTTCCTCTGCTGTTAGCTTGATATCCAGTGCGGCAACAGCATCCTCCAGATGATGCAGCTTCGTTGCACCGATGATCGGTGAGGTTACAGCGGATTGCTGCAATACCCAGGCGAGTGCAATCTGAGCGCGCGGTACACCCTGCTCAGCGGCGATCTCCGCCACACGTCCGACCACTTCGCGGTCAGCATCTACCGCTGCCGTGTAGAGCGTTTTGCCAAATGCGTCGCTCTCTGAACGAGCTGTCTGATCATCCCAATCCCGGGTTAAGCGTCCGCGTGCCAGTGGACTCCATGGAATAACACCGATGCCTTCTTCCAGGCAAAGCGGTAGCATCTCACGTTCCTCTTCGCGGTAGATTAGATTCACATAATTTTGCATCGACACAAAGCTTGCCCAGCCATGATGGCGTGAAATATCGAGCGCCTTCATGAATTGCCATGCATACATGGAAGAAGCACCGATGTAACGTGCTTTTCCGGCTCGTACCACATCGTTTAATGCTTCCAGTGTCTCCTCAATCGGTGTCAGCGGGTCCCAGCGATGAATCTGATACAGATCCACATAGTCCGTGCCGAGTCTGCGCAGGCTGTTATCAATTTCGCTCATAATCACCTTACGCGATAAGCCGCCGCCGTTAGGACCGGAACGCATTTTGCCATGCACCTTGGTCGCGATCACAATATCGTCTCGATGCGCATAATCCTTGAGCGCACGACCGACAATCTCCTCACTTGTTCCATCTGAATACACATTTGCCGTATCAAAAAAGTTAATCCCCAGCTCCAATGCCTGTCGGATAAATGGACGGCTTGTCTCTTCATCAAGCGTCCATGGATGATTACCTCGATCCGGAATGCCATAGCTCATGCAGCCCAGACAAAGTCGTGATACTTCAAGACCGGTACGGCCCAGCTTAACATATTCCAATGTGATTCCCTCTTTCCGCCACATGGGCACAGGATAATATGATCTGCTCCTATCTTACCCTTTTCCCGGTGCTGAAAGTCAATAGTCGTTATAGGCGGGGCAGTTATAATGCGTGCAAAGGTCTACTACAATCCAAACGTAAAGTAGATGGAGAACTAGAAAGAATATCCCCGTTGATATTAAATCAACCACCTCGCTACCCATAATACGGATAAATAAAAACCGGCTCGCTCTCTAAAATAAAGAGCAAACCGGCTTTTGACAAGCTTGTTATCTTCCTATTTTGCGGGTATATCCAGGCTAAATTGCAATGCTTGTTCGATACTTTTGCGTGCTATATTTTGTGCTCGTGCTTTCTGTTGCTTACCATTCCCTGCTATAACGTGCTCTTCTATCTTTTCGTCACGATGATCCCTATGTCTGGTCATCGTATAGCTGCTATGAATCGGTATAGAAGATGACCCTGCTGCCTATGATCAACATCGTCTTCTACTCCAGCTTATTGCGGAAGGATGGTCGCTTCGCGTGATGCAACAGACAATGCATTTACGGTAGCTGTACTGCCGTTGGCAATGGACAGTACGAATGCACGATAGGCTACACCGGCACGAATCGCATTACCGGATACATCGGTATTCATCGTCGTGAACGACCATTCGTTATACGTAGAGCCTGTTACTGTCTGGTAATTCGGCGCAGTTACACGATTAGCATCTGCCAGTGTAAAGTTATTCGCATTACCGGATGGAACGAGCATGATCGCATAAGAGCTAATACCCGTCGTATTGGACGGTGGGGTGAAGCTCACACGAATCGCGCTATTATTGCTCACCAGGTCAGCCGATACGGAAGCTGCTGCTGCGACTGCTTTTTCAGTCAGTGTAAATTCACCGGATGGAGTAGACAATGCGTTTACCGAACGAACGAGTCCGTCCGCTACGGTCAATACATACACACGGTAGCCGACATTGCGTACAATCGCATTACCGTTATTATCGCGTGTAGCAGAGGTAAGCGCCTGTGTGACTGCCGCCCCTGTCTTCGCAATCCGCGTGTAATTGGCAGCCGTTACGCCATTAGCTGCTGCCAGATTGAAGGCGCCTGCCTGATCGCTTCGCACTGCGATAATGCGGTATTCTGATACACCTGTATCATTAGCAGGAGTAAAGCTTACCGTAATATCAGATGCATCGCCATGTGCACCGCTGTTTGTTGCGGTTAAACCGGATACAGCCAGAACGGCTGTGCTACCGGACAATGCTGCTGTGCCGGATGCGGAAGACAGTGTATACGTATCGGCCGCATCCCCTGTACCTACGGTCATTACAAATGCACGGTAGGTCACACCATTTTTGATAAGATCGCCATCGGTATCACGTACACCAGATGTCAGCGTTACCGTCTGGTTAGAGCCGTTTTTGTTAACCGAGGTATAACGGGAGCTTGTCATGCTCTGTGCCTGACTCAGTGACAGGGAGCTGGACGATTTTGTAATAAAGATACGGTACTGACTCACAAGAGTCTCGTCGCTCGCTTTGGTAAAGCTCACCTGCACGTCGCGTCCATCCCCATAATCACTCACATCACTCAGTGTGACACTGCTCGCACTGCCTACGGTCTTGCTGCTGGACGATAATGTGATCGTAGAGGATGCAGAGGACAATGCATCGCCATACGAGCCTGTTCCGCGGCTCATAATGTATACGCGATAAGGCACATCGTTTACAATCGCGTCGCCGTTGCTATCCTTAAGCCCGGCAGACAACGTGATAATACGGGAATTGCCTGTTTTGGACACATCCATATACCGGGAAGAAGCGAGTGAGCTGGCAGTTGACAGATCAAAGTTGCTCGAATCCTTACTGCGCACTACGAAAATACGATAGCCGCTAATCCGAGATTCATCCGATATTTTATCAAATGATACCTGCAGGTCGCGTGAATCTCCAAAGTTGCTCACATCGGCTACTTTAGTAATCGTTGCTACCGGTGCGGCATTGCCCAGCGTAATACTGTTCGACATCGCTGACAGACCGATGCCATCATTGGCTGTATTGATCGCCATCACATAGGCGGTGTAGGAAATTCCACTTTGAATAATGGTGCCCGATGTATCGCGTGCAGTCGATTGCAGACGAACGGTCTGGTTAGAGCCTGTTTTACTTGCGGTTGTGTAGTTAGCTGCTGGTACAGCCGTTGCTTGTGACAGATTGAAGCTGCTCGCGCTACTTGTTCTAACGATAAACACACGATAACCGGATACCTGACTTTCGTCCGAAGCCTTGTTAAACGATACGGACAGATCGCGTCCATCATTAAAGTCGGCAACGTCAACCAGTTTCACATTGCTCGGCGTTGCTGTTGCGGATACGGTACCACCGATCGTAATGGAGGACTGTGCCGGTGTCAGTGCACTCGTATAGCCTGTATTACCTACAGCCATCACATACACACGATACGACGTGCCCCTTTGAATAAATGCGCCGTCAATATCACGCGATTGTGGCGTCAATGAAATCGTGTAGGCACTTGTAGTACCCACCGGAATCATCTGATAGTTTGCTGCCGGGATCGTTAATGCGCGCGATAGGGTGAATGGATTCGCATCGGACGTTTTCGCAACGAAAATCCGATACTGACTCAAACCTGTCTTACTTGAAGACGATGGAAAAATAACCTGAATATCGCCACCATTGCCCTGCTGTCCAATTACGCTCGCATTCACAAACGCGACCGGCATCACTGCGCCGGATGGAGCTGGTGTTGGTGTCGGGGTAGGTGTTGGCGTGCTGGTTGCAATCGTCACCGTCTGTGTTGCTTGATTCCAATCGACCTGACTGCCCATCGCTTCGGTTACAAAGCGAAGCGGTACCATTGTGCGTCCTTTGATCACTTTGGCAGGTACATCAAGTGTGGTCGTTTTGCCATTGATTTTGGCTGTCTTGGAGCCCAGTGGTAAAACAACCGTTGTTCCATTTTTGCTTGCGGTTACGGTACGGGTGCTCTGCTTCCAGTCCACCGTTGTATCCAGCGCCTCAAATACACCTCGCAATGGAACCAGTGTACGACTGCCAGACATCACGGCAGGCTGATCCGTACTCAGCTTCGTTCCATTGATTACAATCTGAATTGGCGTTGCCGCAACCGCGTACGGTATATGTACGCCCCCACTTACTGTTAGTGCTGCTGCCAGCACGGCCGTGCTAATCTTCTTTTTCACTTTGTCATCCCCTTGTCCCCTGATTACGAACTTGTTTCCATATTCCGATGTCCTCTGGCATGCTTATCATACTAACGATACAGATCAAGCGCTCCTGTCTCTATACAGCTATATATGGATACGCTATCGATTACACTGGAGTCGGTATGGTAGATATGAGCCTTCACGAATCCATGACATACTGCCAATATGCCATCTAAATCGCTTATCTATACGCTTTGCCCGGACTCTACGTACGTTACCATCGTTACGATGGATGAACAACCTGAGGAAGGTTACAAATAGAAACAATTCATTTACTAAAAAGTGAGCGATTGGGCTTTGCCCAAAGCCTTTTCACTGAGTCCCGTGTTAGAAGATCGCTAACACTATAAATGGTACTATACGTATAACACACGACACTTCTGAAATGTTACACCCCGATCACAAAAAAATAACCTTTCTACAGAAAGACTATTTTTATTCATCTATAGAGGGGTATCCAGTCAGAGGGTATCGTCATCTCCATCCTTAATGTTAACCTTTAAAATGTCATCGGTGAGACCTGTACTCTTCAGCCACAAATACGTAATTAAGGTGGTCAGACCGATTAATCCTAGCGCTCCGGCATAGCCCCACGACCAGTCCAGCTCCGGCATATTTTTAAAATTCATCCCCCAGATTGCACCAAGTGCGGTCATCGGTGTGAGCAGCACGGTAAATACAGTCAGCGTCTTCATAATCATATTAGAGCGATAATTACCGATATTGTCATCGACCTTGAGCAAGGAATCGATCTCATGCTCATAATTTTGCTGTAGCATACGGATACGCTTTAAATAAATCTGCATGATGCGGCATGTATTGGAGCTTTCCATAAGCTCTGGGAACGTTTCCTCAATCGCAAATTCAATCTCACGCAGCGCAATCGTATGCAGATTCCAGCGCGTTAGCTGATTACGCAGATCAATAATCTCCTTCAATAATCGACTGCCATTATTCCCCTGCATCCGATCCTCCATTCTCATTAAATTCTGTTCAATAATATCCATGCGCGCGAACAATGCACGAATAAAAGAATTGATAATAAAAATAAAGCCCTCCAGCGGACTATGTTGCTTCCGTACATATTCTTCCCATTCCGTCTCACCAATCACCCGTTCCAACCAGTCGGTATTTCCACTGGTGATCAACTTGTTGCCGTTCACATAATAATGAAAAATCCAGCCATCTGCTTCACTATCCTCCATGCGAGCAATCAATGTGCCGTTCATCGCATTGTTGCCCTCGACATACGAGATCGTCGAAATATGATTATGCCGGCACATCACACTTTCAGATGCCCATGCCTGTATGCGCTCATCAAAATCTTCATGCTCGATCAATTGTCGGCTGTCTTGCAGATGGTACCATGTCCATCCATGCTCAGACCGTATCATTTCAAGCTCCGGACTCATCACTTGAATCATCTCCCCAATTCCTTCTGTGTACTCTATTAACCATATTCACTTCCTCACGCATTCGGTTCTGAACGATTAGAGCCTATATGCAGAATCGAATCTAACATGACCGATTGCACGTTGCTGGATAAGGGTATTTACACCTATAGACCTTAATACATTTTGCACAATACATTGGATAACAATCGTGAACGCATCCGAATAAAACGATACCTAGCTTATCGTCTACTTAGCGCTAACATAAGTCAAACCATAGGAATATATCATTCCTGATTAACCCGGCTACCTAGCCAGGTATTTATGTAAATACGGATATATCGAACAGTACACGCACCAACACCCTACCGCAAGTCACTACAGGAATAGGAGAACCCCATATGAAAAAAATAATGAAGCCTGAATTTTGGAAGGAAAGTGTCGTTTACGAAATTTATCCGCGTAGCTTTCAAGATAGCAATGATGATGGCATCGGTGATCTGCCCGGCATCATCTCCAGACTCGATTATTTGCAGGATCTGGGTGTGGATGTGATCTGGTTACCACCGATCTACCCGACGATGAATGTCGATTATGGGTATGACGTGATCGACCATTGTGCGATTAATCCAGAATACGGCACCATGGACGATTGGGAGCAGCTATTAGACGAGCTGCATCAACGCAATATGAAGCTCATTATGGATCTGGTCGTCAATCATACGTCCGACCAGCATGAATGGTTCAAGCAGGCTCGTTCTTCGCGGGACAATCGATATCGTGATTATTACTTCTGGCGTGATCCGGCACCGGATGGTGGGCCACCGAACAATTGGACTTCATTTCTCGGTGATTCGATGTGGCAATACGATGAGGAAACCGAGCAATATTACCTGCATTCCTACAGTGTACATCAACCCGATCTGAACTGGGATAATCCCGATGTACGACGCGACATGCACAATATGATGCGTTTCTGGCTCGATAAGGGCGTGGATGGCTACCGGATCGATGCGGTCAATGCCATTTCCAAGGATACAAGCTTCCCGCCAGCAACCGATACGGATAAAATGCAGGCAAACTCGTCCGAATTTTATAAAAATGGGCCGCATATTCACAAGTACCTGCATGAGATGTATACCGAGGTATTTTGCCATTATAAAATGTTCACTACGGGCGAAGCATCTGACGTCTCGCTCGAGGATGTGAAGGAATATACGAACCCGGAGCGCGAGGAAATGAATATGGTGCTCATGATCGAAGCATCCAAAATATGCGATGATCCGAAAGACATGTGGAAAAGCAAACCATGGGATCTGCATGAGCTCAAAGAAATTGTCGCCAAGTGGCAAAACGATCTGTATGGCGAGGGCTGGATGGGCACCTATTTGAGCAATCATGATCATCCGCGTCTCGTTTCCTATCTTGGTGATGAGGGCGAATACCGGGTAGAATCGGCTAAAATGCTTGGCATTTTCCAGTTGACCCTGCGCGGCACGCCGTATATTTATCAGGGGGATGAGATCGGTATGACGAATGCGTCCCATTTGCATACGATTGACGATGTGACCGAGCAGCAGGCGCGAATGTACTATGAGCTGATGGTGAAGGAGCATGGCGAGGATCCGGAGAAGATCATGAAGCGCATTCGTGCCAAAGCGCGCGATAATGCACGGACTCCGATGCAGTGGGATGATAGCACATATGCTGGCTTTTCGGAGCATCAGCCGTGGATACCGGTCAACCCGAATAAAGATACGATACATGTGCAGGATCAGGCGGATGATCCGCATTCGATTTTCAATCTATATCGTACGCTTATTCATCTGCGGCGCAAAAGTGCGGCGCTATTATATGGGAAATACGAGTGTATGCTATCAGAGCATGATCATATCTTCGCCTATACACGGGAATGGAATGATGAACACTGGCTGATCGTGCTTAATTTCTCACGTTCGGATACAGAGCTACAGCTTCCGCAGGAACTGGCATCGCGATTGGAAACAGCGGAATTGATTTTGTGCACGCATGAGGATCATTCGCGTGATGTGGCGCGGGCGTTGATCTCGGAGCAGCCGGCGACGATGAAGCCATATGAATCGTTGGTGTTCAGGGGGATTTCGATTTTGGACAGTTAAAGAGTGCTGAATAGGTTTGCGTTTGTGCATGCTTCTTGCTTATGCGTTGTCGTTGTAATGTAAAAGCAGAAATTATTCAGGATGATAGAACAGGATGATTGGATAAATACATTGGGATGGTGTTGAGGTACATCACTCCGGCAAGGAATAAGGGAACGGACTCGGGTGGAGCCGCGGGAATCTTTTGGATGAGGGTGGAAATGAAGATTCCCGCCCCTCCAAAATCGTCCTTTTCCCTTATTTCCTTGCCTTCGTTATGTGCTTATTTCAATATTGTCGCTTTTGAGAACATCACCAAGATACGTGTACACATTCAAACGTAGCCTTAAATACCTCTATGTATATTGGAATTACGGTGCGAATTACATGCTTCAATTGAATACTTTAAAAGTAGCTCTGGATTAAATATATGGCTTATCCTATCCATGAACTGATTATTATCGCGAATGAAGGGCTTTAAAAGTTATTTGGGATCGATTATATAGCCCATCCCTCTAAACTGGAGGGTATAGTAGCAAGTTTGAAATCTATATGTATTGTGGTGGCATATTATATAAAAGCCCATCTGCTATATTCGGGGAAGAAATCCCCTGTGTGCAGATGGGCTTTTGCAGTTGTAAATCGGTATAAGTGAAGCTTTACAGGGCGCCTAAGCTCAGGTGAATGAGGGATAGGATGATACCGACGATAAAGCCGCAGATGGCGCCGTTGACTCGGATCCATTGTAGGTCTTGACCGACTTTTTCCTCTAGCATGTGGACGAGCGTGTCGTTGTCCATCTGGTCGAGATTTTCTTTGACGAGTTGACCGAGGCGGTAATGGTTGCGGCTGACGGCGTGAATGATGCCGTTGCGCAGGCGGTCTTCCCAGCCGTGTACTTTCTCCTGGTCTTTGCCCAGCTCGCGAATGACGGTGCGGTAGACGCGGAACAGGTTTTTGCCGCCGGTGTCGCGTTCTTGCTCCAGCATACGGATTGCCATGCCGCGTACTTCTTCCAGGCGTTCCATGATGAACAGTTGAGCGGCTTCGCCGCGCAGCATGTCGCCTGCCCAGTCTTTGACACGTATCCATGTGTTCTCATCGTCTACGACCTGGAACATTTGTACACGCAGCTCGCGCAGCAGCGATTCGCGGTATTCGTTGCTTGGCTCTTGCAAATTATCCATCGCGGAGGTGATCGCATTTTGCAAAATGCCGCCGACCATTTCCTCGTTGATCATACCGGCGAATGCTTGAAAAGCGAAGCCTTTGAAGCCGCCGAGGTTAATATTTTCTAATTGCTCCAGTGCGAGCTTGCCCAGCTTGTCGCGGTTTTGTGGCTTGCTCGCCCAGATATGCACCTGCTTGAGAATGTGATCGAGCACTTTTTCATCGTAGCGCTCGGTGAGCATATGGGTCAGCACCTTATTGCCTGCTGCTTGCAGATCGGCTTTTTGCATATAATCGGCCAGACCGGAGGTGACAAAATGAGCGATTGGCTTCATATCCATTCGCTCGACCGGTGGAATAACCAGATTCACCAGCTCGCGCCGAATTGATTTTTTACCAAGCTGGCGTGTGATCGCGGACAGTGCAAACGGAAATAGCTTGAACTGACGCAGTTTATTTTCAATACTTTCTTTGTTGAGTAATTCGTTTTCCATCGCCGAGATGAGCGAACGGATAATTTTCTCCCGATTGCGGGTTAACAGCGATGTATGCGGGATTGGTAATCCAAGCGGATGCCGGAACAGCGCAGTTACCGCAAACCAATCGGCAATCCCGCCGACCAGTCCGGCTTCAAAGCCGCCCTGAATCAGCAAAACGAGTGTCGTTTGCGGCAGAAACAGCGTCACAATAAATCCGGCTGCCATGACCGCAAGCGAAATACTCGCCAAATACCTTGAGTTCATAAGTTTCCTCCTCCAACGCTTCACTCCACGTCGACCAAGTGGCCGGATGTGCAATAGTATAGCACACTTCAAAATCCCACATACTATTAAGTCAATCCGGCGCAGCGTGAATCAACCACGGTTGTGCTCTAGTAATAGATACGTTGAAAAGGAGCGGAAGGGTGTCGTTTATTTACATTTATTCTAACAGAGCATGCGCTCTATACGTCGTCATGCTGTGCGACATGCGTATACTGCGTTTTTTCCGATATACCGGGCATACGAATCGTTACCTGTCCGACGGGCTGAAAAAGTGGCTTCATATTCATGACCCCTTTTCGAGTAAATGTATTCAAGGCAGAACGAATCTGTTGTAGTCAATGGATTCTTTACAGACGATTCAGCAGACCAGCAGTCCGGTTATGTAAATAACAGTTCCTTTGCGTTGATAAACTGTGAAATTTATTTTAATGTACAACTATCAGGTTTTTATCAGAATCGTATTGAACGTATTGGAGGAATATTTCATGTACATGTATATCAGCTCCCATAATATCCACGAGCAGTTCCCTGAGGCGGCACATTTGCCAGAAGTGATCTCGATGCGACATGACGGTGATGTTCGCTATGTGATGGAGATCGATGAGATTTTGCCGGTTGATATTCGTTCCCAGCATACGTTCAGCTATGAGGTGCTGGACAGCGGCGGTCGTGTTGGCGGTAACTTTGCCGTGCTGAACAATATTCCGGTGACCGCAGACGGACGCTCCGCCTTTGAGCAGCGATTTATGAATCGTGCGCGCAAGGTAGAGGAGGAGCCGGGCTTTGTCGGCATTCGTGTCCTGCGTCCGCTGGATGACGATACGTATGTCATCATGACGCTGTGGGAAGGTGAGCAAGATTTTAAAGCATGGCAGGAATCGCAAGCGTACAGTCATGCGCACCGCAAGCGGAATACCGAGGAAGGCATCGATGTGCAGCAGCCGTCCATTTTCCCGCGTCCTTCCTTTGTCAAAACGTTCACGGTCGATCTGTAAACCGCCTGTTCTACTAATCACTCCTACACGCATATAGCAAAAGCCTGTTCTCCTTTAGAGAGCAGGCTTTTTACATTTACCCTATTCTATTATTGACGTAAAAAATGTAACGAATTCAGCTCTACCCCGTATAACATGGTAGATTCCAACGCCTATTCTTGTTAAAATGGCATTACATTGGAAGCCATACCATTGGTATTCCAGACTACTTTTAGAAATCGAGGGGTATAGAAATGGGAATGAATTATAATCTCCAGCGTAAAAGCCAGCTTGACGCACGCGAGCTGATGCTGCTGGAATCGGAAGTAAAAACATACGGTAAAAACATGGTCGTTGCCTATGTACTGTGGTATTTCCTGGGTATCTTCGGCGCACATCGTTTTTACATGGGTAAGATCGGTACAGCAGTCACGCAATTGATTCTGTCGCTAACGATCATCGGTACGGTTGTAACATCAATCTGGTGGATCGTGGATGCGTTCCTCGTACATACCTGGGTAAAAGAGCGTAATGCTTATGTGGAAAGCAATATCATCGACCAGATTCTCGTTCAAAAGCCAATCTCGTCGGATTATAACTACTAAGTCGGATGCTGACACGTTACGAGCTCTCTCCACAAGAGCTGATGCTGCTCAACTCCGAAATGCGTCCGCGTGAGAAATCACTTGGACTCGCTTATCTGATGCTGATTGGCGGACACCTAGGTGTTCATCGTTTTTATCTGAAACGCACAGCTACAGCGATTGTACAGCTTGTGTTGTTCCTGATTGCTGCTCTTGGTTATATGGTCATGCTGGTGAGTACTGCTGGCTTTGAAGAAGCACATGCTACACCGGGAGTCATTGTAGGTCTGATTCTGTTCTTTGGCGCTGCAGCGCCATTGTTCATCTGGGTCGTCGTCGATCTGTTCCTGATACCGGGTATGGTACGTGGCATGAATGCTCAATTAGAACATGAGATTATTCAGCAACTGGAATGGCTTCGCCACAATCCGCAAGCACCGCGTGGAAACTATGGCGGTCAGCCTCAAGGTGCACCACATCAGCCTTATCCACCCCAACCACCGTATCCACAAGGATAAGCTGGCCAGGCTACGATGTCGGTGAATAGAAAGACACTCATTAGATTGATCAAGATCTACTCACAGCTCCATAAGCAACAGAGTCTCTGCCTATAAGCACCCTATATATACATAAAAGACCTTTTCCACAGGTAATGGAAAAGGTCTTTTTTTACGGTTTCCTTACTCAGGACGATATTTGCAACTGACTATGGAACAGCTCGCTATAGAATCCGCCCTGCTCCAGCAGCTCGTCATGATTGCCACGCTCTACAATCTGTCCATCACGTAGCACGAGAATCTGATCGGCAGAGCGAATCGTATTCAGTCGGTGCGCAATCACAAAGCTGGTACGCCCCTGCATCAGCCGCTGTAAGCCCTCCTGAATGCGAATCTCGGTGACGGTGTCGATACTACTGGTTGCCTCATCCAGCACGAGAATCGCTGGATCCGCCAGCATCGCGCGTGCAATCGTCAGCAACTGCCGTTGTCCCTGACTGATGCCTCCGCCATCCCGGCTCAGCACATGTTCATATCCACCGGGCAACTGACGAATAAATGTATCTGCATTCGCCATCTTCGCTGCTTCACGCACCTGCTCATCGGTCGCCTCCAGCCGTCCATAGCGGATATTGTCCAGCACCGTCCCTTCAAACAGAAATGAATCCTGCAAAACAAAGGCCATATGCTGCCTGAGGCTGGAACGGCGCAACGTACGAATGTCTTTGCCATCCACGATAATCTGTCCCTGATCCGCATCATAGAAGCGCGAGATGAGCTGAATGAGCGTCGTTTTCCCCGCACCGGTCGGTCCGATCAGCGCAATCATCTCGCCGGGCGCTGCCGCGAACGAAATATGCTGCAATGTGTCCCCACTTCGATCCGTATCATACGCGAAGGAGACATCCTTGAATTCCACCGCACCGGACAATTGCTTCACCTCGGTCGCGCCCTGCTCATCCGCCTCCTCCACGTCCTCATCCATAATTTCAAACACACGCTCTGCACCCGCAATCGCAGACAATAGCGTATTCCACTGGTTCGCCAGATCGTTGAGCGGACGTGTAAACTGCCGTGCATATTCGACGAAAATAACGATCACACCGACCGTAATCGCACCGCGAATCGCTAGCATACCACCAACCAGTGCGATGAGCGCAAAGCTCAGATTGTTCAGCCCGTTCATCAGCTTCGGAATAAAGCCGGAAATCGTCTGCGCCCAGAAGCCGGAAAAACGAATCCGATCATTGCGCTGAGCAAAGTCATCGATCACCTGCTGCTCGCGTCCGAACGCCTTAATGATCTTTTCGCCCGACAACGTCTCTTCGATATAGCCGTTCAGCTCGCCCAGATTGCGCTGGCGCTCGCGAAATAGCGGGCCTGTACGCTTCGTAATCCAGCGCATGCCAAACGCCATCAGCGGCACAACGATAAACGTAAGCAGGGTGAGCAGCGGACTGAGCCACAGCATCACCACGAGTGTGCCAATCAGCGTGAGTACACTGGAGAAAATCTGAATCGCCGAGCTGTTCAGCGTGCTGCTCACATTCTCGATATCATTCGTCACCCGGCTCATGAGCTCGCCCTGCTGCCGCTTACCGAAAAATGGAATCGGCAACCGGTGCAAATGAGCGAACAGATCGGAGCGCATCCGGTAAACTGTTTCCTGGGCGATCTCGATCATCCATACGTTTTGCAGCCAGGACGTAATCGAATTCAAAATATACACCGCACCAAGCGCGACCAGAAACCAGATCCACAGCATGCCGCTGTCACGCGCCAGAAAATCATCAATCGCAATCCCGATCAGATACGGTCCCAGCAACGTCAGACCGGAGGTAAGCAGCACCATAAACAGCACCAGAAATAGCTTTAACCGACGCGCCGACAGATACGTCCAGATGCGCGATAGCGTGCCACGCCAGTTTTTCGCACGCTTGCGGTTCCCCTGATAGGCGCTCGCTCCAGTAGACTGCGCTTCATTGGCACGCGGAGCAGAGGGACGAGCAACGCGAAACGGATCAATGAATGCCTTCCACATGCTGTAGCTCCTCCTCTCCAAATTGGGATGCATAAATGCGTCGATACAGCTCTGACACCTGCAGTAGCTGGTCATGACCGCCTTCAGCGATCAGACGACCGTCCTGTAGCAGCAATACTTTATCCGCACGAATGGTCGAGCTGATCTTCTGTGTGATCAATACAGTCGTGCAGGACAGCCGCCCCAGCTCCTCCAGCAGCTTCGCTTCGGTACGCACATCAAGCGCGCTTGTGCTATCGTCCAGCAGCAATAACGATGGCTTCCGTACAAGCGCACGCGCGATGGAGAGCCGCTGCTTCTGTCCGCCTGACAGATTGACACCTCGCTGTCCAAGCCGCGTCTCATAGCCGCCTGGCAGGTTTACAATCGTATCGTGAATCTGGGCGATGCGTGCTGCCTCCTGAATCTCCTCGATCGTGGCTTGCTCATTACCCCAGGCGATATTTTCGCGAATCGTGCCAGTGAATAGCACAATTTCCTGAGGCACATAACCGATATGACTCCGTAGCTCATGCTCCTCAAGCGAGCTTATATCCTGTCCATCGATCCGAATCGTACCTGCATTTGGATCATACAGACGCAGCATCAACTGTATTAACGACGATTTGCCTGAACCGGTAGCGCCCATTACCGCAGTCATACGACCGGCACGCGCGACAAAGGAAATGTCTGTTAGAATCGGTCGTTCTGTATCTGGATAACGGAAATGCACCTGTTGAAGCTCCACCTCTGCCGCATGCGCTGCCTGTCGGGGCAAGACGACAAGATCCCGCTTATTTTGAAGGGATAGTATAGCAGAGCCGCTACGATCACCGATGGTATTCTTTTCTATCGTCTCGCTATATATAGCGCCAGTCTGTATCGTAGACGATGGTTGTTGCGCGTGGAGTGGAGCTGACTTTTGGGAAGGTGTGAATGCGATTTCAACATCCGATTCCGCTGTTGCTTGCTCCGACCGTGCAGCTACTGTATGCGGTTGTTCAGATGCTTTATCCAGCTTCACCGCTGCCTGATCAGATTGTTCGGCTCCTGCATGCGATTGTCCGTTTGCCTCATGCCGGGTGACTGCATGCATCCGTTCTTCTTTCCGTGTTCCATCCTTCGATGCCTCTTCCGCAGTCAGCACCTCATCCATCCGTCCTGCTGATGCGCGTGCACGCGAGAAGGACGCTACGATCATGGAGAATGCCGATAGCGCACCCATCGTACGCATCGAATAGTTAATAATCGCCACCACTTCACCGACCGAAGCTGAACCGGTCAAAATATCACGATGACCGAACCAGAGCACCGCGATAATGCTCGCATTCATAATGAATAAAATAAAGGGCATCGTCGTCTCGGTCAGCCGTAGCGCTGACACCGTATCGTTCATCAGCTCACTGCTATGCTGCTCAAACCGCCGCCGTTCATGCTGCTTGCGCACAAACACACGAATAAGCCGCATGCCTGTCAGATTTTCCTGCATCACATTGTTGACCGTATCCAGTCGTCGCTGCACCCGTTCAAACAACGCTGCCGCACGCTTCATAATCGCCATCACAAACAACAGCAAAATCGGCACACCAACGACGAGCAGCAAGCCTAGCTTCACGTTAACAATAAGCGCCATAATGCTGCTCCCAATAACCAGCAGCGGCATACGCAGCATAAAGCGTAGCCCCATAAACAGCATATCCTGCAAAATGGTCACATCATTCGTCAGCCTCGTAATGAGCGAGGACGTAGCAAATTGTCCAAACAAGCTGTAGGAAAACGACTGCACCTTCTGGTACAATGCCTCCCGCAGATCATAACCAAGCCCCTGACTGGCATAAGATGCATAAAACGAACTGAATATCCCGGCGAGAAAGGCAATCACCGTACCGCCTGTTAAAATACCGCCCCATAACAGCACCGCAGGCATATACTGCTTGCTAATGCCATCATCAATGATCTTGGAGATCAGATAAGGCTGGATAAGCTCCAATGTCAATTCGATCAGCATCATCAGCAATGCGAGAATCGCAGCGACCCGGTATTTCTTCAAAAAGGAAAACATTAATGACATTGTGCTCCCCCTTGTCGTTAAAATATGTACGCTCTGTCATTCCATACGAATCGCTAATGCGAGCCCTATTTCCAATCGAGTCTGTAATCGAAGTCGCCGCTGTCACACCTGGATGGCGTACAGCGGCGATGCTTCTACTCAGGAGGGTGATCCTGTGCTTACTTCCTCCGAATCATCCTGCTTCTTCATATATACCCCTTTTTTGTAAACCGAACGTATCGTAAAGTGATCTCCGAGCTTTTTATTTGTGCGATAGATGAGTGAATTGACTTCATCCACACCGACCAGCTCGGCATCATCTACACATCGCTCCGGCCATACCTCACGCACAATCTGCTCCCGCGTCACAAAATGATCAAGACAGTTGTACAGCAGCTTGAATAGCTGGTACTCCTTTTTCGATAAAGTGATGCTATCACTGCCAATCTGAATATTTTGTAAATAGTCGTGCAGGCGAATCTCATTCTCCATCAGATCGCTAACCCGATATTCCCGCGTTTCCTCCAGATCGCTCCCACGCTCCAGATGCAGTGTCACCAATCCATTCACCAGTGTTAGCTGATCGCTATCTCCAATCCGGTATGCTTGATTGGGATGCAGGCGCTTGCCGTTCAGCTCGGTGCCATTTTTACTGCCGAGATCCTCGACATATACATCGTTATGAACACGGCTCAAGCGGCAATGCTGCTTAGATACAAGCTGGTTATACAGTGGCAGATCGGTCTGACCTGTACCTGTATGTCTGCCCACAAGCACGGGTTTTTGATTTTCCAAATAAATAAACGCACCGTGGCCCTCCAGGCCGGCGGTATCGACAATAATTTTGATGATGTCCGGCATGTTCATCGCTCACTTTCCGGTAATTTCAATCTGTATGTCAGCATAACGTGATCTATAGTGTAGCTCAATGACAGAATCATCAGATTCCTTTCATTGTTTGCTTGCCGTCCAGCTTTTATAGTGTAAAGGAGAGAAGTTCTGTGAACAGGCAAGTCCATCAAACGGGCTGTCTTCCATTATACTATACACCGCCTGTCGAATAATTCAATTTCGCTGATTTTACAGCGTATCAGCAAACGTCCGCTATCGGACATACCTACACAGAACGTATACCAAACCAGCACAGCATATAAAAAAAGCCTGCCAGAGCAGGCTACCATACGATTGGAAAAAGTGGGGAAACCATGATGAAACCAAAACAAATTGTGATCTACGGCTTATTATCATTTCTAATTGCGAGCAGTCTGGCGATGTATGTGTATTTGGATCATCGGCTGCCGCAATATGGCAAAACAAGCACGACAGACTCGATTCAGAAAGTCCATATCGAGAATCTGAGCGATCTGCAGCAGCGAATCGATTACCACTTGAAGTAACCTTTTCAAATGAAACCATCTAGCGGTCTGGAAAGTACTATACAGTATCCCCGATCAAAGGAGTGCTTTCATTTGAAAATGTATACTCTTACGCTCGTACTGCTGGTGGGTCTGTTATCCGGTTGTTCGGCACTGGACAATGTGAATCAGTCAGTCAATTACGTGAGCAGCGTAACCACGTATATTAACGATACATCCAATCTGGCACAGGAGCTGCCTCAGCTCACTCAGCAATCGTTAACCGATCCACAGGTGCGTGAGCAGCTAACCCAGGAGCTGCAAAATGCCCAGCAGCAGATTAATGCGTTTAACCAGTTGGAGCCGCCCGCATTTGCCAAAGAGCTGCATCAGCAGTTATCCGGTTACAGCGCTACGCTGGGTACCGAAGTGAACGCGCTAATCGATCAGGCGCAGGCTGGCAAGCTAACCGTGCAGCAACTGAACAACTCGCAAATCTTCCAGACGATCGACCAGATCAATGGATTGCTGAATCAATTTCAGCAGCTAGGTCAATGATCGCACGATCATTGATGTCACATCACAGCACACCACCCTATCAGCATACAAAAAGGCAACCTGTCCCCAGCGGAAGGTTGCCTTTTATTTGGATCAATGCCCGATACATTCTCTCTATGTAGCGTTGTTCTAATGTGATCTTACTTGATAAGCTGGAATTGACCGATCCACGGCAGCGGCTTCATGACACCATTGGCAGCATTGATAATACCGATAATCATGAACACAAAGACGGCGATCGCTACGAGCGGTGACAGAATCCAGCCAACAAACGGAATGATCGCTGCAACGATATTCGCGGCTAACGCTGCAAGGAACAGGATGAGTCCCTGATTCGCATGGTACATAGCAAAGCGCGAGTTTCTCGCAGCCAGCAGTGGGACGAAGAACAGGATGTACGCCAGAATCGCCATCACTTTATTGGCTTGCACATCATTCGGATCGCCCTGCTGCTGTTGCTGATACGACGGATCTTGATAATTGGACATGTGATAACCTCTTTCGTCGATAAGGTGTACTGCGGTTTCATGCAGATCTAACGAGAAATACGACGGTGGTTATGTAAAAGTTTCATATTCATGGAATGCACCTTGAGTATACCACCTGATACCGTAGATGAGTACTGCCTATTATGCAGTTTTCGCAAGGAATTTGAAAAGAATAGGAGCGTCAGCAAATGGGGATTTGCTAGATGACATGAATGCTTTATGATATTCGTATCTTTTCATAGAGAAAGCAGGTGAGCAGGATGGCTTCAGAGGATTGGCTACCGTCCGAAATCGAACGTCTGAACAGGTGTGAGGATTCCGATGAGATCGTGAATGAGATCGAGCAGCTATTGCTTCAAACCGATACATTTGCTTATGTATTTCAACTGCGAACACGGCTGGCGATTCTCTACAAACGTCAACAAAAGTATAAGCTAGCCATCGATCAATATACTATTCTTGTCAACCTTAAAGCATACTTACCCGGAAGTTATTATAATCGTGGAATTGTATATTATGCCATGTCAGACTTCGAACGGGCGCGAGCTGACTTTGAAAAAGCGGTGGAACTGGATTGGGAAGAAGACTTTTCTTATTATTATAATCTAGGCATGGTGTGTAGAGCTCTGAATGATACAGATACCGCCTTAGACTGCTTCGACACTGCCATCCGCGTATGTGAAAATGATGCTCTTGCCTATTATCAACGAGCTCGCATTCATCTAATGATGGATCACCAGGAGGCTGCATTGGAGGATTTGAACGCATCGATTGAGCTCAGCCCAGAAGACTACATATTTTATGAACGAGCCCTTTTGTATGCTAGCCGTGAACAATACGAGCTGGCAATTCAGGACTGTAGCTCAGCTATTACTTTAAATGATAAACGCGCCGCCTATTATCATGACCGTGGGCATTATTATGATCAATTGAAGCTGTTTGAACAATCGATGCCTGACTATTATAAAGCCATCGAGCTTCGTCCATCTTGGAGTCTACCCTATAACAATCGTGGCAATCTATACTTGAAAGATAAGCAATATGAGAAAGCCATTCAGGATTTCAATACAGCTATCGAATTAAACGACCAAGATGCTTTATATTATCATAACCGCGGCTTTGCCTATCAAATGATGGGAAAATGGGAGCTGGCGGTTCAAGATTATCATCGCTGTCTGGAATTGGAGCCCTGGCGAGCCCAGATCTATTACAATATGATGGAATACCATCTGCAACGTGGTGAACATAATTGGGCGTTACAAGTTTGCAGGCAGTTGCTTAAAGATGACCCGAATGATTCCGAGCATTATATTCAAATGGCACTTATACTTTGGAAAGTAAAACGCTATGCGGAGATGGAGCCTTTTTTGCAGCATGTGATTGATACTGATGCTAACCATGCCGAAGCTTACAATATGATGGGATTGGCTCATTATCGACAAGGCCATTTTAAGCAAGCATTAATGTATTATAATCGTGCAATTGAGCTTGCCCCTACAATCGAACTATATTTTCGCAACCGAGCACTGGTGTACAAATGTATGAACAAGCCGAACGAAGCGGCTCAGGATCGTATGACGGCAGATCGTTTGCGCCGCTATCGTCATTTGAGTCCGGTTCCAGATGATCCGAAGTGACCGAACATTACTCACATGGGCAAGTCCACATAAACAATATTAAAAGAGCGCATTTCAACAGAAACGATGGTAACTTAGATATAAAAAAGCTGGATGTTCCGCAAAAAGAACATCCAGCTTTTTGTCTAGTATTTCTACTTTTGTTTAGCTTATAGTTTGATTTACTTTATATTGCCTGATTCACATGACTTGATTCACGCTACTTACTTCGCCAGCTCCCCAATCTCCTGCTCGCTCAGTGCACGATTGTAGATACTGACCTCATCCAGACTGCCTTTGAAGTACGGATCGGCTGCGAAGCGGCTTTTTCCCAGATAGGCTTCGCGAGTCATCAGATCGTGCGGGTTGAAGGTCATCGCGTCGTTACTGCCTGCCAGCTTGCCGTTAATGTACAGCTTGCCCGTATTGCCGGACAACGTAACAGCGACATGCACCCATTGTCCGGCTGGCAACGCGGAGGATGTGATGATATTCTGGTCGGTGTTGTTACGGTGAATCGTAAACTGCACCCCTGCTCCCTGGAACGGAGTCAGGAACATAAATCCATTCATACCCTCACCAAAATCCAGAATTCGCTGCCACGCTGCGCCGCCATCCCATTTCACCCAGCCTGCAAACGTATAGTCCTCCGCATCGGTGATTGTACCGGGTAATTGCACATAATCGTCCACACCGTCCAGCGTAATGCCTGCGCCGGACTTGCCATAGACGTCGCGGGTTACGCCATGGATCAGCGTGCCGTCATAGCGGTTATAGGTGTTATCGATCACGGTCGTTCCACTCGCTTCATTAAACGTATACTGACTCAGCAATGGGCCGCGTGCCTGTTCCAGCACCGTGATTTTGAAATTTTTGTTCTTTTTGGCACCGTTTTTCGTAATGGTGGCGATCAGGGTGACACGGGCATTGCCCTTGCCTGCTGCCGGACGAGTTACTTTACCGGTATCGGAAATGATCTCTGGCTGATTGGAATGCCAGCTAATCTGCACGCCCCGTGTTCCGGTCAGCGGCAAATTCAGATCGTAAAACACATTCTCGGTATCACCCAGACTCAAATCGCGATCAACCGCCGAGACGAGCTGCTTGTCTTTTTGCACTTCACGCTGACTTCCCCAGACGCTCGTGCCGTCTGTAGACAGCGCAGTCAGGGTAAGCACGGTTTTGCCGGAATCGGCATTGGTCTCATGTAAAAAGACACCGGTATAGGCGACTCCATGCACTGTTAGTCGTGCAGTGTTATTGTTTTGCAGTTGCCATGTACCGTTCACATCGCCGGTGATCGTTCCATCCTCGTTCAAGGTTGCCGATACGGCTTTGTGGATGTCGGCGCTAATATGCTTATCCTGTGTGATCCACTCGTAGTCGCCCGGAATTTCACTGGTACTCACCTTTGCCTGCGGATGCTGCTCGCCTGCATAGCGATAGGGCGCCACCGTCAGCCAGCCATCAGCGTTCATAAACATCTCGTGCGTACGCACCTCATGCTCCTCACCGCGTCCCGGGAAACGGGAATGGAAGATCAGGAAATAACGTCCGGTTTGCTCATCATAATAAGCGGAGTTATGCCCCGGCGATACCGCCCCTGCTCCACTGCCTGTACCCGGATCACCAATCTGGCGTTCAAACTGATAATTGCCGATAATCTTCACTCCATATGGCTCAATAGAGGCATCGTCAAACAGTGGCTTGGCTGGATCTGCTTTGACATTAGTCATATCATTGCCCGCTGCATCGTAAAATGGGCCATCTGGCGTCTTGGAGCGAACGACACGCAGATTGTAGCCGCCTGTCGAATCCAGACCGCCGAACGACAGGAACATGTAGTAGTAATCCGTTTGCGGGCTGTACAGCATATACGCGCCTTCGATCCGGCTGTGATTGCCACCGATCAGCTTTTTGCCATAGCCCTGATCCGGTAATGGCTTGCCAGTCGCCGGGTCCATTTGCATCACGAAAATACCGCCTGAATACGAGCCATATACCATCCACAGCTTGCCATCCTTATCGAAAAACACATCCGGGTCCACCGTATTCGGATGAATGCGAGCATCGTAAATGGTGCCATCCTCGCTAATCTCATCCCACATACCCGATTTCAGGAAAATGCCTTTATCGCGGTACGGCCCTTCAACGTGATCCGCAACGGCAATGCCCATCGCAGAGCGTGGTGAGTCGCCTTTGCAGGCGTTATAGTACATATAAAATTTGCCGTCTGCTAGCTGAATCACATCGGCTGCCCACAAAGTGTTCGTTTGTGCCCAGCTCAGCGCATCCTTTAATTCAGTTGTGACATTAGGGATTAACGGATTGCCGTCCGCAACGCCAGAGGAGATCATACTCCAGTTCATCAGATCAGATGATTTGGCAGATGCGAGGTGGGAACCGAATATGTAAAATTCATTGCCAACCTTAATGATCGACGGATCGTGGACAGAAGCTTCCTGATACACAGGTGCACCTTTGGCTGTAGTTGTCGTATTCGATGTGCTGGCAGTTGACGCGGATATCGTAGATAAATTCGCAGTGCCAGTTGTGCTCGGCGTTGTGGCTGCTGTAAAGGTATCTGCACTGTTACTACTGGTACTCACAGCATGATCCGCTAGCAGCGGCGTATTGACTACAGTTACAGAACTGGTACTCGCAGGAGCGGCAAAGATCGATGCAGAAGGCAGCAGCATCGGTATAACGAGTGTGGCAGTGATAGCGGTAATACCAGCCTTTTTACGGAAACGGGATGTCATAAGTGTCTTCCTTTCTCATGTGGGAATAGGAACGGCAATGTACATAACAGGAACGTGGACATGGATGCCTGGACGATGGGCAGATTCATAGGCATTCATTTTTTAAGCGCTTACATAAATATCGTATTCGTTGTGTTCAAGTTAGGTAGGAGCTAGTGTTAGCTGATTTAGTCCATGAAGTTAGCTTTATCATAAATGAACATTCTACTTTTTTTCAAGTATTAAATTTATATAAATGCGAATAATAAACAAATATATAAACTAAATGAATATTGATTAATATTTTTATGTTTGTTTTAAGTACGACTCTTGCGTTCATTGGTTAGCGTTCATTAGTCAGCATTCGTTGGTCAGCATTATTGTTCTAAATTGCAGCTATAATGTGGAGTAAGTATATCCTGCCTTACACTCCATGCATCTGCCTCTCCTCCCAGGCTCATTCAACCTCGTGTTTCCCCTCGCTGCTTCCTGCACCTCATCACAAAAATCCCCTATCCTGCGTGCGCTCTATCATGCCAGATGAAATCCTTCATCTGGCATGATAGGAGCTGCGAAGATAGGGAATTTTCAAAACCTTATATTGTATCGATGTATCGTATATATTGTATCCATGTATCGCATTGATGGATTGCATTGTATAACTTAGACTTACTGTATTTTACAGTATCGATTCCTTTATCAACTGACTTCATCGACTGACCTTCATCGATTGTATCAACTTACTGGATATACCGTCTTGCTCCGGCAAATTCCGATTTATACGCCGGTGTGTTAATCGAGATGATTTCGACGGTTTTGCCTGCTTTCGGGGAATGCATCATCTGACCATTGCCGATATACATCGACACATGGTGTATGCTGCCTTTACCTTGCTTGTGTCCGAAGAACATCAGGTCGCCCGGCTTCAGATTGCTCCAGCTTACCGCCGTGCCTTCCTTGATTTGAGCGGAAGCATCGCGTGGCAAGCGGACACCGTGGAATCCATATATCGTCGATGTGAAGCCAGAGCAGTCAAATCCATACGCCGAGACACCTGCCCATAGATACGGCAAGCCTAAGAAGCGTTTACCGGTCGCAATCACCTCGGCTGCTGTCGGCGGGGACGTGTCTTTGCTCGGATCGATGGTCTCCACTGCGCTCTCCTTGAGCCAGCCCGTACGATCATCCGGCAAATGCACACCGATCCAGCCGTCTGTTCGCTCGGTGATCGGTAAGCGTGTATTGAAGCTCAATGTCAGCACCGGGGTGCTGTGATCCTCTCCATACAGCCCGGTTGTCTTGTCCGATACGACAGCAACAGGACAATTCGAATACGCGGAAGCATCTGTCACCGTAAGCATTTGTGCTTTTGGCATCCAGCCTGGATACCCGTAGCTGCTTTTCGGGGTCGACTGATCGGCAACCGCTACATACGCCCAGTCGCCCTTGACCTGCAACAGACGAAGCTCCTGTCCGTACAGCGCCTGTGTTTCCGTTTTGCCTGTCAGCCAGCGGCGCTTATCCGCTGTATTCATCGCTTTCGTCCATTTATCCATATCAACCGGGCTCGTCAACGATGGCGCATCCAGCTTGCGTGCCAGCCCTGGCTCCGTCCACAGTGTGGCAACTGCGACATTCACCAGATGCTTGCGTGCGACAGCGTTCGTTTTACAATCCAGATTTGCCACCGTTTGGCCTCCTTCTGCTGCATGCGCGCTGGCAGGTAGCCATGCGCTCCATATGAGCAACAAGCTCATCATCCATAGGATCATCGCTGTAGTTGTCTGCCTGAGAACACGTCTATTTCTCTGCTCGTTCATCCCGTTTACCCCTTTCAGTCTGCTCATGCTGTTAATCTTCTTTATCCTTCTGTTGCCCGGACTGAACATCCTCATCAAACCGAATACATTGTAGCAATTGAAAAATAGAAGCAAGTCCCAGCGCACCCCATATACCCGGAATATGCACCCCATGTATGATCTCAGCCAGCGTGTACAGCAGTAGCGTATTGCGCACGATTGCAATCACCTGTGTATGCCAGAAGGCGAGTGGACGCCGTAATAGCGGGTAGAACAGCTCTGCCGCAGCAGGCTGAATATAGATCGCCAGCATAAACAGTCCCGCACTCGTCCAGATTGAATAGACGATCGCTGTCGTACGGCTGTCAAAAGCGATCAAATCGATAAATGAAGCCAGATAAAAAAAGCCGTATGCTGCAAATGAAGCTGCCGCGACTACAATCAGCAGCCCGAGCGATAGCAATGCCGTCATCGATACCCGATCAAACAGACTGGATGGACGCATCATCCCACCAAGCGGATCGCGTGTATCCTTCTCCTCTTCGTCTGCACGCGGAAAGCGGGCAAATTTGAAATAGGAGAACAGACAAATCAATAAAAAAATAATGATACATGTGCCGAGCAGATTTTTCTCGATGGGCTTCCCGCTCCCTTCATTCTTTTCCATACGCTCCGTGTGGTTCCCATTTGCTCAGGGGATTATGTATTCCATACTATCATAAATACAAACCGCTTTCCCTTTTGTAAAATAATGGATACTAAGATGACCGCTGCACACTCTGCTTTGATCCGAAATACGCATCCATTATGCCGTATATACGCTGGCTTCACCTGTAATCATCCATTTGATATACAGCATCGCACTGCGGTAAGCTTGTTTTCATACGACGCATCACATGTCATAATATAAGTAACATTCAAGGAAGGGATTGTACACGGATATGCCGCTAAATCATACCATTTATATCGCGTCCGAAGCCCAGCAGCCGATGGATCTGAATCTACTCTTTTTTGGCAAAGAGGAGTGCTTGCCCGGACATGCCTGGGGTCCCGGTGTACGCGACTCTTACATTTTACATTATATTCACGAAGGCACTGGCATATTCCGACTTGCAGACCACGAATATCGTCTGTCTGCTGGCGAAGGCTTTCTCATCCCGCCGGATACGGTCGTTAATTATGAAGCAGACCCAGAGCACCCATGGGTCTATTCATGGATCGGCTTTCGTGGCTTGTACGCTCGCACATTGATGGAGCGCGCCGGTCTGACGACAGCAGAGCCAGTCTACCGGATGCCTGCCGGAATGGAGCATACGCTGGGCAGCTTTTACGAGCTATTGCTGGAGACGTCAACACAGCCTGCTGGAGATATTCATGCTCAGGGCATCCTGTACGGCATCATGTATGAGCTGATCTCACGTTTACCGTCTTCCGAGCGAGGCGCTTCCCGCTCGCGCTCCAAGGAGCTGCATATTCGTCAGGCGATCGAATATATTGAGAACAGTTATAGCCAGAAGATTACGATCCTTGATATTTCACGCTCGGTTGGTCTGGATCGGACGTACCTGTCCAGCCTGTTCAAGGAGCGCTTCGGCGTTTCGCTGCAAGCCTTTATGCTTGAATATCGCATGAATCGAGCGATGGAGCTACTTCATCATACGAGCCTGTCAGTCGGCGAGGTATCACGCTCGGTCGGCTATGATGATCCATTTTTATTTTCTAAAATGTTCAAAAAGCTCAAAGGTGTCTCACCGAAAAAGCTGCGTAATGAGCCCCCTTCATCATGAAGCCAGGGTAGCACTGTATGCAGTTGTAACTAACTGTCTGCATCTGACTACTAGCTATCGGATCGCTTACAGCAGTGGCGGGCGATCCTGCATCAATCCGGTCGGTGGCACACCCATCGTCTTTTTGAAAATACGGTAAAAGTAAGATACCTCCGAATAGCCGAGAAATTCGGCAATCTCCGCTACGGTCAGATGCGATTCCGTCAGCATATACACGGCGCGCTTCATACGCTCCTGATGGGTATATTCGCTAATCGTCTGTCCGGTGATCGTTTTAAATAAGGTTGCCGCATAGTTCGGCGTACGCTGAATGACCTCGGCAAGCTGCTCCTTGCCGATGCGCAAGCTGTAATTTTGCTGAATATATCGCTTCATTTGCTCGACAAGGCGATGACGATCCTCGGAGATAATGCCGCGATCATATTCGCGATTCAGTTCTACCAGCAGTTGAGTGAGCAGCGATTCCGCCATCAGCTCATAATAGGATGGACGCTCCTCCCACTGTACTGCAAGCTGCTTCAGCATGTCGTGAATTCGCTCATAGCAGCCTGGCTTCATATGGACAGGCTGCTGCTGTCTGAGTAGTGACAATGGCGTCGCTGGCTCGTTATTGGGGTCATTGGGGTCATTGGGATCTTTGGAGTCATTTTGGTTGTTTGGATTATTTGAGTTATTTAGGTTATCTGGTTTATTGAAGCCATTGGAACCGTCTGACATCATTCCATTATTCCTGCTGCTCCATGTCTCCTGTACGGCGAAACCGATCGTCTGCTTCGTATGTACACGCGTTGGGACGCTTTTTCCATAGTAGGAGCATTGCGGAGGCACCAGCAGCAGCTCACCTTTTTCCATAATGTACTTTTGTCCGTTCACCCAGTACACACAATTGCCATAGGTGCACAGGCTAAGCAGATAATGACCCGGCTGCAGAAGCTGTTCCTCATACCAGTCCATATGATGATCTTCCTGTACATAGTGCACTTTCATCGCTTCCGATCCCTTCTTTCATCGCGTCGCTCGTTACGGTATGCTGGAGGGGAAACAGCAGTCGCTTTCCCAATTATGTGTCGTACTATAGTGCACTCATCGTACCATATTTCATAGCGAACTGTGTGTATTACAGCTAAAATGAAATAGATAGTACAGGTTGTCAGTGAACGTTCCTTACCTGCCCCGGGCTCAGGACATGTTCGGACAGCCACCAATTTGAGGGCTGACAGAGCAAGTCGTTTGCAGCCTGCACATGCTAAGGAGGAACAGTTGGAATGCTGAGAACAAAGATTATTTGTACGATGGGACCTGCTTGTGATTCGATTGACATGTTGAAGGAAATGATTAAGGCCGGGATGACCGTTGCGCGTCTGAATATGGCGCATGGTGAACTGGAGGATCATGTGATGCGTATCCGCAATGTACGTCAGGCGGCAGCAGAGCTAAATACCTTTGTCCCAATTATGATGGATATTAAAGGACCTGAGGTGCGCATTGGTAAGCTGAAGGAAGCTTCCTTCGAGCTGCGTACAGGCAACAAGCTCGTATTGACGACCGAAGAAATTCTGGGCGATGCCGAGCGTATCGGCGTAAACTATCCGCAATTGAATCAGGACGTGCATCAGGGCGACCGCATCCTGCTGGATGATGGTCTGATCGACCTGACTGTACTGGAAGTGAAAGATAGTGAGATCGTCTGCGAAATCGTAAGCGGCGGTACAATTAAGCCACGTAAAGGTGTCAATCTGCCGGGCATTCATACCTCGCTGCCAGGCGTAACCGAGCGTGATGTGATGCATATTCACTTCGGACTGGAGCAAAAGATCGAGATGATCGCAGCCTCCTTCGTTCGTAAAGGTGACGATATAAGGGAGATCCGTAGCATTCTGGCGAAGCACGATGCACAGGATGTACAGATCTATTCGAAAATTGAAAATGCCGAGGGTATGGAAAATCTCGACGATATTATCGAGGCTTCCGATGGCATCATGGTCGCTCGTGGCGATCTCGGGGTAGAAGTGCCGATTCAGGATGTACCGGCGCTGCAAAAGGAAATGATCGACAAATGTAACGTAGCTGGTAAGCCGGTTATCGTTGCTACCCATATGCTGGAATCGATGCAGGTCAACCCGCGTCCAACTCGCTCCGAGGTGAGTGACGTGGCGAATGCGGTGCTACAAGGCGCGGACGTGATCATGCTGTCTGGCGAATCCGCTGCGGGTAAATATCCAGTGCAATCGGTACAAACGATGGCAGCGGTAGCACGTCGCGCGGAGACGATGATCGATTATCAGGAGCAATTCTCCCGCAAAAGAGCGCTGCAATCTACCAATATTACCGAGGTGATCAGCCAGGGCGCAGTTAGCGCATCGCTGGAGCTGAATGCGAAGGCGATCATCATCTCGACTGAGAGCGGCTTTACCGCTCGTATGATCTCCAAATACCGTCCAAATGCCCCAATTATCGCTGTCACTCATAATGAAGCGGTATTGAATAAAGTATGCCTGCTGTCTGGTGTTATTCCGGTTCACGGTGAAGCGGTATCGACAACAGACGAAATGTTCGAATCGGCGATCCGCAATGCGATCACAACCGGTCATATCGCGGCTGGAGATATCGTCGTCTTGTCTGCCGGTGTACCGATCGGACAATCCGGTAATACGAACCTGCTGAAAATTCAACAGGTATAACTGGTTTATGCTTGATCCATAATTGATGGACGATCTGCGTTAACAGATAAAAGCCAACCCTTTCGCGCCTATGCGACAGGGTTGGCTTTTTGATTACAAGTTTAGATGAAAAACAGGCTATATGCGCCATAATTGACTCGCTTGGAGCTTGGAACTTAGAACTTAGCGCTTAGAAGTAGACGCTACGTTTCTTACGTTACAGCAGTATAGCAGCCATCATACCTGTTCGATTTGCTTCGCAAACGTTACCAGCGACTGTGCCATATTATTCACATCTTCCATAGAGGCGCTAAGCTGTTCGGTTAACGCTGCCTGTGAGTGTGTCATTGTGGTCATGCTGCTAATATGCTCCAAAATCTGATCAATCAATTGCTTCATATCCTGCAAACTGGATTCGATACTTTCGGTAGCATGTGCACTGTTGAGTGCCAGCTTGCGTACTTCATCCGCTACTACGCTAAAGCCCCTGCCCATCTCTCCTGCACGCGCTGCTTCAATCGCCGCATTCAAACCGAGCATATTCGTCTGATTGGCAATTTCACGGATAAAGACAGATACATTTTTCGTCTCTTCCGCGCTGTCTCCAACTTTGTTTGCAGCCGCAGTCGATTTCTCCTGTGTTTCGGCAATATGCTGCGCCTGCTCGGTCACCGAACTGATCGCGGTCGTCATTTCACCAATCGATTGCGACAATTGACCGATCCGTTCGGTAATTCCCTGCGCCACCTCACTACGCGTCTGTTCATGCGTAATATCTCGCAGCGTACCTGCAACTCGCCGTACTCTACCCTGCTCATCAAACGCTGTGTTAGCGGTCGATTCATACCAACGATATTGTCCCTGACGATTGCGCAAGCGGTATTTAACCCCTATGTTACCTCCGGCTCGCTTGCCGCCTGTGATCTGCTCTACAAACTCCCGGCTTGCACGCTCCGTATCCTCCGGATGAATCAATTCATTCCAGCTCGATAATTTGTTTGGAAAATCCTGTTCATCCCGAAAGCCCAGCGCATTACGAAACTGAGTGGAATACCAGATCGAATTATTCGGATGCTGCATATTACCATCCACGATATTGATTTCCCATGGCCCTTCCACCATTACGCTATCAATCAGATCATAGCGTTCAATCAGAACAGTCATCTGCTCTTCCTTATGCTTGCGCTCGGTCACATCGATCGAAGCTCCCGACACGCGAATCGGCATGCCTTTATGATCGAGAATCGCTTTGCCGGTACTGCGTATCCAGCGAATGTCGCCATTCGGCGTAAATACACGATACGTATCATCATAAAATTCCTGCCCTGTACCGCCTTCTACATACTCAACAATACACTGCATCACATGCTCGATATCCTCAGGATGAAGATACTGAGCAAAGCCTTCGAGCGTGTTCGGAAGCTGTGTCTGTGTATAGCCGCCCAGCAACGTTCTGAAATCGTCTGTCCATATATCCTGGGTGTCGGGGTGCGTCACCTTGCCGCCTACAAGATACACATCCCACATCCCAACGCCAAGTGCCCCGGAAACGAGCTCCAGACTTTGATTTAAATTAACATTTTGCTGTTGCACCTGATCAAACAGAGCATTCAATACACCACATAATTCGCCTAGCTCAGCGGGAGCCTGTTGAAACGCCAGCTTGGAGCTTGTATTTCCTTGTTGGGCTTGTTGTAAAAGCTGGTTACTTTGTTCAATTAACCATTGAATAGACGAAGATTGTGCCTTACCTGATGTAAACATAGGCATATCTCTCACTCCTCAACATAATGTATAGTAAACGAAGCAAAAGCAATGGCTCTCACCATTGCTTTATGCTCCATCATCTAAAGGAATAGCTGGCATCCCCATCGTTCATAGCTATGCGGTTTATCAAATCTGATGCGTTAACTCTGCAATCGAACGTGCCATATGATTCACTTCATCCATCGATGCATTCAATTGCTCGGTTAAGGCAGCCTGCGATTGCGTGAGTGCCGTCATATTGCTAATCTGGAACAGAATTTTCTCGATCTGACCTTTCATTTCACTCAAGCTTTTCTCGATATTCTCGGTTGCACCGGCACTATTAATCGCCAGCTTACGCACTTCATCAGCTACGACGGAGAAACCACGTCCTAACTCACCCGCTCTTGCGGCCTCAATCGATGCATTCAAACCAAGCATATTCGTCTGATTGGCAATTTCACGGATAAAGTTAGAAATGTTCTGCGTTTCATCGGCACTGACTTTGGCACGATTTGCCGCTTCGGTCGATTGCTCCTGTGCACCTGCCAGCTCCTGTGCCTGACTGGTAACGGAATTGATCGCGGTTGTCATTTCCGAGATCGATTGGGACAGATGATTCATCCGCTCGGTCATCGCGTCAACGATAACCTCTTTATTTTTCTCAAATGTAATATCACGCAGCGTCCCTGCCACACGAAGCGGTACGCCTTTGGCATCACGTTTGGTCGTACCGTTAGCATGGAACCAGCGATACTCTCCATTTTTACGTTGTAAACGGTAGTCGATATCAAATGGTGTACGTCCGCTGTGATCCAGCATATGATCGGCAAATGCCTTGACGACACGATCAGCATCTTCCGGATGCAGGCGGTCACTCCAGCTACTCAGTATGTTCGGGAATTCCTGCTCTGTTTGGAAACCAGCAGCTTCGCGGAACTGTGACGAATACCAGATTTCATTTTTCGGATTGACCGGATCGCCCGCTTCTACCGTCATATCCCACGGTGCCTCGACCAGCGCTTCGCTGACCAGATCGTAACGAACGACCATCTGTTCTAGCTGCTGATCTCGCAAATAACGTTCATTCACATCCATGATTGCTCCTGTCACATGCAGTGGCGTCCCTTTCGTATCACGTTCGGTTTCTGCTGTCGCACGGAACCAGCGATACTCCCCTGTTTTCAGCCGTAGACGATATTGAATATCGAATGGCGTCCGTCCACTGTAATCGGTCAGATGACCCGTAAAAGCAGCAAATACACGCTCTTGATCTTCTGGATGCAGGCTGGAGGACCAGCTACTCAGCACATTGGGGAAATCCTGTTCATTCTGATAGCCGAGCAGATGACGAAACTCATCGGTCCAGAAAAAGACATTGTTCGGATTGAGCGGATCACCATCTTCAATCGCCATATCCCAGAAAGCAACCTGCATCGTATTTTGGGTTAATTTCACGCATGCGGACAGGTACTTGCTCTCTCTATGTACGCTATCCATCGCCTCATTCACATTTTTCACCACGCCAACGATCATCGGGTCTTCCGTTTGTAGCTGTAAACGTTTGGACGGTTGCTTTGCCAGTTGTCCGGTAGCGTCAAGTAACAGTTGAAGCTCTAACGTATTGCGCTTAGCAGAAAAAATAGACATGATTTTATATTCTCCTTTGAGCAGCTCAGCATCCGAATACATTGCATTCCATCGCTGCCACTCTCCAAAATATTTATCTTAGCCGGCAAGCATATACTCCCTGCCCTGCGGAAGATCGGACCTTATTGCTTCGTTAACGTTGAAAGCTACCCTGGCATATGATGTTGGCAACGATATCTGTTGAATGATGATAGCGGTATATCGTTATTGTGTTATAGGGGCATTTCTAATCGAACGATTCCCCGCCATAGGAACGCAGACGGGGCACTATGGTGAACATACAATCAAAATAAGAAAGGGGGCTAATTTATAATAAAACCAGCCTATAGGAGTTAAAGGTGGCTCCTAAAAAACAACGCATCAGATTTGCTGCGCTAAGTCTGCGACGGAACGCGCCATATGATTGACTTCATCCATCGATGCATTCAATTGCTCGGTTAAGGCAGCCTGAGACTGAGTGAGCGCCGTCATATTGCTAATCTGGAACAAAATCGTCTCGATCTGGTCTTTCATTTCACTCAAGCTTTTCTCAATATTCTCGGTTGCACCGGCACTATTAATCGCCAGCTTACGCACCTCGTCGGCTACGACGGAGAAGCCGCGTCCCAGTTCGCCCGCTCTTGCGGCTTCAATCGATGCATTCAAGCCGAGCATATTCGTCTGATTCGCAATTTCGCGGATAAAGTTAGAGATGTTCTGCGTTTCATCCG
>JBCNLJ010000057.1:0-37939 GCA_039595515.1 Paenibacillus sp. | reverse complement strand
GGTCACGCTCCAGCAGCCAGGAAGGCTTGGATGTACTCATGATGAATTCCCCTTTACGATAAACGGTGCATAACATTGTATGTTCCAGTATAACAGGTGAGGGATATGTGTATCGTTGCGAAAATAGTTACGGACATAATAGGTAGGCTGGATTTATTATTTACGAGCAGAACGTATCGATAATATGGTGATATTTTGCATTTTGCCGTTGAAAGATTGAAATACTTATTGTAGAGCATGTTCATCATAGGAAGATTGAAATGCTTTTATTAGGAAGAGTGGAATACTTTTATAAGTGGAATGATTTTACAATAGAAGATCGGCAATAGAAAGAAACGTATAGGAAGGGGATTTTACATCAAGCCTTTGGCTGGTATCAGAAAGTACTATTTGGCTGTTGGAGAAGGAGGGAGGGCACGCTACAATGGGTTTTATGTAAAAGGGGGAGAAACATATGGCTGGTGTAGTAGTGCATGCATTGGTGCTGGCGTTAGGATTAATTCTGCCGCTGGGCGTGCAAAATGTGTTTATTTTTCAGCAGGGGATGGTTCAGCGCAAATGGCGTGGCGTGCTTCCTGTGGTGATTACAGCAGGATTATGCGATACGCTGTTAATTAGCGTTGCGGTAGGAGGGGTATCGGTTATTGTGCTGGGGTTACCCGGCGTAAAGCTAATCCTGATGGGTGCAGGCGTAATATTCCTCATCTATATGGGCGGGGTAACGTGGAAAAGTGCTGCTGCACCGCCTTCCCCTCTGTCGATAGAGGAGCAGGATGAACAAGTGGAGTCTATAAAAGCTTCAACTTCAAAAACAACTTCGACAGCAACGGCTCCAATGAACGCCAGACGACAAATTGGCTTTGCGCTGTCCGTCTCACTGCTTAATCCACATGCACTGCTTGATACGATTGGTGTGATCGGTACGAGTTCTTTGCGTTATGAGGATGGAGAACGATGGGCATTTACATTAACCTGTATTGTTGTGTCATGGCTATGGTTTATCTTTCTGGCAGCGGCAGGTATGACGATCGGTCGATTGGATCAGACTGGACGATGGTTTCGCTTGTTGAATCGCAGCTCGGCTGTGTTGATCTGGGGAATTGCGTTGTATTTGTTAATAGGTCTGTATGGCGAGCTGCAATTCATGATCGGCTTGTGATGAATCGCCGTAGTACGTAGTCATTTATCAAGGTGAAAGATACGACTCGAGGTAAAAGATAGCGACGTATAGAATATCAAGTCAGCAGTACAAAGTCGAAAGTATGCAGTTAAACATATAAAGTTAAGCATATAAAGTCAAAATATAAAGTCAAAATATAAAGTCAAAATATAAAGTTAAAATATAAAGTCAAAATATAAAGTCATATGTTAAATGCATCCGTATACATGTATATATAATAATCGAATCCAAAACGGCGAAAAAAAGCCAGAACATATGCGTTTATGTTCTGGCTTTTGATTGTGATCGATCAATGGCGGCGTTAATTGTTGTCGTTAACCATTTGCCTTAAAGCGGTGAATAAACTCTACGGCTTGCCGGATATCCTGCTCTGGCTGGCTACCAACCTCGCGCTCAATCGTCAAATAACCGGTATAGCCAATCGCCTGCAAGGCAGCAAAATAAGCCGGGAAATCGACGGTTCCTTCACCCAGTGCTACCTCACGAAAGCCAATACTACCATCTTCGAACGCAGCAATCTGCTCATGGCTCAGATCACCATACACATCATACGGATCAACTTCGGCTGTGCGAATACCATCTTTCACATGGGTGTGCACAATATAGTCGCGTAGCGTATGAACGCCCTGCACCGGATCATCACCGGTGACCATGACCATATTAGCCGGGTCAAAATTAACGGCGACACCCCTGTTATCGAGCGAATCGAGAAATACCTTCAAGCGTTCAGCAGGCTCAGGCCCCGTCTCGATGGCAAAATAACCGCCCATATCGGAAGCAAAGGAGGCAAGCTCGTTACATGCCCTTTGCATAATCGCATATTCGGGATCGCCTGGTTGCTCTGGGATGACACCAATATGAGTCGTGACAATCGGGCTTCCAAGCTCCAGCGCGAGCGTCATTACTTTTTTCGATTTTTCGATCTTCCAGCGATTATCCGCTTCTTTGCGAAAGCCATGACCGCCATAATCGGCACACAATGCGGAGACTTCAAGCCCCAGTTCTTGAATAAAAGATTTCAATTCGCGCCGTTGCTCGCTACTCAGATGGTCCGGGTCCATTGGTCCTTCGGTTGCCCAGATTTGTACACCATCTGCGCCGACCTCGCGTGCTTTTCGAAGATTGCGATGCAAATCCAGTTTGAAAGCATCGGCAATAACGCCGATCTTGCCCAGTGCTGCCATGAAGCCACATCCTTTCGGTACAGATAGATGAAATATCATTTTGATCTACAGAATGGTACATATGATGGAATGATCTATGCGATGAGGAGCTGAACATGAACTTCTGTATCCTGTTGTGTATCTGTTCTTTGCCTGAGGGCATTCATGTGACGATCATGTATTGGATCATGATCTCCCTACACGGCATCCCAGATGCGGCGTACATTGTTCAGACCGATTGCCGCTCCGTTTAGACAATCCTCCATGCCTTCAAATTCAACTGACAGGTAGCCGTCATAGCCTGACGACTTGATCAAGCGCAGGATCTCCCACATCTCCAGATCGCCATGACCGATAATCGCACCGCGCAAATACATCCCGCTGGTGCTGGTGAACCAGCCTGCACCTGGATTGCGATGGGCAGGGCGAATATAGAAGTCTTTAATATGCACCATCGAGGCGAAAGGTAGATTTTTCTGCACGGCAGCCAGTGGCTGCTCATCTGCGCAAACGAAGTTGCCCACGTCGAGCGTTGTTTTATAATTAGGACGATCGACCGCCTGAATGAGCATCTGTACCCGATCGGCGTGCTGAATGAGATAGCCGTGATTTTCCACACTCGTTGTAATGCCGTATCCTGCCGCATGATCAGCAATGCGTCGACACGCAGAAGCGAGTGATTCCAGATGGCGAGTGAAGTTCGCAATCGATACATCCGGTGAAGAAGCCACATCATGTCGCATCAGCTTCACGCCAAGTCTGGCGGCGATGTCCACTTCAGCAAGTACACGCTGGATTTCCTGTTCAACCTGCTGTGGGTCATCGCTGAGAAAATTAGCTCCAATTGCATAATTAGAAAGCTCGATTCCACGCTGTTGTGCACGCTCTACAATCTGCTCCAGCAGCCCCGGTTGCTCGGTCAAATTGTAGCTGAGCGGTACGATCTCCACATGCTCCGCGCCATGCTCAGCCGCATAGTCGATCACATCCGGCACCGTCATCTCACCGGAAGCAAGCTTGCCGTGCAGACTGTATGTGCTCAGTCCCAGCTTCACAGAATCACCTCCCGGCGCAGTCGTGCCGATTCATAGATACCAGTTAGCATGCGCATCATATGTACACCATCCTCAACCGGGCTGATCGGCTGATTGCCTGTGCGCACACATTCGATAAAATGACGAATCTCGTTATCAAATGCCGTCGCAAAATCAAAGCTTGGATGATCGACCTGAGGCTGTACATTGAGCACGGTATTGTATTTTTCCGTCGTAATCGATAATGTTGGATCGACTTCAAAGCCGCCCTTGCTGCCATACAGCTTGATCATGCCTTCATTTTCACGGGCATGCAGACTGAAGCTCACATCGACGAGCAGCGAAGCGCCATTTTTAAAGCGAATCATAACGTTAGCCATATCTTCGACATCGTTCTTGGTGGCATCATAATCGGCTGCTTTATAATGAGACAAATGCTGAATATGCGCGCGGTTACCGAGTTCATAATACGTATTACCACTGACCGATAACGGCTCCGGTCGCCCCATCAAATACCAGCACAGATCGATCACATGGACACCGATATCGATCAGTGGCCCGCCGCCCGAACGCTCAATATCGCTAAACCAGCCGCCTGGATTACCAAAGCGACGAATATAAGAGGCTTTAGCATAATAAATATCACCAAAATCGCCCTGATCGCTAAAGTGCTTGAGTAGCTGCGCATTGTTGTCATAGCGACGCACAAAACCGACCATCAGCAGCTTACCCGTTTCTTTTACAGCAGCAGCAATCTGCTCCGCTTCCTCCATCGTCCGGCAGAGCGGCTTCTCCACAAGCACATGCTTGCCTGCTCGTAGCGCAGCAATACTGATCTCAGCATGCGTATTATTCCACGTACATACACTAACCGCATCAATATCCGGGTCAGCGAGCAATTCGCGATAGTCACTATAAGCACGCGCCCCGTCATAGCTTGCCGCTACCGTTTGTGCACGCTCCAAATTCTGATCACATACCCCGCGAATCGTAACCCCTTCATGCCTTGCATACGGACCCAGATGAAACTCCGAAATACTGCCAGTCCCAATAACACCAATTCCAATCGTCTTTGTCATGATCGACTCTCCTGTTCTAATGGGCTGAATATGTAGCTGTATGATGTACCCGGATTATATAATCGTTTACCCTGTACAAGCATGAATGGACGTGCGGTTTATTTGTACAATTGTGCTATTTTGAGGATGCTTTTCGGCTATGTCCGTGTATACGAAGTCAAAATCAGGTATAGTTAAACCTATAGCGGATAGCAGGAGATAAGGGACAAGGACAACTCATCGTGTTAGCGATTTCCGAATGCGAGGCTCAATACAGAAGGTTCAATAAAAGTGGACAGGTGATGTTGCGAAAACAAACTATCTTATAGCATCTAAAAGATTTCCATGGTCCTACCCGAGTCCATTTCCTTATTCCTTCCCGCAATAGTGTACAGACAGAGCACAAATAAAGGAGGCGCTCACCAATGAATTGGCCCGTCAACCTGCAAGAACCGATGAGTATGCCTGATCCTTCATTTCCGATCAAGGTCAACTTTTGCGGCTCGCGTGAGTATGGACAGGTATTGTTTCCGCATCACTGGCATCGTCAT
This sequence comes from Paenibacillus sp., assembly GCA_039595515.1. GTDB lineage: Bacteria > Bacillota > Bacilli > Paenibacillales > Paenibacillaceae > Saccharibacillus. The sequence goes on along the minus strand of JBCNLJ010000057.1, from coordinate 32,953 downwards.
ATGGAGTTTTTGTATGTGGAGAGGGGAGAGGCGATCTTTGAGTGCAATGCCAAGCCGATTCATGTGCAGGGAGGCGATCTGATCGTGCTCAATAGCAATGATCTGCATCAGGGCATTAGTCTGTCGAATGAACTGGTGTATTATGCGCTGATCGCTGACTTACAGTCGCTGCAAAGCCCTTCGCACGATGCGGTAGAGGCGCGATTCATTACACCTATGACGCAAAATCGACTGCTGTTCCATAGCTATATTCGTGGTGATGTGGCGTTGCAGCGCTGTATGGAGGACATTATCGACGAGTTTCGCAATCGCCGGATCGGACATGAGCTGGCGGTAAAGTCGTTGATGTACAGACTGCTATCGTTACTTGTACGCAGTTATGTAGACGACCAGTCGGATTGGCGACATACGGAAAATCGAATGCGGAATGTGGAGCGTTTTACACCGATTTTACAGCATATTGAGCAGCATTATGGCGAAGAAATGACGATTGAGCAGCTTGCCGAGCTGGCGGGCTTGAGTCGGTTTCATTTTAGCCGATTATTTCGCGAACTGACCGGGCGAACGGTAACGGAATATGTGAATCAGGTGCGCATTAATCGGGCGGAATATTTGCTGCTGAACACAGGGATGACCGTATCCGAGGTGGCGATGGCGGCAGGATACAATGATATTTCATATTTCAGCCGAACGTTCAAAAAATATCGAGATATCGCTCCTTCCGATGCAAGAGCAGGGCGGATGTAAAGGATATTTGTATAATTGTGCTCTGGTTAGCTTAGGGAAGCGATGAATAACTATATCATCAATAACTATATTTAGAATCGTAAAAGGGGAACAGAAGGGTATGTTAAATGTATTGATCTGGGCAGGTTTGATTGCGATGGCAGGGGCTGTATTTCTAAGCAGTTCATGGATGGGTGGCGGCTATATTAGCGAGGTGGATGAAGCGGTCGCCGAGGAACGACGTATTCGTAAAAAGCAACGTATGCGCTGGGCGATGTGGTGTCTGGTCGCATCGCTAGCTATATTTGCATTAGCGTTGCTGGTGTATAATTTGCGATAGAAGCAGAAGCAGAAGCAGAAAGCTTTTTGCGCGTGTAGCTTGTTCTGTATGGCGGCTGGTCGCGCCTATGCAACTTCGCGGTTGACAGAAATTGAAGGGGCAGTATATGATGTTGACTATTCGAGGGCAGCGGATGCTGACCATTACGTATACATTACACTTCGAGAGAAAAGGAGGTCCGGAAGAGATGACAACAATCAATCTGCACTTGCACTCATTTATACAGCAGCAGTATTCCAGTTATGCCGAACGTAATCCTCGCTTCGAGGAACAGACGCCATTCTATCATCCCGTGCAGATTGAAACGACTGATCACTCCAACCGGATCTTCGCAGCAGAATACAGGTACGCGCTCTGAATCGTCAGGGATTGAGGAATACACAGATAATGTGCTCCCTGATTCCGTACAGAAGCGGGATAAGCTGTACGCTCTGCTATTTTGAAGATACATACAACCGAACAATTTACCCGCATTCATCATACACATCTCGAGCGATACGATCGGCTAGAGGCGGAACGAGTGGTGAATGGGCAGATTGCAAGGCAAACCGGCCGTGGACTGAAAAGTCTGCGGCCTTTTTTGTATACGTAACGAGTTGCACAGTTGCGATCATAACCATTGTGTAGGGTAACGTAGTAGTTTAAAAACAGTATAAGTGGCTTGAAAACGAGGTTCCAATGGATTAAATATGAAAAAGTTCTTTTACAGGGTTAGAAGACGCACTGAACGAGAAGTTTCAAAACTCTAAAAGCACTAAAAGCACTAAAAGCACTAAAAGCACTAAAAGCACTAAAAGCACTAAAAGCACTAAAAGCACTAAAAGCACTAAAAGCACTAAAAGCACTAAAAGCACTAAAAGCACTAAAAGCATTAAAAGCATTAAAAGCATTAAAAGCATTAAAAGCATTAAAAGCATTAAAAGCATCAAGTTAACCCCTGCTCTATACTTTTGTATATAAGCTATAGCATGCGGTCGATACCATCCTACGCTTACATATTGCAGCATATCGCCCAGGCAAGTCTCTGCGTACACGTTAAACGCATAAAAATGCATCCAAGGAGGCAGTAATCATGTATTTAAAAATTCGATCAGTCGGACCAGATGCCGGCATGATCTCGCATTTACTTGCGAAAAACCCGCACAATCTGTATGACCGTAACGAAAAAGGGGCTCGTGTCCGCATCGTCTATCCGGTATGTACAGAGCATGAAATGGAAGTGCTGCTGTTTGTAACACCCGATCCTGTAGAGCTGGTGAAAGGAACACCAGACAGCTACGATATTACGCAGTATATTAACGACCGTGAATTTGCGGTGAGCAGTCTATTTTGCTCCTATCTTCGCCCAGCGCTTGGAACTGCGCTCAATGGCAAGCCCAAGTCGGACTATGCAGCATGGGTTCAGCATCCTTTTCCGCTGGAGGTTAGCTTTGGTCCGGTCGCATCCAATTTGCCGGATGATGTGATGAGTGAGCTGATCACATCACTCGGGTATGAGGTGCGCTTGGAGCGTGCCGAGGCTTCGTATTCGTTCCAGCTCAAGGAGCGCAGTACGATTCGTACGGTTCATTTGAAAGGGATGGCTACGTTGCAGCAGTTGCTGCGTCAGCTATTCGTACTGATGCCGGTGCTGGATGATTACAAGCACTATTATATCGGCGAAGAGGAAATCGAAAAGCTACATCGTTATGGTGAAGGCTGGTTACTGGAGCATCCTCAGCATGCGTATATCGTGCGGCGTGCACTTCGATTCGCTCCGCTCCTGCGTGTATACCAGAAGGGATTGCCTCAGCATGCAGCGGCTGCTTTTGATACTCGGGGTCGTTTTGTCCGTGCAGATGAGGAAGGCTTGAAGTCGCAGCCGGACGATATGGCAGTAGATGAAGCAGTGAATGAGGAAATGGATTCAGATGCTAATCTGCTAGATGCTACCGTCATTGAAACAGAGACAGTAGATGGGACTGGAAGCTTGAATTCGCTGGTGGATTCCAGTCATAGCGCTATGAATATGAAAAGATCAACAGATACAGATACAGATACAGATACAGATGCTACGCCTGAACATGTAGCTGATCTGGCGGACGAACAGGCAGCGGACAGTCTCGCAGCATCCTCTACGCAGGCTACCAAAAAACCGACTAAAGCACCTCGACTAAACGAGCTTCGATATGAGGCGATTACGGCTTGTGTGAGTGCGATTCAGCCTCATCGCCGGATTGTGGATTTTGGTGCTGGCGAAGGCAAGCTGTCGGAACGGCTGGCTGCGATTGCTGGTGTGGAGCAGGTATGGGCGGTGGAGCCATCTGCTTATGCAGGTGTGCGAGCGCTGGATCGTTTTGCGGCAATGGAGGAAAAGGGCATACAGGTGGTGACGCAACTGGCGACAGGCTCACTCTTTTACCGGGATGAGCGTTGGAGCCGTCATGATGTGATGATTCTATGTGAAGTGATTGAGCATATTAATGAAGCTAGATTACCTATGGTTATGCGCACGCTGCTGGACGATTATCAGCCACAGACGCTCATTATGACGACGCCAAACCGTGAATACAATGCGATCTATGAGCTGGATGAGCAGCGTATGCGACATGCGGATCACCGGTTTGAATGGACGCGTGCGGAATTTGAAACGTTTTGCCGGATGTGGAGTGAATATGGTGGATACGATGTAACCTTTGAGGGGATCGGCGAGCATTCGGATGAATATGGACAGCCAACGCAGATGGCTATTTTTCAAAGAACAGGAGGGGAGACGCAATGAGTGATACACCATTTAGAGACAGCCAGCTACCATCGCAAGAAGATCGGAGCGGCGGTGCTAGCGATCCGCGGCAGACAGAGCAGCAACGACGGGACACAGATCGACCGCTGACAGCTCGAGATAGGGATACAGTAGATGGACAACAGCAACATTTCCGCAAAGCGACCTCAGCCGCGGAGGAAGTACCGGTACTTGAACTGCCTGTAGGTGCGATTGTGCTGCTGATGGGCGCTTCCAACAGCGGTAAAACTACCTGGCTACAGCAGCAGGTGGAGCAGGGGATGTTGCAGCCAGATGAGATCGTATCGTCTGACCGTTTTCGTGAGATGGTTAGTGGATTGGAGCATCTGGACTGGCGCCGAGCTTCGCGTGATGAGAGCGAGGTGCTGTATCAGCAATATCGTCTGATCTCGGAGCGTGCCTTTCGCCTTATGGAGGAAGTGGTGCAGGCGCGTTGCCGTCTGAATCAGATCACCTGGATTGATGCGACTCATCTACAGGAGGCGGATCGTGCGATCTATGTAGATATGGGACGTCGCCTGCATGTGCCGGTATTGATCGTAGCACTGGATGTACCGGAAAAGGTGCTGCTGGAACGTGATCGTGATCGGAAGCATCCGCGCGGACGTGAACGTATCAAACAACATTACCGGAACTTCCGCAGTCAGATGTATAGTCTGAGAAAAGAAGGCTTCCAGCAGGTGCATCTGCTTCGTGCGCAACAGCTAGCTGCGCTGCAAATTATACGTTTGCCGCATCCACTGCTGCGTGATATCGGGGCAGGAATCGATGTGATCGGCGATATTCATGGTTGTTATGATGAAATGCTGGAGCTGGTTCAGCAGCTCGGTTATGTTGCCGATGAAGCCGGTATTTATCGTCATGCAGACGGTCGTCTGCTTGTCTCGGTCGGTGATGTGATGAGCCGAGGCCCGCGTTCACTCGATACGATGCGATTCTGGCAACGACAGCTTGCTGCTGGTCAGGGATTCATGGTCGACAGCAATCACGGCTGGAAGGTTGCGCGTTATCTGCAGGGACGACAGGTGAAGATGGCGCATGGAGACGAGCTATTCGTAGCTGAGCTGGAGCAATACGAGCAGGAGCATGGTACGGATGCGCTGGAGCAGTTAAAGCGTGAGTTCCGCGATATGCTGCTCGCTGCACCATCGCATCTGATTTTTGTGAAAAATGGTGTGCATTGTGTAGTGGTCACACACGCAGGTATTCGCGATCATTATATCGGTAAGCAATCGAACCGCATTTCCGATTATTGCCGTTATGGTGAAACTGTGGCAGGTCAGGATTCGGATAAGCCAATCCGTACCGACTGGTTCAATCAGCATGAGTCGGGTGAGCTGATCATCTGGGGTCATGATCCGCGCCTACAACCGTCGATTGTGAATCGCACGATTAATATCGATCAAGGCGTTGTATTTGGCGGACAGTTAACCGCTTATCGTTATCCAGAGCAAAGCTTTGTAGCGGTCGATGCTAAGCACGACTATGCTGCTGATCCAGACAGTCCGCTTATTCGCTGGCGTAAGCGCCGTTTTGCCGCGCCGGATCTGGGACAATTTATCCAGGGCTACAGTGTGTTAACGGACAACTATGGTGAAATTGGCGTTCGTGCCGAGTTCGTGAAGGCAGCAATTGACACCACTTCGCACTACACGGTGCCGCTGGAGGAGCTGGTCTACATTCCGCCAACGATGGCACCGCCGAATGTGTCGGCTTTACCGGATTATTTGGAGCATCCTGCTGAAGCGGTTCAATACTATCGTTCACGTCATGTACAGCGAGTGGTCGCAGAGAAGAAGCATATGGGGAGTCGTGCGATTGTACTGCTGTTCCGCAGTGAGCAGGCGGCAGTGCCGTATATCGGTCGTCCGCTGCATGGCAGTATCTATACACGCACCGGACGTGCCTTTTTCCAGCCACAGCTAGAGCGCGAAGTGCTGGAACAACTGCGTAGTGATCTGGAGCAGGCCGGTTATTTTGATCGCTATCATACCGATATGGTATTGCTTGATGCAGAGATTGTGCCGTGGAACCTGAAGGCACGCGAGCTGATCGCATCGCAGTATGCGCATGTAGCAGAAGCGGCGCTGCATGATCGACAGACCATTTTGGATACATTGCAGGTTGCCGGGGCGCAGGGACGTCCGGTGGAGGAATGGATTAACGAATGGACTGAGCTGCTGAATCATGCGCATGTGTTTGCCGAAGCCTTTCAGGCGTACTGCTGGGATACAGATGGTATGGAAGGCATTCGCATTGCCCCCTTTCATATATTGGCGCATCAAAACAGCTCCTTCATGGATCGCGAGCACATCTGGCACATGGAGCATGCACAGGAGCTTGCCGCTTGCTCGAAGCTGCTGATGGAAACGGAATACATGGTGGTCGAGCTGGATGAAGAAAGCGACGACGAGCAACGCCTGATCGACTGGTGGACACGTATTACCGAGGAAGGACATGAAGGGTTGGTCATCAAGCCAGAATCGATGACGATGCACGAAGGCGGGCGACTCGTACAACCAGCCATCAAAGTACGCGGACGCAAATACTTGCATATCATCTACGGCATGGACTATCTACAGCCGGACAACCTCAAACGTCTCAAGCAGCGTAAAACGCGCAAAAAAGAACGCCATGCCCTGATGGAATTCGCACTCAGCGTCGAATCCGTTGCGCGCTTCGTTCGCAAGGAGCCATTGGGACGAATGCACGAGTGTGTGCTGGCTGCACTGGCATTAGAAGCGGATGCGGTTGATCCACGGCTGTAGATGAAGGCTACTGAGAAATGCAACTCCATTCCGTAGGTTCATATTGCGTATATCACTCTAGACGGAAGGAATATTAGTATCGCATGTTGCATCTACCACTCCAGGCAAAGAACATGCCAACGACCTCCGGTTAAGCCGGGATACTTGGAATGGGGAGAAAGATGGCGTATCCCGGCTTAAAGGTCGGTCTTTTGGCATCGTTCTTTGCCTTACGTTCTGGGGTGGGAGGGGCTTGTTGCTTTATTTAGCGACCTTCGTTCCGGTGCAGAATTGTTACTATTTTATTTGGGCAGTTCGTATGAGAGTATACGGAATTTATAGTTTGAGCATTTTGTAGATATGTGGTGATTGAGGAGTCCTAATTTAATTTTTTAAGTAGGATTGATTGCTCGTATTTCGTAACATTTATAGCAGTAGCAGTAGCAGTAGCAGTAGCAGTAGCAGTAGCAGTAGCAGTAGCAGTAGCAGTAGCAGTAGCAGTAGCAGTAGCAGTAGCAGTAGCAGTAGCAGTAGCAGTAGCAGTAGCAGTAGTAGTAGTAGTAGCAAGTAGCAAGTAGCATTTGTATCACTTATAAAACTGCAGGAGAAAATGAAGGATTGCAATCTGCAGAGATTGATCTGCAGGGCATTGACGGTATATACGATTAAGTGTGCTAATGCTGTAAATGAATTTTTGGCTCTTCATCTTAGTGTGCTGTAGTTGCATGTAAAATGGATGGCTGTATTGCAAGTAGCTAAGTTAAGATGCTTCATGCATAAAAGGCAAGGATAGATATTGTAGTTAAATTTAGTAATGTGCTTAATGTTCTAGATGTATATAGCTCCACGTATGATTTTAAGTGTTAGGCTCTTTTCTAAGCTTGTTTACATTGTTGTTTAATTGTAGCTCCATTCAGTAGAAAGTAGATATTACGACGAAAGTATATCTACAGTTGATGCGAAAAGCACAGAACGGAGTCAAGGAAATAAGGGAAAAGGACGACTTACAGTGTTAGCGATCTTCTAACACGAGGTTCAATGAAAATGGATTTTTGCAAAGCAAAATATCGTACTGCTTCCGAGCCCGGGAATCTTCATTCCTTCCGAATCCAAAAGCTTACTGGGCTCCACCTGAGGACGTTCCCTTATTCCTTGTCGTAAGTGATGTACGCATCCCCACCAACTATTTCATAGCAAGTCCACAATCCCGTAATCCAGCAAAAGCGATACAGAGCAACTTCAAGTCATCAAGCGTAGTGTTTAGCATTATATTCAACTCTCGAACATAACCAGACATAAAATCAGCAATACAGTAGCAGAATAACAACAATACACCAACCCCTCTGCCTCACTGCAATACGAGGCAGCTTAACAACAAGGAGGAAAAACAATGGCTTTTCAAATTATCGAAGGCGTACGTATCTGGGGTGATCCTGATGCAGGTGCAGTTAGTCAGGCGATCACCTGCTCGCAGCACGGTAATGTCGTGCAAACGCTGTTGATGGCGGATCATCATAAGGGCTATAGCCAGCCGATTGGCGGTGTGGTCGCTTACCGTGGTCAGATTTCACCGTCTGGTGTAGGTTATGATATCGGTTGTGGCAATAAAGCGGTACGTACCAATCTGCTCGCATCCGATGTGATGCCACAGATCAGCGGTATTATGGATCGGATCGCTAGCACGATTGCCTTTGGCGTAGGGCGTGGCAATCGGAATATGGTCGATCATGAGCTGTTTGATGATCCAGACTGGAACGTGTACATGCAAGTCGCCGGGAAAAAAGGGCATGACGAGCTGAAGCGTCTGGCTCGCCAGCAATTGGGCACCGTCGGAAGCGGGAATCACTATGTCGACCTGTTCGTCGAGCCATCCACAGACCGTCTATGGATTGGAAACCATTTTGGCAGCAGAGGCTTCGGGCATAAGACAGCGAGTGGATTTTTGAATCTGGCAGCAGGTCGTGAATTTTTGGGCAAGGCACCGGGGGAGCATATGGATCAGCCGCCTGTGTTGATGAATCTGGATGATGAAGTAGGTGAGCTGTACTACCGTGCGATGAAGCTGGCAGGGCGCTACGCCTATGCAGGTCGGGATGTTGTGATTGATGAGGTGCTGAGACTCATCGGAGCCGAAGCGGATTTTGCAGTGCATAATCATCATAACTTTGCCTGGAAGGAGCAGCATGCCGGACAGGAAACGATTGTAGTACGGAAAGGCGCCACTCCTTCGGCACCGGGGCAGCTTGGCTTTATCGGTGGGAGCATGGGCGATATTTCGGTGATCGTACGCGGGAAAGATAGCGCTGAAAATGCCGAATCCTTCTACAGCACAGTGCATGGCGCCGGTCGGGTCATGAGTCGCACACAGGCGGCTGGTAAAATGAACTGGAAGACACGCACTCGTTCAGGGGGGCAAATTACACGCGAGCAGATGCGTCAAGCCATTACAGAGTACGGAGTAGAGCTGCGTGGTGCAGATACGGATGAGAGTCCATTTGTATACCGCAGACTGCAAACGGTGCTGGATGCGCATAGCGAGACACTGGATGTACTTCATGTGCTGCGTCCGATTGGTGTCTGTATGGCAGGTGCCGATGAATTTGATCCGTACAAAGATTGAATTTCAGTCCAAAGCCGGCTGATTAGAGCTGAAGCTTAGCTCTGATCATCGATAGAAAGAATGGACGTATACAGCAGTCGCTACAGGCTGCTGTATATTTTATTGCCTTATATTTCTTATTTACGTTATTTTTGTATGGATAAATATCTTATTTACGTATAAAATAAATAAAAATAAATTCCATTTTATTGAATTTTTTATGCATAAGTGCTATACAATTGTAAGCAGACGTGCGATACTTAAAACTGATAAGTGTAAAAAGAAAATCACATGTACTCATGTTAGCTACAGTCTGTATTTTATTTCAAAAAAATCGATAAACATGTAGCCCATTCTATTGCTGTAGGATGTTGTTGTGCTTCATATCCAGTTTTTATACATACCAGCATCTTGTATTCATTCACAACATTTGTATCGTTTTCTCTACCTTTTATTCTATATAGAGAGGGATGTAGCAAGTGATAAGAAAATCGTTTTACATGCTATGGGGCACACAGACAGTATCGAATATAGCCGATATTGTGTATCAGCTCAGTCTGATCACACTGGTGTTCACAACCAGCGGCTCGCTGGTCACGACTATCTTTATTCCGCTGCTTCGCTTGCTGTCCAAAATGGTAAGCGGGCTGGTCGCACCGGTCGTGATGGCACGTTATCCGCTCACTTCGATTCTGATGGGCTCACAGCTCGGGCAATTTCTATTGTTTACGAGCTTGATCGGGTATCTATGGCTGGCGCCATCTCCATCGTTTCCACTCGTTTTTCTGACGGTGGTCGGGATGTCCTTCCTGGATGGTTGGACCGATCCGGCGCGTAATGCGTTAATTCCGCGACTGGCTGAAGGCGAAGGGCTGATTAAGGCAAACGGTCTGATGTCGGTAAGTGATCAGGTCGTGCGTTGCTCTGGCTGGGCACTCGGCGGCATTATCGTTGCTGTGATCGGTGCATTGCCTACGATGTGGATCGCTTCGGTTAGTTATTTTCTGGCGATGTTCTTTACGGCATTTATCCGTGATCCGTATGCGCGTGCTGGCTTGACGGCTGCGCCAGAAGCGGCTGATATGGAGGGAGAACGTGTTAAAGCTAAGCCATCCTATGGTGAGCAGCTATCCAGCGGCTGGAAAGCACTGCTGGCAAATCGCCGTGTGCGTCTGATCGCGATTATCGACAACATCGATACATTGGGCGGAGCGGCATGGATTGGCGCGTTTGTGCTTGCTTTTGTCATTCAGGTGCTGCATCAGGATGTGAGCTGGCTGGGCTTTATGAATGCAGGTTTCTTTATCGGCTCGATCGTTGGCGGTCTGCTTGTAGTGGCAATCGGCAAGCGAATCTGGACGAATGCCTATCTGTATATGCTGGCGAGTCTGATGATCTATGTGGCGATTGCGGTCGCTTTTGCGTTAAATGTATACCCGATTCCGGCACTTATTTTGCTAATGCTTACCGGTCTGCCTGTGCAGGTGGCGGGAGTCATTCGTTCTACATTGATTCAGCAAAATTTGACGCCTGCTGAAGCGCCAAGTGTGATGTCGGCACTGAGTGCGCTGAGCAATCTGACGTTTGCACTGGCGATGCTGTTCCTGAGCTGGTTTGCAGATCGTTTTGGGATGCGGGATATGTATTTACTGGCGGGTCTGTTGACGACGGTGGCTGTCATCGTCGGGTATGTATGTCGGTCGGTATTTCGCAAGGAGCTGTCTGAGAACTACGAAGCAGAAGATATGGCAGCGGTGAACAAGGCATAACGGTATCTGCATAATCAATAGCTGTATACGAGCGTGTAGGGCGAAGTGATGAATATGCTGTGTTATTTAGGAAACGATTAGTATCGTTTTTAAGTCGTAGATATATTCTTTCGTATTCTATCTTCTTGTTATAGGGATACAGATGAATCGAGGCGTAGTATTCGAATGTATGATTTACAGATCAATCGATGTATGCTGTACAGATCGATAGTTTAAGCTGGCTATACTTATAAAATAACGAACATATCAAAAGCCTTCCTGCGCATCAGGAAGGCTTTTGATATTCTTCATATCCTAAACCTAATCTACTATCCTAGACACCCGAATACGCCATAAATCCGCCATCGACTGGCACCGTAATGCCTGTCACAAAGCCTGATGTATCCGCATCGGATAGCCATAACAGCGTACCAAGCAGATCCTGAGGCACACCAAAGCGTCGCATCGGTGTATGGGAAATAATCTTCTCTGAACGCTCTGTCAGCGAGCCGTCCTCATGTTTGAGCAGGCGCTGATTTTGCTCTGTTAAGAAAAAGCCAGGTGCAATCGCGTTTACCCGAATACCGGTCTCGGCAAAATGGACGGCCAGCCACTGCGTAAAATTGTTGATCGCGGCTTTAGCGGCGGAGTAGGCAGGCACCTTGGTCATCGGGCTATACGCGCTCATCGACGAGATGTTGATGACCGTCACACCGGCACGTCCGACCATCCGACGGGTGAATATTTGCGTTGGAATGAGCGTGCCGATCATGTTCAGATCAAGCACCTGTCGGAATCCATCGACTCCTATATCGTAAAAGGTCTGCATATGATCCACGTTCAGATCCTGCTCACTAAACGTCTCACCGGTTGTATTCGCATCCGGGCGATTTCCGCCTGCGCCATTGATCAGAATATCGCAGGGTCCCAGTTGCTCCGTAACCGCCGTTTCCGCTACGATCACACTGTCCTCTTTGGTCACATCGCAGGCAACTGCAATCGCCTCGCCGCCCTGTGCGATAATATCGGCTACAACCGCCTCACCCTTTTCCAGTGTCCGATTCAAAATCGCAACCCGGCAGCCCTGCTGCGCCAGCTCAAGTGCCATGGCGCGGCACAATACACCGGCGCCGCCTGTAATGACAACGACTTTACCATTTAACGACTCATGCAGTGGTAATGGCTTCAACTCCGTCTCGGTTGGCGGCTGCTCACCTTCTACATGGCGAATGACCTCACGCAAGGTCTGGTCAACCAGCTTATTGCCCGTCGTTGGTGCAGCCGGTGAGGATGGAGGTGCGGTGTCAGAAGTCGCCTGAGGATGCTGTTGTTCCTGTTCACTCATAGCGCATCCTCCTTATGACGCTGTGCAGCTTCCTGCGCTTTTGCTTTACCCAGCGCGTGTGCATCCCATAGTCCCCACAGATACATGATGCCCAGCGCACGATCGTACAATCCATAGCCCGGGCGACACTGCTCATCCCATAGATGGCGTCCATGATCCGGACGGCAATAGCCGGTAAAGCCTTCTTCATTATAGGCCTCAACGATGCCAGCGATATCGACGCTACCATCCTCTGTCCGATGCGATGTCTCCTGAAAGTCACCATTTGGTTCGACTTTGACATTGCGAATATGGGTAAACGGAATCCGATCCGCAAATTCGTGCACCATTCCGATAATATCATTGTCTGGATTAGCGCCAAGCGAGCCTGTACACAGAGTAATGCCATGTGCTGGACTATCCGACAGGCTGAGGAAGCGGCGTATATTGTCCTGACTACGAATAATGCGTGGCAAGCCAAAAATCGACCAGGGTGGATCATCCGGGTGGATGGCCATTTGAATGCCATTCGCTTCAGCCACCGGAATAATCTCATTGAGGAAATACTGTACATTACGCCACAGATCCTCCTCGGTAAAGCCCTGATACGCTTCAAACAGCTCGGTCAGATGCGCCAGTCGCTCCGGTTCCCAGCCGGGCATCGTCAGCGCCGAATTGGACTGGATTTGCATCACCAGCTCGAACGGATCGATATTTTCAATGCGGCTGTATTCATAAAATAACGAGTTAGATCCGTCCGGCAGCGGATGATGCAGATCGGTTCGCAGCCAGTCAAAGATCGGCATAAAATTATAGCAGATCACCTTCACTCCGGCTTCACCCAGATGCTCAATCGTCTGCTTGTAGTTAGCGATATAACGGTCGCGCGAAGGCAGACCAAGCTTAATATCTTCATGAATATTTACACTTTCAACAACTTCAATATGTAAACCGTGCCGCTCAGCGAGCGTTTGCATTTCCTGTATACGTTCCCGTGGCCAGACTTCACCGACAGGAAGATCGTGGAGTGCCCAGACAATGCCCTCCACACCTGGAATCTGACGAATCTGATCCAGAGTTACTGTATCATTTTGCTCACCAAACCAGCGAAATACCATGCGCATAAAGATATCATCCTCCATCATTGAATGGGTAATGGTGCCTGAAGTGCCATGACAAAAATAGGTTAAACGAAACAAAAAAACCGGGCAATAGCGCTACGTCTGCCCGGCTGCATGCGATATACGGTATAAACGCTAGCAAATATCGGACAGCCGCTCAGACGATCATACAGAGGATAACGGGGAACCTGCTTCTTATGCACAGATTCTGCTCTGTATCGTGCCAGAATGCATTACACACCTGCTTCAAGCGGCTGACTCATATGCAACTGTGTTTTACGATAATGACTTGGCGAAATGCCGGACCAGCGTTTGAACTGACGACTGAAATGCGCAATATCCCGGTAGCCGAGTGTGGTCGCAATATCCTGAATGGACATATGCGGATCGGCAAGCAGTAGCTTGGACTTATGCAGAACCAGATTGGATAAATAGCTGCGCGGCGAAATGGCAAACACCTGATGGAAAATACGATTGCAATGCGATGGGCTGATGCCCAGCTCGGCTGCAATATCGTCGATGCCATAGTGTGACTCTGGACGCTCTTCCTCCGTTAGATTACGGCTAACGATCGCCTGTAGTCTGGCAGCAATCTGGTGAGCCAGCTCCATATGCGCATACGTTGATGGCGATGCCTGTGCTGCTTCATTCAGCAAAATCTCCCATAGCACGCTAAACAGTTCAAATGATGCCGCCTGCAAACGAATGCGACGGGTGATCATATGCTGCTCCCCGTGCCCGGCTGCCTGTACCAGCTTCATAATGCAGGGCTCAATCTGTCTTGCAGCGAGGCTGTTTTTGCGGAAAATCAATTGATTTGTTCGCTCCAGCAGAGATAGGAACACGCGATCATTCATTTCAAAATGAATGCACACATAGACCAGTGTCCCTTCGCTAATACTGCGACTCATGTGATGAACCCCTGGAGGCAAAATAATCAGATCGCCAGCCTGCTGTACATAGCTGTAATCCCCGATCTTCATTTGCTGCGTCCCCTGAAGCACATAATTGATCTCATACTGATGATGCGCATGGCTCGGACATTCCCAGTCGCGGCTAACCTCGCGCATATGAATCCCAAGCAGATTAACCGATGTCTGTACATCCGGGCATACGGTTTCCGATACACTGAGACCCCATTCCGGAGAAATAAAGGAAGTGGACATAGATAACCTCCAATCTCACATTTATGGTTGCGTGAAATTCGACTCCAACATGCTGGATCAGCCTGATAGCTTGACGAAGATGAATAGAAGATGGATAAGGGTAATTTTGCTAGCGTCATTAACTTCAGCATACATGTATATGAAGAAAAATGAAAGGGTTTTCATTTGATTTGTATAATCTTTCTTTTTTAACACTTCTAACCGTTAACAATGTGATTGATGACTAACCTATTCATTCGCCTTATCCCGACAAATATTGCAATATAACATTGTTATTTCAATAGAAATGAGAGCATTATTTAGAGTTGACCATCTTGCTTTATAATGAACACTATTATCATTTGATTTGCTTGTGGTTTGATAATTTCTTTCACAAATTTAAATAAAGATAATAAGGGCAAAGTGTAATTGCTAATGTTTATTATAAGCAATATTTATTTTAACAAACACCTAATAATATAGTAGCTAATATAGAAAATAAACGACAAGCCTCGAGTTTATGTACAACTTGAGGCTTGTCGTTTTAAAGAAATCACCTGCCTGTATAGCCACTTTCCAGCACAACAGGCACAATGTCCAATTCATACTGGAACCGCTTTTCCTGCAACCGATACACTTCCGCCAGTTCCGGTCCACAGGAGTTAGAACCGACACCGCTCATTTTATAATCCAGATGCAAATATGTCTCTGCGCGCGGCTGTAGCTTATGCGCGTGCGTAGCTGTCGTCAGATCGGCTGGCGTATAATGCGATGCATTAAACGAAAAGCGCTTCGGTCCGCTCACATACAGACCGGCACCAAGCGGATTGGTAATCGTCAGCCAGCTCGTATCCGCACGCGAACCATTTTCCTGTGGTACGACATAATTGTAAAATAGCTCATCCACGGTATAGCGATAGCGACCAAAGCGTGTGCTATGGTGCTTATCCACATAGCTCTCATGCGGCCCGCGTCCAAAGTAGGTCACATGCTCCATACCGGATTTCAGTGGCAGCAGCAATCCAAACCGTGGTAGAAATGGCGCCGTTTCCAGCACTTCCGCGTTTAGCTTGAGCTTGATGCATCCGTCAGGATGTACGATCCACGTAGCCTCGCCGCGCACGAGTGGATAGTGGGAGAGTGCACCGAGTGAGAAGGAGGTCATGATGTGAATTGTACCGTCTTCTTGTTCAGTCCAATTGGAAGCATAGGTTTTTGTATGCAGCCGATCCATTCCGATATCCCGCCATTTTTCCTCCATATTCATATCGTTGCTGATCGGAGCCCGCCAGACGGCAAAGGAAGATGGAGCATCCAGCAGCAGTGTATCCTGACGTTCCAGTTGCTGCCATACACCTTCGACAAGATCGTATTCGTACCGGAATTGATCGCCTGTAATATGCAGAACACCATGCTGCTCTGTTGCAGTCAGCAATTCCGAGTGGACAAAGGCGATAGATGGCATAGAGGTCGCCCTGTAATCTGTAGCATCAATACGGTCTGCTATGCTTGCCGCGCTCAGCGAAAATTGGAAAAAGGCAATCTCATAGCCCGCTTCAGCCCAGATGGTGTTGCCGCGTTGACGCAGACGGAACGTGACATAGCTGTTTTTTCCAAGCGTTGGCTTCGATTGCTTCGAAGTGACGGCGATGTCCGAGTTTACCTGAATGTCTGAGGTGGTTGGAGAGGGCAATGTTGCCAGTTCAGCAGGCAATGTCCATGCCAGCAGTGCAGAGTCATGGGGAGCAATCGTCGGCAGCTCCATTTGCCCCTGTGCTAGCAAAATACCTTCGTCTTCGACAATCCAGTCCAACGTTAGATGATCCAGCTTCATAAAATCGTACCGATTGTGCACGCGCAGTGATAAGGTGTCGCCCCTCTGCGCTTCATTCTCCGTCTCGATCCATACGGGAGCAATAATCTGCTTCAGCTCCAGCAAGCCCGGATGCGGCTTGCGATCCGGGGAAGCTAATCCATCGATGCAGAAGGAGCCATCATGTGGTGTATCACCAAAATCACCACCGTACGCATAATAGATGCGTCCCAGCTCATCCTTTTGCTGAATCCCATGATCTGCCCATTCCCATACACAGCCTCCCATTAATAGCGGCTGAGCATAGATGGCATCCCAGTATTCCTTTAGATCGCCCGGGCCATTGCCCATTGCATGGCTATATTCGCACAGAAATAGCGGCTTGCGGCTGTCTGGATGGACAGCATACTCGGTAATTTCCGCTGGAGAAGAATACATGCGACTCTCCACGTCCAGTACGGATATATCGGGATGACCTTTGTAGATTGGGGCTGCGCCCTCATAGTGCACCGGACGTGAGGTGTCTCGTGCTCGTGTCCAGCGTGCCATCTCGATATGATTACGATCGTAGCCGGATTCGTTGCCCATCGACCACATGATAACTGAGCTAAAGTTCTTATCGCGCTCCACCAGTCGTACGGCACGATCGACAAAAGCCTGCTCCCAATCGGGATTAGCAGATATTTGATGAAAGGCACCGGGGCCAAAGCTTTCTGGAATCCCGATACCGTGGCACTCCAGATCGGCTTCATCGATTACATAAAAGCCATAACGGTCGCATAGCTCCAAAAAGCGTGGATCGTTCGGATAATGCGCAGTGCGTACAGTATTGATATTATGCCGCTTCATGAGCAATAGATCGTCGATCATATGCTCCAGTGGTACCGTATGTCCCAGCACTGGATGTGTATCGTGACGATTCACACCTTTGAGCTTGATCGGCTGTCCGTTGATCATGAACACACCCTGTTCACTAATCGTCACTTCTCGCAACCCGATTGCAAAATGCAGCACCTCACCAGCCGCCTCAATATACAGGCTGTATAGCTCCGGTGTCTCCGCATTCCATAGCCGTGGGTTGCTCCAATCCAGTTCAATCGTTGCAGCTTCGGTAGAGGAAGTCATCTCCTGCTGCGCATGAGCAACCACCGTACCATCTGGTGCAATCACTGTTATTGTAGTTGGCAGTGTAACGTCGGATATACTTTCTCCAGAACCAGAACCAGAACCAGAACCAGAACCAGAACCAGAACCAGAACCAGAACCAGAACCAGAACCAGAACCAGTGGCGGGAGCTTCAAGATGTGCAGAGGCAGCGTCGGAATCGGAGGCTGGCGCCGAAGGGGCTATAGTCTCCGCAAAGGAATGACTTAGCGCCTCCATTGCTCCAGCGTGCTGAACGATCTGCTCATAATCCAGCTCGACACGAATCGCCGCAGTAGTATAATCACCATGGGCATCACAAGTGAGCGTCTGCTTTACAAATACATCTCGCACATGATTCTGAGCACGGCTGAGTAAGTACACATCACGGAAAATGCCGTTATATCGCCACATATCCTGATCTTCCAAATACGAGCCATCGCACCATTTTAATACGAGTACTGCCATCTGGTTCGTGCCGGACTTTAAATAAGGAGTAAGCCGGAATTCCGCAGGTACCCGGCTGCCTTGACTGTAGCCGACAAATGTACCGTTCACCCATACATACGCACAGGACAGCACACCTTCAAATACAACATATGTTTCCCGTGCCTGCCAGTCATCCGGTAGCTCAAATTCACGCACATAGGCACCTGCTGGATTGCGGGTTGGAATATGTGGCGGATCACAGGGAAAAGGATAGCTCAGATTCGTATAATGCTGCTGATCATATCCATTGCGCTGCCAGCAGGAGGGCACGGTTAATGTATCCCAACCATCGCCTGAGAGTGGTATCATTTTTCCAGCACCAGCACCAGCACCAGCACCAGCACCAGCACCAGCAGCCTGCCAGAATTCTGGCTCCACCTGACGAACTGAATCGTAATAACGGAATTGCCAGGTGCCATTTAAGGAACGATAAAAAGGAGAGCGGTTGCGCTGTCCGGTCTGCGCTGCCTGGCGATCCGCATACGGAACGTAGTAGGAGCGCGCAGGCTCACGGTTCACATGCAGCACATCCAACTGTTGATGAGCATTTGGAATGAAAAGGGTCATAAGCGGGTCTATTCCTCCTTGGCACATAGTTCAACGAAACGAATGACGAACTCGGCGAATAAGCTATTTGACCAGGCGAACCATGGTCTTGTATATTGCGCCGGATCATCCTTGTGAAAGCCTTCATGCATAAAGCCTGTACCGTCATGTGTCGTGGATAGCCAGTGGAGCAGTTGCTTCATTTCGTCCAGATCGGTGGACGTTAAGCCTTGCATCGAAAGCGCAATATGCCATATATACGATGACGGTGTATGCGGACTCCCGATGCCGCTTGCGGCTGTACCGGAAAAGTAATACGGATTATCCTGACTTAAAATAAAGCGGCGTGTGTTCATATAGATCGGATCATCTGCCCCGCGATAACCAAGATACGGAATCGACAGCAGACTCGGTACATTGGCATCGTCCATTAGATGATGATTGCCCTGACCGTCCGTTTCGTACGCGTAGATTTTACCATAGGTTGGATGTAAGACGGTGCCATAATGCTCGATCCCGAATTCAATCTCTTCGCGCAGCTTGTTGGCACGCAGCACCAGACGCTCATCCTGGTAGATTTCACGCGCAATTTCCGCCATATAGCGGAGTACAACGACAGCGAACATATTCGACGGAATCAAATAGCCAAATGTGCACGCATCATCACTCGGACGGAAGCCAGACCACGTCATGCCTGTATAGGTGGTCGGCATGCCGCGTCCGTCATTGCGCAGTGTATCGGATGGTGGACAATGCTCGCGTATGAA
Source organism: Paenibacillus sp. (assembly GCA_039595515.1). GTDB lineage: Bacteria > Bacillota > Bacilli > Paenibacillales > Paenibacillaceae > Saccharibacillus. Next base: position 13,663 of record JBCNLJ010000057.1, on the reverse strand, counting down.
GCGATACGGGGAGCGTTCATCATGACGCTGCTCGCAGATCCACAGATCGATAATCCGGTGCATCGTATTATAAAAATGAACATCAAACAGATCCGTACGCCCGGTCTGGCGCCAAAATAAATAGCTTAATTGGATCGGATAGCAGAGCGAATCAATCTCATACTTACGCTCCCAGATCCACGGTGTTAGCTCGGTCAGATCATCATCATAACGAGCATTATTCGGCTCATGATTGAAGGCATTGGCATACGGGTCCAGACCGATGCAAAATAGCTGTCTGCGAATTAGTCCGGCAATACGTTCGCCAAGCTCGTTGTCCTCAGCCGCAAGCGGCAAATAATGCCGCACCTGCGCTGCCGAGTCGCGTAGCCACATCGCCGGAATATCTCCGGTAATTACAAAGGAGCTTCCATCCTCCATCACCCGAATTGTCGTTTCATACGTACTTGCATAACAGCCGCGAAACATCGCCTGCACGTCTGGCATTGCTGCTAGCTGCTGCTCGATTCGTTGCACATATTGCTCCATCACCGGGGTAAGGGTCAGTGGTGTGTTAAGTAGCGTCATAGGTTTACACCTCCTGTACCGTAATCAGGAACGTACGCAGCTCATACGGAGTGATTGTCAGCTCAATATTACCTTGCTGTACTTCACCGATTGGTTCTTCCATCAGATTACATTCCTGCCATGATACGATGCTCAGATCGCTTTCAATCGTTAGCGGCGTGCGCATTCCACCATATTCGTGAATTCGCAAAATGATCGCGTCGGAATCTTCCGCTTTTTTAATGGCATCTGCAATCACATGATCCGCTGAGAAGCGGAACAGAGAGAAGTCAGTTTGCAGTGGACGTGATGTCACATGCGAAGCTGATTTATCCCTAAAAGCCCCATTCTGGCTAGAAGCATGATCATCATGAACCGAAGTGCGATTAGCATCGTACGTCAGATCCGTCGTAACCGTCTGATCTACGATAGCCTTTGGTTCAGCTATCGCAGAAGGAAATGCTGGATGCACATCGACATGTACGAATGCTGCTTTTGCTAACGAATCTGCTGGAATCGTCACCGCTGGTGCATTAAGCTGCCATGCTTCCTGTACCGTGCCGCCCTCCAGCCAATCTCCGCCATGCGGGTAGAGTGAATACGTAAAGTGATGCTGTCCATAGTCTGCCATCGGATCGGGATGAATCGCTGCTTTGAGCAGAGAAAGGCGCATGGTATGGTCTTTGATATCGTAGCCATATTTGCAGTCATTCAGCAGACTGACACCATAGCTGCGCTCCGACAGATCTGCCCACTGATGTCCCACGCTCTCAAAGCGCGCCCAATCCCAGCTCGTATTCCAGTGTGTCGGACGCTTCACATTACCGAATTGAATATCATACGTCGCCTCGGTTGCACGAATCTGTACCGGGAAGGCAACCTTGAGCAGCTTCTGGCGTTCCTTCCAATCCACATCGGTTACAAAGTCGATGCGGCGGCTCGTCGTGTAAACGATCAGTTGCTGTACAATGTGGGTATCGCCATAGCTCCACGCAAATTCCACAATGGCACGCAGTGGACCGGATTCAAGCAGTCGCACACTATGGAGCGCCGTAATCTCATCCATTCGCTCCCCATAGAAAATATCAATATCCCATGCGTCAAAATTCATCGGCTTATCTTCAAACAATTGCAGTACATTGCCACGTTCACCCGCAGCGAGCACATCGCGTTTATATTGCCGATCCGTGATTCGGGTAAGCTGTCCATTTGCATTCCATTCCAGTTCATAATGAGGGGTAATCAGCTTGCCATCCTCATAACGGAAAAAGACATCCGCTGTCCGTGCATCGATGGTTGCTTCAGCGGTTACAGTAACAGTTGTTCCAGCAGTACCATTTGCCGTTGCCGTTGTTTCCGTTGTCGCTGTAGCATAATGAATCGTACTCCAGCCAAGAGAAGGAACCGCATTAGCCTGTACAAGCCAGCCATCTGTCGTTTGCTGAGCAGATAAGGGTTGACCTGTATGGTCACTCCATACATAATGCCCATGTCCACATTGATCGAACGGAATATGAACGAGTGGAGTGAGCGACCAGGAAGAGCTGTTCAATACGGTAAGCTCGCCGGATGCAGATGGATAAGTATTAGCATCAATAGCACTGGCTTTGTGCCCACCAGCGATATCAGCAAGTACGGACACTTCTTGTTTATCAGTAACAGTAGCAACAGCGTCATCGTATCCGGTATGATCTTTGCCACTTTGAGTCTCACTATTAATCATCGGCTGGGTTTCACTTACGATCGACGTCGTTCCCGTTGCCGCTTCATTTCTTTCCGAGCGAAGGGAGGAAGACAACGCTGCTACTGGCAATGTCGCACCAGCCGCTGCTGCCCATGCATTGCGCCCAATCAGCTCCGCTTCGGCATACTCAATCGTGCTGTCTTCATACACCTCAGCAATCGACGAGCCCGGAATAATATCATGGAACTGATTACGCAAAATAATTTTCCAGCCTTCTTCCAGCGTAGCTGCCGGATAAGCTGACCAATCACCCGTCGCTGCTGCACGGAGCGTATGCAGCCACTCCGCTTCGCGGTATAGCAGCTCCAGTCGGCGGTTCAACAGTTTATTGTACGCCTGACTGGTATACGTCCCGCGATGATATTCCAGATACAGCTCGCCATCCCATGTGTGCACATAGCTGTCCGTTTGCTTGAATGTATTTTGCAGTCGGATAAAATAATCATCTGCACGTCCGCTTTTTACCGCCGGAATGCCCGGAATGCGATCGAGCTGACGACGCAGCTCCAGCATTTCGCGGGTCACGCCACCACCGCCATCGCCAAATCCGTAAGCGATCAGCATGTTCTGGTTAGCTTCCTTGTCCTGATAGCTGTTCCACACACCCTGTACCGTATCCGCCTTCACATGACCATTGTACGTATAATAGAAGGAATTGCCGCCTTCCCAGTCATCCGGTGTCGTAATAAAATGCGTCAGCACCTCGGAGCCATCCATTCCGCGCCAGCGAAACGTATCGCGTGGCATCCGGTTCACCTGATTCCAGCTAATCTTGGTCGTCATAAATGTATCAAAGCCTGATTTGCGCAAAATTTGCGGCAATGCCCAGCTATAGCCAAACACATCCGGTAGCCATAAATAGCTGCTGGCAACACCGAATTCCTGTTTGAAAAAGCGTGTACCGAGCAGGAATTGACGCACGAGCGATTCGCCGGAGGTTAGATTACAATCCGCTTCGACCCACATTCCGCCGCCCGCTTCCCAGCGACCTTCAGCAATCCGTTCTTTAATACGCGCATACAGCTCTGGATAGTCATGCTTGATATAATCATATAATTGCGGCTGTGTTTGCAGGAAAATATACTCCGGATCATGCTCCATCAGGCGCAGCACAGTCGAGAAGGAGCGCGCCGCCTTTTCACGGGTATGCTTCAGTCGCCATAACCATGCGACATCGATATGCGTATGCCCGACCGTTGTCACCAGTACCGGATGCTCCTGCTTGATCTGCTCCAGCTCGGCATCCAGATGATGATCGGCTTCCTGTACTGACGCGTAAAAAGCATCTGCCCCCGGAACCGACCAGTCCAGCTTCAGGAGCGCCCCATTCAGCAGCTTAGTCAGCAGGGACTTTTCATACGCCGATTCGGGTAAAATCGCGATCGTTTGCAGGATTGCTTTCGACGTATAGTAGAGTCGATCGGCAGCGTGATCAAGCCAGCCAATGCGCGAATCACGAATCGTATGCGTCGCCGGGCGCTGCGGGCCGCCGCCTTCCAGACCCGACCACAGTCGGAAATCCAGCTTCGCTTCACCGGTATAAGCGGCAGGTAGAATCATCTCGATATGATTGCTGTCCACGCCCTGATACGGATGCTCATTCCAATAAGCAAGCGCCTCAAAGCCGACGTTATTGCCTTCTTCGGTCGTACCAAAGTCAAATAGGCCGACCACTGTACGATCCGCCCATGCTGCCGGAATAGAGACAGAGGCAGAGAGCCACAAGTAGCGATCTCTGCCTGTCCACGTTTCTCCATTTTTCATTGTATAAGTTGTGCCGGAGCTTTCGGCTTCCTTCTGCTGCGGGTAAATACCATTATTGCCGGCTGCGTCTTCCAGTGCTGCGTATTCCGCTACCAGGAATGTGTCCCGGTAGCGTAGCGGGCCGAGCTGCTCGAGCCGCTTTTTAAGTTTCTCCTCTGTAAAAAACATGAAGCTCCTCCTCTGTCCTCAGGCAATAACTTCCCAGTCGTCGACGACCTGTGTGGAATGACTCTGAATAAAAGCTGCTACACCTGCTTGATCGGGAATCCCGGTATTGCCGCCATAGGCAGATACGGAGAGTGCACCACATGCATTGCCATATTGTAGACATTCGCCAGCCTGCTTGCCGGTCAATACGCCATACATGTAACCAGCGTTAAAGCTGTCACCGGCACCGGTCGTATCGACCGCTGTCACGGTATAGGCAGAGCGATAGGTTTGCTGACCGTTCTGGATCGATACCGCACCACGAGAGCCCATTTTCACGACCAGATGTGAAGCATGCTGCGACATGAGCGCGATCGCTTGCCGGATATCCGAGTGGCGGGAATAATGGAGCGCCTCCAGCTCATTCAGGAAAAATACATCTACCTCGCGCATCACTTCCAAAATGCCGCTGTACCACTCGCCGCTATCATCCCAGCCTACGTCAAATGAGATCGTGGTGCCAAAGCTTTTAATTTTGCGGATCATCGCCATGTATGCGTCATGATTACGGCTACCCTGATAGCCTGTCATATGCACATGGCGACCGTATTTCATACTGTTTTCGTGCAAATCCTCCATCCGCACCTCGGCGTTGGAGCCCATATACGTAATGAAGGAGCGATCATGCTCAGGATTGATCGCAATCGATATGCCTGTATTGTTATGCTCACTCTGCCGGATATAGGTCGTATCGATATTCAGCTCGCTGAATTCATCCAGAATGAACTGTCCATAATAGTCCTGACCGAGCACGCCGTTAAAGGCTACTTTCAAGCCGAGCTTGGCGATCGCCATTGAGAATAATGCGGCACCGCCACCGATATGCACGAGCATATTGCTAACGAATACTTCTTGTCCTGGTTCAGGTAAATGGTCGCTTCCCGCCACAATCAAATCGATATTGGCATCACCGATGGAGACGACATCATATTGTTTGTTATCCAATGAACATCCCCCACTTAAGTTAAAGGCATGACGTGCTCAACTTCGGACTGGAATCAGCCTTTTACTGAACCGACCATAATGCCCTGTACAAAATATTTCTGAATAAATGGATACACGCTAGCAATCGGCACAATGGAGATGATCACCATCGCCATCTTCATCGATTCGCTCGTAACGGTGCTGGAGGCACTCATCATCGCATTCATCGACAGATTTTTGCGCATCGCTTCAGCGGCAGTCAGCATTTGCTGTAGCACCGTTTGCAATGGACGCAGCTTCTCATTCGTCACGTAGAAAGCGCCGGAGAACCAGTCATTCCAGTGCATCACGCCGTTGAACAGGCAGATTACAGACAGCACTGGCATACTCAGCGGGAAATAAATACGGAACAATACCTGAAAGTCATGCGCACCATCGATCTTTGCCGATTCTTCCATACTCGGATCAATCGATTGGAAAAATGTACGTACGAGAATGAGATTCCATGCGCTATACAGTGTCGGAATGATGTATACCCAGATTGTATTGTTCAGGTGGAACATTTTCAGCACCATGAAAAAAGGAATGATCCCGCCGTTAAACAGCATAGTGAATACGATAAACATACTCGCAATACCCACACCGGGCAGATTGCGATTTTTCAGTGCAAAGGCAGCCATTGCGGTGAGCAGCACACTTACTGCTGTACCGACGATCGTACGGAACAGGGTCACTTCCAATCCGTTAATAACGGCTGGATTTTTGAATACTTCGATATAGTTGGACAGGCTGAATATACGCGGCCAGAAAGCGATCCCGCCGAGGGAAGCATCCTTACCATCATTGAAGGATAGCGCCAGAATATTCACCAGAGGCAGCAGAATAATGATAGATAATGACGCAAGCAGGATGTAGTTGACTACCGTTGCAATGCGTTCGTTAAGAGGCGTTTTGCCTACAGCATGTTGATCCATCCGTATAACCTCCGTTTCCTGTCCGTATGCCGGGGGAAGCCAGGCTCACCCCGGTTACGGAAAGAATGAAAATGTGGGTCCAATCGATTATCGATTAGAAGAATGCGTCGACGTAGAATACAACCGAGCTAGGGTCTTTATCATATTTCTGTTGCAGATACTGCTCGTATTGATCAACGCCAGCAGCCTTCAACTGTGCACGGTAGTCATCCAGAATCTTCGTTGCTTCTGTCATATCTTTGGCAAAGAATGCTTGCACGAGCACGTCCTTGTACGAATCAAGCACCGGTTTTAGCGAAGCTTCGATGTCCGGTACTTCAGACAGGTAGGAAGCAGCCGTATAGCCATCCCAGTATTTGTACTTCGGATTGCCATAGTTCATCAGCTCGAAATACAGCTTGTAACGATCCGGCTGGGAATTAGCGCCACGAATTAATTCGCCAAAGTCTTTGTTGTTGTTCATATCGGTTTTGCCGAGCAGTGTACCCCAGAAGTAAGGGATCGTATTGCGCTCATCCTGCGGACTGTTGTTCAGAATCGATAATACTTTGTCTGTGAAAATATACTGGCCTTTATCGTTGATTTTGTAATCTTCACCTTCAATACCGTACGTCCACAGCGCTTTGCCTTCTTTGCTTGCCATATAGTCAGCAAACTGTACGATTTGCTCTGGATTTTTGGTCGTTGCCGGAATAGCCCATACCTGACTACCGGATTTTGCTTTTTCGTAGATCGCATCTTCGCCTTTGTAGTTATACATTTGATCCATTGGCAGATACTTTGTTTTTTCGAACATCGTCAGTGAGTCTGGCGCGATGTTCATATAAGGAGAGATTGCATATGAGCCGTTGTTGTACGCTTCTTCTGCACGTACGCCATCCATGTTAAACGCTTCTTTATCGAGCAGACCGGCTTTGAGCAGCTTTTGTACAAAGTCGATACTTTTCAGTGCATAGTCGGTTTCAGCGACGTGTTTCACTTTGCCATCCAGTACATCGAATTGCGTACCGTTACCGAAGTCGTAGTTTTTGAACAGGGTGCTTACGACCTGACCGCCCCATTTACGAGGACCGATGACAGTGATGGGCTTACCATTATTGTCTTTGAAGTTGCCAGCTTTGATCTTCATTGCCAGATTGAACAGATCATCCTGTGTTTTGATAGAGGTTGGGTCTACATTCAGCGCTTTGGCAATATCAGCGCGAATCCACATTCCACCACGATAGTGGATACGGTCAGCATCCGTTGTGTTTTTCGCAGGGATATTCATATGAATGAAATATACTTTACCGTCGAAGTCCGGGCGGAACATGATGTTCTCGCGTGTATCGCGCGGCAGGAAGTCAGGGTCGAGATAGTTTTTCAGCACCTTGGTATTTTCCAGATACGGACGCAGATCGGTGAACATGCCTTCACGGGCTGCTTTGAGCAGAACCGGCATTTCCGGACGACCCCCATGATCCAGATACGCTTCGATGACGTCAGGCAGATCGCCTGTAGAGAGCGCAACAGTCAGTTCTTGAAGACCGTCAGCAGCACCGCTGGATTGCCAGTTCATTGTCATACCGGTTTTTTCTTTGATTTTCTGAGCAACCGGGTTGTTGACCTGATCATCCGGCAGTTGTGCGCCGTCACCTTCGAGGAAGATACGACCGGTCACATCACGGTTAGCGATAAAGCCATTTTCACCCGGTTTGCGTCCGTCCGCAGCAACAGTGCTTGCAGTGTCATCCGTATCGGAGGAACAGGCGGACAAAATCGTGACCATAATCAACAGAAGGGCAAGCGTAAAGGATAAGCGACGCGTAATCTTTTTCAATGAAATCACCCCAAATGAATTATTGAAATTAAACGGATGAACGGACGACATTCATCCGGCGGTTCTACCAGAGACTGGATTCGTTTTTGCTAAAGCGTTTGACGAGATAGTTGGTCACGATAACGAGAATCAGACCGACCAGACCTTGCAGCAGACCAACAGCAGCACCATAACCGTATTGACCTTGCATCATACCGACACGCAGCACGTACGTGTCCAGAATATCGGAGAAGTCGGAGTTGCCTGCGGTGCGTAGCAGCCAGTTTTGCTCGTAGCCTGTAGTGAGCAAGCTACCGATATCGAGAATGAACAGAATCGCAATCGTCGGACGGATCGAGGGCAAGGTGATATGCCAGATTTTGCGCCATTTGCTGGCACCGTCCATCTCTGCAGCTTCATACAGCGTCGGATCGATACTTGCCATCGAAGCGAGGTAGATGATCGAGCCCCAGCCGATATTTTTCCATACATAGGTGAGGAACATGATCAGATAAAAATAATGACCATCCATCATGTAAAATGTACTTCCGTCACCACCGAGAGCAGCAACGAACTGGTTGAAAATACCATCGTCCGGTGCAAGCACCTTGGTTGTGAAGGCAGCAACGACAACCCAGGACAGGAAGTAAGGCAGATACGAGATCGTCTGTGTCATCGATTTGAACCATTTGTTGCGCAGCTCATTCAGCATGAGCGCCAGCAGAATTGGGAACGGGAAGTAGACGATAATTTTGAGAAAGCCGACAATGAACGTATTGGCGATAAGTTGTGCCGCATCCGGGTAGGAGAAGAAGAGCTTGAAGTAACGCAGACCGACCCACGGGCCACCAAACATCCCCCCATTGAAACGGAACTCCTTAAATGCCATGACCAGTCCAGCCATCGGCAAATACGAGAAAATCGCGAAGAAAATCAAACACGGCAGGAGCATCAGATACAGGTAGCGGTTGGCAACGATTGTTTTCCATAATCCCGCTGAAGCAGCCTTTTTGGCTTTGCTTTTTCTTTTGGACATCGAATCCAGTTCGGCTTGCATAGCACGACTCCTTTCATTGTTCAAAGGTGCGGGAACTGGATGTTACCCGACTGATTAATAACGGTACACACTGTCATCTGTAGAACTGCCGTATTGCAGTTGGAGAGGGAGGGGAGAAGCCGGGTAGCTTAACCCGGCTGTGCAACCAGCCCTTGCAGATAACGCAGGCTCTTTTCCAGACTGTCCATCGGTGAGCCTGGACAGTAATCCTGTTCTACTGCATAAAATTCAACACCATTCGCTTCGCCCCATTGGATAATGGGCATAAAGTCAATCGTACCGCTACCGACTTCAGCGAAGTATTCACGTCCATCATCTGTCATATCCTTAAAATGAAGGATAGGCATTCGTCCAGCATACTGGCTAATGACCGATAACGGATCATGACCGCCTTTTTTCACCCAGTACGTATCAATCTCAGCGTAAACGGGCGTCTGCTCGTCATAGTCGAGCAGGTATTGCAGTGCATATTGCTCGCCCATCATCGTATGGAATTCCCAATCATGATTGTGGAAGCCGACACGATAGCCGCGTGGGGAGACGATAGCGGATACGTTGCGCAGCTCTCGTCTAACAAATTCATAGCCGGCTGCATTTTTGTGTTCATCCGGTAAGGAGTGGCAAATGATATCCGGTGTACCGAACAGATCAGCTTCGCGCAATACATTGTCCAGATCGTTACGCATTCGCTCCAGACCGACATGCATACCGGCGGTTTTCATACCGAGTTCCTTCACAACAGCGGCGATCTCAACCGGATCATTGCCATGCAGACCATCGATCTGTACAGCCTGCCAGCCCATTTTGCCTAGCTCGCGCAGGGTGTAGATGTAATCCTGCTTGAGTTCATTGCGGACGGTGAATAGCTGTGCGGCAAGTTTGTGTTGGATCATGCTCGTTCCTCCTTTTCAAGGTTCAACCATTGCAGGTCGTGATCGGAAATCTCAATATCCAGTACGGCAAATGACTGTGCCAGCTCATCGCTAGTACGTGGTCCAATAATCGCTGTAGTCGGAAACGGACGATGAAGGACAAAGTAGAGAGCAATCTGCGTAGGGGATACGCCTTTCTCCTCAGCAAGCTGCACGGCACGGCGATAACGTTCCCAGTTCGGTTCGCTGTAATAGACGCGCACCATTTCTTCATTGGATGTATCGTCCGGTGAGAATGCACCGGAGAAGAATCCGCCTGCCTGCGCCGACCAGGATAGGAGCGGCATACGATTGGCTTCATGCCATTGTACGGTGGCCGCATCCGCAGATACACAGCCAGGCCAGCGCGCTTCCAGCGCTACCGCGAGCGACAGGTTCGGACTATTGAAGCTGAAGCCCTGCAAGCCATTGGCAGCAGCATAGTCATTCGCCTCCTGAATACGTTGCCAGCTCCAGTTCGAGGCACCAAGTGCACGAATCCGACCGGCAGCCAGATGCTCATTCAATGTATCGATCAGCGGCTCCACCGGTACGGCTTCATTGTCACGATGCAGTGCGTACAGATCGATATAATCGGTACCCAGACGCTCCAGACTAATGAGCAGATCGTGCGTGATAGCTTCCGGTGTGACGCGTGGAGTAGGGTCCCCTTTGAATGGATGAGCGCATTTGCTAAGGAGTACAAGCTCGTTGCGATTGCCCTTGTCTTGCATCCAGCGACCGATGATCTCCTCGCTGTTCGTGTACTGATAGGCCATATCGATTGTGGTTCCGCCTGCTTCGACAAACTCATCAAGTGCCCATGTCCCATTCATACGAGACAAGTCACCGGTACCGATGATAAGCGGCGATAGTGTGATTCCTGCGACAGATACGTGATTCAAGCAAACATTCCCCCTTGTATCTGGTATCGATACCAGATGTAGTTTCATGCGAATTCACTTGCTTTGAGCTGGATGTCCTCACACGGATTAAATAGAGTAGTGCGGGTAAATATGTTGTTGTTGAAGGTGATGAGGTTTGGATAATGGCAGTCGATATGACTTGCATGATCGTCTATCTGGAATCGATACCAGACCCATACGACAGGATGAGTATGAAGCTTTGAGATTTCAGTTTCAGACCAGGCATTATATAAAGGGCATATACCGTAGTCATATCGACCAGACGCTGACAGACAAGCGAGCAGGAAGTAAACCAGGTGTACGCGCGTGAAACCATGAGTTGAAAGGATAGGTGAGATGAATGGATGGGTTAAAATGTATTGAAATATAGCGATAACAGTTATTCAGCAAAGGGATGAATATTATGTTAGGTATAATTACATTTTAAATTGGAAATTTAGGAGAATACGATAATATTTAGATTAAACAATCTATATGATGTGATAATAAGTAACTTTAATGTAGTGGTCAGGAAGGTTTATTCGACAATTTCTGTTCTTATGAGACATTATATTACGCATATTTTGTAATTGACAAGTAAAATTTTAAATTTTGCTGATTCTATTTTGAAATGGAGCAAGCAGCTCAGTTAGCCGCCTGCTAGTCTGCGAATACGAGAGGAGCAACTTATATGGTAACGATACCATACTTTTATGAAAGCGTAAACATTATTTGTTTATCCTGTGATCAAAATTAATTTGTCGTGTAGTGAGGCGCTGTTAGCCCTGTCGGCAAAGGAGACCAGCACATGGCACATGTCTGTAGCTACGTCTGTGCTGAGATAATAAGGGCTTAGTTCAGGCATAAAAGGCGCGGCTCACTTGCAAAATTGCTTCGTCTGGCTTAACGATACTCCGTTGCAGGCGGTGTAGTCGCGCATTCCAGTGAAGATTTATTGCTAAACGAATTGCATAGGATTATCGTCTAGTATCGGACATAGCCTGGTATTGAACTTCGACGTCCAAACAGGTTCATTCACCGTTACTGCCATATTGCTAGCCGTGTGCCAACACGGATCAATGCAAATGATGCTGGCGAAGCAACGAGCTTCTGGCAAAGAAAGCATCTGAAGCCGAACCCAATATCACCCTGCTAGCAATCGCTACTGCACTGTTTTACCATGCATCAACGTGAATTGGTGGGGTGCATCGTTTTGCAGCTTTCACGTTCAACGAGCTGATGCTGAAGCATAATATCAGCTTGTGGACGGTGCTTATCACGAATAATCAGGCGGTGCAGATTCTCAAGTGATACCTGACCCATTTCATAGATCGGCTGCTGCATGGAGGTGATCGAAGGACGTACAATATCGGTAATTGTACTGCCATCAAAGCCCATAATCGATACATCATGCGGCACTCGAAGTCCGTGATCCAGCACGCAATTCAAGGCGCCTACAGCCATATCGTCACTCGCTGCAAACACAACGGTTGGCGGTTGTGGTAAAGCAAGCAATTCGCCCATCAAGCGATGTCCGCTCGGCAGCTTATAGTCACCAAACTTCACGTACTCCTCTGGAATCGTAATATCATGCTTGCTCAGTGCATCGCGAAATCCATTATAGCGATTCTGCCCGGAAGTCACATCCTCCAGATCGCCGCCCAGATACGAGATCGCCGTATGACCGGAACGGATCAGATACTCGGTGGCATCATACGCTGCCTGATAGTCATCAATGAGCACAGAGATAAAGTCAGCATCTGGCGATTGTACACTGGAAAACAGAATCGGCATGGTCGCATTACGAATAAAGTTAACAATATCCTCATTCGTTTTCTCGTGCATAATAATAATGCCTTCCACTCGCATCTCCTGAAAAATATGCAAATACTTCAGCTCTTTACCCAGATTCTCAGCGATATTACAGACGATCAGATTATAGCCGTATTTACTGGCCGTTTCTTCAATGCTGCTCAAAATGGTGGAGTAGAAGTTGGAGGTTAAGTCGGGCACAATGACGCCGATCGTATTCGTCTTTTGCTTTTTTAAACTGCGCGCAATATAGCTTGGCGAGTAATTCAATTCTTCAATGGCCTGATTCACACGGTTCAAAATGTCTTCGCTTACATATTTCTCACCGTTTAGAACACGGGAGACACTGGTCACGGATACCCCTGCCCGGCGGGCAACGTCTTTAATTTTTACAGTCATGCCTTCAACTCCCTTTGCAGCAAATGATACCGCTGACTGCACATTTGCTTTGATGTGTCTTAGTATAATATTTTGACAATTCCAGCAGGTTTCGTCAATCGGCAAACCTAACAATAGATGAAATTTCTCCATGGCTTCGCTTGGGCTATATACAATTGTAGTAAATGGAAGGAGTAAACAGAAAAAGGAATATAAAAGAAATGAAGTAGAAGGGAGAATGTGTTATTTAATATGCCATATAAAATCTATAAATAGCATGTTAAATAAAATTAAGATAGATAATCTATCATAAAATATGGACTAAAACACATTTTCACGATCTTTTATGTAAAATAATATAACAATAACGAAAAATAACGCTTGTTTTCGTATAAAACTGCTCCTATAATGTGCGATATAACGATGCAAACATCAGATGTTTCCGAATTTGAGTCATAGAATCTGACATCTATGCAGAAAGAGGTGCTGTTCATTTCTACGCAGACAGGCTTAAAAGCAGTACAACGACGCAAGCTGGTGGATGAGGTGCTGGATCAATTGATGGCGCTCATTCAGTCGGGACAATACGAGCAAGGAGCAAAGCTTCCTTCGGAGCCAGAGCTCATGCGGCTATTGGCGGTTG
>JBCNLJ010000056.1:0-38153 GCA_039595515.1 Paenibacillus sp. | reverse complement strand
ACCCAACACCAACAGCATCCCCTTGCTAAGCTGCTTCCATAACAACCATTCATTTTCCGAATATTACTGAAAAGCTTAAACCATCCAAATTAACAGTCGATTTTCATATGAATTATCATAAAAGTTCGTAAAATTACATAATAAACAGAATTTCAGCATTCGAAAATCATGATTAATGATAAAAAAACGAACATTAATTTATTTTAACTATTGACCATTCGTATATTATTCGTTAATATACGATATGTAGCTCGCTGCGAAGCAGTGTGAGCTGTGCGCTGTTCCGACGATAAGCGTACATTGAATAGTATAAATAACGTTAATATTCGTATATCCTCGAAAATAAGGTTCGGGGGTCTCTACAAGGAACCGCAAATTCCTGGCTACGGATAGGATGCTTTGGCATACCTGTTCGCTGGCCGGGAATTTTTTTGTTGTCTTGTCGATCGAGGTTCTGTTTTGTCATGCCCGAACTGGCCGTTTTGGAGCAGGATGGATGTACAGAAGACGTGGATCAGTCGAACATGTTGCCGCTAGCAAGCAGAAGCATGCAACTAAAATGAATGAACACAGGTGGGGGATACGATATCATGAATAAGTATGATTGCATCGTTGTAGGAGCAGGACCAGCAGGGATTTTCGCTTGTTATGAGCTGACGCGCATTGCGCCGGATTGGAAAGTGCTGCTGATTGATAAAGGTCATAATATTTACAACCGGAATTGTCCGATCATGCAGGAGAAGATTCAATTTTGTCCACCGCCAGCAGGGAAAAAGGATTTTGCTGGCTGCTTGCCGGCATGCTCGGTAACCGCAGGCTTTGGTGGAGCAGGTGCCTACAGTGATGGCAAATTTAATATTACGACGGAGTTTGGTGGCTGGTTGACGGATTATTTGCCGGGCTCGCGTGTCGAGGATCTGATTCGCTATGTGGATAGCATCAATCTGGAGCATGGGGCGACAGAGAGCATTACCGATCCGACTACCGATGTGATTCGAGATATTGAGCAACGTGGCTATGCGTCCGGGCTAAAGCTGCTGCGCGCTGAGGTTCGCCATCTGGGAACCGAGCAAAATTTGGAAATTCTGAAATCGATCTACGAATACTTGAATACTCGCATTGATATGGTTTATAAAGCCGAGGTTGAAGATATTATTACTGTCAAAGAAGACGGCAAGCATCGCATTACAGGTATCGTCACGAAAAAGGGTGACACATACGAGTCCAACAATGTGATGATCGCACCGGGTCGTGATGGCTCGGCATGGCTGACCGAAATTTTGAAAAAGCGTCGTCTGAAAATGTACAACAATCAGGTGGACGTCGGTGTACGTGTGGAAACGTCCGATGTGGTAATGCAGGAAATCAACAAGCATCTGTATGAAGGAAAATTCATTTTCAATACGTCTGTCGGTACGCGGGTACGCACATTTTGCAGCAATCCGTCCGGTCACGTCGTTGTTGAAAATCATAGCGGCGTGATGGCGGCAAACGGTCATTCATTTAAAGACCCGGCGCTCGGTTCGCGCAATACAAACTTTGCTCTGCTGGTATCGCATAAATTTACAGAGCCATTCGATAAGCCAAACGAATATGCACGCGAAATTTGCCGTCGTGCTAACGATCTGTCGAGCGGAGGCGTGATTGTGCAGAAGTTTGGCGACATTTTGCGCGGACGTCGTTCGACTGCAGACCGGATCAAGGAAGGCTTTTTGGAGCCAACCTTGAAGGAAGCTGTACCGGGTGACCTGGGTCTGGTGCTGCCGTACAATACGATGAAAAGTCTGGTGGAAATGGTGCATGCACTGGAAGGCGTAACACCGGGTATCGCCTCGGAGCATACATTGTTCTATGGGGTGGAAGCGAAATTCTATTCCGCTCGTCCAAAGCTGAGCGAGAATCTCGAAACAGAGATCGATGGCTTGTACTGTGGTGGTGACGGCGCGGGCGTAACGCGTGGTCTGGCTCAGGCTGGTGCTGCTGGCGTATGGATTGCACGTAGCATGCATACTCGTGCAGGCAGCAGTAGCCGTGTGCCAGCGACTGTTGTTTAATAAACAGCCTGTACGTATTAACTTCTAATCTAAGTATGGGTCTATTATTCATTTGCGTATACTGTGCATTTGCATAGAATCGGAAGGACAGGACAGGACAGGACAGGACAGGACAGGACAAGTACATGTACGGGATAAACGGAAGTCTGAACCTGCGAAACTAAAACATCTATAAAACAAACAAAACCGGCTTTCCCACATGGGGAAGTCGGTTTTTTGTTAGCTGCTTTTTAACGGACGAGATAGGGTATAATCAAACCAACTGTAAAAGTTGACACTGTATTCATTTATCGCCTATAGTTGCTTTAAAACTTACTTTTCGTAAGCTTTTACAACGATCACGAACGAATAGAAGTCGGAGCTTACCGCGCAGACGTTTGGCGTAAGCAAGATGAATCGACGAATGGAGAGAGCACGCTATGAAAATGATTATTTTCGGAGCTACGGGAAAAACAGGCCGCGAGCTAGTGCTACAGGGGCTGGAGCAAGGGCATGAAATTACGGCTTTTGTACGGAATCCGGATAAGCTGAATATGGAGCATCCACATTTGCATATCGTACAGGGCAATGTGACTAGCTATGAAGAGGTAAATGCAGCAATCGCAGAAAAGCAATATGATGCTGTCTTTTCCACACTTGGTGCCAAAAGCCCGTTTCAGCGTGACCTTCGCCTGGTGGAAGCCGTTCGTCATATTACGCGCGCTGCGGCAGAGCAGAAGGCAGGTAAGATTGTGCATATTTCCTTTGTCGGAACGAGAGCGGACGCAGGCAAGCTAGGACTGTTATATCGCTGGATCACACCGCTGGTGATGAGAAACCTGCTCGCCGATCATCGAGATAAAGAACAAATTGTCTCGTCTGGTGCAGCTAACTGGGTGCTTGTACAACCGCCATTGCTCACAAATGGAGAACGCACAGGCAGCTATTATTATGAAACGGCCATTCGGCAGCTTCCTTCCAGTAAGCTCAAAATCTCCAGAGCGAATCTTGCCGAGTTCATGCTCAAGCTGGCACAGCAATCGGAGCATGATCGTAAAGCTGTGATGGTAAGCGAATAAATTAGGTAGGAATCGATAACAGAGAATAGATGCCGCCATACAATCAACAAGGTATAACAATGTGGCTGGGGTTGGCGACGAATGGGTAAGCTTATACACTGAATAAGCAGTAAATACAGAAATATACACGTTATGGTTTGCGATATCGTATCATCACTGGCAATCTTGCAAACCCAACCCAACCCAACCCAACCCAAAAAAAGAGCTGCTACGCTTGTAATGCCCCTTCTGTCTAATCAACAGGAGTGCATCATACGAGCATAGCAGCTCTTTTTATAGGGAAACTAAACGGTTTAAGCCGGGCCTTCGAGCCATTCGAACATGCGCGCAATCGCCTGCTTATGCACATCCTCCGGCATATGATGTCCATAGTGCTCGTACCAGTGTACAGCAAACGGTTTGTGCAATTCCTCTAATCGCTCGCGCATCAGCTTCCCATGCCCCGGATCAACCTGCACATCCTGTTCGCCGTGAATAATTAACACCGGACAGGTTAACTGCGGTGCCAGCGCTACAGGCGATCTCGCTTCATAGCGCTCTGGATATTTGCCAGTGGAGCCGCCCACGACACGTTTGAGCATGCGCCGCAGATCGATTCGTTCCTCGTACGTCAGCGCCAGATCAGCTACGCCGCCCCATAGCACCAATCGATAAATCCCTTTTTCCCCATCTTCATCTGGTATATCAGGCTGCTGCCAGGTCGCAGCCGCCAGCGTGGCATTAACAGAGCCACGCGAGAAGCCCATCAAGCTAATGCGAGCTGCATTTACAAAGGCTAGCGAGCTGAGCCAGTCCAGTGCGGAGCTTACATCCTGCGCATCTGCCCCTCCAAATTGATCCCAGCCTTCGCCACCCTCAGCACCGCGATAGCAAGGAGCAAATACAAGCTGTCCATGCTGAGCGAATCGCTCTAGCCACGTAGCACGTACGCTACCCACCCGTCCGATTCCACCTCTGCAATATACAAATACAGATAAATGCTGCTGCTGTACATCCTCATGTGGATGATGAAGCGGACAGGCAATCTCCTCGACCTCCAGATCGGTTCTGCCGTAAAATTGATGCAGCGAAAGCTCAAGCGCTTCCTGATCGATACTCATGCCATAAGGCAAAGCCAGATAACCTTTGACCTTATACGTATCCGATATATAACTGACACGATAAATCATGTCATCATCTCCTATCTTGCCGAAGCACATGCTGTCTCTCGTATTATTCCATACATAAACCTCCTCGTCGACCGCCAAACGTGAGCAACTTGTTGGATAGCTTACTCAAAGCTTGCTGAAGTCATGATAGTCAGCTTTAACCGGAGGCGACTGGTAAGAATATGCGATGTATATGATGTACATTCTGTATGATACCGTGTTCGTAAATACAGACTACCGATTTCTGTTCGACATCGTCATAAGCAATCGTTAAAATAGAACAATTAACAGCTATACAGGCGTATGATGTAGATACAGATACAGATACAGATACAGATACAGATACAGATACAGATACAGATACAGATACAGATACAGATACAGATACAGATACAGATACAGATACAGATACAGATACAGATACAGATACTTGTGCATGAGCCATTTTCTTTTTATGAAAGAGGAGGAATAGAGATGGAGCCGAAAAGCTGGCGCATGTATCCGCTTGGTGATGCAGCGATATTGATCGAATTTGGGCAGGAGATCGGGTTGGAGGTGCTGGCTGATGTGCAGCAGGCACAACGGTTTCTTGAACAGGAACAGCTATCTGGAATAATAGAATATGTACCATCCTATACGACGCTGGCGGTATATTATGAAATGGAAAAATGGGCGGATAAAAGACAACCATCCGTGACTCCGTATGAAGCGATCTGTAGCGCGCTGGATCGTCGTTTATTAGCTGCTTTTCAGCAGTCACCGGATTCACAGCTATTAGAGCCACAGATCATTCGTATTCCTGTATGTTATGGCGGGGAGTATGGGCCGGATCTGGATGAGGTTGCTGCGTATCATTGTTTATCGACAGCAGACGTTATCCGTATACATAGTAGCGCACAGTATACGATCTATGCGCTTGGCTTTGCCCCGGGTTTTCCGTATCTGGGCGGTATGGCAGAAGCGATAGCCGTTCCGCGTCGCGATACGCCGCGGCTACGTATACCCGCTGGCTCGGTCGGTATTGCAGGCAGGCAGACCGGTATTTATCCGCTGGATACACCCGGTGGCTGGCAATTGATTGGACGAACACCACTGCGTTTATTTCGACCGGAGCAGGAGCCGCCTGTGCTACTGGAAAGTGGCGGTAAGGTACAATTTTATCCGATTACGGCTACCGAATATGAACAATGGCGTGTAAAAGAAGAAGCTACTGCTCCATCGCATAGCTAAAGCTAAACAGGCGGATTAGCCTTTTTCAAGCGGCATAATAATATGCAAGCAAATGATAAGCGGGAAAAGACAGGAGGACAGAGCCAGATGAGCATACAGATTAATAAGCCGGGCATGTTATCCACGATTCAAGATACGGGAAGAACAGGCTATGGACGCTATGGCATCAGTCCTAATGGAGCGATGGACGCACTTGCTCATACGCTGGCGAACTGGCTTGTTGGTAATGACGAGTCCGAGGCTACATTGGAAATTACATGGTCTGGCTTCTCTGCCCAGGTTATAGAAGATAGCTGGATCGCCGTGACAGGTGGCAATTTGGAGCCGTTCCTGGATGACGAGCCGTTGCCGATGTGGAGACCGGTATATGCCAGAAAGGGTAGCCGTATTGCCTTCCGCAAAGTGATTACAGGCTGTCGTGCGTATGTTGCTGTTGCAGGTGGCTGGCAGGTGGAGCCTGTGCTGGGAAGCTATAGTACGTATCTGCGAGCGGGTATTGGTGGATGGGCAGGTCGCGCCTTGCAGGAAGGCGATAGGCTGCATAGTCGTTTGGATCACAATATATTGGGTCACAATATAGAGGAGACTCGATTACATCCGACTGCTGGTGAACAGGCGCCGGGAATACATGCGGTTGCTGGAGAGGGAGCTGCCTTATCACCAGGGGAAGACAGGAGCGAAGTGGCTGCAAACCGAGCTACGGATGATCAATCGCATGCACATGATTCGCAGCCTGATCATGATTCAGTTGCTGCTTCGAATAACGTAGTTCTTTCAGAAACTACGCTAATATTAGGATCAAAACTAGAATCAGAGCCATTGCTTGAACTTGCACAGGAACAAGCGCAGGAACAAGAGCAAGAGGCAAATTTACACGCAGAGCTAAATACAGCTCTAAACACAGAACTAAATACAGATCCAAAGGCAGAGCTAATCACAGAGCTAACTACACAGCCTGAGCCTGTACGCTGGATGGTGAGCTATCATATCCTTCCACGCTATAACAATGAAGTGACGATTCGCATTGTAGCAGGCAGACAATGGGAAGACTTTACCGAATCTGCACAGGAGCAATTATTAACGCAGCAATATCGCGTTACACCGCAATCGGATCGCATGGGCTACCGTTTGTCTGGTGAGCCGCTTGAATTGAAGCAATCGATGTCGTATTTATCCGAGGCGGTCACGCAGGGGACGATACAGGTTCCGACCGATGGACAGCCTATTATTTTGATGGCTGATCGGCAGACGCTTGGTGGTTATGCCAAAATAGCGCAGGTGATCAGTCTTGATCTGCCGCTGCTAGCACAGCTTGCGCCGGGAGCAGTTGTACGTTTTCGATTAGTGGAGCTGGAGGAGGCGCAGCGGCTTTATGTGGAGTGGCGACATGAGTTAAAGCTACTGCATCGTATGATTCAGCTACGACTTTCAGCACTGGGGTTGTCTGTGGATAACGATAAATGATCGGGGAGCGCGGGGAGCAGTGCTATGCTTATTGTTCGTATGGTTAGTACTGCTCTTACATAGAAGTGTGATTTCGATTGCGATTTTGCATGTTGCAGACGAACTTTATATCCGACTTAACTTCATAAACGCCCTCATTAAGCGACGATATGGACTGCGATGCAGCCGTTTAGCAGCGAAAGGATGTGGATTGGTAAATGCTTTCTATCGATATAAATTGTGATATGGGAGAGGGCTTTGGTATTTACGAGCTGGGGCATGACGATGAGCTGCTCGCAGAAGTGACCTCAGCGAATATTGCATGTGGCTTTCATGCAGGCGATCCTTCTGTGATGCGTAAAACCGTACAGTCTGCACTTCAACATGGAGTCGCTATCGGCGCACACCCGGGCTTTGCTGATCTGGCCGGGTTCGGGCGGCGTCAGATGCAACTGTCACCAGCGGAGGTGCGTGACCTGATCACGTATCAGATCGGTGCCTTACAGGCTTTTGTCCAGCAAGAAGGAGGACGACTGCATCATGTGAAGCCGCATGGTGCGCTGTACAATATGGCGGCGGCGTCAGCACCGCTTGCAGAGGCGATTGCAGGGGCGATCGCGGATCTGAATCCATCGCTCATTTTGTATGGACTGTCTGGCAGTGAGCTTGTTCGAGCCGGACGTGCAGCAGGTCTGAAGGTAGCAAGCGAGGTATTTGCAGATCGTACGTATCAGGCAGACGGTACATTAACACCCCGGACTCGTGCGGATGCGCTGGTACACGATGCCAGTCAGGCGGCTGCGCAAATCATCCATATGCTCCGTACAAATACGGTGCGCGCGATCGATGGCACCGTCGTTACGATTGATGCTGATACGGTCTGTATTCATGGAGATGGTGCGCATGCTGTAGATTTTGCGCGCGAGCTGAAAAAATGTTTATTGGCGGAAGGCATCAAGCTGGCGACAATCTGATGCAGGCACAGACGCAGGGTTGTATTTCAGATGGAGTCACGATAGTTAGCTACAATGCAGTAGATGATTAAATGAAGGGACTGAACGATGCGCAGATATCAATATCTAAACCCCAACACTACAATATAATGGAGGTTATGTATTGATTACCGAATTACACACCGAACGCTTAGTTATACGACAGGTACAAGTATCTGATTCACCGTATCTGTTTCAGATCTGGTCTGATCCAGCAGTTGCGGAATTTATGAACATTAGCCCGTTTACATCGGAGAGCCAGGCTATTGAAATGGTGGAGGTGCTGGAAGAGCTGGCGCAAGAGCAGAAAGCAGTTCGCTTCTCAATCATTCACCGGGAAACCAATGAGATTATAGGCTCGTGTGGCTATAACTTTTTGGATTTTGAGCATGAAAAGGCAGAGATCGGTTACGATCTGGCACAGGCGTACTGGGGGAAAGGATATGCTTCTGAAGCGATTGGTTATCTGGTGGACTATGCTTTTACATCGCTACAATTCAATCGAATTGAAGCAAAGGTCGTGCCTCAAAATATCCGTTCAATCAAGCTGCTGGAAAAGCTGGATTTTACCTTTGAAGGTACACTCCGAGAATACGAAAAAACAGACGGGCGGTTTAGCGATCTGCATATGTATTCGAGATTGCAGGCGGATTGACGAGGCTGTAGGCTGTATCATCGTCTGTACAGGATCGTTCGCTGGCATTTTATTATCCTATTCGTATAGGGATCATTGAATTTGTTATATCATAGATTCGTCCATATTTAGATTCGTTCATATGTTGAATAAGCAATAAGCCACGCTTGATACAGGGTGGCTTATTGGTGTGCAACCATTACAATTCGTATTACCTTCATAAGCCATCAGATGCTTAATTTCACTTTTTATGCGCACAGCTTGTTCTTCATTCTGTTCTTCGATGTGATTGAAGAGCTCGTGTAGCCTTCCAGGAATCTGTTAATGTAAATTCGTTCAATGGTGTACTACGGTGTACTACTGAGTTATCTCGTGGACTGAGCCACCCTGTGCACTAAGCCACCCCATGCAGGGACAAGCATGCTCAAGGGGGTGTTGTGATAGAGCTTTTGCTCCATCCGCAGAAATCCGTATGTTATAAGCTCAGGATTCACGCTTAAACGTTGGTAAGGTAGCTTGGAGTAGTCATTTTTTTGCCGTTTTCAAGTGCAAATAATTGAGTATTCGATAACGCTATCATTACCCTATAATAACGTTACATCACGAAATGAAAGGGTATACAAAATGAACAACTACAGATTGGAGTATCATATTGCGCCAGCTTCTGGATTTATGAATGATCCGAATGGACTGGTGCAATTCAAAGGGAAATATCATGTGTTCTATCAATGGCTGGATCGCTTGCAGGCGCAAGGACCGAAGAGCTGGGGACATGTTGCTTCTCATGATCTGGTGCACTGGGAAACCTATGCATGTGCACTTGAACCGGATCAGTGGTATGACAAGGATGGCTGTTATTCGGGCAGTGCAATTGTGCATGAGGATACGCTGTACCTTTTTTATACCGGCAATGTGCGTACCGAATCCGGCGAGCGCGAAACGTATCAGTGCTTGGCGACATCTGCGGATGGAGAGGAATTTATCAAGCATGGTCCGGTTATTCATCTGCCGGAAGGCTATACGCCGCATTTCCGTGATCCTAAAGTATGGAAGGACCCGAATGCACAGCAATGGTGGATGGTGATCGGTGCGCAGACGCAGGAGCTGACTGGCAATGTGGCATTGTATCGCTCAGATGATCTGTGGAATTGGACGTATCAGGGCAATACGCTGTCTGATGATCGCAACTGGGGATATATGTGCGAATGCCCGGATCTCGTTACTATAGCAGAGCAGCAGTATATGATTGTTAGTCGTCAGGAGAAGATCGAACGCGACGGTCGACAGATCGATCAATGTATTCCGTATTATTTTGCCGGACAGATGCAGGCGGATGCTCAATTCCTGCTGTATTCCGGTCAGGAGCAGCAGCTAGATGAAGGCTGGGATTATTATGCGCCTCAGTCGTTTGTGGATGAGCAGGGACGAGTCCTTTCTTTTGCCTGGATGGGTGGCGGGGAGATTGATTACCAGATGTCTCAGCCGACGGTAGCAGACGGCTGGCTTCATGCGCTAACGATTCCGCGCGAGCTGATTGCGGGAGCAAGCGGAATGAAGCAGCGCCCGGTTGCCGAATTGCAGCAGATCAGACAGCATGAGTGTTCATTTAGTCTGGCATCAGCAGGTGGCGACGAAGGTAGCGAGGTGGTCATGCATGTAGACTCTCATGCGCAGGAAATCATACTGGAGTTTGACGATGTTCAGCATTGGGAGCTTCTATTACTGGATGGTGTACAGCTTCATTATTCCGCTGAGAACGGGCAAGCTGTATTGAAGCGGCGTAGCTGGTATACCGGGCAATGGGATGAACGAGTGCTTGTGTTACCGGATGGTGTGCAGCGACTGCATGTATTTATAGATCGTTCGTCGGTGGAGCTGTTTATCAATGATGGTGAAAAAACAGCTACGATGCGCGTATTTTTCGATTCGGCAGCCGATACGATTCGTTTATCCGGTTGTGCCAGTGTACATGGCAAGGTATGGGAGTTATCGAAGGAGGAATTGTAAGTGTCCAAAGAGTATAAACAAATCGCCAGCGAGATTGTCGAGGCGCTTGGCGGCGATGAAAATATCATTTCGGTGGCGCATTGTGCGACCCGGCTACGTGTCATTGTTAAAGACCGCGAGATTATTAACGATTCGCAAGTAACGGATATTGATCTGGTTAAAGGTTCTTTTTTCACATCCGGTCAGTATCAGGTTATTCTCGGAACCGGTATTGTTAACAAAGTATATGAGGAGGTGCTGGCACTCGGCTTGTCGGGCAGCAGCAAGAGCGAGCAGGCAGAAGCCGCATCCAAATACGGTGACAACTGGTTCAAGCGGATGATTCGCATCTTTGGTGATGTGTTTGTCCCGATTATTCCGGTGCTCGTTGCGACAGGCTTGTTCATGGGTGTGCGCGGTCTGATTATGCAGGAGCAGGTGCTGGCTTTGTTCGGAGCTACACCGGCGACGGTATCGCCTGACTTTTTGCTGCTCACACAAATTTTGACCGATACGGCATTTGCCTTTTTACCTGTGCTTGTGTGCTGGTCGGCTGTTAAAAACTTCGGTGGCTCACCCGTACTGGGTATTATTCTCGGCTTGATGCTGGTGCATCCATCCTTGCCTGTGTCGTGGGATGTTGCCCAGCATAAGGCGGATCCGCTGTACTTCTTTGGATTTATTAAGGTTGCTGGTTATCAGGGGTCAGTATTGCCGGCGTTTATCGCGGGCTTGTGTCTCGCTAAGATCGAAAAATGGCTGCGCAAACGTGTACCCAATGCGCTTGATCTAATTTTGACACCGTTTCTGACACTCTTGATTATGGTTGTGCTGTCACTGATGGTCATCGGTCCGATATTCCATCAAGTGGAAATCTGGCTGCTTGCAGCGGTTAACTTCCTGCTCGGATTGCCTGGTGGATTAGGTGGATTGATATATGGTGGGATTAACCAGATTATCGTTGTTACGGGCGTGCATCATGCGCTCAATCTGATCGAAATTCAGATGCTGGCAGAAACAGGCTGGAATACGGTCAATCCAATCAGTTCGGCATCGATTATCGCTCAAGCAGGAGCCGCACTGGCAGTAGCCGTCAAAACGAGCTCACCAAAAACAAAGTCGCTTGCTTATCCTTCAGCGGTATCGGCGATGCTGGGCATTACAGAGCCAGCTATTTTCGGGGTCAATCTGCGATTTGTGAAGCCGTTCATTATGGGCTTGATTGGTGGTGCAGTAGGTGGTTTCCTGTCTTCGCTGTTCGGTTTGAAGGCAACGGGGATGTCGATCACCGCCATTCCGGGTACACTGCTTTATATGAACGATCAGCTACCGTGGTACTTGCTAGTTAATGTGATCTCAATGGCAACGGCGTTCCTGCTGACTTATTTCTTTGGTTATTCGGACAAGATGCAGGAAGCGCTAGCAGCGAAAAAAAGCTAATCTACAACGGGTATAGGAGTAGAGTATGAATACAATACAGATTGAAGCACTTGTTGCACAGATGACACGGATGGAAAAGATCGGACAGATGACACAGATTACGACTAGCTTTTTCAATGTGGATGGAGCGAAGGCGACAGGTACGGCTTCTCGTATGAAGGATGTCGAACAGCACAAATGGATTGTCGGCTCGGTGCTTGGTAAGCTGGATGCGGCAAGCATGCTGCGTATCCAGCACGACTATTTACAGCATAATCGACTGGGTATTCCGCTGTTGTTCATGACGGATGTCGTACACGGCTACAAAACGATCTTCCCGGTTCCGCTCGCCCTGTCATGTAGCTGGAATTCGGATGTGCTGCGACGTGTTGCACGCATATCGGCTGTCGAAGCGGCTGCTGCAGGTTTTCAGGTAACCTTTTCCCCGATGGTCGATCTGGTACGTGATCCGCGGTGGGGTAGAGTGATGGAAAGCTTCGGTGAGGATCGATTGTTGCTGGGACAGCTTGGTGCGGCGATGGTCGAGGGATATCAGACAGACGATCTGCAACAGCACGATACACTGGCTGCGTGTGTCAAGCATTTTGCCGGCTATGGTGCAGCAGAGGGTGGTAAGGATTACAATACCGTCGATCTGTCGCCGCTATCGCTGTATAATGATTATTTGCCTGCTTATCATCAGACATTGCAGGCGGGTGCGCGGTTGATGATGGCGGCGTTTAATACGCTAAACGGAGTACCGGCTACAGCCAATACATGGCTGCTACAGGATATTTTGCGAGAGCAATGGGGATTTGACGGCACGCTCATTTCGGATTGGGGCGCGGTCAAAGAATTGATTCCGCATGGAGTTGCTGCCGATTCGGAGGATGCGGCACGTCTGTCGCTACAAGCCGGTATCGAGATTGAAATGATGACAACCGCTTATATCGAAGCGTTGCCTGAGCTGTGCGAACAGCATCCAGAGCTGGAGCAAAAGCTGGATGAAGCGGTCACACATATCTTGCAGCTAAAGCAGGAGCTGGGCTTGTTTGATGATCCGTACCGCGGCGTTTCTGAAGCACGGGAGCAGGAAATGATTCTGCATCCGTCTCATCGCCAGGCTGCCCGTGAAGCCGCGGTCCAATCGATGGTTTTGCTAAAAAATCAAAATGTGCTACCTTTTAGTTTACACGGAAAATTAGCGCTGATCGGACCCTATGCGGACAATCGGAATATGCTGGGTCCGTGGTCAGTTGACGGTGATCCACAGCATACGGTTACGTTGCTGGAAGGGCTAATAGAGCAGGGCTTGCACGTACAGTCGCTGTCCACGAACGATGAATGCATTGGAGAGGACGTTTTACATCAGGCTAGCGAGCTGATGGAGCAGTCTGATATAACGCTACTCGCACTGGGTGAACGCGAAGAATGGTCGGGTGAAGCTGGCTCCCGTGCTCATATTGGACTGCCGCAGGATCAGTTGAAGCTGCTGCATATGGCATCTGCTGCTGGCAAGCCAGTCATTGTCGTTATGTTTGCAGGACGACCGCTTGAACTGGAGGAAGTGGCACGGCATGCAGATGCTCTATTGCTGGCATGGTTTCCAGGTACAGAAGGCGGACATGCGGTTGCGGATATTGTGACCGGTCGCTGTAACCCGAGCGGGCGCCTGACGATGAGCTTCCCGTATCATAGCGGACAGATTCCGGTGCATTACAATCATCTGCATACTGGTCGTCCGGCGCATCTACTGACGCAGGAGAAGCGCTACAAGACACAGTATCTGGATGTTCCGAACGAATCATTATATCCGTTCGGCTATGGATTGGGCTATTCTGAATTTGTATATGGAGATATCGATGCGGGATCATGCGAGCTATCGGCAGATTGCCCGCTCCAGATCAGCATACCTGTAACGAATATCGGCGAGTACACCGGCTGTGAAACGGTGCAGGTCTATATCCATGATCGTGTAGCTGAGATTGCTCGCCCAGTTCGAGAACTGATTGCGTATCAGCAAATTGAATTACAGCCCGGCGAGACCGCCAGAGTGGAGTATACGATCAGCGAAGAGATGCTCGGCTACTATCACACTGATCTGCAATACCGCGCCGATCCGGGCGAATTCGAGCTGATCATCGGTCCGGACAGCCGCCGTGGTGCATCGGTAACGATTCGGCTTCTATCTAACGAAACATAAACACTAGCCAAAATAAAGCCTGATCATGCACCAGCGATCCCTCTCCAATGCTATAATCAACATAGTATGGGGAGGGATCGTTGTGCGTGCAAGAGAGATTATAATACTGCGCATGCTATTACAAAAAGAACATGTGCTTCCAGCAGAATTCACGAACAGACTGGCAATCAGTCTACGCACCGTGCGTATGGATATCCGTTCTCTGAACGAATATTATAAAGCGATTTATGAGCATTCTGGCGATACATTGATTCGTTCCTCGCCAACACGCGGATATTATATTCACCCATCCGATGAAGCTGGCGCACGCTATTGTCTGGAACAGCTTATTGGAGATGCACGTACGAAAAGCTATCCGGAGACGGCAAATGAGCGCTTTTTATTTTTGCTGCTGCATCTTTCCTTTTTGGATCAACCGACTGCAACCCGTGATCTGGCTGAGATGATGTATGCTTCCAAAACGTCGGTCACACAGAGTCTAAAAGAAATCGCTCACTATCTTACAGGTTTTGATCAGATTGAGTTGCAAACTTCGCTCAAAGGGATACAACTGGTCGGCTCTGAACGGATGAAACGTCATGTGATCACAGCGACCTTGAATTATTATACATTTGGCTCGATTCTGCTGGACAAAGCACTGCGCTTTATGTTCGGCGAAGCGTATGTACAGCTATATACATGGCTACAAAGCTACCTGCCACAGCTACTGAATCGTCATCAGTATGATCTGATCGACAAGTCTGCAGAAGGCTTTCTGCTCGATACATTTATCACGCTCAAACGGGAAGAAAAGGGCTATACATTGGAGCCGCAGTCGCCGCAATCCGCTGCCTGGACAAACGAACTGCTGGAGGCGCTTGCTCATCAGAAGATACAATTGTCGCCTGCTGGCGCTGCCTTTTTGCAGGAATGCTTAGAGGCGAAGCGTGTGATTTATCACGAACCGTCACCTCATCCAGCTAGCGCAGAAAGTGTGCGGTTTACACAGCAATTTTTGCAACTAGTTGATCGTAATTATGGTACTTCGTATAGAGGAGATACCGTATTGTGTAATCGACTATCGATTCATCATGAAAGCATGCTGAACCGCATCCGACAGGGACATTTTGAGCATAATCCGATTCTGGAACAGGTGAAGCAGGAATATCCGATGCAGATGGAAATGGCTGCGTTATGCCGCCGTTTATTGCCGGATACCGAGCAATCCTCGCTAAATGAACACGAGATTAGCTATATCGCCCTCTATTTCGCTTCGTTTGCCCGTCAGACAAAAAAAGCGATCCTGATCTGTGATCTGGGCGAAAGTGTAGCTCATCATATGACAGGGCAAATTTATAAATCGTGTGGGGAGCGGTTGGAGATTACAAAACGTATGTCATTATCGCATCTAAGGCAGCATGTCCCGGACACGGATATGATCATCACCGTATCTCGTATCTTTGATGTACAACTGCCGGAGCATATACAGGTCGTATACGTCAATTATATACTGAACGATGAAGATATCCGCCGTATTCAGCAGTTGCTTTAATCAGGATGGATGAGCTGTGATCAGAACGGATGAGTGCAGCTCATATTATGCATGCGATATGCATAATAGTTTGCGTATATATCCTGTTAAAGTTCGCTCAATTATCGATGTGCTATATTGATTTACGATACGCAACTGTGATATTTATCCCCACGGTAACAATAGAAAAGAGGCACAAAGATGACTGACCCTATCGACCCAATAACCAAACCTGATATAGAACATTCTGCTTTATCATTATACCCGCCAGCACTACACGACTATATATACACGTATGCATGCCATGAGGACGAGCAGGAGCTATGTTCACTTGAGCTTCGCTGTTTGCTTATGACCGATCCAGCATTGCGCTATGTGCGTAGCCCGATGCGCATTGCGCCGGAGCGCAGTCCGTTTATCCACCAGCGCCTTGATATTTGGATGAAAGCAGACACGTTGGACGAGCTAGAGCAGAAGGTACGTCAGTTGCCGTTAGCACAATGGAGCCAGCTAGCTGATACAGAGACCGAAGCAGCTCGAGCAGCAGAACAGGAACGATCAGCGGAAAAGCGGCTAGCAGCATCACCAGAACGACAGGAGCTGCCAGAACGACGAGCAGAAAAGGGGCTACCAGCAGTACCAGCGGCCCAATCTGCTATTACCTTCAAGCTGGTCTGCCTCCATGGGGATCAGTCATTTACCTATGAGGAGAAACGAAGCCTGGAGCGACGCATCGGCATGAATGTACGTGCCAGAGCGCAGATGAAACAGCCGGATGTATGGCTGGGTATGATCGTTGCCGATGGACAATGGCTGCTTGGACAGCTATGGCAGGGGGAATCGGTATGGCTACAGCATAATGATAAGCCGCGCCATTATTCTACCGCGCTGAGTACGCGTGTCGCTCGTGCAGTTGTAAATATCGCCGTGCCACAGATCGAAGGACGCACACTGCTTGATCCATGCTGCGGCATTGGCACTGTGCTGGTCGAAGCGTTATCGATGGGAATTCATGTGACAGGCTCGGATCTGAATCCGCTTGCCGTACAGGGAGCACGAGAAAATCTACTCTTTTATCATATGCCCGATATTGTACGTATTGCTGATATGACAGGGCTGGATGGTACATATGATGCCGTTATTCTCGATTTACCTTACAATCTATGCTCTGTACTGGCGGAGGACGAACGATTACACATGCTGCAAGCGACGGGCAGGCTGGCACCGCGGCAGGTTATTATTTCTACCGAACCATTGGAGGCATCGTTAGCTGCTGCTGGATTGGAGCTGATCGAAATCTGTCATATTCGCAAAGGGCATTTTACGCGCTATGTATGGCTCTGTGAGTATCATGCCCAACCATTAAGCTAATGCAGATGAGTTGGAAATAAGGCATATGTCCTAGATTGGTTGGGAATAATTGCATATTTAATCGGGGCTATTATTCTGATTGCCGCTACCCGTATGGAATATTTGTAGAATGTTTTGCAGTTTTATTCGACCAGCGGATAAAAAATCTGTTCACCCGGTGTGAAATTTAGTAACATATAGTTAGCCGGTACATTCCGAGACTATTACAGTGAGGTGCAAGTGCATGAAGTTTAGCGAGTTTACTTATCAGCGTCCGAATATGGAAGAGCTGAAAACGAATTTTGATTTGCTGCTGAGCCGCTTTAAGGAAGCGTCCAGCTTTGCGGAGCAGGACGGGGCGATGGCTGATATTAACAAGCTGATCAATACGTTCTCCACACAATCCCAGATTGTATCTGTGCGTCACTCGATCAATACAGAGGATGCATTTTACAAGGCTGAACAGGAATTTATGGATGAGATTGGACCGGTATTTCAGGAGTACATAGATAGCTATTACAAAGCACTTGTACATTCTGCTTTCCGTAGTGAGCTGGAACAGAAATGGGGCAATCAGTTGTTCAACTCTGCTGAGCTGACACTGAAAACATTCCATCCTGATATCATCGCTGATCTGCAGCAGGAAAATAAATTAACGACCGCTTACGGACAATTGATCGCTTCAGCGAAAATTCCGTTTGAAGGCGAAGAGCGTACATTGACCCAGCTCGGACCATTCGAGCAGTCGAAAGACCGCTCCATGCGCCAGCGTGCGGGAGAAGCGCGTTACGGATTCTTTGCTGAAAATAGCGAAGAGCTGGATCGCATTTATGACGAGCTCGTTAAAGTGCGTACAACCATCGCGCGCAAACTGGGCTTTAACACATTTACCGAACTCGCTTATGCGCGTATGAATCGTACCGATTATGGCCCGGAGCAAGTAGCAACGTTCCGTAAGCAAGTACAGGAGTATATCGTACCAGCCGCCGCTCGTTTGAAAGAACGTCAGCGTCAGCGCCTTGGTCTGGATCGTCTGGCTTACTTTGATCAGTCGTTTAGCTTTGAGAGCGGGAACCCGACACCGAAAGGTGATGCGGACTTTATTATTAACAACGGTGCAAAAATGTACTCGGAGCTGTCCCCGGAGATCGATGCCTTTTACCGGATGATGCAGGAAAATGAACTGATGGACCTGCTCAGTAAAAAAGGAAAAATGGGCGGTGGCTACTGTACATTCCTGAACGACTATCAGAGCCCGTTCATCTTTGCTAACTTTAACGGTACGTCCGGCGATATCGATGTGTTGACACATGAAATGGGTCACGCCTTCCAGGTGTACGAGAGCCGTCATTTTGAAGTACCGGAATACATCTGGCCGACCTATGAAGCGGCAGAAATTCATTCGATGAGCATGGAGTTCTTCACATGGCCATGGATGGAGCTGTTCTTCAAGGAAGATACAGACAAGTACAAATTCGATCATCTGTCCGGCGCACTGAACTTTATTCCTTACGGTGTAGCGGTTGACGAATTCCAGCATGTTATTTATGACAATCCAGAATTCACACCAGCTGAGCGTAAAGCAGCATGGAAAGCGGTAGAAGAGAAGTATCTGCCATACTGGGATCAAAGCGATAATGCCTTCCTGGCAGCGGGTGGCTACTGGCAAAAGCAAGGTCATATTTATGAAGCACCATTCTACTATATCGACTACACGCTCGCTCAAATCTGTGCATTCCAATTCTGGAAAAAGATGCACCAGGATCAGAAAGCAGCATGGGCAGACTATGTGAACCTGTGTAAGCAGGGCGGCAGCAAGTCCTTTACCGGACTCGTTGACGTGGCTGGGCTGATCTCACCATTCCAGGAAGGCTGCGTCGCTTCCGTTATCGATGATATCGAGAGCTGGCTGAACGGAATTGACGATAGCAAGCTGTAATAGATAGTGGATGTATGCAACATGAACGCATCCTTTTATGCCTGTATAAAGTAATGGACGTGTTATAGCATTCATTTGCGAATACCTTTAGTCAGGCATACACGTATGAAAATATAAGTTCATAAAGCTATAGCTTCATAAAAGTACAGTTTTATAAAAGTATAAGCCTGTACTTTTAGAAATAGTGCACCAGAAACAGGTTCATCGAAACCCGGTTGTCGTACAGCAGACAACGGAGCGGTGAGCCTGTTTGTTTTGCCGAAAGAGGCAAGTGTATAATGTGGTTCATACAGCAGTTGAGACGAACGACAGGAGCGTGCATCTATGGCATTAGCATGGAAAAAGGAAGCGATGGTCATTCCACCTGAATTAAAACGTTATTTTCCAGCGTATGAAGCTGGGGAAACGATAGATCGGTACATAGAACGAATGTTTACCTCTAACGAGCAGTCGGATACATGGCTACATTGTCAGGCAGTAGCCCGGCAGGCGCAGCGACTTGCTCATTTCTATAGAGCAGATGAACAAGTGGCAATACTGGCAGGTTGGCTACATGATATATCGACCGTCATACCGGATGAGGAAAAATGGTCGCTCGCCTGTCAGTATGAGCTGGCAACCGTTGAGGCAGAGCGTCAGGTGCCCTTTTTGCTGCATCAGCGGTTATCCGCCTGGATCGCAGAGCATGTGTTGGGTTATGACGATGAGCTGCTATTACACGCAATTGAATGTCATACGACCTTACGTGGCGAACTGGAGCTGCTTGATAAGCTGTTATTCGTTGCCGACAAGCTGTCATGGGCAGATTCGGATGCAGCGCCGTATATCGCTGCGATGCGAGTGGTAGCGGATATATCGCTGGAGCAGGCGATCGATGTGTATATCCATGCGATGCTTAGCGAACCGGGCAAGCTGACTGTTATTCATCCGTGGCTGGAAGACGCATGTCATACACTGGCAACCGAGCAGTATTGGCGTTCGCTGTCTGCATTATCTGCGCCAATTCACTGGGGACCGGTTACTGCACGTTTTCGTCCACGCACGACATTGCGCCCGGAGCAGCAGGCACTCGTTAGTAATGTATCGATCGTGCCGATGGTAGGAGAGAAGCTGGTGATGATTCGTTTAACGGATGGACGCTGGGAGTTACCGGGTGGAACACTGGAACCGAATGAAGCGCCAATGGATGGACTGCGACGTGAAGTGATGGAGGAAATGGGCGGCATTTTGCTAGATTATCATCTGTTTGGTTGCTTTGAATGTGAGTCGAATGCGCCAACTGCCTACCGTCCGCATATTCCACATCCGCATTTTGTTCGCATGGCAGGGTACGGACAGGTACAACTGGATGGCAAGCCGCTTAACCCGGCTGATGGCGAGCAGGTTGAGACGGTAGATGTTGTGACGATTGAGGAAGCAGAGCAGCGCTTTCGCAGCACCGGACGCGATGATCTGGCAGACTTTTATCGAATGGGCTACTATGCATGGCAACAGACGCAGCCAGATGCAGCAGTACCCGGTGGAATTGAATTATTATTGAAAATGAGGGCTTGCGAATGATCATCCGCCCGGCAGAGCAGAGGGATGCAGCCGGCATTGCTGTTGTCCATGTGCAAAGCTGGCAAACGACATACACGGGTCTGCTGGATGAAGCCTATTTGCAGCAGCTATCGGTTAAGCAGCGAGAGCAGGCATGGTCGGAGCGCTTGCACCCATCCGTAGATCACCATGTGCTGGTATTGGAAGATGAACATGGACGTATCGTTGGCTTTATTAGTGGCGGGGTCAACCGAGAGTCGAGTCTGCCTGCGGGAACCTATGGTGGCGAGGTGTATGCTATTTATTTGCTTGCCAGTGTACAGGGACAGGGCTGGGGCGGTCAGCTATTGTTGCAAATGCTCCATCTTCTGTACAAGGATGGCTATAAATCGGCAATTGTATGGGTATTGAATGGCAATCCTGCATTGCAATTTTACAAGCATACCGGAGCCAGGCACGTACAGGAGAAAACGATTCGAATTGGCAGCACCGTATGTCGCGAAACCGCGCTCGTCTGGGAAAGCTTGCCGGATATGCTCATGAAGCGAGGAGCGACAGAGGCGTGATGAGGCAAAAGCGTAGAAGTTGGAGCTCGATGATGATCTTATCGAAATGGCAATACGTAGCGGCAGTTTTATTGGTAGGGTATACTGCGCTATTAATCTACTGGATGTTCTGGGGGTTTGGTCGTTCTGCTCCAGATGCGAATACACCGTATCGATATAATTTGATGCCATTACGTACCATTATCGATTTTGCGACCATGCGTACAGGCAGTCGACTCGATCAATGGATTAATTTGCTTGGAAATATAGCGGTATTTGTCCCGTTTGGGGTGCTTGTTCCATTGGTGATACCTGTGCGCCTGTGGTCTTTTACATGCGGGTTTGCGGGGTGGATTTTGCTGCTTGAATTGCTACAGCTCGCTACTCGTCGCGGAACATTGGATGTGGATGATATTGTGCTAAACACGATCGGTGCCTGTTTAGGATATTGGTTACTGGTGATGGTAATTCGCTGGCGTCGTTTATAATGGCGGGCATTGTTCATGGTGCAGGGTTTAGCGTAGATTCGCGGTACAGGAGTGACACACATACATACAAAAAACCGGACATTCGCAGGGAGGAACGTCCGGTTTTTGTATTGGAGTCTATAGGTGTTGTATTGGAAGTCTATAAAGATAAATAGCGCTACGTTATGATTTACGATAGGCTTCTTATGTGATCCTCCAGCAATGCGAATCATGCAGAAGTAAACCACGCAGGAATGAACTACATAAAAATGAACTACATAAAAATGGTATACAGGTATAGACAATCAACCAGATCGAATAACAAGATAAGAAGGCATGCACTGTAAACTACATAGGCTGTAAAATAACGATCATACGCCAAATCGTAATGTAGCTTTCTTTGCCTGAAACTTACGTTAAAGTTTGTGTTACCGAACCGATCCCGTCTTGTACATGAACCTGTGCCAGTGCACCGTTAATCAGGGTCAATTGCGGTGGAATATGCCCAATATCCACACCATAAACGACCGGAATCTGCAATTCATCAAACACTATATGCAGTGCATCGATCAGTTCAAACTCTTGCAATGGCTCATAGCCAGCCGGTCTGCCGATCAGCACAGCCTTTGTATGCTGGAACCAGCCAGCCTGCTGCATTTGCCACAGGTGACGATAGATCGCACCTGCATTCATTTCACAGCTTTCGAGATACCAGATCATGCCATCCTGCACTCCATATTGCTGCACAAAATCATTCACCGGTGTCCACGGTGTACCGACCAGCGCGGCAATCACATCCATACATCCGCCCAGTAGACGACCGGAGACTATCAGCTCGTCTTCAGGCTGCTGTTCGTGACCGAGCCATTCCCAGCGAGTTGGCGCGTCCAGAGCGAATCCGGAGCGACTGTAATTGGGCTTCGATTCATACTTGGCCGAAGATTGCTGCTCCATCGGCTCCCCTGGCTTAGCGGTCAACAGATCATGCCAGCGCGAGGTCGTCCGATCTTTCGCCTGTGCGATATCGACACCGCTTGGCCCGTGTGCGCTTCCATACCCCGTTTGCAGCGTATAGACGAATGTGAGTGTGCTAATATCGGAAAAGCCCAGAATCCACTTTGGAGGTAACTGGCGGATACGTTCCCAATCCAGTAATGGCAATAACTCCATTAGAAATTCGCCACCCCATGGCGGAATGATCGCTTTAATCTCTGTATCAAGCAAATAGCGCTCCAGTTCAGCAGCACGTTCTGCTTTTGGTAAACTGACGCATTTATAATTCGTCCACATGCTATCGCCGATCGTTGGCTCGTATCCAAGCTCTGTCAGATAGTCGCGCATACGATATACGAGTGGATGCAGATCAGCACGTACACCACTGGAAGGTGCAGTTAAGGCGATACGATCACCGGGCTGAAGCGGCGGAGGAAAAGCGATAGCGGACGGATAGGACAGAGAATGTGCACCTGCGGATGGTGTCGTTAAGGCGTCTTTGGAATTAAAGCTGGAAGATGGGGTCATCGAATTCCTCCTGTATAAAGTAGTATAGGGTACTGCGTAACAAGCAGCAGTTGCTAAATGTTTGTTCAGTAAGATGCATTCTTTTGTTGAAATGAACATGATATTTCTAAATGACTGATACATACTAATGGAGCATAGGTGTTCATTCAGTTTCTTGCATTACCACAGACGATACGTAGCAAAGGGCTCACTATACCGGAATGGCTTGCTCAAATGCTCCAGCTCGGCTTTGATCTCATCGCTAAGTACGACGTCGACACTGTGCAGATTATTGTTAAGCTGTGCAACAGAGGTAGCGCCTGCAATAATGCTCGATACCGCAGGTTGTTCCATCAGCCAGGCGAGCGATAATACCGCTGGATCGATAGAGAGCGAACGAGCTGACCAGCTAATTCCATCTGCGAGACCGATACGCTCACCTGTCATCAGGCGATTAAAGGAAGGGTCCTTTTCTGCACGCGAGCCGACTGGAGCTTCATCCTCCTGCGAATATTTACCGGTCAGAATGCCACCGGCGAGTGGGAAATACGGAATAATGCCAATGCCTTGATCCAGACAGAGCGGCATTAATTCTTGCTCCGGTGTCCGGTCAGCGAGAGAATACGACGTCTGAATGGAGACGAAGCGTTCGAGTCCCAGCCGATCGCTAATCCCGAGCGCTTTCATCAGCTCCCATGCAGCATAGTTGGAAGCGCCGATATAGCGAACTTTGCCGGACTGCACCAGATGCTCCAGCGTACGTAGGGTTTCTTCAAGCGGTGTGTTCGGATCAAACGTATGAATCTGGTACAGATCGATATGATCCGTTTTCAGACGGCGCAGGCTGTCCTCCAGCTCCTTTTGTAAATGGTAACGCGATGAACCGCGCTGATTCGCGCCCTCTCCACGCGGTAAGCCTGCCTTGGTGGCGAGAATAACCTCGTAGCGCTTGGCGCCCTTGAGCCCGTCCCCGATAATTTCCTCGGAAGCCGTATTCGCATAAATATTAGCCGTATCGATAAAATTCACGCCGCTATCGATTGCCGCATGCAAAATCTCGATCGATGTTTTTTTATCGGCACGTTTACCGAAGGAATTGGTGCCAAGGCCAAGCAGAGAAACCTGCAAGCCACTGCGACCAAGGTATCGATATTTCATAAAATAGGTCAGCCCCTTTCGCGGGATCATGATTAGATTCGTGCTATAGAAGCTACGATCCTGCTATTGTTTATCCTGCTGCTATACTTGCAAATTTGCATCCTGCCCGGTCAGTCGAATCGAATAGCGTCCACCCGGCTCAGGGCGCACATCGACTGCCGTGCTGAAAAATGAACTCAGGCGCTCGGAGGCGAGCATATCGGCAGTATTCCCCGCATCAAATACTTCCCCGCCGCGCAGCAATAACGTTTTGTTAAAGCAGGGCATAATCTCTTCGATATGATGGGTTACATAAATGAGCGTCGGTGCCTGCTCACCGGTTGCAATATGCTGCACACGATGCAGCAGTTGATCACGAGCGAAAATATCCAGCCCTGTACACGGCTCGTCCAGTATGAGCAGCTCCGGCTCAGCCATCAGCGCTCGTGCAATCAGGATACGTTGCCGCTCTCCTTGAGATAAGGTATCATAGGTGCGTCCGGTCAGATGCTCTGCATCCAACTGCCGCATAAGTGAAAGTGCCTGTTCCCGGTCCTGTTGACCAATTTCGTTATACACGCCAATCGAAGCAAATTTTCCGCTTAACACAATGTTTTCCGCTGTATCGCGTCCATGCAGGCGCTGCTGTAGCGATGTGCTGACCCAGCCGATCTTTTTGCGATGCTCGCGCAGGTCGACCTCGCCATATTTTTCACCAAGTACCGCTACGTTGCCGGTGGTCGGCCATATGTATCCATTAATCATATTGAGCAGCGTCGTTTTGCCGGAGCCGTTCAGTCCGAGCAGACACCAGTGCTCACCGGGCTGTACCTGCCAGGAAATATCATGGATAATGGTACCTGTCTCACGTTTCCAATTCACATGCTGAATATCGATAATCATGGTGTTCGCTCCTTTAATTAGGGTTCAGCTCGCCTGGCATTACATTTGTTTGTCCGGGATCGATAGAACCGGATAGTGTTTATTTATGGGCAACAGCTAGCATCGCTCTGTTCCCATCGTATCCTAAACGCAGGCTGTATATTAAAATGATTATATCATCAATTGTCTACCCTTTGGCATATGCAGCCGGAACAGTCCGGAAAGCCAACCATTATGGATGAGCATGAATAGAAGTAGAAAGGAAGTACATAGGTATGAATAATAATGAAGCTTTTGATCCTAATTCCCCTTTAGAACAGGTACGCGATGGCATGATTGGCCTGTTCGTCGGTGATGCGGTAGGTGTACCGTATGAATTTATGTCCCGTTCCGAAATCGCTCGCCGTCCAGCTACCGATATGATCGGCTACGGTACCCATCGTCAGCCGCCTGGTACGTGGTCTGATGATAGCACGATGACGATGTGCCTGTTATACAGTCTGAAACTGCATCCGATGCTGGATACTGATGATCTCGGTCGTCGATTCATTCAATGGTATCGTCAGGGTCTATGGACCGCGCATGATGAGTTGTTTGATATCGGGATCGCCACCAGACAGGCCATTCAACGGATAGAAGAAGCTGATATACCTGCTGAGGAGGCGGGTGGAACCGATGAATACAGTAACGGTAATGGCTCATTGATGCGCATTCTGCCACTCGCTTATCGGCTTGTAGATGAAGATCGGGCGACACGCTACGAATGGATTCGCCGTGTGTCCTCGCTCACTCACCGTCATCCGGTATCGATTCTGGCAGGGGTGCTCTATATTGAATTTGCAATCGGATTATTAAAATATGGACAGCAGCGCACACTTACCGAGCATTATGCTGCCCTTTGCCAGACGATATGTGAGCATTACAGTGAGCATGCAGAGATCGAGCGCTTCAAGCGAATATGGAATGGCTCGCTCGTCACATTGTCACAGGAAGAGATCGCTTCAAGCGGCTATGTACTGCATACACTGGAAGCCAGTTTGTGGACGCTACTGCATACGAACAATTATCGCGAGGCTGTACTACAAGCGGTGAATCTGGGCGAAGACACCGATACGACTGGCGCGGTCACCGGTGGACTGGCGGGTATCTATTATGGATATGAAGCGATTCCGCCAACCTGGCTGGATCAGCTTACTCGCCGTGCAGAGGTGGAGGAGCTCTGTGTGGAGTTTGCGAAGAGCTGTGCGCAGGTGAGCAATGGAGGGTTGGCGAATGAATGAGACAGTATGGGGCACCAAACCGTGGACAGGCAAGCTAATTATGCTGTCCGCGCTTGTGGTCGCAACGTTGTTTTGCTTTTGGATTGGCTCTCATCTGCGTGTGTATACAGGGCGTGAGCTGTATCGCTTTTTGAACTGGGATATGTTCCTTGCCTGGGTGCCGGTATTGCTGGCGCTTCTGCTGGATGGTGCGATCTCGCTGCATCGGTACTGGCGCATGAGATGGGGAGGCACAGTGCTCATTGTGCTGATCGGCATTTGCTGGCTACTCTTTTACCCGAATGCAGCCTATCTGGTGACCGATCTGATTCATCCGTTTGTCCATTATCGACCGAGTGGACGTTTTGCTGAGGATTTGGAGTTCTGGTATCATTTGTTTTTATTTTTTAATGCAGGTTTATTGGGGCTCGGTTTAGCAACATATGCGCTCTCGTCTGTGCAGCAGCATATTGCGGAGCGGTATGGGAACGTGATCGGCTGGACTTTTGCAGCGATCGTACTCATTCTGAGCAGCGTTGGCATCTACATCGGACGCTTTATCCGCTGGAATAGCTGGGATGTATTTACAAAGCCCCAGAGTATTATAAATGATGTTATGATGATCATTACCGACCCGTCCGAGCTTCGGTTTATGCTTGTATTTACCGGCATGATCCTGGTCATTAGCGGAATCGGTTATATTTTGATGCGTGGCGGTATGTATATGATCCGCCGTACCGGTGGCTATCGCTGGTAGAGATGAAGGAGTGCGAAAGGGATGTCCCGCTATAACCTGTTCACCAAGATTGTCATTCTTGTCGTACTGATGCTGATTCCTGTCATTGTGCTGTATAGCTACTCTAACCGGACGACAGCGAATGTACTGCGTAAAGAGCTGAATCAATCCAATATGAATCAGCTTAGCTTTTTCCAAAATCAGGTGAATACCAATATTGAGCTGCTCGCTTCATGGCCGAATCTGCTTATTCACGATCCCGATATTGTGAGCTTCAACGATCTGTATTTGCAAAATGATTATTTAAATCTGGATGCGATTAATCTCGTTAAGCGCATCCAGAGTAAGCTTGCGATTCAGGAAAGCTCCTCCAACTGGCGCAGTCGTCTATCGATCTATTCGCCATCCCTCGAACGTCTAATTACCGATAATGACGTCACCAATATTAGTAAAAAGGATGCCCTGCAAAGCTTTCATTCCGGCTGGCAGGTGAGTAAGTTGCCTAGCAGTAATGAGAACGCTCCAACGGAGTTTGAGTTTTCGTGGACATCGATTCTGCCTTACAATGCGACGATAGAGGCGGACAATATAAGTACCGTTGTTAAGGTAGAATTTGATAGCGGTAACATTCAGGACATGCTGGACAAATTTAAAAGTGACGGACGGCGAGATCCGTTTTACTATAACCCTGCCTTTGGTACGATCTATAACCGTTCGGCGGATCATGCGTTAACGGATGAACTGATATCTTCACTGCATCAGCAGCCGCTACAGGAGCTGGAAAGTCGGACGATTGAGGTCGAAGGTAAGCCGTACATGGTCAATGTGGTACGCTCTGAGGCGACAGGCTGGTATATGATCGACTATATTCCGCTGGATGATATATTGAAGCCAATTTATGATTCCAATCGCTTATTTTACCTGGCGATGATCGTCCTGCTGCTGATGAGCTGTATTGCCTCCTATCTATTGTATGCGCAGGTGCAGGTGCCGATGCGTCAGCTCATTGCGGGCTTTAATCGTTTGAAGCAGGAGGATTATTCGGTACGGATCAAGCCGAAGGGACGTAATGAATTTGCCTATCTGTCTGACCGCTTTAATTCAATGGTAGAGCAGATTCAGATGTTGTTTGAGCATGTCTATTTGGAAAAGATTCATGTGCGTGAAGCGCGGCTGAAGCAGCTCCAATCGCAGATTAATCCACATTTCTTTTATAATTGCTTCTCGTTTATTACGAGTATGGCGAAGCTAAATAATCAGCAAGCCGTCATTGCGATGTCGAAAAACCTGTCTCAGTATTACCGTTATACGACCAGACAGGAGCGCGATCTGGTGCCGCTGTCAGAGGAAATGGCATTTGTCAGTAACTATCTGGCGATTCAGCAGATGCGTATGTCGCGTCTAAACTACACGATTGAGCTGGAGGAAGCGCTTAATGCAGTGCCGATTCCGCCGCTACTGATCCAGCCACTGGTTGAAAATGCCGTCATACACGGTATCGAACCGTATTCGTCTGCCGGTCAGCTCACGATCAAAGGCTGGCGGGACGGCGATCACTGGCAGATCAGTGTAGAGGACGATGGCAAAGGGCTGGATGAGGAACGGCGCTTCCAGCTATGGACCAGTCTACAGGAGCCGCTTGGTGAGGAAATGGGCTGCGGTTTGTGGAATGTGCATCAGCGCATGCAGCTTCGCTTTGGTGAAGATGCGGGGGTGACGTTAAGCTCGTCCTCATCAGGCGGCTTGAAGGTGACGCTTAGCTGGCGAGCGGAAGGCACGATAGACAAGAAGGCGGATACCAGCAATGATATGTCCTAAAATGGGATGGTATGAAATGAGACATCCCAGGAAGGAACTTTAGAAAGAGATCAGGGAAGTGAATGAACATGGTTAATATTTTGCTTGTAGATGATGAATCGTATGTAACCGAAAGTCTGGCTCTGACCATTCCGTGGCAGGAGCTGCGTATCGATGGCGTGTATCGCGCCGATTCGGTCGATGGCGCACTGGAACTGCTTCAGCAGCATGAGATCGAGATTGTTGTCACCGATATTCGGATGCCAGATCGCGACGGATTGGAGCTATTAGGTGAACTGGCAAAGAATTGGCCGGGTGTACGCTCACTGGTACTAACCGGGCATTCGGATTTTGAATATGCACAGAGGGCGATCCGCTTGAACGCCAGCGATTATATTTTAAAACCGGTGGATGACGATCAGTTTATGGAAAGTGTGAGTAAGGCGGTTGAGACGATCGAGCAGGAATGGGGGCAGATGGACAAATACAACCGTCTGGCGTATCGTCGTCAATCCGAGCTGGAGCTGCTGCGCGATGGGTTGCTCAGCGATATGCTGCTCGGGCGCGAGCTGCGTGGACGAGAGCTACATGAGCGTCTGGATAGCTATGAGATTGCCTTGAAGCCGGAGCGCCAGACTCGTATGCTGTACATGTCTACGGGGAGCTCCCTGCGCGGAATGGAGGAAAGTGAAGCGCGTCTGCTGGAGTACGCGCTTGGCAATATCGCGGTTGAATTGCTCGGTGAACAGGACCCGGTCTGGTTCGGACGCACACCGCATAGTGGACTGATCCTGCTCTGGCAAAATGGCGAACATTCGGATACGCATAACCGTGAACGTTTACAGGCACTCACAGCAAGTGCTGAGACCTATTTGAAAATTCAGCTTACTCTCTATGTGAGTGAGCCATTCCTGTTCCCAACCGAGATGGCAACTGCCTATCGTCATGTTCTGCGTTCAGCCCAGCATCCGGTAGCCGAAAGTAGCTCCCGTATCCAATGGCTACAACAGGATGATGGTATTCAAGAGCGTCCAGCTATAATCAAATACATGGAGCCCCTGTACAAGCCGCCAACCTTAATTCATTTGCTGGAATCCGGGCAGTGGAATGGCGCGCGTGACAAAGTGCTGTCCGTGCTCGATTCATTAGAGTCCTTGCCACTGACCCATGAGCATCTATATGAAGTATACCTTGCTGTCAGCAATGCGCTAGTCTACATGTCTCATCATCACGGCCATATGCTGGGTGACAGCGATGCAGGTAGTCTGGACCCTTTTGCCGCTCAACATATAACCGGCTCACTGGATCGTCTGCGTAACTGGTGCATGAACGTGCTCGGCCGATTGGAAGTACAGCAAAATAACAACACCGCCGAGCCAAGCCGCAGCCGCATCGTGAAGCAAGTACAGGAGATCGTATCCGAAAGTCTCGGTCAGGACGTCTCCGTCAAAAGCATCGCCGACCGCGTCTACCTGCACCCGGTCTACCTATCCAAAATCTACAAAACCGAAACCGGTGAAGGCCTGGGCGATTACATCATCCGCATTCGCATGGAAAAAGCACTCTACATGCTCAAGCACACTAATCGCAAAATCTACGAAATCACCGCCGAACTCGGCTA
Source organism: Paenibacillus sp. (assembly GCA_039595515.1). GTDB lineage: Bacteria > Bacillota > Bacilli > Paenibacillales > Paenibacillaceae > Saccharibacillus. The sequence goes on along the minus strand of JBCNLJ010000056.1, from coordinate 7,704 downwards.
CCAGAACCCGCAATACTTTAGCAAACTTTTCAAAAAACACTACGGCATGACGCCCAACGAATTCAGGGATAGCTGAAATGACATAAACATATGTGCTGGGCGGGGGGCCGCTCCGGAAAGGGATAAGGGCATGGGCTCCGGTTGAGCATTGAGAATCTACGGATTAGGAATGAATGTAGATTCTCAACGCTCAAAGGTCGCCCATCGCCCTTATTCCCTTTCCTCCGCTCCGCCGCATCCATGTTTATTTCACAGCGGGGAGGGGCAGTGGAAAGACGAGGTGCGGACAGAGGTGGAATAGCAGACAATTGCAGGCTGAAGTTGAAATGCTCTCATATGTGTTGAGAAGCTTATTTAAGGGATATTGGTGAGTGGATAAATCTTCAATAGAGGTATATGACTAATGCAATTTAACAATGCAATTTAAAGATCGAAAGACCGGAAGACTGAAGAAATCAATTATTAAACAGAGCAAACTATCGAAAGAAAACCCACAGCCCTACATAGAACATCTAACTTAGCACAGGCTTTTTATTGCCACTCCCCTCCCAGGTTGAATTATTACCACCTCCCACCTCGCACAAGAAGCTTTTTAAATATGTAATGCTACCCACCCAATGATATAAAACCCATCAGAGCGAAGGGAAGGGAATTGGGGAAAAGGACGACTTTGGAGGGGCGAGAATCTACATTCCATCCTAATCCGTAGATTCTCGTCCCTCCACCCGAGTCCGTTCCCCAATCCCTTCCCGCAGCGGTTGCTGAACTATGACAATCCCCACTAGGTACAATCTCATCCACAAAGCTTCAACCCCCAAAGTGGTAAAATTCCAACCCAACACCTTGCAAAAGGTGCAGGAATATTAACTTCGTGACATAGGCGTCCTCCTACCCCTCAAGTATAATAAAAACATGAACAACAACAGTTCACGTACAATACATGTACGACGAGCGGTGTTTAACCTGAAGGGGGAGCAAGCAACATGGGAATGAAGAGAATAGCGGCAGTTTTGCTGACCACGATGCTGACAGCGGGAAGTCTGGCGGCATGTGGTGGAGGCGGCACTTCGAGTAATGGAGCTGCATCGGCGACTACTGAAAACGCATACAAAGAAAAGTACGATCCGCCGGTAACGGTAACGACCGTATGGGGTGTAGACCCGACGCTGCAATTTAAAAATGGTGAATCGATCGAAAACAACGTAGCGACCAAATGGGCGAAAGACAAGCTCGGGATCGATATCAAATCGCTCTGGTCGGTAACCGATACGAACGGTGCATTTGCTACGAAAATGCGTCTGGCAATGTCCTCCGGTCAGGAAATGCCGGATGTTGTGACCATCGGGGATACCGATTCACAGCTCGCGCAGGATTTGATTGATTCCGGTATGTTCAGCGAGGTTGGCCCGCTGTTCGATAAATACGCTTCGGATACATGGAAAAAAGCAATGTCTCAGGACCCGAACGCTTGGAATCCTTACATCCGTGAAGGCAAAAAAATGGGTATCCCGGTACTCGACTATGCATACAACCACGATTATGTACTGTGGATTCGTCAGGATTGGCTGAACAAGCTGAACATGAAAGCACCAACTACGATGGATGAGCTGGAAAAAGTGATGGACGCTTTTAAAAACAAAAATCCGGACGGCCTGTCCCCGGACAAAGTCGTTCCACTGAGCATTGGTTTCAAAACATCCATGAACACATGGATGGGCGACCCGTCCTGGATCTTCGGCGCTTATGGCACACTGCCACAGCAATGGAATGTCGCTGCTGACGGCACACTGCAATATGGTTCGGTACAGCCAGGCATGAAGGAAGGTCTATCCAAGCTGAAAGAATGGTTCGATAAAGGCTACATTCCAAAAGAAGCAGCACTGTGGGATGAGAACAAAACGTCCGAGCCAGCAGTAGCGGGCACGGCAGGCATTATCCCGGGTCCATACTGGATGAGTGGCTGGCCGCTGCAGGATACAGTGAAAAACGTACCGGATGCGGTATGGAAACCAATCACGATTCCAGTCGGTCCAAATGGTAAAGCGATGCGTCACGGCACAAGCACAACAAACGGCGTGATCCTGATTAACAAAAACATGAAGCACCCTGAAGCACTGTTTACGTACGAAAATTATATGTTTGACAATCTGGCTAACCCTGATGCAAAAAGCGAGTTCAAAAATGGTCTGTTCAAAGGCTATGACTATGATCTGGACGCTTCCGGCAACAATGTTCCAATCGATAAAATCGCTGGCGGTTATGTGAATAGCGTACGTTATCTGCTCGTTCGCGATGGCGCACGTATTCCAAATGCGCAAATGGATGCATTGCTCAAGCTGGCCAATGGCGCCAAACCAGAAACACGTCTGGAGCGCGACGTAGCAACGAACTATGGTAAAGAAACACCGGAAGCTGCCAAAGTGCTGATGTCCCAAAAAGATATCTCGTACCCTGACATGTTTACCGGCCCAACGACACAAAGCATGAAAACCAAAATGGACTACCTGAACAAAATCGAAAGCCAGACGTTTAACGAAATCATCTATGGCAAATCTCCAATCGATGCATTTGATACATTTGTCCAAACGTGGAAATCTTCAGGCGGCGACGATGTAACAAAAGAAGTTAACGACTGGTACAGCAGCATCAAAAAATAAGCAGCCTAAATAGTAAACCATCTGTAGCAGATACAGCAGCATACGAGGAGAATAACGACCTGGTCTCCGGGTCGTTATTTTCTTAAGGCTGGCCTGCGCCTGCATTGCTTGAAAGTAGGAGGAGAGTATATGAAAACATTAAAGAAAACGTGGCCGTTTCACGTCATGCTGCTACCATCGATGATTTTCCTGCTGTTGTTCAGCTATTTGCCAATGGGCGGAATTGTGATGGCATTTCAAAATTATAAGCCGTGGCTCGGCTTTACCGGCTCGGAGTGGGTCGGTCTGGATAACTTCCGTTATCTGTTTGAACGTCAGGACAGCGTACAGGTCATCTGGAATACGCTGATCATTGCGGTACTGAAGCTCATTTTCAACCTGCTCGTTCCGTTCGTATTTGCAATTTTGCTGAACGAGATTCGACGGGTGAAGCTGCAACGGACGATTCAGACGCTTGTTTATTTGCCTCACTTTCTGTCCTGGGTTATTCTGGGCGGTATTTTGATCGATCTGCTTGCAACCGATGGGTTTGCTAACCGGATCATCAGCTCCGTGTTTGGCATTCAGCCTATCTTTTTCCTCGGTGATAACGACTGGTTCCGCTTCACCGTGATCGTATCAGATGTATGGAAGGAATTCGGCTACAACACGATCATCTTCCTTGCGGCACTGGCAGGGATCAATCCGGCGCTGTATGAAGCGGCAGAGATGGATGGAGCAACTCGCTGGAAGCAGACGATTCATATTACGATTCCAGCCATCATTCCAATCGCTGCGGTTGTCGGCACACTGGCGCTGGGTAACGTACTGAACGCTGGCTTTGACCAGATTTTCAACCTGTACAACCCGCTCGTATATCAAAAGGGCGATATTATCGATACGTTTGTGTATCGTACCGCAATTTTGAATGGCGAAATGGGCTTTGGTACAGCGATCGGTCTGTTCAAATCCGTGATCAGTATGATTCTGATCCTGCTTGCTTACCGTGCGGCTGCCAAATGGGCGAATTACCGCATCTTCTGATGACTTACGAGGGAAAAGAGGGAAACTATGTACTACAAAACAACAGGCTATCGTATCTTTAATGTATTCAATGTCGCACTTCTCATCCTGCTGGCGGTCATGTGTGTCGTGCCTCTGATCCATGTGCTGGCGGTATCGTTTAGCTCGAAGGCAGCCGCCGATGCGAATCTGGTCGGTCTGTGGCCGATCCAATTCTCCACTGAAGCATACAAAAAAACGATGTTCAATCCGGTATTTCTGCATTCGATCTGGATTTCAGTATTGCGTACGGTGATTGGGACAGCGATTACGCTGTTCCTGACGTTCCTCGCTGCCTATCCACTGTCGAAGGAAGAATCGGTTTTTAAAGGTCGTACGATTTACTCCTGGCTGTTCGTATTCAGTATGGTATTTACCGGCGGACTGGTGCCATTTTATATCGTTATTCAAAAGCTCGGTCTGATCGATTCATTCTGGGTGCTCGTGCTGCCAGGTGCGGTGAATACATTCCTCGTTATTTTGATGATGAACTTCTTCCGCGGTATTCCGAAGGAACTGGAAGAAGCGGCATTTATGGATGGTGCAGGCCCATTCCGTACGCTGTTCACAATGTATCTGCCAATCTCAATGCCATCGATCGCGACGATTACGCTGTTCAGTATGGTGTTCCACTGGAACTCATGGTTTGACGGTTTGCTGTATCTGAACAATTCCAACCAGTTTCCACTGGCAACCTTCCTGCAAACGGTCATTATCCAGCAGGATATGAGTTCGATGAGTGCAAGTCCGAAGGAAATGGAATTGATCTCTCAGACAACGGTCAAAGCAGCACAGATCTTTATCGGTGCCGCGCCGATCCTGATCGTTTATCCGTTTTTGCAGAAGTTCTTTGTTAAAGGGATGACATTAGGCTCCGTAAAAGAGTAATCCTTTAAGGCAAATAGCGTAAAGTCTGCTCCCATTCGTCATGTCCTTTGTCCCCTCAAAGGCTGGTGGATGGTGACGGGCTTTATACTTTGTCTGATTAGATGTAGATAAAAATCTTTTGCTTTGTAAAAGCCCCTTTTGTTCATCATTGAATCAGCACGAGATGCATTAGCATTGAACAAGATACATCAGTGTTGAAAAATAAGCAGCGTGAACCTTCAATCTAACTTACCAATCCAATACAAACCTAATCTCAATCAAAGGAGCTTGTCATGACAAATTTCACTACAGATGTTGCACCAGCCTGGACAACGATGCTGCATGGGGCAGACTATAACCCGGAGCAGTGGAAGCATCGTCCGGATATTTTGGAAGAGGATATTCGCCTGATGAAGCTGGCGAAATGCAATGTGATGTCCGTTGGTATTTTCTCATGGGTATCGCTGGAGCCGGAAGAAGGTGTATATACGTTTGAATGGCTGGATCAGGTGCTGGATCGTTTTGCGGCAAATGGAATTCAAGCCTTTCTGGCTACACCAAGCGGTGCACGTCCGGCATGGATGTCGGCGAAGTATCCTGAAGTGCTGCGTGTAGAGAAAAATCGTGTACGCAATCTGCACGGCTTCCGTCATAATCACTGCTTTACTTCGCCGGTATATCGCGAAAAGGTAACAGAGATGAATACGCTGCTGGCGGAACGTTACAGCGATCATCCGGCTGTGATTGGCTGGCATATTTCTAATGAATACGGCGGGGAGTGTCATTGCGACTACTGTCAGGAAGCCTATCGTAACTGGTTGAAAAAGAAATATAACAACGATCTGGAGCAGCTCAATCGTGCATGGTGGACCACATTTTGGAGCCATACGTATACCGATTGGTCACAGGTGGAATCACCAGCACCGCACGGTGAGACGCAGGTGCATGGGATGAATCTAGACTGGCGTCGTTTTGTCACGGATCAGACGGTAGACTTTTGCCGTCATGAAATCGAGCCGCTGCGCAAGACGGAGCGCCTGTTGCCGGTGACGACGAACTTTATGGAATTTTTCGAAGGACTGAACTATTGGAAATTCGCTGATCTACTGGATATTTTGTCGTGGGATAGTTATCCAACCTGGCATGACCATGATGGCGATACGATGCAAGCTGCGAAAATCGCCATGATGCACGATATCGTGCGTTCGATCAAGCAACAGCCATTCCTGCTTATGGAGAGCACACCAAGCCTGACGAACTGGCAGCCAATCAGCAAAAATAAGCGTCCGGGTATGCATCTGCTGTCTTCGTTGCAAGCGGTAGCGCACGGATCGGATTCAGTGCAATATTTCCAATGGCGCAAAAGTCAGGGTTCCAGCGAAAAGCTGCACGGAGCTGTCGTTGACCATGTTGGACATGAGCACACTCGCGTCTTCCGTGATGTGCAGAGTGTCGGCGATGCATTGGAGCGTCTGCAAAGCGTACGTGGAAGTGAAGTACAGGCTGAAGTTGCTGTTATTTTCGACTGGGAAAATCGCTGGGCAGTAAAAGACAGCCAGGGACCACGTAACTCCGGTATCGGCTATGAAGAAACGGTGCTGAACTTCTACCGCGCCTTCTGGGAACGCGGCATTGCCGTTGATGTGATTGATATGGAGCAAGACCTGTCCAAATACAAAGTCGTCGTAGCACCGATGCTGTACATGGTACGCGCAGGCATAGGCGAAAGCTTCGAGCGCTTTGTTGAAGGGGGCGGCACATTGCTGAGCACGTACTGGTCAGGTATCGTAAACGAAACCGATCTATGCTTCCTCGGCGGCTTCCCCGGCCCATTGCGTAACGTACTGGGCATCTGGTCCGAAGAGATCGACGGCCTGCACGAAAACGACCGTAATCGCTTGATCGCCAGCAGCAACAACGCCCTGAATCTGCAAGGCGAATACGAAGTACGTGACCTGTGCGATTTGATCCACCTGGAGCAGGCACAGGCACTCGCAGTATACGGCGACGACTTCTACGCTGGACGTCCAGCATTAACAGTGAACCAATACGGTCAGGGCGAAGCATACTACATTGCAGCCCGTACCGTAGACCATTTCATTAGCGACCTGATCGAGCGCATAACAAACAAAGCCAATGTCAAACGCACACTCAGCACCACCTTACCACAGCACGTAACCGCACATGCTCGTGTGCAGGGCAATGACGAATTCGTATTTGTACAAAACTACAGCAGCGAAACCAAGTCCATCCAATTAGACGACCAGAGCTATGACGATCTGATCGACGGAACTTCAGTGTCTGCTAATAGCACAATCGAACTGGAACCCTACGGCATTCGCATTTTGAAGCGCGAACTTCATCGGTGAGTAAGCATTAGCACGCGGTCATTATCAGTAAACAATAAAGAAACAAGACACAACAAACAACAAACAAGACACAGCAAAGAAACAAGGTACAGGCATAACCTGTACCTTGTTTTTTATTTGAAGATCCGATCTGTAAAACTTCACATAACGATGATTAAGCTGGATACACAGCCAAAAGGCTATTTCCCATTATAAAGAAATAGCCTTTCATATACTTATTATGTCTATATAGCTGAATCATAGATTGGTAAGCTGTTCATGCTCAGATTCGATTAAAATCAAGGACTCTTCAATTGTTATGATCAAGAAAAGTGTTTTAGAATAGTTCAGCAGTCAATAAGTAGTAGCCATTACTTAGCTAAGAGGATTATATACATGAAGAGGTGAAGAGTAATTTCCTAACTCTATTTTTGAGGGTAATATCATTATCGAATGGATAGTGATCTTCTCAACTTATTGCTTTGAAAGGTAGAAAAGAAAAAGTTGTGAGTTCCCGAATTACTATTTAGTGATTTTAATAATACACAAAATCCTAATGAATCCCATTCAAATAAGATCGAACCGCTAGTTTCAACGAATTCAAGGCGAATCAGAGAAAATAGCCATCTATTACTTGTGTTTACTCACTGTGTATAGTGCCGCCTCAAACCGATACGCATGTTATAAGCCACACATAACGAAAGCAAGGAAATAAGGGGAAAGGACGACTTTTGAGCACGGGAATCTACAGCTCACTTCCAATTCGTAGATTCCTGTGCGAGACCGGAGTC
>JBCNLJ010000055.1:0-38745 GCA_039595515.1 Paenibacillus sp. | reverse complement strand
TCCCCGCAATTAAAGTGGAACCGTGGTGTAGGGGTTAACATGCCTGCCTGTCACGCAGGAGATCGCGGGTTCAAATCCCGTCGGTTCCGCCATTTATAACTAGAAGGACTTAGTTATAATAACGATTAGAAGATGTACATGCAGTATGCGGACGTGGCTCAGCGGTAGAGCATCGCCTTGCCAAGGCGAGGGTCGCGGGTTCGATTCCCGTCGTCCGCTCCATACGCGCCCTTAGCTCAGCTGGATAGAGCGTTTGACTACGAATCAAAAGGTCAGGAGTTCGAATCTCTTAGGGCGCGCCATTTATTTTAAGTTTTTCACACCTGCCGGTGTGGCGGAATTGGCAGACGCGCGCGACTCAAAATCGTGAGGGAAACCGTGGGGGTTCGAGTCCCTTCACCGGCACTTATATCGGGATGTAGCTCAGCTTGGTAGAGCACCTGGTTTGGGACCAGGGGGTCGCATGTTCAAATCGTGTCATCCCGATACAGAAAAGCCATCATTCGTTAAGAATGATGGCTTTTTATTTTATATCTAACTCTAGGGAATTAATAAGAAAAATAAAGCTAAAAGAAGGGAAGGAGAAATTTTATGGCTTTTTGTATTCAGTTTAGATTGCTAAGTATAAAAGGTACTCAAGCAATATATAACTATAGTGATTGTTCAGAAAACTTTGAGGGGGTATTTGAGCTTGATTTAGAAAAATTAATATCTGGTGAAATTTCTAGCGACACTGATATGAAACATGTAGTCAAAGTGATTAAATTATGCAAAAGCGATGGAAGCAGTCAACATAAGGCAAACAGAGCTTTTAGCAAGATTTACAAACATTATAAAGAGACAGGAACATATTTAGAAGAAGGTGGATATTACGCATAAATCAAGCAAAAGGTTCGAAGTCAATCTATTCGTGCAACTACAAGTGATCAGCTTCGGCAGGAATGATCTAGATACAGGAATGATTTAGATTCTGCTGGCTTAAAGCTTTTCTACTTTCAAGCTATCGTGAAGTGCAATAAATAGCAATGCAATTAACCGTGCAAAATGTTTGAGTAATAGTTTCGATAAAATATTTATCTAATAAGAAAAGTGAGCTTACGTATAATAGCTTTTTTGATAATAGGTACTGCTTCAATCACTCACAGGAAGAGATGCTATATCTCTGTGCTCGGGTATAGAGTGGGGCAAGATAGTATATGCAAAATTAAAAGACTATAAAAATTCAGGTATATCTAAGGGATACATAAAGGATAAATAAAGCTGATTAAGTAGAAATATAGATTCACCAGGGATGAAGAACAACTCGCTATGACCGCCATATAAATTTTCTGGTATAATAAAAAAATGATACATATGTTCGCCTGTTTCGCTTATTATAGAGAGGAAGCCATTTTTCAAAACGTACGTTGGAATGTGGTGTGAACGGCGGGTTACGTAAGGGAGAGATGGATTTGCGTATTATGGGAATTGACCCCGGAATTGCGATTGTCGGTTTCGGATTTATTGATAAAAATGGTAGTAAGCTGACGCCGGTACAGTATGGCTGTATTCAAACTGAAGCGCATACGCCGGAGGAAGAACGGCTGATGCATGTGTATGAAGGTATGGTGCAACTGATCGAAAAGTATGAACCGCAGATGATTGCGTTTGAAAAGCTGTTTTTTAATCGTAATGTCACCACAGCGATGTCGGTCAGTCAGGCGCGGGGTGTGGCTATTTTGGCAGCAGCGCAAAAGGGGCTGCCCATTGCTGAGTATACGCCAATGCAGGTGAAGCAGGCAGTTGTCGGCTATGGAAAGGCAGAGAAGCGTCAGGTGCAGGAGATGGTGCGGATGTTTTTGAATTTGCAAAAGGTGCCGAAGCCGGATGATGTGGCGGATGCGCTTGCTGTAGCTGTCTGCCATGCTCACTCCTATGTATTGAATTCCAAGTTAAATGAGGTATTAAAAAAATGATCGATTTTTTGCGTGGGCCTGTAGTTCATCTGGAAAATGAATATGTAGTGATGGATGTGCATGGAGTAGGTTATCGTGTATTTTGCCCGAATCCATTTGCGATTGCGAAGGCAGAAGGGGAAACGACCGTGTATATTCATCATCATGTGCGTGAGGATGCGATTCAGTTATTTGGCTTCCCGACTCGTGATGAGCAGAAGCTATTTCGCAAGCTGATTGAAGTGTCGGGAATTGGACCTCGAGTGGCGCTTGGTATTTTGAGCGGTGGTAGTCCTGAGGGTGTAATTACGGCGATCTATCAGGAGAATATTACATTCCTGACAAAGCTGCCTGGGATCGGGAAGAAGACGGCACAGCGTATGATTTTGGATCTGAAGGATAAGCTGGATGGTATTGGCGATTCCATTATGGCAACTGGATTGTTTGCAGCTACGGCGACAGCACCGGCTGTAGCTGGTGGCGATGTATGGTCTGAGGTACGTGAAGCTTTGAAGGCGCTTGGTTATACCGATACAGAGCTTGATCGTGTATGGCAGACGCTGAAGCATGAAGTATTTCCGGAAGATACGGTGGATTCTGTTATGAAACGGGCTTTGAAGATGCTGTATACTGGTTAAGCAGAAGCAGAAGCAGAAGCAGAAGCAGAAGCAGAAGCGCGATAAATATGATAAGTGGCAGAAGCAAGTGGGAAATTGTGCATCTGCACCTCTGTGCTTGTTAATAAGCAGATGTAGTATTGCTTACATCCGTAAATAAAGACTGAGATACAACATCCTAATATCAAATTACACTCTTGTATTATAAAATCGTATGATCAATATCAAGCAACTATAAAATAAGATAGAACAAGCAATATAAACGATGAATATGAGTGTACATCGTATCCATTATCTTATTAACGTATCAATAACCTATCGATAACGTGTCAATAATGAAACAAACTTGCCGCAGGCAAGAAGAGGGGAGCGATTAAGATGACGGATGACCGCATTATATCGGCTAATTTGATGATGGAAGACCAAGCGGTGGAACTCAGTCTGCGTCCCCGTTACCTTGCGGAATATATCGGACAGAGTCGGGTAAAGGAAAACCTGAAAATCTATATTGAGGCTGCCAAGATGCGCGGCGAAGCGCTGGATCATGTGTTGCTATACGGCCCGCCGGGACTCGGTAAAACAACGCTGGCGAATATTATCGCCAATGAGCTAGGTGTAAACCTGCGTACCACATCTGGGCCAGCGATCGAGCGTCCGGGTGATCTGGCTGCATTATTGACGAACCTGCAGGATGGGGATGTACTGTTTATCGATGAGATTCACCGGTTGAATCGTTCGGTAGAAGAGGTACTGTATCCGGCGATGGAGGATTCCGCGCTTGATATTATGATCGGTAAAGGACCAAGTGCACGTTCGGTTCGTCTGGATTTGCCGCCATTCACGCTGATCGGAGCAACAACCAGAGCGGGATTGCTATCGGCGCCACTACGTGATCGTTTTGGTGTAGTGAGCCGGTTGGAGTTTTATACCGTGGATGAGCTAACATTTATTGTGAGTCGTGGTGCAGATATTCTCGGTATTGAAATTCTGGGCGATGCCGCAGAAGAGATTGCGCTTCGTGGACGTGGTACACCGCGTATTGCGAACCGTTTGCTCAAACGTGTACGTGATTACGCGCAGGTTCGTGGTGACGGGATTATCACACCGGAGATCGCCAAGGAATCGCTCAATATGCTACAGGTTGATCCGTGTGGTCTGGATCAGATCGACCATAAGATGCTGGAGGCGATGATTCATAGCTTCCGCGGTGGCCCGGTAGGTCTGGACACGATTGCAGCGACGATTGGTGAGGAAGGTCAGACGATCGAGGATGTGTACGAGCCTTATTTACTGCAACTGGGCTTTTTGCAGCGTACACCGCGAGGACGTGTAGTCACACCGAAGGCATATAGTCATCTGGGTATTCCGATGCCGGAGGATTTGAAGGGGAAGTAAGGAAGTTTTATAGAATGAAAAATATAAGCTACAGATGCATAGATGTGCGTCTGTAGCTTTTTTTGTAGGCTTATTTTGGTTTTGGTATGCTCAGACAGAACTAACACGATGGATTCTATTCGTAAGCCCCTTATACAATAAAATCTATCTAAGTATAAAGTAATATATCCGATAGGCTATAGCTCACAATTTAACTGGAATCGGTTTACTTTGATACCTGGCTATGAAATAATTCAATAAAATACATTTTTCTGGAAATAGTAGCCTGCCTATAGTTGAGTGTGGGATAGAGAATTAGACAGTATGTAGAAGTGATTGGTAAATCGTAATTTATGAATACCCGGTGTTGAGAAGTTGTTGATTGGTTTGTGATTTTAGAGAAACGAATAATAGGAGCGACAGCAAGTACATAGGATGTTCTGGCAAACAGGAGGTTGATCGTAATGAATAAGAAGGTCATAGTGATGGCATTAGGTATTGTAGTGGTAACCGCGGCTGGAGTAGCTGTTGGGAAGTATGGAGGAGCACAGCCGTCGAAGGAGCAGGTGGCGGCGCAGCGGCAAGCGGTTGTTCAAACGACTTTTGATCAGCTCCAGTCGAAGGATGGTCAGAAGGGCTCGGTATTTGGAGGTTCTACCGATTCGCAGAACCATGCACTGCTTGTAAAAGGCGATGGCATCCACATTTCAAAACAGGAATTTGATTTTTACAAAGCAAATGTAGAAATGGTGACAAAGCTCAATCAGCTACAGCAAGGAACGGACGCATCTGTTGATGTTGGAACGGATTCTCAGCTACTGAATCAATTATTGAAAAAAGAACTGGCTGTGCAATATGCAAAGAAAATAGGCATTACCGTCTCTGAGCAAGAAATGACGGAAATGGTTGAGACTGAAAAGAATCGTTTATATGATTCTGCGCTGGTAAGTAAGGGCAATGACCAGAAGCTCATTCAGCAAATCATGAAGAGTAGAATTGCATTGACCGGACAGAGTGAACAGGAGTTTTGGGATAGCGAGCAGATCAAGCAGCAGTATGGAAAAACGATGTATATGAGCAAGCTATATGACGAGCTATTCAAAAAGGGACAGATTGATGGGCCTGCTGCGTTTGATGCATTTCAGGATAAGCTTGTACAGGAGCAGCAGGGTCACTATACTATAAATACACAATTGCTTAACAAAAGCTAAGTTAAATTGAGCTAAAAAGAGCTATTTATGATGTCGTATAGACGTTGTGAATAGCTTTTTTCCATGGGGAATTCGTTTGAATGCCCTCGTTATAGCCATCGTCAGCAAAAATCCTAAAAAAGTGTTATATTTATATAACGTATGCCTGATGGAATTATCGTCAGGTATGAAGATGGAGTATAATCGAGGTAAATCGTCGTGTCGTGAACTTATACTTTGGATGTTCAATCTATAATAAATCTTCTGAGGTGTGTATGCGTAAAACAAGTAGCTTTCTTTTGGCAGTTGTGATGAGCTGTAGCTTCTTTGGTCATTCTTCGGTATCTCATGCAAGTGAACCTTCGTTTGAGGAGGATGTGCGGGTCGGTCTGTTTTTCAATGGCGGTAGTACATATACGTCAATCGTGCCTGTCGTCAATGTAAAATCGACGGGTGATTTGCAGGTGGGCGTTACGCAAAACGGAACGTTTGATTCATGGCAGGATATCGGGCAGCAGGCGAGCTTTGGTATTGATGGATATCGGGTAAAGGTGTTGGAAACGCCTAGCTTTGATACGGCAGCGGCTGGAATCAAGCTGCTTCAGCCAACGAGCGATAAGCCGATTGTATTTTCCACCTCCAAGGGCGGGCAGACGATGTATCAGCTTTATACAGGCATGTATGCGTCAGAAGCGACTGCACAAACGGCAGCGACCCGTGTTGCGTCCACTGCAAGTTCATTGTTAGGCGGACAAACGCCGACAGTGAAGGGTGGGATGCATCTGTCTGCAGGTAGCTTTGTAAGCTCTGCACAGGCACAGGGCGTTCTGAATACGGCACAGGCGGCTGGTTTGGATGCTTATATGGTGATGACAGGCAGTGGCTCCTATGAAGTATGGATTGGTGAGGAAGCTAATGCTACGGCACTCGCAGCGGTGAAGGCAGCCGCGGCGGAAGCATTACCGACCGCACCGTTAACGACGGTTAGCAGCTCTACACCTGCGTTAATTATGCGTCAAAATGTAACCTCCAGTGTGACCAGTCCGTCTCCGGTAAATCATTATATATTAAGCGGCAATAATGCCAAGCTTACGGTAAAAGGCAACGCATCCGGTACGCAGGTCACCGAGCGTTCGGCACGTACGTACCGTGGTGATTTTGAGCTGAGTAACTATAACGGTCAGCTTGCATGGGTGAATGTGCTTCCGATGGAGGAATATCTCTATTCCGTAGTCGGGGGCGAGGTGTCAGCCTCTTGGCCTGCGGAGTCGCTTAAGGCACAGGCGGTCGCTGCGCGTAGCTATGCTCGTTTTCAGGAGCAGGGCTCCAAGTTTAAAATTGCCGATGTGGTTGATACGACGCTCAGTCAAGCCTATAATGGCGTAGGTGCAGAAGATAAGCGGATTATCGCGGCGGTTGATGCTACAGCGGGCGAGGTTATTATGAAAAATGGCAAAGTGGTCGAATCGATCTTTTCTGCTAATGCTGGTGGTGCCAGTGCGGATACGTCCGAGGTGTGGAACAGTGGCGGTGGCGATGTGTTTGTCACTGTAGATTCCAAAGGCGATGAGGCTGCACAAGCTTCACTCAAGAAGTGGTACCATGTGCTGCTCGATAACGGCAACTCTGGCTATGTGCGTGAGGATAATGTGAAGCTGACCGGCGATAAAACGTCTGCCGGACTGGATAAAATGACGGTAACGAACAAAAACACGAATGTACGCAAGCTTCCGGTCGTACAAAACAGCGTGCAGTCGGTAGCCCAGCTCAATCCAGGTGATGAAGCGGTGGTGCTGGAAGTGGTTCCAGAATCGAACAGCTATCAATGGATTCGTGGTCCCTTCAAATCAGCAGAGCTACTCGCTGCCTTAAAAGGGAAAACGACCTCTACATTACCTTCGACGATCACATCGATTCAGGTGAGTCAGCGCGGCCCTTCCGGTCGTGTAACGGAGATTAAGATCAATGGTAGCGTTGTAAAGGTGAAGTATCCAGATATGTTCCGCTCGGCATTGAATAGTCTGCCAAGCACGCTATTTGATGTGGTGAGCACGGACAAATATACCGTGATCGGCTCGGGCAATGCACAGGACGAGTTATCTGCTGGCGGTACAACATTGCTGGGTGCTTCCGGACAGGGAACAGGCAGCTCCAGCACTGTGATTATGAATGGTGATGGCAATGCACGCGTAACGGAGCCAGGTGGGTTCCTGTTTACCGGTCGCGGCAACGGCCATGGACTTGGCTTGTCGCAATGGGGTGCCAAAGGAATGGCAGATCAAGGCGCCGATTATAAGGAAATATTAGAACATTACTATCATGAAGTTGATATTGTGAAGGGATAAATGAACATGAAAGTGGATTTGTATGATTTTGAATTACCAGAGCATCTGATTGCACAGGTGCCGCTTAAGGATCGAACAGCTTCTCGCTTGCTGACATTGAACAAGCAAACCGGTGAAGTTCGCCATCAGCATTTTGGTGATATTTTGGAATATTTTAGTGAAGGCGATACGCTGATTTTGAATGATACCCGTGTCATTCCGGCACGCCTGTTTGGAACGAAAAAGGATACCGGTGCTAAAGCAGAGGTGTTGCTGCTCACTCAGTTGGAAGGCGATCGCTGGGAAGCACTGGTGAAGCCTGGTAAAAAGATCAAACCAGGTGCGGTCATTCAGTTCGGTGATGAGCTGGAAGCGGTCATTGAAGAAGAAGGCGATATGGGGATGCGTGTGCTCTCTTTCCGCTACGAAGGGATTTTTCAGGAGATTCTGGATCGTCTTGGCGAAATGCCACTTCCTCCTTATATTAAGGAAACACTGGATGATCGCGAGCGTTATCAAACGGTATATGCGAAGCATGAAGGTTCGGCGGCTGCACCGACCGCAGGGCTTCATTTTACAACAGAACTGCTGGAGGCGATTCGTGCCAAAGGGATATCGATCGGCTTTGTTACGCTGCATGTGGGCCTCGGTACCTTCCGTCCAATGAGTGTAGACACGGTAGAAGATCATGTGATGCATGAGGAGTATTACTCCTTGCCAGCGGAAACGGCAGAGCTGATTAATACAACCAAGGCTCGTGGCGGACGCATTATTGCTGTTGGTACAACATCGGCGCGCACGCTGGAAACGGTCGCACGCGATTTTGCGGGCAAGCCACTGGAAGCGACAAGCGGATGGACGCAAATTTTCATTTATCCGGGTCATTCCTTTGGTCTGGTGGATGCGATGATTACGAACTTCCATTTGCCAAAATCCACACTGGTGATGCTGGTTAGTGCACTTGCTGGACGCGATCATATTATGGCGGCGTATGAGGAAGCGATTCGCGAGCAATACCGCTTCTTTAGCTTTGGCGATGCGATGTTCATTTATTGATATATTCATATAAACATATATTGTGCTAGGCAGGGTGGCTCCGGTATAATAAAATGTCGGTGCTGCCCTTTTTTTGGCTATAAGGCGGCTGGTCGGCGCAGTATAGTGATGGATACAACGCTTGAATGGCGTGAACGAATATTTTAATGCAGAAAGAAGAGAATACATGTGATGTCTGGACCTATTCGATACGAACATATTAAAACTTGTAAGCAGTCCGGTGCGAGATTGGGCCGTGTGCATACGCCGCACGGTGTTATTGAGACGCCTGCCTTTATGCCTGTTGGTACACAGGCGACGGTCAAAACGATGAGCCCTGAAGAGCTCAAAGAGATGGATGCGCATATTATTTTGAGCAATACGTATCATCTGTTTCTGCGTCCGGGTCATGATCTGATCAAGGAAGCAGGCGGCCTGCACAAATTCATGAACTGGGATCGTCCGATTTTGACAGATAGTGGTGGTTTTCAGGTATTCAGCTTGAGCGAAATGCGTAAAATTACCGAGGAAGGCGTACATTTTCGTTCCCATTTGAACGGTGATAAGTTGTTCCTATCACCAGAAGTGGCAATGGAGATTCAAAATGCGCTGGGCTCTGATATTATGATGGCATTTGATGAGTGTCCACCGTATCCAGCGGAGTATGAATATGTGAAAAAATCGCTGGAGCGCACGACTCGCTGGGCAGAGCGTTGTCTTGAAAGTCATGCTCGTTCGCATGATCAGGGTCTGTTTGCAATCGTACAGGGCGGTATGCATGAGGATCTGCGTAAACAGAGCGCACTTGATTTGACTTCGATGGATTTCCCGGGGTATGCTATTGGTGGACTGAGCGTTGGCGAGCCTAAGCATCTGATGTATCAGGCTTTGGAGTATACGGTGCCATTTTTGCCGGGTAATAAGCCGCGTTATCTGATGGGTGTTGGTTCTCCGGACGCGTTAATTGAAGGCTCGATTCGCGGTGTGGATATGTTCGACTGCGTATTGCCAACACGTATCGCACGTAACGGTACCACGATGACCAGTCAGGGACGTGTCGTCGTGCGTAATGCACAGTATGCGCGTGATTTTAGCCCGCTTGATCCGAATTGTGATTGCTATACGTGCCGCAATTATTCTAAAGCGTATTTGCGTCATTTGATCAAGGCAGATGAGACATTTGGTCTGCGTCTGACTACGTATCACAACCTGCATTTCCTGCTGAATCTGATGCGCGATGTGCGTCAGGCGATTATGGAGGACCGTCTGCTTGATTTCCGCGATGAGTTCTTCACGCAATATGGACTGCATGGTAATGACAAGGGCTTTTGATCCAGCCCGTTTCCACGAGCAATATAACCGATAGAAACACAACGGAGTCCGGGCGACCGGCTTCCGGTTTATATTTTAATAAGGGGGAAACACCATGTTTAATGTAGCGAGTGCTGCAGGGGGCTCCGGCAGTATGTTGATGTCCATTCTGCCATTTGTACTGATGTTTGTTGTATTTTATTTTCTGCTGATTCGTCCGCAGCAAAAGAAACAAAAACAACGTAACCAGATGCTTAACGCTCTGGGTAAAGGCGACAAGGTCGTAACGATCGGTGGCCTGCACGGTACAATCGTAGAAATGACAGACGATATCGTCGTTCTGCGTGTAAACGATGTAACCAAGCTGACTTTTGACCGTTCGGCAATTAGCCATGCGTCTGCAAAAGAAGCGGCTCCGGCAGCTAAAGCTTAATTTATTATCGACATGGATGGATAGCAAGATCAAGACGGTATCGTCTCGGTCATGCTGGATGAACGGACTGCGCTGCTGCGTAGTCCGTTTGCTTTTTAACTTGTTGTTCATCGTGTACAATAGTGGCGTGTACAGATCGTATAACGCTGGGACAGGATGGAAAAGGCAAGAAGTAAGGACAGGGGGAATGGATGCAAATGACAGCGGGAATGATGAGCTGGCAGCCGACGGTTGCGCTCGTTATCTTTCTAGTTGCGTATGCAATCTGGATGACGGAACAGTTGAATCGAGCACTGGTTGCACTGATCGCAGCTGTACTTTTTCTGCTGCTTGGTATCGTGCAATGGAGTCATGCATTTCAGCTTTATATTAACTGGGATACGCTCTTGCTATGGATTGGACTTGTAGTCATGGCAGCCGTGCTTGGGCGTAGCGGCTGGATTCACCGCCTTGCTAGCGTATTGATTCGAGCCAGCGGTAGGCGACCAGCATTATTGTATCTGTATATTATGCTGCTGGCGGGGCTGGGAGCGGCATTGCTTGATGCAGTAACGATGATGCTCCTGCTGGTGCCGATTATTTTGGCGGTTGCGAAGGCATTTCGTGTATCAGCAACCCCCTTTCTGATTGGTTCGATACTGGCAGCCAATCTTGGCGGTATCGCTACATTAATCGGTCAGCCAGCGAATATATGGCTCGGTACAGCGAACCCTCAGCTTGATTTTGGTGCATTTGTGACAGCTTTAGGACCTATCGTGCTATTATTATTTGTTATGAATATTGGGCTGGTATGGTTATGTTATTGTAAAACACTGCGTATCCAGCGATCTGTTCTACAGCCAGATAAGCTATCAATTGTACAGCCGGAGCTGACAGATTCATCCCATTCTGCTGTACAGCGTGCTGTCGTACCGATACTTTACGCCTTAGTGATTATATTATTAGTATTTGCTTCGCAGCTTGGATTGCAGCCGGGCTGGATTGCAGCCGGTGGTGCAGTGCTGTTGCTGCTGGCAGGCAAATGGACCAGCGGGATACGTCCATTTGGACTATTGAAGCAGATGGAATGGGATACATTGCTGTTTTTTGCCGGATTATTTATTCTGGCAGGTGGTCTGGTACAAACGGGCTGGGTTATAACGGGAGCTACGTATTTGATCGAACTGACCAATGGCAATATGCGCATGGTGGCGATGATCATGTTATGGATGACTGGCTTGTTATCGCTGGCGATGGATCATATGCCGTGGATTGCTGCCGCGATTCCATTGCTTCAGGAAACGGGAAAACAGATGGAAGCAAGCTCGCCGGAGCTGCTTAATCCGTTATGGTGGGCGCTCGCACTCGGTGCAGGCGTTGGAAGTAGCGGAACGTTACTTGGCTCGGCAGCCGGGCTAATTGCCGCTTCTATGGCGGAGAGAGAGGGACAGCGGCTTCGGTATGTGGAATTTCTGCGTATCGCTTTGCCACTTACCCTGTTGTCGCTTTTGCTCGCTTCACTCTATTTGATCTATGTACTGATGCCTTCGGCAGTAAGCTAATTCTACATTTTTATATGTAAAGTTTATGTAAAAAGCAGGAATTCGCAAAGACGAAGGCGAAATGTGTAAAGTGTACTGGGTGCTGGACAGATCATCTGGCGGCGGTCATGTGAACAAAAGCAGGATATGAAGTTAAAGGGAAGGTAGCTGGTAGATATGGATGAACTGAGCAATGCGGAGCTTACCGAGCTGATCGAATCGCTATGCCAGAGCAAGATTGAAGAATTTAAATTGCTCGGGTATGAGCAAATTACCTCGGAAGAGCTATGGGATTGCCTGAATAGTAAATATGCGAAGCAGGGAATGCCCAGACTGTATGAACTGGTCAATGATATTTTATCAATGAAGCCGAATCAGTTGATGCACTACCTGACGATGTCCGCGTACAAAGAAGCCGATATACGGTAATTCCATAGCGGGGGAACGAGATATGGATACCGTTATACACATATCAATGTACAAAATGCCTGCAATTGTCACATATTGTTCGCAAAACGATCGACATTCATTGGACCAATGAGAAGCTGGGGCCGGTGTTTTACTGGCATCAGCTTGTTTGTTTTGTCGACCACCGGTAAATTGACTGTCATTTGTCGCATCGCTATAATAGGAATATTGAGAATGAAAGGGGAACCACACACGGGATGAAAAGACTCATCAGCTTCGTAGTCGTAATACTCGTCGTGGCCGGTGTGATCGGCGCAACGACACCGCTGTTTAAGGACATCCGTTTAGGCCTGGACCTTAAAGGCGGTTTTGAGATTTTGTATCAGGCTACGCCAACGACGCAGGGGGAAGCAGTCACCAGGGAATCCCTGATTCAGACTGCAAAAAGTTTGGAGCAACGTGCAAATGCACTGGGTACAAGTGAGCCCGAAATCACTACAGAGGGAAGTGACCGGATTCGCCTTCGGATCGCTGGTGTAACGGATGAAGCTACCGTTCGTCAGACGATGAAGGAGCCGGCTGAGCTTACATTCCGCAGTATGTCGGGATGTCCAGTTGATTCTTCCCAATCAAACTCTAAGGACCAAACATCGTCCACAGAGAAAAGCACAGACAAAAGTGCTGCAACAAGCACAACGACGAGCAAATCCAGCGGAACGACCGAAACCAAATCCGGTTCCGACAGCAATCCTGTGTCTGCACAAACTGTAGGCTCTCCTGAGGGAGTAGAGGTAACGCCGTCAACAGGTGAGGAATCCGTTCCTTCCGATACGAATGCCGCTGCTAGTCAAGATCCGTTGAAAGTCTACTGTAAAGTAGAAATGACAGGTAATGATTTTAAGGAAAATGGAGCTTCTGTTGTCTACAATTCCTTGAATCAACCTGAAATTGTGATCAAAGTAAAAGATGCTCAAAAGTTTGCTGAAATTACAAAACGTCTGATCGGACAGCCGCTGGCTATTTTCCTGAATGACGATCTGCTGTCTGCACCAACCGTTCGCGCAGAATTGACAGATGGCACAGCAAGCATCTCCGGTAACTACACTGTACAAGAAGCACAACAACTGAAAGATCAGATCAACCTCGGCGCATTGCCGCTGAAACTGACCGAGATCTATTCGCAAAGTGTTGGTGCATCGCTTGGACAGCAATCGCTGCATGATACACTGCGTGCAGGGGTTATCGCTTCGATCATCATCTTACTGTTCATGGTATTCGTGTATCGTGTACCAGGTCTGATCTCAGCTTTCTGTATCATCGTGTACATCTGGCTCACACTGATGATCTTTATCGCAGGTGACTTTACATTAACCTTGCCAGGTATCGCGGCCTTCATACTCGGGGTCGGGATGGCGGTCGATGCGAATATTATTACCTTCGAACGGATCAAGGATGAGATTCGTACGGGTAAAAGTATGTCTTCCGCATTCAAATCGGGTAGCCGTAGCTCGTTCGGTACGGTTATTGATGCCAACTTGACCACCATTATTGCTGCAGCCGTTATGTTCGGTCTGGGTACAGGTGCAGTACGTGGTTTTGCGCTGGTACTGATTTTCAACATTCTGGTTAGTATCGCAAGTAACCTGTTCTTCTCCCGCTATCTGTTATCCCTGCTGATCAAAGGGAAACTGATCGACAAACCGGAGTATTTCGGTGTAAAGGAGAGTGAACGCAGTGCGCTTTAAGTGGGATTATGATTTCGTCAAATTAAGCAAGTATTTCTACACATTCTCCATTGTTGTCACGATTGCCGGTATTATTTCATTGGCCGTGTTCGGCTTGAACTATAGCGTTGATTTCCGTTCCGGTTCTAACGTGGATATTACACTCACCAAACCACTGACAGAGCAGCAGGTAAAGCCTGTTATCGATAAGCTGGACTTTGGGGATGCCGCTGAGATCAGTAACGGTAGTGCAGAGCGGATGTCCATTCGTTTTGAAAATGTACTGACCGATACGCAGGAAAATCAACTGAAGCAAGCCTTCACCAAAAGTCTGGATAGTGGGGCTTCATTTGAAGTGAATACGGTAGACCCAACGATTGCGAAAGAGCTGGAGCGCAATGCGATCTATGCGGTTCTGCTCGCGAGTCTCGGGATTATTATCTACGTTACCATTCGCTTTGAATGGCGCTTTGCAGTGGCTTCGGTCGTTGCCCTGCTGCATGATGCGTTTCTCGTTATCTCGGTCTTCTCTATTTTCCGTTTGGAAGTGGATCTGACCTTTATTACAGCCGTATTGACTATTATCGGTTATTCCTTGAACGATACGATCGTTATCTTTGACCGTATCCGTGAGAATATGCGGTTTGCTAAACAGAAAAACCGCGGCGATGTAGCAACGATTGTAAACAAAAGTATTTCTCAAACAATGACCCGTTCCCTGAACACGGTACTGACAGTCTTTATCGCGTGTCTGTTCCTGTTCATTCTGGGTAGTGAGTCGATTCGTATGTTCTCGCTGGCGATGATGATCGGTCTGGCATTCGGAGCATACTCCTCAATCTTTATCGCGAGTCCACTCTGGCTCGTACTGAAAAACAAACAAAAGCCAAAAGCAAAAACACCGTCGAAGACGACGGCATGACCTTGCAAGCTTTCAACTGTGAAGCCGCGTCCTGTTATTGACGCGGCTTCCGTTTGTCTTAGGAGGAAATCAATGGATAACAAGCCGATCCGGCAACAGGAGCATGGATTATGGACATCGGTGCTGACAGGTTTCGTTTTGGCAATTGTAAAAGGCATCGCTGGCTATATCGCGATGAATAAAGCATTAATCGGTGATGCGCTCTATACCGCTTCGGCGGCAGCAAGCACGCTGGCTGATCGGTTGCTGCGCCGGAGCCGAAAATATAGTCGACGCGCAGCTTCACCATCAGAGCATCGTCCTGTCGAAGGAGTGGGGGCATCCTTTGCACAAATGATTATTACTGTCTTCCTGCTGCTTGGCGGACTTGAAATTGCTATTGCTGCGGTGCGCGACCTGATGGCGCATGTTGAACCGGAGCCAAAGCCATTTGCGATTGTGCTCGTGTTTTTGACAATGGCTGTAAATGAAGCGGTATTTCGTTACCGCTATCGCTACATGTCCAAGCAGAAAAGCAACAAGCTAGAGGAAGTCATAGATACCCATCGTTATTCGTTATATTCGTCGATCGTTGTACTGGCGGGCATGCTGGGGACGATTGCTGCACTGGAGCTAAATGAGGATCGATTGTATTATGTGCAGCCTGTATCTGCATTGATTGTGGCAGTCATCCTGTGGAGGCAAGGATATCGGCTAGCCAGACAGGCGATTTATGGACGGCTTGTCCAGACGATGGAGCAGCAGGATGCGAGCGATTATATGGAGACCGTCCAGCGTGTACGCGGCGTGATCGCAGTAGAACGGCTTCAGGCACAGGAGCATGAGCGCGGTGTGCATATCGAGCTCATACTGGCTGTGAATCCGAATATTACCGTACTGGCTGCGGCAGAGATTGGGGAATATGCTCGTAATTTGCTGCTGCACCGATTTGATCATGTGAGCCGGGTACAGGTACATACTGTCCCTTACACAGGCGGCTATCCGTATAAATCCAATCAGGATTGGACAGCTCATTCGGATCGTTCGTCTGGCGATGGAATGCTTCACTGAAGGAGGAACTAAGCACCATGATTCATTCACAATATCACTGGAATATAAAACATCCCGATACAACCGCTGCGCAGCAGCTCAGCCGTGAGCTTGGGATTGCACCGCTAACCGCAACTTTGCTGAGCGGACGTGGCTATACGACATCTGCGGAGGCAGAGACTTTTCTGGAAGGCAGCTCGGGAACGAGCCACGATCCTTTTTTACTGGCTGGCATGGAGGAAGCAGTAGCGCGTATTCGTCTGGCCTTAGAACGTAGCGAGAAGATATGGGTATACGGCGACTATGATGCGGATGGGGTGTCCAGTACCTCGCTTATGATCCAATTGATGCGAGTGCTGAAAGCCGATTTTGATATTTATATTCCGCATCGTGCCAGGGAAGGCTACGGATTGCATAATCATGCGCTCGATCTGGCACATGAGCAAGGCGTAACACTCATCGTCACCGTGGATACAGGGATTAGTGCGGTAGAACAGATTGCCTACGCGCGTCAGCTCGGCATGGACGTTGTTGTAACGGATCACCACGAGCCGCCGGAGAAGCTGCCAGAAGCGGTTGCGCTTGTGAATCCGAAGCTGCCGTACTGCACCTACCCGTTTAAAGGACTGGCGGGTGTGGGCGTTGCGTATAAGCTTGCTCAGGCGCTACTGGGCGACGTGCCGGATGCCTGGCTTGAGATTGTAGCTATCGGTACAGTCGCCGATCTGATGCCACTGGAGGACGAGAATCGCCGAATGGTCAGCATTGGTGTACAGCAAATGAAGCAAAGTGCTTTCCCGGGCGTACACGCATTACTGAATATTGCAGCGATTGATCCTGCGCAGGTAAGCGCCACGCATATCGCTTTTGCGATGGCGCCGCGTATTAATGCGAGCGGACGGATGGAGCATGCTAAGCGTGCGGTAGAGCTGTTGACGACCAATGATATGGGATTGGCAGATCGGATCGCTTTTGAGCTGGACCAGCTCAATAAGGAGCGTCAGGAGCTTGTAAACCGGATGGTGAAGGAAGCGGTAGCGATGCTGGAAGCAGAGCGTGACCAGCATCCGCGCGGCGTACCTGACGTGATTGTAGTCGCTGGTGAAGGCTGGAATCCGGGCGTCGTCGGTATCGTTGCCTCCAAGCTGCTGGATCGTTATTATCGTCCCACGATCGTGCTGGGAATCGACCCGGATACGGGAATGGGAAAAGGCTCTGCACGTTCCATTCCAGGCTACGATATTTATCGTGCACTGCTTCATTGTGAAGAGGTGCTGGATCATTTTGGTGGACATCCATCTGCAGCAGGCATGAGCTTGCACCGAGACCAGCTAGAGCTTTTCCGTAGTCGCTTGAATGAGCGTGCAGCACAGATGTTGACCGAGGATGATCTGGTGCCGCAAACCGATGCGGATTGTGAGTGTACACTCGATCAGCTTACGCTGGAGGCAGTAGAGGAACTGGAACGTCTGGCACCGTTTGGAATGAACAATCCGTTGCCTAAAATCGTTCTGCGCGGCGTAACACTGTCGGAGGCGCGTGCGATCGGCAAGACGTCTGATCATCTACGGCTCGTGGTGGAGCAGGATGGCACCGTGCTTGAGGGAGTTGCCTTTGGTAAAGGCGAACTGGCAGCGCTGCTGAGTGCAGGCGATCGTGTGGACATACTGGCAGAGACGAGTATTAACGAATGGCGCGGCGTACGTAAGCCGCAACTCATGGTACAGGATATTGCGGTGCCAGGTTTACAGGTGTGGGATCGCCGTGGCGCTGATGATTGGACGCGTGACCTGGCGACGATTCAGCATAAGTGGTCCCGGTATATGGCGACCGAAACGGGGCAATTTGGTGTACTGGGCGATGAAAAACGGATGGAAACTTTAAAAAGCCAATTGTCGGATGTATCCCTTTGGGGTTATGATAGACAAGTTGATATTGCGGCTTGCAATCATGTCTCCATACAGTATGGGGCAGAAGCCATACGCACATTATGTCTGTTATCATTACCAGCGCATATTGAACAATTGAACGTTATTTTTGCGCGCTTTACGGCTGTGGAAAATATCGTTCTGCTGCATGATCGTCCAGACCGTCAGGATCGCCTGCAAATTCCCGATCGGGAGCAGTTCAAGCTGATCTACGGCTGGCTCGCCAAAAGCAGTGCTACCATTGCTGAAGAACAGAAGCTAATCCCGTATTTGAGTCAAAAAACATCCAGCTCGGTACGTATGGTGCAAATGATGCTGGACGTGTTTGAGGAACTGGAGTTTATCGTGCGTGAGGATGGACATATTCGCATGAACACAGCGCCGGATAAGCGTCCGCTCGGCAGCTCACAACTGTACCGGGAGCTTGGCGAACTGGCTGAAATGGAATATATGTTATGTGAAAGTGATCTGCCACAATTGACTTCATGGATGATTGCCCGTATGCAAGGCGTATCATAAACGCTAACTTTTAGGAGGAGATTTTTTTGGATTTTAAAGAGCATATTCGTGTCATTCCGGATTTTCCGCAGGAAGGAATTAGCTTCAAGGATATTACAACCCTGCTGCAAAACGGCGAAGCGTACAAGCAATCGATCGATGAGCTGAGAAAGCTGCTCAAAGATTTGAAAATTGACGTTATTGCTGGACCGGAAGCGCGTGGCTTTGTTGTAGGCGCACCGCTTGCTTACGCACTGGGCGTAGGCTTTGTGCCGATCCGCAAAACGGGCAAGCTGCCATACAAAACGATTCAAGCTGAGTATGCGCTTGAATACGGCAAAGATGTACTGGCTATGCACGTCGATGCTGTTCAGCCGGGTCAAAATGTATTGATCGCTGATGACCTGCTCGCAACCGGCGGTACGATCGCAACTTGTGTAGACTTGATCCGTCAGGTAGGCGGTAATGTCGTTGGTGCAGCATTCATGATCGAGCTGCAGGATCTGAACGGACGCGAAAAACTGCCAGATATCGAGGTATTCACACTTACTCAATATCCTTTCTAATATTTACCATTATCATGTCTGCCTTTATTGTAATAAAGCAGAGCTTGTAGGATAAGCTTTCTAACGCTTTTCGATGTTAATTAAAGCCAAAAACGATATATAAGTAAACCCGATTTTCATGAGCATTATCGTGAAAATCGGGTTTTTTGGCGTTTTTTGAACAAAATTGCCTTAAAATCAACTTTTTGTTGAAACCTCATTGAGGGTAACCCGTATACAGTATAGAGGCGTGCTGCTGCTGAGCGCATGGATGTTCAACTTGGCTGTTCAATAAGTATGCCAATTTCAACAAAAAGGAGGGGGAAGTATGGCGATCATTCGCGAGACGGACTTGCCCGGTATTGGAAGGAAATTTGTAGTGGAAACGGAAGAACAGGATCATGTAGCGATCATCGTGCATGAGGATGGAAAGCGTGAGCTGTATCATCAACCATCCGATAGCCCGGACGATCATGAGCTGGTCATGTCGCTTCACGATCATGAAGCAAGACAGCTTGCCAGCATTATCGGTGGAATGACCTATCAGCCGAGCGCGCTGGAAAAAGCAGAATTATCCATTTCCAAATTAACGATTGAGTGGCACAAGCTGAAGTCGAATATGGGCTGCATCGGGAAAACGATCGGTGAGCTATCGATTCGTGAACAAACAGGCACTGTGATCATCGCTGGCATTAGCGCTAAAGAGCAACGGATTATTCCGGGCCCGGACTATGTGCTGCAAAGCGAAACGACACTCGTTATTGCCGGTGAGCGGAATGGAATTCAATTGCTCAAAGAGCTGCTCGAAAGGGGGAGCGGCTGATGGATTACATCGTATTTGAGATCGGTATTGCGGTATTGCTCGTTGCGCTGGCTGGTTTGCTGGCAACAAAGCTACGCTTTTCGGTCGTTCCCTTTTATATTCTGGCAGGTATGGCAGTAGGGCCTCATGCGCCGGTATTCGGAATTGTGGATTTTCGGTTTATACAAAGCGCTGAGCTGATTGAGTTTATGGGTAAAATCGGGGTTATATTCCTGCTATTCTATCTCGGTCTGGAGTTCTCGGTCGGTCGATTAGTGAAGGCAGGACGCTCCATCGCACTCGGTGGTACGATCTATATCGCTATTAACTTTACGCTCGGTCTGTTGTATGGCTTGCTGACCGGCTTCGATCTGAAGGAAATTCTCGTTATTGCAGGTATTACGACCATTTCCTCAAGCGCGATTGTAGCGAAGGTACTGGTTGATCTGAAGCGGACAGCGAATCCAGAAACCGAGATGATTCTGGGCATTATTATGTTTGAGGATGTATTCCTCGCTGTGTATCTGTCTGTACTGTCTGGCTTGCTGCTCAGTGGTGCAACATCGGTTGGAGGTATTCTGTTATCGGCGGCGATTGCACTCGGCTATATGCTGCTCATCCTCATTGTAGGACGCAAGGCAGTACCGCTGCTTAATCGAGCGCTTAATATCCAGTCCAATGAAATCTTTATGTGTGTAATCTTTGCAGCGTTGTTCCTGATCGCAGGCTTCTCGGAGACGATTCACGTAGCAGAAGCGATTGGCGCATTGCTCGTTGGTCTTGTGCTTGCGGAAACTTCGCATATGCACCGGATCGAAAAGATTATTTTACCGTTCCGTGATTTCTTTGGCGCCTTGTTCTTCTTCAGCTTTGGTCTGACGATTGATCCATTATCGCTTGGTGGCAATGCAGTCTGGCTGGCGATTGGTGCAGTGATTGTAACGATGATCGGTAACTATACAGCAGGTATGCTGGCAGGGAAGACAGCAAGTCTATCACCGCAGGCGTCCTCGAATGTCGGCTTAACGATCATGTCGCGTGGTGAATTTTCGATCATTGTCGCGAATCTGGGTGCAGCCGGTGCGTTGTCTGGCATTTTACAGCCATTTGCCGCGATTTATGTACTCATACTGGCGATACTTGGTCCGCTGTTGACGAAGGAATCCAAGCTAATCTACAGAGGTGTAGCGCGTGTATTCCGTTTAAATAAAGCATCGAATAAGTCATAATGTTTGTTCCATAACGTGGCTATATTTTCTGTACAGGACTATATGTTATATACAGGACTATATGTTATATACAGGACTATATTCGATATAGATATATGATAAAAAGCGAATTATTTTCCTATAACACGTCTGGCCGACCTTGATATAACGGTTCGGCGGCGCATCAAGATTACGATACAGGCATGCAAGATCGTATTATAAGAAAATGACTTGCTGAGGATGGTTCTGACGACCGTAATATCCTGAGAAGCATATTGAACAGAAAAGAGCGCCTATCATCAAAGTAGATGACAGGCGCTCTTTTTACGAAGCTGTTAGCATAGCGTTCAATGGCAAGTAGAGAATCAGCTCGATAGCATGAGCTGAACTTGAATGGTTAAGACGATCAATCTGGAATTTTGGCTGGTGGTGCTTCATCGTTGCGATCATTGGACAGTCCGGTCACTTGCAAAATGCGGAAGAACAGGCTCAGCAGAATGCCGACGATCGTTGCCAGCGCCATCCCTTTAAGCTGTACAGTGCCAAGCGTAACGGTAGCTCCGCTCAGACCGGTAATAAGTACAACAGTAGTCAGCAGCATATTTTGTGCTTTGGAGTAGTCGACCTTTTGCTCGACCAGAATGCGCAGACCGGATGCTGCGATCACACCGAACAGCAGTAGCGACACACCGCCCATAACCGGCGTTGGAATCGCCGCTACAGCACCGGTAAATGTACCGGAGAAGGACAGAATAATCGCGATAATTGCTGCGCCACCGATGACATATACGGAATAGACACGCGTAAGCGCCATAACGCCGATATTTTCACCATACGTTGTATTCGGTGTTGAACCTACAAAGCCAGACAGAATCGTCGATAAACCGTTACCCATCAGCGAGCGATGCAGCCCCGGATCTTTGGATAGATTTTTGCCTACGATATTGCTCGTTACGAGCAGGTGACCGACATGCTCAACGATAACGACCAGTGCGACCGGAATAATCGTCAGAATGGCCGACAGTTTAAATGAAGGTGTCGTAATATGAGGCAGTTGTAAAAAGCTTGCGTTCGTGATGGGATCGGTATTTGCAAGACCCAGTGGGAAAGCAAGCGCATAACCGACCACGATACCGATCAAAATGTGGATGATTTTCGGGAAGCCGCGGAAAGTAACAGCGCCAATCAGAGTAACGCCGAGTGTAATAAGGGAAAGAGCGACCACTCGTCTATCTGGCGTCCAGGTTGCTGCATCGACACCGGAAGGAGCAATAAAGCCTGCCATTTGCGCGGCAACTGGAATGAGCTCAAGCCCGATGAGTGCCACGATCGCGCCCATTGCTGCCGGTGGGAATACTACATCAATCCAGCCGGTACCGGCATATTTTACAAGCAGAGCGACCAGCATAAAAATAACACCGGTGACGATAAATGCGCCCAGTGCGAGTGAATAGCCGCTATCTCCGTAACCATACTTGGTGAGCACAAGTGTAACCGGGGCGATAAAAGCGAAGCTGGAGCCGAGGTAAGCCGGAATTTTACCCCGACAGATCCATATGTAGATCAATGTCCCAATACCGTTCATTAGCAAAATCATACCCGGGTCGACTTTAAACAGATTCGGCACAAGCACCGTACTGCCAAACATAGCGAACAGATGCTGTAAACTGAGCAGCAGTCCAGGGCCAAGCGGCAGTTTTTCATTTACCTGAATTTCGCGTTGCAATGCATTCACTCCTTCGTTATTCATTATCGTTGTCCGTCCACGGGAGCACCCGCAAATTTACATCTTTACTAGAGTAATGACTTTACTCGCTTTTTTCAATATCGTTTTTCGCGCGAATCGTGTAAAATGATGGCTTGTCGTGTTTCGACAATCTTTACAAACCCTTCATGTATAACGGTTGACGCGGCTATGTGCAAGAGGCATAATTAGAGGAAACCCCTTTTTGGTGCCTGTTGCTGTACGACGGCTTGTCAGGCTCCATGTTGAACTTATTTTCACGTTTTATGAAATGAAAAGTATATATTCGCCGGTTTGCAAACCGTTATTTATGAATAGAAAGGATACGACAACGATTCCATGGGCATAGAGCGATTACTTGAAAAGGCGTCCGCCTATATAAAACCAAAGGATCTCGAACGCATCCGTGAGGCGTATGAATTTGCCGATCAGGCTCACCATGGCCAGGTGCGTAAGTCGGGAGAACCTTATATTTTGCATCCACTGGCAGTTGCAGATATCGTGGTGGGCATGGAGATGGACACCATCTCGATCATCGCTGCACTGCTGCATGATGTTGTTGAAGACACAACCGTATCCCTTGACGAGATTCGCAACCGGTTTGGTGAAAGCTGTGCCATGCTGGTCGACGGATTGACCAAGCTGGAGCGCATCAAATTCCGCTCCAAGGAAGAGCAGCAAAACGAAAACTATCGTAAAATGTTTATCGCGATGGCACAGGATATTCGAGTCATTGTTATTAAACTGGCTGACCGTCTGCACAATATGCGCACCTTGAAATACCAGTCCGAAGAAAGCCAGCGCCGGATCGCTTACGAAACGCTGGAAATCTTCTGTCCGGTCGCTCACCGTCTCGGTATTTCCGCAATCAAGTGGGAGATGGAGGATATCGCGCTCCGTTACTTGAATCCGCAGCAGTACTACCGAATTGCCAACCTGATGCACAAAAAGCGTGCGGAACGTGAGCAGTATATCGATAATGTCATCGTGCGTATCCGTGAGAAATTGCAGGAAATGGGCATCGATGCCGATCTGTCCGGTCGACCAAAGCATATTTATAGCGTCTATCAGAAGATGACGAACAAAAATAAACAATTTAATGAAATCTATGATCTGCTGGCGATTCGGATCATCGTGGACAATATCAAGGATTGTTATGCAACGCTCGGTATTATCCATACGCTGTGGAAACCGATGCCAGGACGATTCAAAGATTATATTGCTATGCCTAAGCCCAATATGTATCAGTCGCTGCATACGACCGTTGTAGGCCCGAATGGCGAGCCGACAGAGGTACAGATTCGTACGTGGGATATGCACCGCACGGCTGAATTTGGTATCGCTGCTCACTGGGCGTACAAAGAAGGCGGCTCTACAGGCGGCAATATGGAGAATAAGGTTCCCTTTTTCAAAGAAATTTTGGAGCTTCAGCATGAAGCACAGGATGCCTCTGAATTTGTCGAGTCGCTGAAAATGGACTTTTTCTCCGATCTCGTGTTTGTATTTACGCCAAAAGGTGAAGTCATCGAGCTGCCAAATGGCTCGGTTCCACTCGACTTTGCCTATCGCATTCATACCGAGGTTGGTAACCGCACCATTGGTGCTAAGGTCAACGGAAGAATCGTACCGCTCGATCATCGTCTCAAAACAGGCGATATCGTTGAGATTCTTACGTCCAAGCACTCGTACGGCCCGAGCCAGGACTGGCTGAAAATTGCACAATCGTCTCACGCGCGCAGCAAAATCAAGCAGTGGTACAAGAAGGAAAAACGCGAAGAGAACGTGCAAAAGGGACGCGAAGCGCTGGAGCGTGAGATCAAGCGTCTCAATCTGGAGCCTTCCGCATGGCTTAGCGACGATAAGCTGCTGGAGGTTGGGAAAAAGTTTGCCTTCCACGATGTGGAGGACATGCTGGCTGCAATCGGATTTGGCGGTATTACCGCAGCTCAAATCTGCACACGACTGACCGAGAAGCTTCGTCGTGAGCAGGAAGAATCGAATATGATCGAGCTGTCTCATCAGGTGAAGGAAGTCAAAACAGCCGCACCTGAGCAAAAACGCCGTCCAACTCACGGTGTGAGCATCAAAGGCGTCGACAATCTGCTCGTACGCTTTGCACGCTGTTGTAACCCTGTACCTGGCGACGATATCGTTGGTTATGTTACACGCGGACGCGGTGTATCGATTCACCGTAGCGACTGTACGAACGTACCGAATGTCGATGATCCGAACGAATCGGCACGTATTATCGAAGTCGAGTGGGAAGATGCCGTGGAGGCAAATTACAACGTCGATATCGAGATTACCGGTCACGATCGCCGCGGCTTGCTGAATGAAGTGCTGCAAACGGTAGCGGAGAGCAAGACGAACATCTCCGCTGTGTCCGGACGCTCCGATAAAAATAAAATGGCCATGATCCATATGACGATCATGATCCGCAATACCGACCACCTGCAATCGGTCGTTGATAAAATTAAACGCGTGCAGGATGTATATACCGTACACCGGATTATGCAGTAGGCGTATCGAAGCTCCACCAGCCTGCTTGTCCGCTGGACAGAATGGCTCAAACAAAGAAAGCCAATCCCGCTGTCATCAGCGGTGATTGGCTTTCTTTTATTATCAAACGAGTAGACGAGCATGAACATGATGCGCCAGGTACATACTTTACCTGCGACCGATTTAACAACCGCGAGTCATTTGAATTGTAAACATTCAAGTTCTGCATTATAGTGATATTCGCATATCCTGTCTCAAATGATTCAATCTATCCATCTTCTTTACGAAAGGAATCATTCCCATGAGAGTAGTTATCCAACGCTGCAAACAGGCAGCCGTCACCGTCAACGGTGATACCGTCGGACAAATTGGAAAAGGTTTAATGGTACTCGTCGGTGTTACGCACGGCGATACGATCGAAGATGCCCAATACCTTGCAGGCAAAGTCGCCGGCATCCGTATTTTCGAAGATGAAGCAGGCAAAATGAACCTCGGTATTAGCGACATCGGCGGCGAAGTACTGTCCGTGTCCCAGTTCACCCTGTATGGCGATACCCGTAAAGGCAAACGCCCAAGCTTCATCGAAGCCGCCCGTCCCGACGAGGCGATCCCGGTCTACGAAGCCTTCAACAAGTCACTACAGCAACACGGCTTAACTGTAGCCACCGGCATCTTCGGCGCCGATATGGACGTCTCCCTCACCAACTGGGGCCCCGTCACCCTGATCATTGATAGCCCAGCCAAAAACGCGAACCCCAAGCTCACATAAAATCCCTGGGAGTTTCGCACCCCGCGCCATACAAGGGCTGCGGGGCTTTTTATTGTTTTTTGATGTAGTTTCAAGTAGGCTAAAAGAGAGGTTCGCACTTTTAGCCGTTTTTTACGTTGATACATAAGGGCTGAGAGGGTGGACAGTCACTCCCCGTGCGGGAGTGTGGATTGAAAGTTGGTGCAGTGGCGGGTACCTGGCTTAGGGAAGTAGTCACTCCCCGTGCGGGAGTGTGGATTGAAAGAGGAAAAAACAAAAAAAGAACGTGTCGAAGTCAAAAGTCACTCCCCGTGCGGGAGTGTGGATTGAAAGCATTTGTATCATTATTAGTGCAAAGCTTAATTGCTGTCACTCCCCGTGCGGGAGTGTGGATTGAAAGTCTCTTTCTTGTGCTAATTCCTTAGTCATTTCGAGTCACTCCCCGTGCGGTAGTATAGATTGAAATCGGGCTATGGTAGCGCACGGGGCTTGTTTGCCTGTGACTTCCCGTGTAAGAGAAAAAATACTTTAGCCAATTCGATTTTTCTAAAATCACCCGAACCCCAGCCCCACCAACACATTTCATCGCACCCTCACTCGCATCATCTCCACCGCCAGAACGAAGGAAAGGAAATAAGGGCAAAGGACGACTTTGGAGTGCGGGAATCTACATTTTCTCCCTAATTCGTAGATTCCTGCGCTCCACCTGAGTCCGTGCCCTTATTCCTTTTCGGAGTGGAGTTTCCATCGAACATCGCTGCCCATCACTGGATATCACTGAACATCGCCACAAGTACCCTCCTTCTCGCCACGTATCAATGCAATGCCCTCTACATACCATACGTTCTCATCCCGCAGCCAAACTTCACTGCCAGCCCACCACTTACATCATGCGCAATCCTCACCACTCCAGCCAGAAACTCCCCTCCACCCAAAGCAACATGTTATATCCCCCCAACAACAGGGTAATAACATTAACGAAACCCAAGCCCACACTACCGCTTGCAACCGGCACTGCACCACCAGCGTGCTCATGACCTACCACAACACGTCTTTTCAACACCAGAAGCACAACAAACCGCCAACCTGCAAGCACCGGGCGATAGTAGGGTAATGGAATGTAATACATTTGATCATCCAGGAGAGGAGATAACATCATGAGTAAAATAGCGTTTCTACTGGCAAATGAATTCGAGGATTCCGAAATGCAGGTTCCTTACGACGAGCTAACTAAAGCAGGTCACGAGGCTGATATTATCGGACTGGAAAAAGGACAAAAAGTAACAGGTAAAAATGGCAAGGCTGAATATACAATTGAAAAAGCAATTACAGACGTACAAGCATCGGATTACGATGCACTGGTGATTCCAGGTGGATCATCCCCGGAAAATCTTCGTCTGAACCCGGATGTACTGAATTTTGTTACTGAGATCGATAACGCGAACAAGACGATTGGCGCGATCTGTCACGGTCCACAAATTCTGGCGAGTGCGGATCTGCTGAAAGGACGCACCATCACATCGTATCCACCGCTTAAAGTGGATATGATCAACGCAGGTGCCAACTTTAAAGATGGCGAAGCGATTGTGGATGGTAACCTGATCACATCCCGTATTCCAGATGATGAGCCAGCGTTTGTACGTGAACTGCTGAAAGTGCTGTAAAGATAGAATCAATACGTTTGCTTGCTACAAAACAGACAGGCTGTAGGGATGAGATCGCTACAGCCTGATCATTAGCGAGGAGGTCATGACGATGACACAACATATTCAGGCTTACTTTCGTACCGAAGATCAGGCAGAGAGCGCTCGTATTTCATTAGAAACATTAAATGTGAAAAACCTGGAGGTTGGACGTCTCGATAGCCAGGTGAATCAGGGCGGACGTGTACTTGTACCGTTGCTACCAGTCAACGCTGGCGGCGGCACAACCGGAGGTACAACAAGCGGTGTAGCGGGAGGTACAGGACCGGGTACGATCATCCCACCGACAGCTATTATCGACAACGATGGCAACCGCAACGAAGTACGCGATAACGATTCTGATCGCGATGCGCGCGATGATCACGACGCATGGAGTGCAATGAACGCAACCGATAAAGACTACGACGATCTCAAATACGTTCTGTCCGTAACCGCAATGGAAGCAGACGTAGAGAGCGTTGTCCAAAAGTTGCGCACTAACAATGCATTCGTTGAGGTGCTCGAATAGAGCACGATGTATCCAAAAGCATATCCATGTCATACAGCAGTGTAAACGTTCTCAATAACATCACTAAAATCATTTAATGCTACATTCTAATCATCCTACCCGTACATTAAATTGTAGTTATCGATTACATGCTACACTGCTATATAGCATCCTTCATATAAAGTAGCTTCTCCTCCACGAATCGTTGAGGAAAGGCTACTTTTTATTTGTTTTATCAATCTGTCCAAACAGAAAATGCTCAAAACTATGCCAGAACTCTATAAGAAAAGGGCAACTTTACCTGCGATTCTAACCACCTGATCGTATAAGTTATACCTATTGTAACGAAACTGTAATATAGGAAACATCTTCTCTTAACAATATGCCCCTATAATGAACACATGACCCCCTTTTAACATACTTGTTAGCCTGCAGCCCGTTGCTGCAGGTATTTTTTTGTCCTTGGAGCATTGACTTTAGCACGGCAGTTCATTACAATCGGTAAATATAACACGAAGCTGTCTCCGATTTGGCTAAGCTGGATACGATATAAACGTATAGTGATGGAACATGCTCCAGACACAAAGCAGCCATTTGTGCAGAAAGTAGTGCTTGAACAATGAGAAGATGATATAATATAATTTATGCAACTCTAGTGTGAGTGATCTCCTCACACGAGGTAAGATGAAAAAAGGATTTTTGCAAAGCAAAATATCCATACCACTCCAGTGTGAGTGATCTCCTCACACGAGGTAAGATGAAAAAAGGATTTTTGCAAAGCAAAATATCCATACTACTCCAGTGTGAGTGATCTCCTCACACGAGGTAAGATGAGAAAAGGATTTTTGCAAAGCAAAATATCCATACAATTGTATGAATGATTTATAGACGGGAAAAGTACCACCGATACCGGCCAGCTCCATTTTGGAAAAGAGAGGAATCCCCCTGGGCTGCAAGGGTTCCCTGGACGACGGTGCGAAAAGACCTCCCCGAGAACATGATGTGAAAGATGGAGAAGTTAGCGTTGCGAGTGCAGTTGAGCATATCGCGAAATGGGCAAGCTTATCAGGATGCTCGTTGCTGCTTTTGGAATCCAAGTAACCTCATGCGTAGTCAGCGGGCGTTAACCGCTTAATGAAGCGAATGTATCCGGATGGGTTGTATCCGGTAGCTTTGGCCGATTTTATTCTGTGCATTTTGGTAACAGGTGATATCGCTGAACAGAGCTCTAGCCGTATGAGCGGCAGCATTCGAAATGTGGGTGGCACCACGGGTGAATGGTAGATCCAGTCCCTCGTCCCTGTTTGTATGAACGAACAGTGATGTGGGGCTTTTTGTGTTTTCTAACAACATATAGTTTAACCAGTCACTGGTTTTCAGTTAAGAAGGAGGAGCAATTATGGCGTTTCAAAAACCAACAGGCACGCAGGATTTCCTGCCGGGCACTGTGGAGAAATGGCAGTATGTCGAGGAAAAAGCAAGAGATTTGTGCAGACGGTTCAACTATCGGGAGATTCGTACACCGATGTTTGAGCAAACCGAGCTGTTCCAGCGCGGTGTTGGCGAAACAACAGATGTGGTGCAGAAGGAAATGTACACATTCGAGGACAAGGGTCATCGCAGTATGACGCTGCGCCCGGAAGGTACAGCAGGTGTTGTTCGCGCCTATGCAGAGAATAAGCTGTACGGTGAGCCAGATGTGAGCAAGCTGTATTATATGGGGCCGATGTTCCGTTATGAGCGTCCACAGGCAGGGCGTTATCGTCAATTTCACCAGTTTGGTGTCGAGGCGTTTGGCTCGGTTGATCCAGCGATTGACGTAGAGGTCATCGCACTGGGCTTGCAATTTTTCAAGGAGCTGGGCTTGAAGGACGTATCGGTTGAGATCAACTCGGTCGGTACATCCGAGACACGCGCAGCTTACAATGAAGCATTGCTCGGCTTCCTGCGTCCGATGAAGGATACGCTGTGTAAGGATTGTCAGCATCGGATGGAGCGCAATCCGATGCGTGTGCTCGACTGTAAGGTCGATCAGGATAAATTTGTCGGTGCGCCATCCATTTTGGACAGTCTGGATGAAGACAGTGCAGCGTATTTCCAGCAGGTGAAGGATCATCTGACAGCAATGGATATTCCATATCGTGTGAATGAGCGTCTCGTACGCGGACTGGATTATTACACCCATACGGCGTTTGAATACAAAGCGCAGGGCATCGGTGCGATCGATACGATCGGTGGCGGCGGACGCTACAACAAGCTCGTGGCTGAAGTGGGCGGCCCGGATCAGCCGGGAATCGGCTTCGGTATCGGGATGGAGCGTCTGCAGCTCATTCTGGCAAGTCAGGAAGTGGAAGTGCCAGCGGTGAAGCCACTGGATGTGTATCTGGTAGCGATTGGCGAAGCGGCTGAAAAAGAGACGGTGAAGCAATTGTTCAAGCTGCGTACACTGGGCTTCTCTGCCGAGCGTGACTATCTTGGACGCAAAATTAAAGCACAAATGAAGTCGGCTGACCGTTTCCAGGCACGCTATACGGCGATCCTTGGTGATGATGAGCTGTCGCGTGGCGAAATCTCGCTGAAAGCGATGGCTACCGGTGAGCAGCAAAATGTAAAATTGGCTCAGCTTGCTGACCATTTGAAATAAATAGCAAATCCAATCAAGCATTGCATAAAAGGAGAGTATAACATGTTAAGGACTCACAACTGCGGACAATTGACCGCTGCCAGCATTGGCGAAACGGTAACACTGAACGGCTGGGTACAAACTCGTCGTGACCTCGGGGGCGTACTGTTTATTGACCTGCGTGACCGTACAGGTATTGTACAGATCGTATTTAACCCGGCAATCTCTGGCGATGCGCTGCAAATCGCAGATCGTGTACGTAGCGAATACGTACTGGCTGTCAAAGGCGAAGTCGTTCGTCGTGACGAAGAAACGATCAACCCGAACCTGCCAACTGGTGATATCGAAGTGCGTATTACTGAAATCGAAGTGATCAACGCTGCCAAAACGCCTCCATTCTTCATCGAAGATGGCGTAGAAGTCGACGAATCGCTGCGTATGAAATACCGTTATCTCGATCTGCGTCGTCCAGAAATGCAAAAAACATTGATGCTGCGTTCCAAAGCAACGAAAATTTTCCGCGATTTCCTTGACGATCAAGGTTTTATCGACGTTGAAACGCCAATCCTGACGAAAAGTACACCGGAAGGCGCGCGTGACTATCTCGTACCGAGCCGTGTGCATGAAGGCGAATTTTTCGCACTGCCGCAATCGCCGCAAATTTACAAGCAGTTGCTCATGGTGAGTGGACTGGAGCGTTACTACCAGATCGCTCGTTGCTTCCGTGACGAGGACCTGCGTGCAGACCGTCAGCCTGAATTTACACAGGTCGACATCGAGACTTCGTTTATCGAGCGCGATGAGCTGCTTGGTATGATGGAGCAACTGATGGTGCGTCTGTTCAAAGAAACGATCAACGTGGACATCCCAACTCCGTTCCAACGTATTACCCACGCTGAAGCGATGGACAAATACGGCTCGGACAAGCCTGACCTGCGCTTTGGTCTGGAACTTGTGAACGTCAGCCATATCGTGGCGAACAGCGGTGCAAAAGTATTCGCATCTGTAATCGAAAACGGCGGCGAAGTGAAAGTGCTGAACGCTAAAGGCTGCGGCACATGGACACGTAAAGAGATCGATAGCCTGGAGCCATATGCGAAGCGCTACGGTGCCAAAGGTCTGGCCTGGATTCAAGTAAAAGAAGGCGAATTCCGTGGTCCAATCGTTAAGTTCCTGGGCGAGGACGAAATTCAGCAATTGCGTGAAACGACAGGTGCAGAGGAAGGCGACCTGCTGCTGTTCTCCGCGGACAAGAAGCAAGTGGTTGCCGATGTACTGGGTGCGCTGCGTCTGAAAATCGGTCGCGACCTCGGTCTGATCGACGATAATGTATACAAATTTGCATGGGTCGTAGACTTCCCGCTGCTCGGCTATGACGAGAACTCCAAGCGTTATGTAGCAGAGCACCATCCATTCACACGTCCATACGAAGAAGATCTGGAGCTGTTCGACACAGACCCTGGCAAAATCCGTGCGCAAGCGTACGATATCGTACTGAACGGTTATGAAGTGGGTGGCGGTTCGCAGCGTATTTACAAGCGTGAGCTGCAGGAGAAAATGTTCGAAATGCTCGGCTTCACACCAGAAGCAGCACGCGAGCAATTTGGCTTCCTGATGGATGCATTTGA
Organism: Paenibacillus sp.; assembly: GCA_039595515.1. Lineage (GTDB taxonomy): Bacteria > Bacillota > Bacilli > Paenibacillales > Paenibacillaceae > Saccharibacillus. The sequence goes on along the minus strand of JBCNLJ010000055.1, from coordinate 6,511 downwards.
ATATGGTACGCCTCCACACGGCGGTATCGCGTTCGGTCTCGACCGTCTCGTTATGCTGCTGGCTGGTCGCACAAACCTGCGCGAGACGATTGCATTCCCGAAAACAGCGAATGCAACCGACCTGCTGATGGATGCTCCGGCTCCAGTCGAAGCGTCGCAACTGGAAGACCTGCATATCCGTCTGGCACCGAAAAAGCTCGTTGTCGACAAAAGCTAATTATCCAAGCTGATGTATCTGCACACTATATAAATGCACTACCCATAACTGCTGCAATCGATCATTGGACGATTGCAGCAGTTATTTTGTGGGTATGTGGTATCATGGATTATTGTGGATAGAGTCAATGTAAAACTAACTTGTCGTCTATGGTCGCTACAGTGTACGATTGGTTTGACGTGGGCTTGGATTAGAGTTCAATTGTAACTGACGTATCTACTAGCCAGCCACAGACAGGTTTCAATATGTAGTGTTCATACGCAATAATAAACGTAAATGGAAAGGAGCTGAACTGAAATGCTGAATCAATTTTCCCGTACTGAGCTAGCCTTTGGTCCGGAAGGCATTGAAGTGATGAAAAATAGTACGGTGGCCGTGCTTGGTATTGGCGGTGTAGGTGGTATTGCCGTTGAAGCACTGGCGCGTACAGGTGTAGGTCGGATTATTCTGATCGATAAAGATGTGGTCGACATTACGAATATTAATCGTCAGATTCATGCGCTCACATCAACCGTAGGTCAGAAAAAAGCAGACCTGATGGTCGAGCGTGTTAAGCTGATCAACCCGGAATGCGAAGCGATTGCACTGAATATGTTTTATACAGAGGAAACGTATGAGGAGCTGTTCAAATACGATCTCGATTATGTGGTCGATGCGTCGGATACGATCATTTACAAAATTCATCTGATCAAGCAGTGTCTGGAGCGCGGGATTCCGATCATCTCCAGCATGGGCGCTGCTAACAAAATGGACCCGACTCGCTTCCAGGTAGCAGATATCTCCAAAACCCATATGGACCCGATCGCACGCGTCGTACGTACGAAGCTGCGCAAAGAAGGTATTCGTAAAGGCGTGAAGGTTGTATTTTCGACTGAGGAGCCGATGAAGCCGCGTCAGGATGTTACACAAAAGATCGTTCCTGACAATGCTCCAGAAATCCGCAAAGCGAAGCAGCCACCGGCAAGTAATGCGTTTGTACCGCCGGTAGCAGGACTGATTATGGTCAGTGTTGTTGTACGTGAGCTACTGGAAAAGAACGGGATTGAGGTTTAAGGTCTGATTGTACGATGCATTAAGCCAAGCGTTGATTGTTTTGAATAGCGCTTGTTGTATGCAAATACAGATTGTGCGACATCCATTCGAGCTGGCACATACGTCGGCGAATGAAGCTACTGCAAACAGCTTTAGAGGTATCGACCAATTGCTCCAAATCAGCATTGTAGTAGATGAATCTTTTGAATAAGCTGGGTGCAGCTATTGTTGACGCGTCATCACAATAATAGCTGTAGCCAGCTTTATTTTTAGAAAAGAGGACAGAGCATGTTTAATATTCCAAGCTATCGACCGGTCTGGTATACAACGGTAGAAGAAATTCAACAGAATCAGGCTTTAATGGAGCGTCTACAGACTCTCAAGCATGGGATTATTCGAGAGGGCGTGATTATGTGGGATTTATATTGTGATGAGCACAATGCAGATGCGCCTTTTCTATTGCAACTAGAACAGGATCAATTAGAGATTTTTTGTTACAAATTTGATGATATGGCGATTAGCTTCAATGAGATTGATTGCAGTCAGGCGTTAGAAGTATTAGATTTGGAGGACTACGGAATATTTACATACGAATGGAGAAGCTATTTATCGTTCAACGAACAATTCAGAGGAGCGAGCATCCAGTCACTGGCGATTGAAGAATATGGTTTTGAAACAGTAGTGGTTGATCATAAGGATTGTCCAGAACAAAACGGTACGAAGCATTCAGGCTGGTTATTAAATGGTCTATATATCGTCACCGACAAGGGCGCCTTTTCGGTCTACAATGCTCTGGATGAAACTAGAATTATGTTTGGCGAGCAGTTAGCAGCCGAAATGCTACAAAACGGTGCAAAGACCAGACGAACACAGGTTTTTTAACGATACTTATCAAAACAGTTTGATGAAAATAGCGTGCAATTACCACCTTTTCGCGCCATTAGCAATAGATTCAACCTTAACCAATGACACACCTACCCTTAACAATTGCTACTGGCGCTCCCCTGCAAATTATGCTACACTAAAAATCCTTTGTTCCGAAATGCATCGAACCGATGCGTGCGGATACCTTTATGGCTCAAACTATAAACAAAGCGCAAACATATGAAAAGTACATTCAACACTCCATCACCGGATCAGGTTTTGGAGCGGACTGGGTGTGCTTTTTGCTCGTTATTTGCGGGACAGGGGACACATAATGATGTTCTTAGGAGGTAACTGAAATGGACAAAGATTTTCAAAGTGCCTATCAAGAAGAGCACAGCAAGCTGCTGCTCACGCTGGAAGAGGTAGATGCGCAGCTCAAGCGACTGACGGACACGCCGGTGTATACCGGGCATGATTTTACCGAGCAGGTGCTGGAAGCGGGGCGCGAGCAGCAGCGGCAGACGCTGACGAAGAGCGCGAGAGAGCCGTATTTTGGTCGACTCGACTTTGCAGAAGGCGAGCAGGGTGAACGACGTCCGCTTTATATCGGTAAGGTCGGCGTGGGTAAGAGTGAGATTGATGAGGAACCGCTTGTCGTCGATTGGCGAGCACCAGTGGCGAGCTTATTTTACTCGTTCACCGGTGGTGAGGAGATCGCAGAGTATGAAGCGCCAGAAGGGATTGTACAGGGGCTTGTATTCCTCAAGCGTAACCTTGTGATCCGGCAGCGGATGCTGGAGCGGCTTGCCGATACGTATGATCGTGAAAGTAGTGAGCCTGTCGTGACAGATGAATTTCTCGTGTATCGACTGGGCGAAAATAAAGACAACAAGCTGCGGGATATCGTATCCACGATCCAGGCAGAGCAGGATCGAATTATCCGCGCAGCCAAAAATACGGCGCTGATCATTCAGGGCGTTGCTGGTAGTGGTAAAACGACGGTAGCGCTTCATCGTCTGGCCTTCCTGCTGTATCAGTATCAGGAGCAGGTATCGGCAGAGCGCATGATTATTTTTGCACCGAACCATATGTTTTTGGATTATATTTCCGAGGTACTACCTGAGCTTGGTGTAGGCGATATTCAGCAGAGCACCTTTGCCGATTGGGCGCAGCAGTTGCTTGAAAGTGATATTCGTCTCGTGCCTGCGTCGGAAACGTACGAAGAATGGTTTGAGACGACGCAGCGACCAGAGGTGAGCGATGCAACGCCATCACGTTATAAAGGCTCGCTAGCATTTATGGAGCTATTGCAGCAATATGTTGGTTTGCTGGAGCAGCATTCGGTGCCAGAGCAAGACTTCAGTCCGTGGGACGGCAAGGTGCTAACGAGAGAGCAGATTCTGGAATGGTACAATGTCGAGTATCGTCCGTATCCGCTTGCCCGGCGTAAGGAGCGAGTGCTCGCCAGATTGCATCGCTGGATCGAGATGGAGCTAAAGAAAGCACCATCCGAAGCGATTCGTAAGGAGCGCCGTAAAAAAGCCGCACAGCGGGAAAAATCATATGCTACGAAATGGCCGCGTTACGAACCGCTCGCTCTGTACAAGCAATTGTTCAAGGCAGGTAAAAGCGCCGTTACGGCAGAGCAACTGGAGGAAATCTGGTCGCAATTGCCGACGGGCATGCTGAAAGCCGTGTCTGCCGAGCTGAAAAAGGATCGTATCCGCGATGAAGACCTGCCTGCACTGGTCTATATCCACACCCTGCTGCACGAAATGGACAGCAAGCATCGCTTTGACCATGTTGTGATCGATGAAGCGCAGGACTTTTCGCCGTTTCATGTCGCTCTGCTAAATCAGTACGTCCGTGGTGGTTCATTTACGATTCTGGGCGATCTGTCGCAGGGCATTCATGCGTATCGCGGTGTGCATGACTGGCAGGAGATGAGTAGTTTGTTCAATACCGAGCAGACGGATTATTTCCCGCTTACGCGAAGCTACCGTTCGACGATGGAGATTATTGAGTTTGCGAATATGATTCTGGAGCATGGCGTGCGTAATGGAATTACCGCAGTTCCGGTGTTCCGCAGTGGTGATCCGGTGCGATTGTTACCATGTCCAGAGGAGCAACGCGTAGAAGCGATTATCGAACGCTGGCAGGAACTGCAAGCGAAGGAGTTCCGCACAAGTGCGATTTTGACACGTACGCTGCATGAAGCACGAGCACTGCACGAGCAGTTAACCGCAGCCGGATTGGATTTGCATCTGATTGATGGAGGCAAAGCAACCTATCAGGGTGGACATTCCATTTTGCCAGTATATCTGTCAAAAGGGCTGGAGTTCGATGCCGTACTGCTGACCGATGTGGATGCGGCGCATTATGGTGACGATCCTTGGGATGCACGGTTACTGTATGTCGGCTGCACAAGGGCACTGCATGAGCTGTGGTTGCTATGTGGAGAGACATTACCAGATTATGTACGACAGCCGCAGCCGGATATAGAGACAGCGGAAGTATAATGATTGGCAAAAACGATATGGGATGTCAGTGATCGATGGGCATCTTATATCGAGTATAGGATGTATGATATAGAAGTCACCAATGCTTATACCTGTACAGCGTATAGCATATTTACAAAAAATATAGATTAAATTGACGATGACAAGCTCACGTATAAAGAAACGAATATAAGAAAAACGTACAAGAAAAGCAGCATAAGAAACCAAATGATAAGAAATTATAAATAAAGAGTTTAGATCCTATAGCAAAGTACAGGATGGGCTCGATATAGAATTTGCTTGGCAAAGAAGCTTCTCTGGCTTCTGTACCTTTACAGCACATATCTTCAGCTTGCCTTCTTTACGAAGAAGGGTGAGCGATGTGCGCGGAGAGGGTATAGAGTCAGAAGGCTTCTTTCTTTTTCAATCCAGACATACAGTGGTAAAATAGTGGAGGCAGATCGTGAGCGATGAACGATCATGTTGATCAATTGATGAACGATACCGGGCACGAGCCGGATATGATAAAAGGATGTGATTCCATGGATCTGTTCTCCTTTAACGAACAAAATAATACGGCTGCAGATGGCATGGGCGTGCTTGCTGATCGGATGCGTCCGCAGTCGCTGGATGAATATATTGGGCAAGAAGATATTGTAGGACCTGGCAAGCTACTGCGCCGGGCAATCGAGGCGGATCAGGTGTCGTCAATCATTTTGTATGGGCCGCCCGGCTGTGGAAAAACGACGCTTGCTCATATTATTTCCCGTCATACCAAGGGGGAGTTTGTTCGTCTGAATGCGGTCGATGCGACCGTCAAGGATGTGCGCGAGGTGATTGAGCGTGCCGGAACGAACAAGTCGCTATATGGGACGAAGACGATTTTATTTTTGGATGAGGTGCATCGTTTTAATAGCTCCAGACAGGATGCGTTGCTGCCGGCAGTGGAGAAAGGGACGATTATCTTTATCGGAGCCACGACGGAAAATCCATTTCATTATGTGAATGGCGCGTTGATGAGCCGGTCTACGTTATTTCAACTGCATGCGCTCGGTCGGGAGCACTCCCTGATCGCGATGCAGCGTGCGCTGGCGGATACGGAGCGTGGACTTGGCTTTATGCAGCTACAGACCGATGAGGCAGCACTGGAGCATATCGCTTCGATGGCTAATGGCGATGTGCGGCGTGCGCTTAATGCGCTAGAGCTGGCTGCACTGACTACGCCACCGCAGGAGGATGGTACGATTCATATTACACTTGAGGTGGCAGAGGAATCAATTCGTCGTCCGATTGTACGTGCGGATGAATCGACCCAGTATGATGTGCTGTCTGCTTTTCATAAAAGTATTCGCGGCTCCAGCGATGCGGCATTGTTCTGGTTTCTATATGCAGTGGAAAAGCTCGGCATGGACCCGATGACATTTATTCGTCGTCTGATCGCAGCGAGCAGTGAAGATATTGGACTGGCGAATCCACAGGCGATGGTGCAGGCACTTGGTGCGCTGGATGCGTATCGCACGAATGGCTGGCCGGAAGCGAAGCTGAATATTGCCCAGGCGATTTTGTTTGCCGTAGAAAGTCCGAAGTCGAATGCAGTGTATACGGCAATCTCGCGTGCCATGTCGGCAATGGATGAGGTAAAGTCTGCTGAGGTGCCATTACATCTGCGCGATACGCATTACAAAGGCTCCGCTCAGCTTGGACATGAGGGCTACCAGTATCCGCATAATTTCCCGAACCATTACGTGGAGCAGGAGTATTTGCCGAAAAATCTATCTAAGCGTGTATTTTACAAGGCGACGGAGCAGGGGAATGAGTCCAAGATCAAGCTCAATCAGGAGCGTCGACGTGGGAAGAGTTGAGGGTGGAGTAAGTGTGATTAAGTATGATCAAGTGA
>JBCNLJ010000054.1:0-39251 GCA_039595515.1 Paenibacillus sp. | reverse complement strand
CAATCAAAAGACTAAAGGTGATAGAGCCAAGCAAATAACTGATAACGATAGCCAACACAGATAAGATCACGAGCTTCTCTCCTTATTCCTCCGAGGATTTGCGTCGAGTAAAGAGGCGAATCGGTGTGCCTGTAAAGTCAAAGGCCGCACGGATTTTATTGTCCAAATAACGCTCATAGGAAAAATGCATCATTTCCGGCTCGTTAACAAATACGATAATGGTTGGCGGCTTCACGGCAACTTGAGTGACATAGTTAATACGCAGACGCTTCCCTTTATCTGTTGGTGGTGGGTTAATAGCAATTGCATCGGATACTACATCGTTCAGCAAGTGCGTCGGAATACGCAGCGCATGCTGTTCAGCTACCTGCTTCACAACCGGCAACAGCTTATGAATACGCTGCTTGGTCAATGCAGACAGGAAGACGATCGGTGCATACGACATAAAGAGAAAGTGATCGCGAATCGTTGTTTCGAAACGCTGCATCGTTTTATCATCTTTTTCAACAACGTCCCATTTATTCACAACAAAGATCGCAGCTTTTCCTGCTTCATGCGCATAACCAGCAATATGCTTATCCTGGTCGATAATTCCTTCTTCACCGTTGATGACGGTCAAAACTACGTCAGCTCGTTCGATCGCTTTCATTGCACGCATTACACTGTATTTCTCAGTGTTTTCATATACTTTACCGCGTTTGCGCATACCAGCGGTGTCGATCAGAACATAACGTTGACCATCTTTTTCAAACGGAGTATCAATCGCATCACGGGTCGTACCTGCTACATTACTTACAATAACCCGCTCTTCGCCTAAAATGGCGTTAACGAGCGAAGATTTACCGACATTTGGACGACCAATCAAAGCAACTTTGATAACATCCTCATCATATTCATCGTCTTCCAGTTCAGGTAGTTTATTTACAATCTCATCCAGCAGATCGCCCATACCACTACCATGACTACCAGAAATACCGATCGGATCACCAAAACCTACATTGTAAAACTCATAAATATCATTCATACGATCCATATTGTCCACTTTGTTGACAGCGACAATAACGGGTTTACCTGAACGATACAAAATTTGTGCTACTTCTTCATCCGACTGGGTCAGACCAGATTTCACATCACACATAAACACGATCACGTCAGCTTCTTCAATCGCCAATTCTGCCTGTACGCGAATCGACTGAAGCATCGTATCTTCTCCGTCTACTTCAATACCACCGGTATCAATGACGCTGAACGCTTTACCATTCCATTCCGATGTACCATATATCCGGTCACGGGTTACGCCCGGTCGGTCTTCTACAATTGCCAACCGGTCACCGATCATCCGGTTAAAGATCGTTGATTTCCCTACATTGGGACGGCCAACGATTGCCACTACGGGTCTTGCCATAGGTATAATTCCTCCTGTTCGTTCTTTCCGTTAACCATCATAGCAAAAAACGCCTGTGTTGGCTAACAAATCTACTGTTTTATCGCGATATTCGTGTATTTTAGCGAAATGTATGCATATAAACGCATAATCGGCGAACCCATTTTCGGATTCGCCGATTATGCTGATCGCCTGCATCGGTTGTATGCTCAGGTGAGCGTGAACGATGATGCAGGGGTGTATGGTTGTGATTGGTGAACCGGGTTGGAGCGTTTCGGTTCGCCTGGAGCAAGAAAGGTGCTTGCTCTTGAAAGAAAGTACACCGGATTAAAGCTTTCCGGTTAGCATCGAGCAAGAAAGGCGCTTGCTCTTACTTACTCTTGAAAGATGGTAAACCGGATTGAAGCGTTCCGGTTTACGGCGAGCAAGGAGGGCGCTTGCTCTTGATCACTTGAATTTGCTCAGTTTGTCGCCGAACAGATCGCCCAGTGTTACGTTCATGCCCTGGTTGCTCAGGGAAACGTTAGGGTTGTTGAGTTCTTCTTGCTTCGGAGCTTTGGATTTGTTTTCTCTTGGTGCTTTTGGCTCTTCAGCCGGTGCTTCTTCTGTTTCTTTGATGCTCAGGCTTACACGTTTTTCGGAAGGGTTAACATCCAGTACTTTTACAGTAACGGTTTGTCCTTCTTCCAGTACTTCTTGCGGAGTACCAATGTGTTTGTGGGAGATCTGGGAAATGTGAACCAGACCTTCTACACCAGGAGCGATCTCAACGAATGCACCGAAGGTTACCAGACGTTTTACTTCGCCTGTAACCACATCGCCTGTGTGGAATTTGTCAGCAGCGCTTTCCCAAGGACCTGGTTGAGCTGCTTTGATGCTCAGGCTGATTTTGCCTTTTTCCGGATCAACGCGAAGTACTTTTACCTTCACTTCGTCGCCTTCGGACAGTACGTCTGCTGGTTTGTCTACATGTGTCCAAGCGATCTCGGATACGTGTACCAGACCATCTACGCCGCCTACATCAACAAAAGCACCGAATTGAGTCAGACGCTGTACTGTACCAGTCAGCTCTTGACCTTCTTGCAGGCTTTCCATGATGGACTGCTTGTTCGCTTCGTATTCAGCTTCAAGCACGTCTTTTTGGGACAGGATCACTTTGTTGTTTTCACGATCCAGCTCTTTTACTTTAACGCGCAGTGTGCGGCCTTTGTAATCGCTGAAATCTTCTACGAAATGACGCTCTACCATCGATGCAGGAATGAATCCGCGAGCACCAACGTCAGCTACCAGTCCGCCTTTTACAACGTCAGACACCGTAACTTCGAACACTTCGCCAGCTTCAAAACGCTGTTCCAGTGTTTCCCAGGCGTTTTCGCTATCGATTGCACGTTTGGACAGAACGAGGCTTTCTTTGTCGTCGTTGATGCTGACAACCTTGCATTCTACTTCTTGTCCAACCTGTACCGCATCAGCAGCGCTGTCTACGTGTACCGCAGAAAGTTCACGAACTGGAATAATACCGTCATATTTATATCCAATACTTACATAAGCTTGATTATCTTCGATTTTGACGATTGTTCCGGTAACCGTGTCACCTTTGTTTACAGACACCACTTGTTCCAGTGCCTCCTGGTTAGTCACTTCGGTAGTTTCTTGGTTATTGTTTTCTTCCGACATGTCAATACCCTCCTCAATTCAAATCCCATTTATTTAAACTTGTACAAATGATAGCAATTCAATCCATGCTGCATTTGCCGAGTTCAAAACACTAATTATTGATTTTGCTTTAGGAGCTGACGAATCTCAGCCATAATTTTGTCGGTTGCTTCTTCTGCGGTTCCTGTCGCTTCCTTGCCTTTGTAAGCAGTGAGATCAACAGGCGGACCGTAAACAACCTTAATTTTGCTGAACAGCTTATACTGTCCAATAATAGCGACCGGTACAACTGCTGCATCACTCCGTAGAGCGAATACTGCTGCACCCTTCTTTGCTGCCGAACTTTGCGAATTACGAGTACCTTCAGGGAAAATCCCCATGATACCTCCTTCACGTAGTACGGTTAGCGCTGTACGGATCGAGTCTTTACTAATCCCTCCGCGCTTTACGGGAAAGGCACCCAGCTTGTTAATAATCGGTCCCAGCACTGGCACCTTGAACAGCTCTTCCTTCGCCATAAAGCGAACCGGACGCTTGATGAAAATACCGACAATCGGCGGGTCCAGGTTGCTGATATGGTTAGAGCACAGTAGCACTCCACCTTCAGCAGGAATGTGTTCGGTTCCAATGATTCGGATTCTGAATAACACCCGGTAAATGATACGAAGGACGGCGCGAGCGAATCGGTAAAATGTCATTTTGCTTGCCCTGCCATTGCAGTATGAGCAAGCTCCAAAATGCGCGTTGCTACCTCTTCAATGCCCATCGTCGTGGTATCCAGTACAATTGCATCATCCGCACATACTAGCGGCGAGAATTCCCGCTGCTCGTCGAGCTGATCACGCTGTGCAATTTCCTGTTCCAGTTGCTCCAGTGTAATACTTTCGGAAGCGTCCATTTCGGCAAAACGACGTCTTGCACGCTCCTGAACGGTTGCCGTCATAAATATTTTTAGTTCGGCATCCGGAAGCACATGAGAGCCGATATCGCGTCCATCCATTACCACACCTTTGCGTGCAGCCATTTGGCGCTGAAGAGTGGATAGTTGCAAGCGAACGCCTTCAATTTGTGCATATCGCGATACAATACGATTCACCGCAAGGCTGCGGATCTCGGATGTAACATCGATCTCATTAACCAGAACTTTTTGCCCATTTTCATCGGGTATTAATTCAATCACCAGTTTTTGTGCTTCTTGAAGCACGTTTGTGGCATTTTCCGGCTCAATATTTAATTGAAGCATATGCCATGTTACAGCGCGATACATTGCCCCTGTGTCTACATAAATGTAGCCAAGTCGCGTAGCGACCCTCCGAGCAATTGTACTTTTCCCCGCGCCGGCGGGTCCATCAATTGCAATGTTGATCTTCCCGTTGTTTTGCAAATCCTGGTGTTCCAAGCGGGAACTCCCCCTCAACCTCATACTCCATTTCAATAAAAAAACAGGCAAAGCCTGCGTCAAGCAAATTATAACACAGTCGATACTAACATGCAAAAGCGCGGGTTACTTATGGATTGCGAAAATCAAACTGCCGCTCGAAGCAATAGCGGATCAGCTTTTGCCGATCTGGCTCTGCAATCAACGTATATTCGATTCTGCAGCGCGCTGCTGCATGCTGTCCATCCCCTGCATGCAGCACGACCGCTTCCAGTGGCACATGCTCAATCGCTCCATTTTTCATATGAATCAATAGCCAGCATTCCAGCTCATCGCCACTTCTCAAGCTATGTCCTTTTTCAAGCCAGAATACAAGAGTGCCTGCACTTATTTCGGTAGTCATCGCTGTAAAACGATGCTCACCGTGTTTCACGGCAACCTCCAGCTCCGCCTTCACACGCAAATATTGACGTCTTGGTGTAACGCTCAGCTCATTATCGATCGGGCGCCGCAAAATTGCTGCTTCTGTCCCAGCATCATAATGCGTAATCTCGCTATCAAAATAATACCGTGCTCCGTCAATCAACGTAATAAAGCCGCTCACGAGCTGTCCGGGCTCCACATTGCGTTGCTGCTGCTCTGTATTGGCAAGTCGTCCGATATGTATGTACTGCTGATCCACAAGCGTCATCTCAGCACCGTATAGTTCTGCTTGCTCACCCGCATCGCCTGTCCCAAAATCCAGATATAAACGCTCCGATTGTCTCCAATCCATTCCAAGCACTCCCCGACCCGTCGATTTTAATGAGCTTGTTCTCTTGCTTACTCTTTAACTTAATATGAAAAAACGGATTCCGCAATACCGTTACCGGCTGCAAAATCCGTCTTGAATGTATCATGTATTCATTTCTTCCTCACGCTTCACAAAACGCAGCGGTGAACGGCTGTTGGCACGAGCGATTTTGATCATACCACCATACCAGAGGAACAGCATCAACGGTACGATGTACCATAGCCAGTTCTGGGTGACTGTATTCAAAATAAAGTCGTACACGCCATGCCAGAAAATAGGCAGCACCAGCGAAAGCATAATTACCCAGCGTCGCTTGCGTGAGTTAGTGTTAAACTTCGCTTTGCCCATGTAATAACCCATAATGACACCGAATAGAGCATGCCCGGATACAGGCAATAGTCCGCGTCCTAGTAGCGACATAATCGACATCGAGTTATACAGAGCATAAAGTACATTTTCCAGTGTTGCAAAGCCAAGTCCAATCGCTACCGCATACACAATACTGTCATACGGCTCGTCAAACTCGGTGTGATTGTACAAAATATGATACAGTATGAACCATTTGATCGTCTCCTCCACACCGGAGGAAATGATAAAGGAATCCACGTATGGATTATCGCCAAGCCCCAGAATGAGCGCACGCTGTACAATCATGATCGGAAAGACGATGGCAATACCAAACACAAAAAAGCGGGCGACCAGATGCAGCGGCTCGGTGTCATACTTATCCTTCAGGTAAAAATAAATCAATAGCGCAATGCCTGGAGCGATTGCAGCCATGAGAACCGAAAATAAAGACACCCGTGTACCCCCCTCATTAATATAGCCCTGCGACCGGCAGACAAACCGCAGCATGCGAACAGGAACTCCTTCCGGTCAGCTCAGACTATTTAGAGTGAAGGATTACCCGGATGCCTTGTTTCAATCAGTCATTGCGTTTGAAATGTTCGCAAATGGTCTGAATCGCGTTCTCAGCCATAACGACTTTTCCATATTCGTCCAGCACGGCTTCAGTCAGTGATGTTGCATCACCAAACTCTGCCAGTACGGCGATCAACGCGGCATGCTTGGACATGTCCACATCCGCGGGATCAAGCGTGAATACCCACCGATCTCTGTAATGATACAGTCGACCTGCTTCGGTTACATTTTGCGATAATGTATGTGCTGCTTCGATTAACGTCTCAAAATCCTTGAAGGAATAAGCGATAAAATCGGTTTCCTCCAGTGTGACTTCCATTTCGTATATCTCATCTGCCAGATCATCTTCGTTCATCGTACCGAGATGCTGATCATATTTACCGCGAGTAACGATAACTACCATTCCCTGTGCTGGAAGTGCAAATACTTCAACAGCCAGCGGTCCAGTAGCATCAAATCCAAGCTCTGTATAGGCCTGATCCATCATTTCAGTGAACAGGTCATGCACCTTGGGAATCTCCTGCCACATATCTTCCTTTTGAATCCCGCGCTCAGTTAGATCGTCAAACGTAAGGAAAATCCGTATTTTGTCTGAGCTTAATCTTTCTATTTTCATGATAGGATCCCCCTTAAAAACATAGGTTATGACAACGGTGAATGACCGGTCATTTATTCCCTATTCATTTGATGATAAATATAGCGATGCTATATCCACTATGTTACCATTTATTATCCGCAAATGCACGTAATAAAACGCTTCGAGCACAATTCCTTGATTTGACGCGGAATTCATACGACAATCATCATTTTGATGGTTCAACGACAGAAGCATACGGTTAATAGGATGCCGTGCGTTCGCGTGATGTAAAATGAGAGGAATGGTTGATTTTCTGTTCCTTTTATGGGTTTAATTTACATAGCGATGTGTATACGTGATTGACACGCATCCCAATACATAACGGAAAAGAGCTGAATATCATGAAAAGCAAAACAGCAGCCTGCATGCTCCTTTCGCTGCTAATGCTATCCGCATGCAGCAGTCCTGCAACAAATGGAAGCACCCCTGCTCAGTCCACAGGTCAGCAGAGCGAAAGCAGCCCGTCTGCCGAATCGACAGGTACGGAAGCAACCGCCACGAACACTCCTGCAACTGGCGAAGCGACTACAGAAGGCTCTGCCGATTCCACTTCCACATCATCGAACGGACAAGCAGGCACGAGCGCTGAAGGTGCGGCTACGAATGCAGAGCAGACTCAGCAGGCGTACACGTATCATATGAACAAAAGCTATAATATCGTGCCAAACGAGGAATCCGAGGCAACGCCGAAAAAGGTTGTTTTGCTTACGTTTGACGATGGTCCAAAAGACGAGAAAATGATCAACAGCATGATGGACACGCTGGATAAGCACAATGCTAAAGCGATTTTCTTCGTGAATGGCTATCGGATTAAAAGCCATCCAGAGCTGCTAAAGCTGATCCATGATCGCGGCGGTATTATCGGCAATCATACATATGATCATATCGTGCTGAAAAAGGAATCCAAAGCGAAGGTGACGCAGCAAATTGAGGATACACAAACGTTGATCGAGAAGACGATCAATGTGTCTCCACGCTTCCTGCGCGCACCGAATGGTGCTACCAATGATACGGTACACGAGCTTGCGAAGAAGCATGATATGCTCTATATGAACTGGTCTGTCGGCTCGCTGGACTGGGTGAACCAGAAAGACCCGGATGCGGTGATCACCAATGTAATGGATCAGCTTCATTCCGGCAGTATCATTTTGATGCACGAGCTGCCGTGGACAGTTGAAGCGCTTGACCGCCTGCTGACCAAGCTGGAGGACAAAGGCTACAGCTTTGTTGATCCGAACGCGATCGATACGAAGGTACAATAAACGTTCATTTTTAATAAGAGGTCTGGAAAACAAACAAAAAACGCAGAGCCGGATGGTCATCCGCACTCTGCGTTTTTTGCTATGTTCGTTGTTCGCATAGCTCCGTGCTTGCTCACATCATAATTTGCTTGAACCAGCTCCAGGTGAGCGTAAAGCCAGACAGCTTAAAGCCCCACCAGAGCAGCATTCCTGTGAGTACTACAAACATAAAAATCAGGTAACCGTAGAAAAACTTCGCCAGCTTGATTTTACGAGACGGATAGATCGTACTGCGAGGTGCATATTCCTTATCTTCCTCATCTTCTCCCTCTTCGCCCTGCTCGTGCTCTGCGGCTTCTCCATTCGGTTGTAACGGTTGATACGACGCTTTCCTTACTGTTCGTGATGATCGCTTGCTACGGCCTCCAGGCACCTTAATTCGCCCGCTCGTAAGTAAACCTTCATCCCGATGAGTTCCATAGCGTTCCAACCTGCTTAGACGTTCGCTCATTTTTCCCTCCGCAACGAAATAATCAGACCGGATATCAGGTCAATCATAAAATGACATAAGATAGGTGCCCATAATGTACCGGATTCAATATAAATATACCCAAGCGCGTAGCTACTGACAAACACCCAGCCTGTAGGAATCCAGTGACGCAAATAACGAAAATGAATCGCCGCAAACAAAATGCTCGTCCAGTATGGTCCGAAGGCGTATTGGATTGCGCCACGGAACAACAATTCCTCACATATACCAACCATCAAAGTGATGATGATAATATGCCAGAGCGGTCTATTTTTGAAAATCATCTCGTTAATACCGCCATCGTCCATACTGCTCTCTGGCACGACGCGGGAGATGAACAGATCGACCAGCAGCATAGCAGCCGCAAGGCCAAGCCCCCACCAGATAAACTCCAGACCGGGCGGTAATACGAGCAGCGAGAACGGATTGCGTCCCTGTAGCCAGATCCAGATTAAGCCAGCAATCAGCGTAATGCCCTGCGTTAAATACAGATTAGCAAGCAAAAGCCGATCTGTAAGCTGTCCGGGCTGTACCCGCTGTAGTTTGAATGAACGAAACTTCTTCTTTTTCATAATCACGATCCTTTGGATGACGGAGCACACGGTGAGGTGACCGTTTAGTCTGGAGATAACTCTCTCTAATACGCTCCGGATGGCAAGAAGTCGCGCCTGTATGTCATGCTGTATATATGAACCAACAAGCATTATGGTCAGACAGCAATATAGCATTCCGAGCATGTATTATAGCATGTTCATCCTAACTGTCGAAGCCCCTTTATGCAAATCGTTCGCTGTGCCCATATGGGCAGTCTGCAGCAGGGACCGATACGCCTATTTTTGCAATTCGATACAGTTATGATTGTATTATCTCACATTCCTGCGTTACAATAAAAGCCGAATGAAGCGAATACGTATGTTATGATGGCTGCACCCGTTTAATATTCGTGTTTTTAATTTAAAATCGTTATTGACATGCCATGTAACCCATGATACATTATGAAACAATTAAATCAACACGAACGCCAATGAAGGAGAAAAGCTTCAGTTCAGGTTTTCAGAGAGCCGGTGGTTGGTGCAAACCGGTAAGCCTGTCGTCGCTTTGAGCGCTCCGGAGTCACTGTATTGAAATGATCAGTAGGTACAGTCGGATGATCCCGTTAACGATCCGGTCAAGTTACAGCTTGACCATAAGGCTTGCTCTTGTGAGAGAGCAGCGAATTAGGGTGGTACCACGATAGCTCTCGTCCCTTTGCTACGATCGTAGTATGCGGGTGAGTGCTTTTTTTGTATGAATTTTGCTTCGATGCGTTACTGCGTTCATCCATTAACCAACCATAGTTAATCAAAACCTCGAACAGGGCATATGCGCCCAAAACAATGATCTTCCATGCTTCAGACAGACCCTATTTAATATTAACATTTGCTGCTGCGTGTCAGCGCTGGCGACAGTAACAGATGTTCATATAAATTATGCTGTACTTTGCAAGTTACAATGACCAATCATACGTACAATGACTAGGAATGACCATTTTGGAGGAGGAACAATAACATGTTTAAGGTACTGGTATCCGATCCGATCAGCGATCTGGGAATTCAGCAACTGGTGGATGCAAACGATATTGAGGTAGACAAAAAGACAGGCCTCAGTGAAGATGAGCTTGTTGCTATTATCGGCGATTATGATGCACTGCTCGTACGCAGTCAAACGACCGTTACCGCTCGTATTATGCAAGCTGCAACGAAGCTGAAAGTCGTTGGACGCGCAGGTGTTGGTGTTGACAATATTGATCTGGAAGCTGCTACACAGAGCGGTATTATCGTTATCAACGCTCCTGACGGTAATACAATTACAACATGTGAGCATACTTTTGCGATGATGATGGCGCTGGCGCGTCATATTCCACAGGCGTATGCCAAAACGGTCGGCGGCACATGGGATCGTAAATCCTTCCTCGGTGTTGAGCTGCGTAACAAAACACTGGGCGTACTCGGTATGGGTCGCATCGGTAGTGAAGTGGCAAAGCGTGCCAAAGCGTTCGGTATGGACATTCTCGGCTATGATCCATTCCTGACGCAGGAGCGCGCAGAGAAAATGGGCGTGAAGCTCGCAAGCGTGGATGATATTCTACAGCATGCAGACTTTATGACGGTGCATACTCCACTCACACCGGAAACGAAGCATATGATCTCCACTCCACAATTTGCGATTATGAAAAAGGGCATGCGTATTGTGAACTGTGCGCGTGGCGGAGTTGTGGATGAGCTGGCGCTGGTCGAAGCGATCGAAGCAGGTATCGTAGCCGGTGCGGCATTTGACGTATTTGAAAGTGAGCCGCCACAGGCAGATCACCCTTTCCTGCACAATCCGCACATTATCGTTACTCCTCACCTTGGTGCTTCGACTGTCGAAGCGCAGGAAAACGTAGCGATTGACGTATCCGAGCAGGTGCTTCATATTTTGCGTGATGAGCCATTTAAAAATGCGGTCAACATGCCTCCTGTCGCAGCAAGCGTCATGAACAAGCTGCAGCTGTACTTCGGTCTGGGTGAGAAGCTGGGTAGCTTTGCCGCTCAAATCTCCGCACAGGCGATTCAGGAAATTCGCATCGACTATGCAGGCGAGCTGTCTGAGGTGGATACACAGCCGCTAACACGCTACATTTTGAAAGGCATTCTGTCCCGTCACCTGGGTTCGGAAGCGAACATCGTGAACTCGCTTCATCTGGCAAAGGTGCGCGACCTGAATGTGATCGTAACGAGCGCTCCATCCACTCGTGGCTTTACAAACCTGATCACCGTGACGCTGACTGCACAGGATGGCAGCACACAGCAGGTAGCCGGTACACTGCTGAGCGGCTATGGCGAGCGTATCGTGCGTATTAACGACTACTCGGTTGACGTACTGCCAGCCGGTCACCAGATTCTCGTATCCCATACGGATAAACCGGGTATTATCGGTAATGTTGGTTCCCTGCTCGGTCAAAAGAACGTCAACATCGCATCCATGCAAGTAGGACGTAAAATCGAGGGCGGCGAAGCGATCATGATTCTGACCGTCGATAAAGATGTACCGAAAGATGTACTGCTTGGATTGGTTGAGCTACCGAACTTGAAAACGGCACAGGTTGTTGTACTCGTATAATACAGGTATTCGCCTCTTAGCTACGATATCTCATACACGAAACGATTATTGAGATCGTAAGCATGGATACGACAAAGCCTGCTATCCTTCAAATCAGAACATTGTTGCATCGTCCTATATGGCATGGACGGACACAATTTCAGATTTGGATCGATAGCAGGCTATTTTTAAGAGCTAATAAACGATATATAATTAAGTAGATCTAATAAGATATACCATTCAATATTCATACTACATACTAGGAGTTTGGGAACGATGTCGATTGATTTTAATGTATACTGGTTTCATTTTAGTTCGCCTCTACTCGCACCTCTGTTTGCACTTGTAGGATTGCTGATGCTGTATTTCGCCTTTCGCATGATCAAAAAGCATCGGTATCGTAAAAGACATTGGATACGTACAACTGGTACAGTGATCGATGCACATTTGGATATTGATGTGGATATTACACCATTTGATCGTGAAGACCCGGTCGATACCCGGTATACGCGTGAGTTAAAGATTCAATTTTATACGGATTCAGGTCAGCGTATTCAGTTTTGGAATCCGTATAGCACGAGTGTTTCATTTCAGCGTATCGGCAAGCGGATGCATATTCTGTACAACCCGCAGCGACCGCAGCAAGCAGTTATTGCGAGCGGTGTGAATGGTGCGGGCTGTCTGATTACGGCGATCATTTTTATGGGCTTGGCTTTTGTAGGAGGCGGGGTTCTCGGTATTATTTTATAAGAGTGGCTGTCTGAACTAAACGGATAAAATAGTAAAAGCCTCTGTCATGTGCCTGGCATGCCTTCACCCATGTTCATTCATTGACCCGAAAAGGGTTGAATGTCCATGGTAAGAAGGCAAGCTAAGCTGTGACAGAGGCTTTTGAATTGTTGTATACATTTCAACAATACTTCAACTTCTCAAAAAGATTAGATAGACTTCTATAGCGATTCTATCCATCCGGTTAGATCGATGGATCATCAAATCGCTATACACGATCCGTATGACGCAGCGGTAACAGCAATGTAAAGGTGGTGCCTTTGCCTACTTCGCTATCCGCATGAATCGTCCCATGATGCGCTTCGACAATGTTACGTACGATCGCAAGACCAAGCCCTGTACCGCCGGACTCCCCACGCACGCGTGCCTTGTCCGCTTTGTAAAAACGTTCGAAAATATGTGGTAGGTCTTCCTGCGGAATTCCAGCTCCCGTATCGGTAAACGTAACTTTCACCTGCTCATCCTTCAGCACGGCCTGTACGGCTACCTGTCCGCCTGCTGGTGTATGACGAAAGGCATTGTCCAGCAGATTCGTAAATACCTGCTCCAACCGATCCGTATCTGCCTCAATTAGCAGCGGTGTCGGCTGACAGACTGCATCCAGCTTCAGCTCGCGTTCCTTCGCCCGCACGGAAAATTTACGATACATACGTTCAATTAACTCATTCAGCTTCATTTCGCCAAAGCTCATATCCATATGCCCGGCTTCCATCCGTGATAGATCGAGCAGATCCTGCACGAGACGGCTCATCCGTAATGATTCTTCATAGATCACCTGCACCAGCTCATCGCTCTCTTCTTTGGAAGAAGCCATACCGTCGAGCAGTGCCTCACTGTAGCCTTGAATCATTTGCAGGGGTGTACGAATCTCATGCGATGCATTCGCTACAAAGTCGCGCAGCATTTTTTCGGTACGCACTTCTTCGGTCACATTACGCAATACGGATACCGTACCATGCACATCATTAGCGGAATAGAGCGGTGTCATATTGACTGCCCACACCTGCTGCTTCACATGAATATTGGAGCTTTCCTCCTGCCGTTCACGAATGACACGCTCAAACAGCGGGTAGAGAGGCTCCGGCACACGCGATGCCGCCGTTGTCGTATCCGCAGCATCGCCCTCCTGCTCTCCATGCTCCCAGCCTGTTTTGTGCCAGCTATCCATAATCATCTCGCCCAGCGGATTATGCAAAATCATATTGCCCTGCTTATCAAAGGTGATCACGGCGTCGCCCATACTGCGCAGCACGCTCGCCATCTGCTCCTTTTCCAACTGCAAGCTTTGAATATTGCGTTCCAGCTCCTCCGCCATATGATTGAAGGCACTCGCAAGCTGTCCGATCTCATCACTCGTATGCAGAACGACACGCGTATTGTACTTTCCTTTACGAATCGCATCGGTCGCCTGAATAAGCTGCTGCATCGGCTGTGTAATTTTGGTTAGCAAAAACAGAGCGAAAAACGTCGTCATCGTAAAACCGATAATCGACACGTACGTAAATAACCGTTTGATCGCATCCGAATTCGTAAAATTCGTATCGATATACGGCAGCAAAAATAGCCCCAGTGTCAGCAGCACACAGGCAACGAGCCCGCTAATCGTCAGCCATAGCTTACCGACAAGTGTTCTCCAGAAGTCCACGTTACTTCGGTACCTCGAGCTTGTAGCCTACGCCCCAGACGGTAGTAATCATCGCGGCTGACTCGGGAGAGACTTTATTCAATTTTTCACGCAAACGTTTGACATGGGTATCGACCGTACGCAAATCGCCGAAAAACTCATAGTTCCATACATCTTTAAGCAATTCCTCACGCGAAAATACTTTATCCGGTGATGTTGCCAGGAAATGCAGCAGCTCATACTCCTTCGGCGTCAAGCTGATCTCGTGTCCACTTGCCGTTACACGGTGAGCATCATGCTCAATGATCAGGTTCGGGAATACGATATTGTTACTCGAATTGCTGTCCTGTGACAGATACGCCGTCGCTGATGAACGGCGCATAATCGCCTTCACCCGGTAAATCACCTCGCGGGGACTGAACGGCTTGACCACATAGTCATCCGCGCCCACTTCAAAGCCATGTACGCGGTTAACTTCTTCACCTTTGGCAGTCAGCATCAGTACCGGTGTTGATTTGGACTGGCGCAGTCGGTTACACACTTCAATGCCATCGATGCCTGGCAGCATCAGATCCAGCATAATTAGACCGTAGTCATCGGCAAGCGCTTTACGCAGCGCCGTTTCGCCATCCTCAGCCTCTTCGATTTCATAGCCTTCTTTTTCCAGATACATGCGCAGCAGACGGCGAATACGCTCTTCGTCATCCACTACGAGAATACGATTCATTGGTTCACTCATTACCTGAGGCCTCCTAGCTGTGCGACGAAATGTCCGGTGTATACCGGATTGTCTTTAATAAAAGTAACTCACATGACAGAAGCAAAATGCTGTGCGATTCCCGCTTCAACGAGCAAGGCATCGACATAGCTATGTAGCTCTTCTGTTATACATCAAACAGGTCGTAAGCCAACCTGAAGTCAATATACACTACAAGTTGGCTTACCACGCTAATTATTGCTTGATTCCTTTATGAAGCTGATCGATCTCTTCCTTCGTCAGCGGGCGATAAATACCACGCTTCAAATTGCCGATGAGCAGCTCGCCAAACGAGATACGTTTCAGTCTAATAACCTTATGAGATAGCGCATCAAACATCCGGCGAATCTGACGGTTTTTACCTTCATAGATCGTTACGCGAATGGTAGCTTGCTTCTTATCCGTATCCACGTCATAATAATCCGCTTCCGCTGGCTTGGTCATACCGTCTTCCAATTGAATGCCGCGACGGAATTTTTCCAGCGCTTCACCATGCGGTACGCCTTCAACCGTAACGAGATACGTCTTCGGTACGTGGTGCCTTGGATGCGTCAGCTTATTCGCCAGCTCTCCATCATTTGTCAAAATCAGCAATCCTTCGGAGTCATAATCCAATCGTCCAACCGGATATACGCGTTCTTTGACGCCTTTCAAATAATCCTGTACTATTTTACGGCCTTCCGGATCGGAAGCACTCGTAATTACACCCTTGGGCTTGTTCAACATATAGTAGACTTTTTTCTCGGCTGCGATCGATCGTCCGTTTACCGTGATCTCATCCACTGCCGGATCAGCCTTTGTTCCAAGCTCAGTTACCACTTCACCATTAACCGTTACTTTACCAGCAAGGATTAACTCCTCACTTTTACGGCGTGAAGCAATCCCAGCCTGAGCCAATATTTTTTGCAATCGTTCCATAATAGTTAATTCACCTCACACTAATGATACTCATACGCGAACAAAATCACAAGACAGGATGTAAATTAGCTGCCCTGTCTTTCCAATCGTTGACAGCAGATCGTTCTTTGCTGCCCATAATAATAGAAAGAAGTTGGGAAGACACTGGGTTGATTTATAAAACAACCTGTCGATCATCCTTAACATAGAGATAGATCGACAGGTCATTTATCGGTTTAAAAATGTTTCATATAGCCATATACATTATCAATGATGCGCGCAGTAAATGCAGGGTTCTCGTACAGATACAGTGCATAATCGTAACGATCATTCCGCATCTTTTGGATCGTCTCCTCACTTAACCCGTCGCGAAGTGGCATCGGAATATCAACGGCATAGATATTTTCGGAGTCTCCTGTTAGCCTCGCTCCTTCGATCCCATTGGATTGAAATGTCTGAAAAGAAGATCGCCATTGATCAGGTGCTTCCAAACGGAAAAAGTACTTATGTTTACCACTTTGCAGGAATGCCGTTGCCTCTGCGCCTAGCTTGTACTCGATATGATAGGAGAGCACCTGCTGAGACTTATCATAAGAAATGTCAAAAGCTTTAATGACAAAATCGGAATCCTGCTTGAACATATCGCCTGTTAAAAAGCGGGTGTTTTTCGAAGGCGGAGGCTCCTTACCCGCTGCGACAGCTTCCTTGCTGTTTTTCATCGTTTGTACGGAGGACGTGGCTCCAGCCGACTGCGGCTGCGGATGTGTACAGCCGGATAATAGCAGCAATACAGAGATGAGATGGATCGCTGAAATGATTTTATTCATATCTCCCTTTCCAGCATGTCCTTATACTATGAACAACCCTCCAGACATGCACACTGCATTTCATTTTTTCAGGGTATTTTATAATCATGCTATTTTATAATAATGAAAATTCCGATACAACATTCGACTTATTATATTATATAGCAATGATATTTGATTTGAATCAAGCTGTAATCCTATTGTATAAATATGACAAAAGTCCGCTCCCGTATTTACACGGAGCGGACTTTTATTAGACTTAACATCTGCTAATATCATGCAGACAAACGTCAATTTATGATTCCTTCTATTTATCTACTATTAAAGCTGAATATAATCCGCCATCGAAGTGACCTTCAAGCCTTCAACTACAGCCGGTGTGAAATGAGCAGCCTGTATACCATGCTGCGGTTGCTCGGCATCACTGCCTGGTACAGCAGCGAGCTGATTAAAGTACACCGTATGCGTATGTCCTGGTAACAGGTCAAAATAGTTATCACTGAATTCGCCTGTATTATCGGCGGACAGCCATACTTGACGTGCCAGCTTATCGGTTGTGAGCTGAATGACGCTAACTCCATTCTCCGTCGTCTCGGTTACAGTAATCGTAGGCTGGCTTAATGCCACCTCTTTTGCCGGAACAAAATAGTTCAGCTTGCTGTCCACAATCTCTCCCTCATGCTCCAGCTCGACGAGCAGTACCGCCTCATGCGGATCGACTCCGTCTAACAGATGCTGTTGGGAAAGGGACATTTGCTTCACACAATCATTACCTGCCAGATGGAACGATTGCGGAATTTCCTTGTACAATTCGCCATCGAGACCGAGTACTTTTACGCGCAGGGTCAAGGCAGCAGGCGACAACACATCCGAGATCGTATAAATATGGAAGTTCTCACCATCGGTTCCATCCACCGAGACGGCGATATCGCGGAAGCTGCGTTTTGCATAGTAATGTAGAGCTTTCCAGCGACCATAGTAATCCATACCTGCCCATGAAGCGACTGGCCAGCAATCGTTCATTTGCCAGTATAGCGTGCCCATGCAATACGGCTTGTTACGACGATGTGCCTCAATCGCCATTTGCATCGCTTCGGCTTGCAGCACCTGGCTCATATAGAGGAAGGATGGGAAGTCTTTGGGCTGTGGCAGATATTTGTCCATATATTCCTTGATCAGACGGTTACCAGCGCCATTTTTCTGGTGGCGCAGCATCACTTCCGATTCGAGCTCCAGATCAGACTCTTCCGCATACGTACGCACCGAGCGATATTCCGGGAACGACTGGAAGCCATATTCGCTCATAAAGCGGCCCACATAGGAGTTATAATTCTCAAATGGCTCGCTACCATGCCATACGCCCCAGTAGTGGATATCTCCAGTATCGGTTAACGAACGCGTATGCTGACTTTCATCTCCAGTCAGATCAACGAGCGGTGAGGAAGGCCAGTATTCCGCGCCCGGCGCCTCTGCTTCGACAACTTCGGGCAGCAGCTCATGGAAAATAGCTTCGTAATCCGCCCAAATTTTATTGCGCTGCTCCTCGGTATAATCCTTTTTCCAGCCCCAGCCGCCATTTTCAATATAATGCGCCCAGGCGGAATCAATCTCGTTATTACCGCACCAGAGCACGATCGACGGATGATTGCGCAGACGACGAATATTGTCCTCTGCCTCGGCCTGCACGCTATCCAGAAATGCTTCATCGCCAGGATACATACTGCATGCGAACATAAAGTCCTGCCAGACGAGAATACCGTATTCATCACACAGCTCATAGAAGTCGTCATTTTCGTAAATTCCGCCGCCCCATACACGCAGCATATTCATATTCGCATCGGCAGCCGATACGATTTCATGCAAATAGCGCTCGCGTGTTACACGCGTCGAAAAGCTGTCGTTCGGAATATGGTTTGCCCCTTTAGCAAATACAGGTACACCGTTCAGTTCAAAATAAAATGAAGTGCCCGGCATGTCGGCATGCTGCTCACGCACCAATCGAACGGAACGCAATCCGGTACGCACTTCCTGACGAGCGAGCGGCTGAAGGCTAGCTTCATCTAATATTTCGGTTGTGAAGGTGTACAGATTCGCATCACCCAGACCGCGTGACCACCATAGACGCGGCTGCTCTACCGTAAGTGGCAGCTCGATCACATCCGTACCTTCCTGTAGCGTTACTTTACGCTCCCAATTTTCGCCATCGGTTTGGATATGTATATTCGCTTCACGTTCACGCTCCGAATACACCTGAACGATAGCGGTCAGCTCCGCTGCTTCGGAGGTGATGTCATCCTGACGGATAAATACACTTTCGATCCGCACTTCTGACCATGCAACTAGCTCTGCCTCACGCCAGATGCCGCTTGTCACAAATCGAGGGCCCCAATCCCAGCCATAATGATATGGCGCTTTGCGGGCAAAAATACTCACTCGCTTGTCACCCAGCTCACCCACATCCGACTGGTCATTACTTGCCGGCAACGGATAACCGAGTGCTTCCAGCTTCGGTAGATCCTCTTGAATCGGCGAACGGAATACGATGCGAAGTGTGTTCTCACCAGCCTTCGCATACGCTTTCACATCTGCGCGCCATGTACGAAACATATTGTCTGCCGACAGCACCAGTTGACCATTTAAGTAAACATCTGCATACGTATCCAGCCCGTGAAATACCAGCTCCACATGGGTATGACGAAGGGTCGCTTGTTCAATGGTGACTGTCGTTATGTACTCCCAATCCTTCTTGTCGATCCACTGCACGTCCTTCTCATTCGTACCATAGAATGGATCAGGAATTTTGCCAAGTGCAAGCAAATCGGTATGTACGGTACCCGGTACGGTTGCTTGTAACCACTCTTTGTCATCAACTGCTTTGAAACTCCAGTCCGTCAAGGCTTGTCGGTAAGGCGTCAATTGCAAATCGGTCATGCTGAGATCATCCTTTCCAATTGGCTAAAATGTTATGCATACACCTTACTACGACTGCACGCAAGAAGCAAATGAGGGTTGACAAATAATAGCCCGCCACGTAAAGTTTTATTATTATGTATGATAATGATTATCAATTTCAACAAAGAAAAAGGGGATTATGGCATGAAAAAATGGTTTTTACCTTTAATGGTCGTACTCGTATTGATGCTCGCAGCATGTGGTAACGCACAGAGCACTGCAACAAATGGAAATGCAACAAACGGTTCAGGCAGCCCGTCAGGTGAAGCGACAACGACGGAAGCCTCGACGATTACATATCAATCGGAAAACGGTCCTGTTGAAGTGCCTGCTAACCCACAGCGTGTCATTGTGCTGGACGGTTCTGCCGGTACACTGGCTAAGCTGGGTGTACCGATCATCGGCGCGGACACATGGACGATGTCCAATCCGAATATGAAGCCTTATCTTGGCAATGCCAAGGAAGTGTCTGCCGACAATCTGGAGCAGATCATTGAACTGAAGCCGGATCTGATCATCACAAGCAGCACAACTAAAAATATCGACAAGCTGAAGCAAATCGCTCCACTCGTATCGTTTACGTATAACAAAGTAGACTATTTGACACAGATTGAGGAAACAGCCAAAGTGGTCAACAAAGCCGAGGAAGGCGCAGCATGGGTCAAAGATTTTAAAGAACGTGCCACAAAAGCAGGCGAAGAAATCAAAGCCAAAATCGGCGCTGATTCCACCGTATCCGTATTTGAAGTATACGGCAAAGAAATGTACACCTTTGGCGATGCATGGGGACGCGGTACGGAGATCCTTTATCAGGCCATGGGTCTGAACATGCCGGAAAAAGTAAAAGAAATGACGAAGAAAGATGGCTACTATACCCTGTCTGCTGAAGTGCTGCCGGATTACATGGGTGACTATGTGTTCTTCAGTAAATATCCAGATTCGGATACGTCTTTCGAAAGCACCGATACATTCAAAAACATCCCGGCTGTGAAAAACAACCACCTGTATGAAGTGGATGGACGTGGCTTTACATTTAACGATGCCACTACGCTGGATTTACAACTGGAATTGATCAAAAAGGATCTGCTCGGTCAGTCCTGATCCTACCCCTATTCAACTGCACAACACTACACAAAAAAGGAACGCGATGCGTTCCTTTTTTCCAAATTCAGTGAAGGAACTGATTGATCGATGAAAACTCCTCCGTTTAATAAGCGTTTGCGTTATTTTCCATTACAGCTCTTGCTCAGTCTGGTGCTGTTCATCATCGTTTTCGTTGTCGCGATTCTGCTCGGTGCCAAAAGCATCTCGCTTGCAGACATTTGGGATGCGATCTTTAGCCCGCATTTGAGTGGTGGCGACATTTCGATTATTCGTGAAATTCGATTACCGCGTGAAGTAGCAGGCGTGCTTGTTGGTGCGGCGCTGGCGGTTGCTGGTGCGATCATGCAAGGGCTAACGCGAAACCCACTCGCTGACCCCGGACTGCTCGGGTTAACCGCTGGAGCCAGTGCAGCACTTGCCTTTGTATACGCGCTCTTCCCGGCAGCAGGCTATATGGGCACGATGATTGCTTGCTTTATCGGTGCAGCCATTGGTGTCATGCTCGTATTCGGCATTGCTGCACTACGCAAACGCAATATGTCACCACTGCGGATGGTGCTGGCAGGTGCTGCTGTATCTGCACTGCTAAGTGCGATTGCGGACGGAATCAGTCTGAAATTCAAGGTTGCCAAAAGTGTATCGATGTGGACATCCGGTGGTCTGGCTGGTACAACCTGGGCACAGGTGCAGGCACTTACGCCGATCATCGTTATCTGTCTGATCATCTCTATTGTGCTGTCCAGACAGCTTACCATTCTGAGCCTGAGCGAAAGCACAGCTATAGGTCTCGGTCTGAAAACAATGCCGATCAAAATCGCACTATTCGTGCTCATTACGTTGCTGGCTGGATCGGGCGTTGCACTGGTAGGCAATCTGGCATTTATCGGTCTGATGGTTCCTCATATTGTGCGTATGTTCGCCGGAACGGATTATCGGACGATTTTACCGTTATCCGCGATTATCGGGGCAGCCTTTATGGTATTCGCCGATATGCTTGCACGTACGATCCATGCGCCATTTGAGACACCGGTTGCCGCGATTCTTTCGATCATGGGCTTGCCTTTCTTCCTGCTCATCGTGCGTAAAGGGGTGCAGAGCTTATGATCAAAGCCGTACAAACCTTTCGCCGTCAGCAACTGGTTATGCTTATTCTGGTACTGCTTACAATCATTACACTGATCATCTCACTGGGTATGGGTTCCTCGTCGGTATCGTTTGACCGTATCATTCCGACATTGCTTGGACAGGGTAGCTTTATGGATCAATTCGTAATTTTCTCTATTCGTCTGCCCCGTATGCTAATCACGCTTCTGGCGGGCATGGCACTTGCTTTATCGGGAGCCGTGCTACAGGGAATCACACGAAATGAACTCGCCGATCCCGGCATCGTCGGTATTAACTCCGGCGCGGGTGTAGGCATTACGATCTTCTTTCTGTTCGCTCCACTTGAAGTAGGCAGCTTTGCGTATATGATTCCAATCGTCGCCTTTATTTCTGCGCTGGTGACAGCGATTATCATTTACTTCTTCTCGTATAGCCGTGCACAGGGCTTACAGCCGATGAAGCTGATCATCACTGGCGTAGGCTTCTCGCTCGCCTTATCCGGTGTGATGGTTGTACTGATCGCCTCGGTTGATCAGGTCAAAGTCGATTTTATCGCACGCTGGCTTGCTGGTAATGTATGGGGAACCGATTGGCCGTTCATTATAGCATTGCTACCGTGGCTCATCATACTGATCCCATTTGTCCTGTACAAATGCCGCTCACTCAACCTGCTCGCCCTGAACGAAGAAACCGCCGTCGGCGCAGGTGTACCGATTCAACGTGATCGCATCCTGCTCATGCTCGCCGCAGTTGCTCTTGCTGCTTCAGCGGTATCGGTAACAGGTGGCATTGCATTTGTCGGACTGATGGCTCCCCATATTGCACGCGCACTCGTCGGTCCCAAGCACCAGCTATTTGTACCTGTATCGATTCTGATCGGCGGCTGGCTCCTACTGCTCGCAGATACAATCGGACGCAATCTGACCGAACCAGACGGATTGCCTGCTGGCGTGGTCGTTGCTTTTATCGGAGCGCCGTACTTTTTGTATTTGCTGCTGAAAAAGTAATAGAGACGTATCCGATTGTAGCTTGGAGTCTATATTGGAGAGCTTGTATTGTGGGGACTGTACTTTTTGATTTATTTTATGTAGGGACTGTCTGAAAACTGCAACAGGCTACAAGCCTTATCGAATTGCCCTTTCAATCCAAGTCTAACAGCTTCACTTACCACCGACTTAAGCTAACATTCCAACATCGGGGCTTTGTCTAAAGCATCATCACAGACAAAGCCTTTTTGCTGTGTTCTACTGCCGATTATGATGAAAGATAAGCCGCTCACCGCGATTCTCCTCACCCCTAAAATGATTCGCAAAAATGGACAAGCCCCACATCATTCGTTTTGCTACAATAGCCTTACCGATCGGGAGGGAACGAATCTATGAATCATATGGAATGCATTCAGTCGACAATTGACTATATTGAACAGCATCTCAAGGAGCCGCTGCGAGCGGAGGAGCTTGCCGGGCTGGCGGGATTCTCACTGTACCATTTCTACAAGGTGTTTCAGTCACAAACCGGACTGCCGGTAATGGAGTATATTCGTCGCAGACGGCTGGCGTATGCGGCTGCCGATATGGCAAGCACACGCACACTGCTCCATATTGCTCTAGATTATGGCTTTGAAACGCATGCAGGCTTCACCAAAGCATTTCGCAAAACATACGGCTTGTCTCCGGAGCAATATCGTATGCATGCTACTGGCTACGTTCCCGAAAAGGTAGACCTTGCGAAGCTCGCCAACTACCAATTAATCGGAGGAATGATGATGAGACCAACCTTTGTGATCAAACCGGAATTCAAGCTGGCAGGCTATGCCATCGAAACGCGTGTGAACGGTGAAAATATGACGGACATCCCCGCCTTCTGGCAGCGCTATACCGATGAAAATTGGGAGCATACGCTGCACGAGGTTGTCCAGCCTGTAAGTCACACTGAATATGGCGCCTGCATTATGAATGACCCGCACTCCGAGCATTTCCGCTATGTGATTGGCGTCGAAGTAGAAAATTTTGACCGTGTGCCGGACGATTTATTTACAACGACCATTCCTGCATCGACGTATGCAGTATTCACGACCCCTCCTGCCAACCGTGCTGACGGCGGCTTCATACGCGCGATTCAAGGTACGACGAGTTATATTTTTAATGAGTGGTTTCCAAATTCAGGTTATGCGTATGCAAGTGGCGGAGTCGACTTCGAGGTGTACGATCAGCGTTGTTATGGTAATGAGAATCTGGTGATGGACATTTACATTCCGGTGGAGAAAAAAGAGCAGGCGTAGGTTTGTAGTAGATTTGTGATAGATATGTAGTAGATCTGCGGTTGTCGCGTTTGAACGATGTAGTTTAAAAAGTAAGCCTGACTGATGAGGACTGATGATCAACGTCTATACACTTACGGTTATGATGAAATTCGCAAATTAACAAGAATTTATCAAATCGTATATAAGTAAACGTTATTGGGATACGTCGCACTGAATATGTACAACGTACTAATAAAACATATAAACAAAATATACGAACAAACAAAAACAGGTCCTTCACTCTACGGTGAATGGACCTGTTTTATTTTAGCAACCTATGCATATAAGCTAACTCATATGCTTCTATATTAGCTCATAGGCGTTCTATTTAGCTCCTGCGCATTCTGTAAACAATGCACAGACTGGATGGAATACCATCCGCCTCTGTGATGACTCCCATCGATACGCAGAGACATACTCTTATACTCTTACACTCTTATAAACAAACTCACACTTCCGATTCAAACCATTCAAAATGAATCGCGATCATCCGATTCTTCTTTTCCAGACGCTGTACTCTGATTCGAATCCTGTTCGTCTCTATGATGATTCGCTGCTTCACGAAGCGATTCGGGCAATTCCACATCTCGCACGCCTGCTGCTTCTGCCGCCTGAATCAGTTCCTCACCTAGCTCGGCCAGCTCAGGCAGATCCTCACCATACGTCTGTTCCTCCAAACGGTTGAACAGAAGCTGTGTTTCCTCCTCCAGATCGCCCTCGGTCTCGAATTGTGACGCGTCTGGCAGCTCACGCAGACCGCTCAAACCGAAATAATTCAAGAACGACTTCGTGGTGCCATACAAAATCGGCCGTCCGATCGCTTCGGCGCGACCGACCTCCTGAATCAGATCCTTGTTCACCAGTGTATAAATGGCACGGTCGGTTTTGACACCACGAATTTCTTCGATCTCCACCCGTGTAATCGGCTGGCGATACGCGATAATCGACAACGTCTCTAGCGCCGCCTGAGACAAGGAGGAGCGGCTTGGCGAGTCTGCCAGCCGCTTATAATATACGGCATGCGCAGGCAGGGTCGATAGCTGGTAGCAGCCAGCGATATGGACGATCTGAATGCCACGGCGCGCCTTTTTGAGATCGGCCTGTAGCTCGTCGATGGCAATCTGCACCACATCGACAGGCTGCTCGGTCACCTCGGCGATCTGCCGTACATTCAGCCCTTCCTCTCCTGCGAGAAATAACATGCCTTCAATAACTGCTTTCAACTTCTGGGACTTCATTAAGGCTTACTTCTCCTCTCCACTCCATCACAATGTCGTCAAATAGACGACTCTGGTAGCAGCAAATCTGCCGCATTTTCATCATTTCAAGTACCGCCAGAAAGGTCACGACAATCTCCTGACGAACAGTTTCACTTTCAAGCAGCTTGGAAAAGAGCAATTGCTCTCCCCGCTCCAGTCTCTGGAAACGATCCACGACCTGCCGAATACGATCCTTTACCGAAATCTCATCACGCTGTATCCGGGTCACGCGCACACGTCGTGTCGCCCGACGGAGCGCCTTTTGGAAGGCTTCCACCAGATCCATCGTATGTAAGCCTTCGACCGGATTGTAGTTCACACGAGCGACAAATGGGGTCATATCCTCCGGTTCCTTCGTAAAGATCAGGCTACGCTCCTCTTCGCGCTCACGCAAATGACCGGCGATGCCTTTGTACTTCCGGTATTCTTCCAGCTTACGCACAAGCTCGGCGCGAGGGTCCATGTCGTCATCTTCAATATAATCAAAATCGTCGATCTCCAGCACCGGAGGTTTCGGCAGCAGCATTTTGCTCTTGATCGAGAGCAGTGTCGCCGCCATCACCAGAAACTCACTGGTCACTTCAAGCTCAAGTTCCTTCATACTATGAAGATAATCCAGATACTGTTCCGTGATTTCACTAATCGGGATGTTCTGGATATCAATTTCCGATTCGTCAATTAAGTGAAGCAGCAGATCGAGCGGCCCTTCGAACGTAGCGAGTTTATATAGTACAGTCACAGGCACACTCCCTTGATTTAATGTCCATTGGTATGATACTTACAATCCTAACCATACACAGCATAAGCACATATAGCGTATCACACCAACCTTATTTTATCCTTAATGTGAACACATGACTATACATATTCAGCAAAAAGAGGCCTAATCCTCTTTGGATGGCCTCTTTTTGTAAACTTTGATATACACTTTGAGCAGATTAGTTTTTGAATTGGCTCGACAGATTCGCCATTTCGATCGCTGCATTTGCCGAATCCCAGCCTTTGTTGCCTGCTTTTGTACCGGCACGCTCGATCGCTTGTTCAATACTTTCAGTCGTTACGATTCCAAAGATAACCGGTACACCGGTTTTCAGATTGATCGCTGCTACGCCTTTGGCTACTTCATTGCACACATAGTCATAATGCGTTGTCGAACCGCGAATAACCGTGCCGAGTGTGATCACCGCATCGTATTTGCCGGACTCTGCCATTTTCTGCGCAATTAATGGAATTTCAAATGCGCCTGGTACCCATGCAATATCGATATCATCCTGAGCTGTACCATGACGGTGCAGGGCGTCCAGCGCGCCGCTCAGCAGCTTGTTTGTAATAAACTCGTTAAAACGTCCAACAACGATACCAAATTTTAACCCCTGAGAAACTAAATGTCCTTCGAAAATGTTCGCCATAATTGGATTCCTCGCTTTAGTTAGTATAGTGGGTAGATTGTATATGCTATGCATGTCGGTTTCGAAATCATAGGACATGGTCGCCGATAGAGTTGGATGACCGAATCGCTACAGTCCACTGATCAAGGTATAAATGATCAAGCTATAGATGTGTAATCACACTATACATCACATCGTACGTTCGAAAACCGACATACCCTTTTACCTGAAATTAATTAATGGAATTTATTTACTCAACTTATTCACTGAACTCACTTACTGAAGCTTGATGGTCTGAGCTGATTTCCCTGAAGCGGATGACCTGCACTTATTTACTGTGCAATTCACTCTCATGCTTTTGCAAATAATGAATCAGCTCTTGAATGCTGATCAGCTTGAGATCATGCTTACGCGCCAGCGTACGAAGCTGATCGAGACGTGCCATCGTACCGTCTTCATTCATAATTTCACAGATCACGCCCGCAGGATAAGCACCGCTCAGACGTGCCAGATCAATAGCTGCTTCGGTATGCCCCGGTCTTGCAAGCACGCCGCCCGGATTAGCGATCAGCGGAAACATATGACCTGGACGGCGGAAATGCTCTGATCCCGCTTCCGGCTTCGTAATCGCCATGGCGGTTAACGAGCGTTCATACGCTGAAATGCCGGTTGTCGTATCCACATGATCAATCGAAACGGTAAAAGCTGTACCATGATAATCGGTATTTTGCTGCACCATAGGCTCCAGCTTTAACTCCTGCGCTCGCTCTGCTGTAATCGGCAGGCAGACCAGTCCACGTCCTTCGGTTACCATAAAGTTAATAATCGCTGGTGTCGCATGATCTGCCAGCGCGATAAAGTCGCCTTCATTTTCACGATCTTCATCATCGACTACGATAATGACTTTCCCCTGCTGCAAATCGTGCACAGCATCCTCAATCCGGCTTAGACCGGTAAGTTCGTCACTCATGTGCTCCGCCTCCTTCTATCTGTCAGGATGCCATTCTAGTTGTACATGTATGAGTACACTTGCTTTACATATACCCGTTTTGCTGTAAAAAATCTGCCGTCAAGCCGCCGCTGCGAGTATCCTGTGCATCATTGGGCGTAGACTGACGATAGTTCATCATATGCTCGATATATTTCCCCAGCACATCACATTCAATATTGACCGTATCGCCTGGCTTGCGATGCGCAAGTACCGTTTCCTTGAGCGTATGCGGAATGATCGAGATCGTGAAGCTGCCGCTATCGACAGCAACCACGGTCAGGCTAATGCCATCTACCGCAATAGAGCCCTTTGGGATAATGTAGCGGAACAGATCGGCATGCTGAGGCTTGATGCGGAAAATTACCGCATTCTGGTTACTTTCAATCCCTTCAATCGTCGCCACACCATCCACATGCCCCTGTACGATATGACCGCCGAAGCGTCCATTCGCTGCCATCGCACGCTCCAGATTGATCGGACTGCCGGTGCGCAGCTCCTTGAGGCTGGACAGACGATACGTCTCCGGCATTACATCTACTGTAAAAAGTGAACCGGATATCGTCGTTACGGTGAGACAGACGCCATTACAAGCAACGCTGTCACCCAGTGCAAGTCCATGCATAATATGGGAAGCCTGAATACCAAGCACCATCGCTTCGCCGCGACGATCCGTTTTTTTTAATGTGCCAATTTCCTCAATTAAGCCGGTGAACATAGAGGATCACCTTCCTTTGCCAGTTTTACAAATGATGGTACAGCGCACGTCCACTGATGCACACATTATCGTCCAGTGTCTCGACTTCAACTTCATCCAGCGTAACCGCCTGATTCATGCGCTCAAAGCCGTCAAATACAAAGGTGGACAGATGACCGCCGATCAGCTTCGGTGCAAAGAAGAGCGTAATACGATCCACCAGCCCTGCTTCCAGCATCGCTCCATTCAGCTTGCCTCCACCCTCCAGCAAAATGGATGAAATCTCAAGCTCACCGAGACGACGCATCGCTAGCTGCAAATCAACATGCTCACCTTCGCCGCAGATTAATACCTGCACATTACGGCTTTCAAGCTCAGCGATCCACGCGGGATCTGCCGCTGCCGTCGTCACGATAATCGTAGGTGCCAGCGTCGTATCAAGCAGGCGCGCGTCACTGGCGATCCGCAGCTTCGAGTCGATCACAATCCGAGTCGGATGCAAGCCAGGCACTTCCGTACGGGTCGTCAGCTCTGGATCATCTGCCAGGGCGGTGCCAATCCCGACCATAATCGCCTGGTGACGATGACGCATCGCATGGACACGCTCACGAGCAGCAGCATTGGAGATCCATTTACTGTCGCCGGTACGAGACGCAAGGCGGCCATCCAGCGTGCTTGCTGTCTTGAGTGTGACAAATGGCATGCCGGTCGTAATGTATTTGTTAAACGTCTCATTCAGCCGCTCCGAGCGCTTTGCGAGTACGCCAGTCACGACCTCGATGCCATGACTGCGCAGGCGCTCAATCCCTGAGCCAGCCACCTGAGGATTAGGGTCTACAGCAGCTACTACGACACGTTTTACCCCTTCTGCAATCAATCGATCACTGCATGGCGGCGTCTTGCCATAATGGCTGCAAGGCTCCAGCGTGACATACGCGGTTGCGCCTCTGGCTTCATCACCAGCCATATTGAGCGCATGTACTTCCGCGTGTCCGGTACCGCGCTTCAGATGCGCCCCCATACCCACGACTCGTCCATCCTTGACAACTACACAACCAACTACGGGATTAATCTCCGTCTGTCCCTGGGCGCGCTCCGCCATATCTAAAGCAAGTGACATATAAAATTCATCGTTTAACAAGTTCATCTTCAGGGCTCCTTCGTATTGTACAAAATGTAATCTGATCTGCTCCCTCGTGCATACCTTTATACCCTTTTCACGCATAAGGAGTGCGGGTGCTTCCCCAAGACGATGCAAGCAGGGAATAAGAAAATAGATCATGAATTTTATTTAGTTACCATTTATAACATAGTAACAAAAATATACTTTATGAACAATCCGAAAATACGAAAAGCCCCGCAGACCGGCAATATTCCGGTACTACGGGGCATTATAAACAGACAGAACGATGGATTCAGGTCCTACACAAACGACGACATCGGCAACACACACCGATGCTCCGGCAGACACTGTCATGCAGCTTGTTACAAGCTTATGATTTGGACTTATGACGCCTTATACCGATATGTCGAAATAAAGGAATGCGGCAAAATAAGCCACTCCCAGTCGGCAATTCTGTATTGGTGTCGTCCAAAACGCATGAATCTCCATGCGAACAGCGCCTGCACATACGTCAGACCTGTTCTGTTCCTCTCCCATCCAGACTATACTGTCGGCTCCGGATTCTCACCAGATCCACCGCCAGGCATCATCAGATACCTGCCGGGTCACGGACTTAGAGCTTGCAGACAGTCGTTAGCCGTCTATCATCTCAACACCGCCGGTGGGGAATTTCACCCCGCCCCGAGGATAAAACCTATTCAAATGTAGATGTCACTTGCAAACCATCTGCTGCACATCAATATGCAGTGTGATGGTGAAATCATATCACCTTGATCATCGAAAATCAAGAAATCTTATCATTCAGGTTGGAATTGCAATCTGTTTAGCTGCTCTGCTCCCCATTCTGACATTAATTCCAGAATCGGTGCCAGCGTCTCGCCAACTGGAGTTAACGAATATTCTACGCGTGGTGGAATTTCATTGTATTGTTCTCGATGAACCAGGCCATCTGCTTCCAGCTCTTTTAGCTGCCGGCTGAGTGTACGATGAGCAATCGGCTTTAGCTCATCCTGCAACCGGTTGTATCGGATCACCCTGGATTTGTGCAGCTTGTACAAAATGACCCATCTCCACTTGCCTTCGATTTTTGAAATGGTGTAGTAAATGGGACAGTTCCCAAATTTGATGTCAAAATCCATATTGATCCTCCTATTACTAACATAAAGGTTAGTTTATAACCCGAATGTGCATACTTATGCCATTTACAGATAGCCTCTATACTTAAAATCTAACATTATCCTATCAGGAGGTTCAAGATGAGAGCAATCATACATGCAGGTGGTTCAGGTATACAGTATCTACAGCAGACAGAACAGCCGGAAAGCTTCCCCGGTGCAGGTGAGGTGAAAATACGATTGAAAGCTGCCGGATTAAACCATCGCGATTTGTTTCTGATGGCTGAACGAAATGAGCACGATTCTCCGTTAATTCTCGGCTCGGACGGTGCGGGCATCGTCGAAGCGGTTGGCGAAGGAGTTGACCCGCTTCTACTCGGTACCGGAGTGATTATCAATCCGTGTCTGGATTGGGTGAAAACCGAGCAAGTACCTGCTGTTCCGAATATACTTGGCGGACCGACATCCGGCACACTTGCCCAGTTCGTCATTGTGCCAGAGGAAAATATCGTTCGCAAGCCCGATTATCTAACATGGGAAGAAGCCGGCGGACTCTCGCTTGCCGCTCTTACAGCATACCGTGCATTGTTTACCAAAGGCCAGGTGCAGCGGGGGCAGCATGTGCTCATTCCGGGAATCAGTGGTGGTGTAGCTACCTTTGCTGCGCTCATGGCATCTGCCATCGGGGCGCACGTTACCGTAACGTCCAGAAATGGTATAAAACGCGACAGAGCGCAACAATTACCAATTACTCGTGTGCTGGACAGTCATGGCGACTGGGTGCAGGCGGTTGGTCCGCATACGATAGACCTCATACTGGATAGCATTGGTCCGGCAATGTTTGCGCGATATTTTGAAGTCATCAAGCCGAATGGAACGATTGTCGTATTCGGAGCCAGCTCCGGGGACGATATTACGATTCCGATGCGAGCACTATTTTTCCCGCAGATTCATATTGCAGGCACCTCAATGGGAAGTCATGAAGAATTCGTAGCTATGATGGCGCTGCTGGAGCAGTACCATATTCGTCCGGTTGTTGATAGCGTGTATCCACTGTCCGATATCAGTCTTGCCTTCCAGCGTATGGAACGAAGCGAGCAATTCGGAAATATCGTTATCCGTATAGATGAGAATGACTAATTGGCTATTGCAGAAGCAGAAGATGTAGCTTCATTGATAGATACAGCCTCATTGAGAAATGTAGCCGTCCCCGCAGGTATCACGATCTACGGCGTGTACGCAAACGAGCAAGATGTGAACTATACAGAACGGACGGAAATAAAAGAAAAGGACAACTCACTTGTATATAACGATAGAGGATGAGTGGTCGTTCCTTTTCGTAAGTTTGCACGTTTTCTTATCAAGCTTTATATGTAAAACTTGCTGGAGTTTACTATGGACAAATTTAGGGTGCTATAGGACAGTATGTCACTTCCAGTGATTGGATTGGCTGCGATTCGAGTCCGATCAAATTAGAACTATGACAAAAATAGGGTCGATATTACCGGATATGCATCTTTGCCCTATTTTTGACCATACTGACCCTCAAACTGTCCTCCTTCACCCTAAACATGTCCAACTCTATCCTATTTCTGTCCATCTATCGAACCTAAATTCGTCCATATGCCATCCTAAAAACGTCCGTACATGACCCTAAAAATGTCATTCTTTCCCCTATATCTGTCCATACTTAAATCGAAAAAGCTTTGATAATGCTGACTTTGTAGCGATGTAAAACAAGTAAATATTTTAAAACATTATAAACAAGTAATGTAAAACAGGAGTAAAACATCACAAGGCGACAGTTGTTGCGTATCCTCTATTTTTCTATTCATTTATGCTATATAATGGGCTTTATTATTTGTTGTGGAGGAATTGACATGCGCGGCAACAACCTCGTTACCAAATCAAACAACTTGATCGAGACACCATTGAAATTAGGGGTCGTTGAAATGCGGATTGTCATTGTGTTGATCAGTACCCTTTCTCCACATGACGATGACTTTAAGCCGTATCGATTCAAAATTTCTGAATTTGCCAAAATGATCGGTGTGAAGAATAAAAACATTCATCAGCAAATTAAGGATTATACATACAGCCTGATGTCACAGCCGTTTTATCTGCATGATAATTTGCAGGTGACCTGGCTCGCATCTGCCGAATATTTTCCTGGTGAAGGCGTGGTTGAGGTAGAATTCTCGCCCAAGCTGAAGCCCTATCTGCTGCAATTGAAGGAGAAATTCACCACCTACCGACTGATCGATATTATTAAGCTAAAAAGCGCGTATGCGATGCGGATTTACGAATTGCTCAAGCA
The DNA here is from genome assembly GCA_039595515.1 of Paenibacillus sp. Taxonomy (GTDB): domain Bacteria; phylum Bacillota; class Bacilli; order Paenibacillales; family Paenibacillaceae; genus Saccharibacillus. The sequence continues at coordinate 6,370 of JBCNLJ010000054.1, read as the reverse complement.
ATATGAGCGCATCGGTAGCCGTACGTTTACCGTACAGCGGCTCAAGGAGCTGCTCGGTATTGAGGATCAATATCCGGTTTATGCTGATTTTAAAAAGCGTGTCCTTGTCAAAGCACAGCAGGAAATCAACAAGCATACAGATATTTCATTTTCGTTTGAGGAAATGAAAACCGGGCGTAAAATTACAGAGATTAAGTTTCTACTCAGCAGCAAATCAGCCGAGTCCAAAACGAGTATGATCTCCAATGCAGATAAGCCTGCTGGCACTCGCCACCATACGTCTTCCAGACTCCGTCAGCAGCTTAAGGAAGAATTCGGTTTGCAGGCAAAGGCGATTGATCAAGTGCTGGCACAGTATGATAAAAACTATATTATCGAGAATCTGGAAGTCGTGCGCAGTGATGCCAAGCGCGGCAAAATCAAGGATATTCCCGCCTACACGATGTCAGCATTGAAAACCGATTATCGTAAAAAACGTTCCGGTCTGGAAGAGGAGCAAATCGCCACGCAGCAAGCCAGACAAATCGGCATTGATCTGATGGAATCCTACATTCAGGAGCTATCACAGCAGGTACGTCTGTATATCGACAACCTGTCGCCCCAGCAGATTCAGCATGAACTGGAAGGGCTGAAATACAGCGTACGTACGCTGGGCATCGAGATCGTAGATGATCAGGTTACCGATCCGCTCAGCGAAAGTGGTAGTTATTTTATTCAGTATATTCAGAAAAAGTATTTTAAGGATTATACGTTTGAGCTTTATTGTGAGCAGCAGGCGGATGCGGATTGAATATACAGTAACGAGAGAACACCATTTGGATCACCATAGTTAGGATGGTCGACCAATGATGAAAAGCCAGCAACCTTGAGGGATGCTGGCTTTTTTATATTATATAGGATATACAAAAGCTGAATTGATTTTTAAAAGCATGGACAAAAATAGGGCGCCTGATTGTGAGATGATCATATAAGCTGCACATCTACACCAGGTCTGTACAATTACGCTTTATAAGCCTATAGAATGCAGAAAAAACAACAGTAAAAGGCATATTCCAACCTGCTCTCTCTTGAACTATGACAAAAATAGGGTGGATAGCATCAAGCAAACTTACTCATTACCCTATTTTTGTCCATCGTAACCCTATATTCGTCTGATTATGCTGCTATATTTCATTCCGTATGTCATTCCGTATGACATTTAGTATTTCATTTCGTAATTGATTTTGTAATTGCTCCACGGATTTCAAGCGAAAGAAAAATAATTGTATAACGAAACATTAAAATATAATAAGGAGCCATTGAACGAGGGATCACGACCTTGCTAACCTCATCCTTTTACATCTTCGATTTATATTTCCAAATGAGAAGCCATTGGACGTTTGATGTTAAACATGGACAAAAATAGGGTGTGTGGTTGAACCGATGTTGTTATAACGATAAATATCGAGGCATTCTATATACGTATGTATGTGTATTGGTAAATCAGGCACGATCTGCAGGCAGATTGGAATTTCATAAAGGCAACTATGACAAAAATAGGGCGGACAACGCTAAAATAACTTTACTATTACCCTATTTATGTCCATATTAACCCTACATTTGTCCGCATTTGAATCCAGTCAGCCAAAATACCATACCAAAAAACCCTGATATTCAACATCATCAGGGTTTTTCGAGGATACCTAATACATTACTGTTTACTACATACCCTTTACTTCAACCTTCAATTCAAACTCAAATCTGAATTCAAAATCAAATCCAAATCCAAACTTAAACTCCAGTATAAGCAGTCTCGCCGTTCACCACCGTCATCCGTACTCTAGCATTCAGCAATTGCTCCGCTCCGGTATACAGATCACGATCCAACACGGTAAAATCAGCGGCTTTACCAATTTCAATACTGCCACGCGTTTGCTGCTCGGTCACTGCCGCTGCGCTGCCGGAAGTAAACAGCTCTACCGCTTCCCCAATACTCAAGCGTTCGTCTGGCAAATAACCTTCTACAGGCTCCGATTGATCCGGACGGCGACGGGTGACCGCAGCATGCATGCCAAGCAGTGGGTCCAGCGGTTCGATTGGAGCATCGCTACCACCAGCGCAGACGATGCCTGCTTGCAGCAGCTTTTTCCAGGCGTACAGGTAGTCCGTTCGCTGCGGGCCGACACGATCCAGCACCCACGGGAAGTCACTCGCAACAAAGCGCGGCTGAATGTCTGCGATCAGCGGCAGTCGTTTCATCCGCTCAACTAATTCGTGATCCAGCACCTGAGCATGGATAAAGCGATCCGGTAAATGACTTATTCCTTTTAACGGATGAGCTTCCATCGCTGTAAGCGTCATATGTGCAGCACCGTCGCCAATGGCATGCACGGCAATCGGGAAGCCGAGACTCCGTGCGCGTGCAGTTAACTCATTTAATCGAGCCCCATCGTGAATCGCCATACCGCAGGTGGACGGATCATCCGCGTAAGGCTGTCGCAGCAATGCCGTCCGTCCACCAATCGCACCGTCGGAGAAAATTTTGGCTGCACCGATATGCAGCCACTCATCCCCATCTCCTGCACGTAGCTTGAGCGCCTCTGCTTCATCCAGGTGCGTATAATAAATAAGCTGGTGAGTGCGAAAGCGCAGACCTTCCTCGCGCAGCTCGCGATGAATACGCAGCATCGTATCGATATCACCGAGAAAACGTAAATCCTCTGTATGTGCGCCGGTCAAACCAAGCCGGAGCGCATCCTGACAGGCACGACGAATCGCGTCCTTTTTCGTAGCATAATCTGGCTCAGGCTGAACGCGTACAAAGGCTTGATTCGCTTCCTCATATACCCAGCCATTCAACTCGCCCGCTGCATCTCGCCCAAATGAGCCGGAAGGCGGGTCGGGTGTAGTCGCGGCAATCCCTGCTCTGCGAAAGGCTTCACTGTTAGCGAGAAACGCATGAAAGCATGTGCGAGTCAAATAAATCGGATGCTCGGTTGTAATATCATCCAGCTCGTTTCGCAGCGGTGGCACCGCCGGGGCAAACATATTTTCATTCCAGTTCAAGCCGAGAATCCACTCTCCGGCTGGTGTGATTGCAGCACGCTGACGAATTAGCTCCAGCATCTCCTGCTTGGAGCGTACATTTGTAAAGTCCAGCATCGACAGCTTCATGCCATGCATGGATAAGTGCATATGCGAATCGACAAGTCCGGGCAACACATAGCCGCCATCCCAATCGACTGTAGTATAGCTTTGTCCGCTAAGTTGAAGTTTTAAGTCGTCTCGACTGCCTGTTGCACGAATGATGCCGTCTTCGGCATAGATAGCTTCCGTTACAGCAGGCACGCCAGATTCGGGACGGAAATGTCCGTTTATGTATAGTGTTCGTGTCATGGTGTAGTCTCCTTTATTTGGTCATCCATAGATTGCTATGGATAGTTTAGCATAAGCATGATTGGTCAAACTACCATCACGCGCCTCCCTATATATAGTATACGTATTCACTCCTATCCAATCGCCTTATTTTCAACTACTTCGATGACAGCCTGTGTACTCACTAACGTAGAGCATCGCATTGGTCCATACCCTGGTTTATTGCGGGATGGATATGTATCGTGCAACGACATGTAACTATTTATTTTGGTATACATTTGGCTATGTCATGGCACAATATAATCATCTACCCATACATAAAAAAAGCGAAGGCTGCTCTAAGCAGCCTTCGCTCTTATTTTACAATATACGCATGTACAATAGATGCCTGAATTCGTGGAATTAAGCTTCTACGATTTCAACCGTTTCCATTTTGTCACGGCCCTGGAATGCATCTACATACTCCATACCTTTTACAACTTTACCGAAAACGGTATGTTGACCGTCCAGGTGTGGTTGTGGCTGGTAGCAGATGTAGAACTGGCTGCCGCCTGTGTCACGACCTGCGTGAGCCATAGCCAGTGTACCACGCTCGTGTTTGTTCGGGTTGATTTCACATTTGATTGTGTAACCCGGACCGCCAGTACCTGTACCGTTCGGGCAACCGCCCTGTGCTACGAAGCCTGGGATAACGCGGTGGAAGCTCAGACCGTTATAAAAGCCGTCATTAGCCAGCTTTTCAAAGTTTGCTACCGTATTAGGAGCATCTTGATCGAACAGATCGATGACAACCTCGCCACCGTTTGCCAGTTTGATTTTAGCCTGTTTTGTCATAATATATCTATCTCCTCTCAGCAATGGGCATGTATTCATGCCGGATGGATAAAACTGCGACGAAAAGGTTCACAACGTGCTTGCTGTCGCAACGTACGCGCCATATGGCACCTGTGCCACTACAGCTCCCACTCGCTACCCTTTCGGTTATAGGCCCGCATCATAAATACAGGATGCCATGCCCGCAGCAGTACAGCCGTGGCACAGCACCCTATCAGTTTACTATGAAATGTCTGCACCCGTAAAGGGTAAAGGAAATTCTAACCCCTAGCGCTGAGCTGAAACGCTACTACGCAAACGGGCAGGCACCACGTCATTACGCGTAATATCTTCAAAGCTTTCGCGTTCCACGATCAGGTCGCTCTCCCCATCCTGCACAAGGATGACCGCTGGACGACGAATACGATTGTAGTTGCTCGCCATCGAATAATTATAAGCACCTGTACAAGCGACAGCAAGCAGATCGCCTGCCATCGGATCAGCCAGCTCGATATCCCAGATCAGCATATCGCCGCTTTCGCAGCATTTGCCCGCTACCGACACGAGTTCGGTCGCTTCATCGTTCGCCCGATTCGCCAGCACCGCTTCATATACTGCATCATACAGCGCAGGACGTGGATTGTCGGTCATCCCGCCATCAACGGCTACATATTTACGTACATTCGGAATATCCTTGCTCGTACCGATCGTGTATAGCGTCGTACCTGCATCACCCACGATGCTACGTCCTGGCTCGATCCAGATCTGTGGCAACTGTCCTTCCAGACCGGCAAATTGCTGCTTCACCGCATCCGCAATCGCCCGCACATAATCCGCCGTATCAAGCGGTGTATCTTCCTCCGTATAACGAATACCAAATCCACCACCAAGATTGATCACTTTGAATGTCACACCAATCTCCTGCTGCAATTGACGGGCAAAATCAGCTACACGCTGCGCGGCAACCTGAAAGCCATCCACTTCAAAAATTTGCGAACCGATATGCGAATGCAAGCCAAGCAGTTCTACATGCTCCAGCTTGTGCGCCAGTTTCACCGCTTCTTCCGCCGAACCGTTACCGATATCAAAGCCGAATTTGGAATCTTCCTGACCGGTGGAAATGAACTCATGGGTATGAGCCTCCACCCCGGGCGTTACGCGTAGCAAAATACCTGGCTTGAGTCCTTTTTCCGCTGCGATCGCATCCAGCATTTGCATTTCGATAAAGTTATCAACGACAAAGCAGCCAATCTCTGCATCCAGCGCCATTTCAAGCTCATCCGGCGTTTTGTTATTGCCGTGGAAATGAATACGTGCAGACGGGAAGCCTGCTTGTAGCGCTGTGTGCAGCTCCCCCTCGGAAACGACATCAAGCGATAAGCCTTCTTCCTCAACGATGCGGCACATCGCCATCGTACAAAATGCCTTACTCGCATAAGCTACCTGAAATTCCACGCCTGTCGCTCGAAAAGCATCCATATATTCACGGCAACGCTGACGGATCAATTGCTCGTCCATAATGTATAAAGGGGTGCCGTATTGCTCCTTCAGCTCTACCGTATCACAGCCACCGATTTCCAGATGGCCCTGTTCATTAATTGTGCTCGTTCCATGTAAGTACATCGTTGTCCTCCGTTCGTTCTGTCAACTGGTGATAGCGACTGACAAAATAGTCTATCGCTACGTATTGTGTAATGTATCGTCAGTATAGAATTGTTGGCTGGTGTTCAGAATGGATTATTGTGCTGAACATTTGTATTTTGCACGGTTTGTGCGTTTGATGGGTGGGGTTCTGTCATATTGTAGCATCAAATGGTAGGGGGAGTGTTAACTTGGCATAAAGTTGAGGGGGGAATGTGGATGGGGGGAGTCAAAAAGCGGTGCAGGGCATTTGTTTTGGGTAAGCTGGGATGGGGTTGCAAACAGCCACTCCGGTAAGGAATAAGGGGACGGACTCCCGTCTCGCACAGGAATCTACGGAGTAGGAGTAAGCTGTAGATTCCCGTGCTCAAAAGTCGTCCTTTCCCCTTATTTCCTTTCCTCCGTTCCGTGCGGATGGCATCATATATTTGCAAACCTGATTTTACGTATGCACAATTTTGCTACTGCTACTGCTACTGCTACTGCTACTGCTACTGCTACTGCTACTGCTACTGCTACTGCTACTGCTACTGCTACTGCTACTGCTACTGCTACTGCTACT
>JBCNLJ010000053.1:0-43241 GCA_039595515.1 Paenibacillus sp. | reverse complement strand
TTTCCAGCTCCTCGGAGGTCATACCGATCCCTGTATCGGAGATGGTCAGCGTGCGAGCCGCTTGATCTGGCGTAATTTTGATATAGTAGTCTTCTTTGTGAAAAGTGAGCGCATCGTCTGTGAGCGTTTTGTAGTACATTTTGTCAATCGCATCGCTGGCATTGGAAATCAGCTCGCGCAGAAAAATTTCACGATGGGTGTAAATGGAGTTAATCATCATTTCCAGCAGGCGCTTGGATTCAGCCTGAAATTGCTTTTTGGTCATGGTCGTAGTGTTCCCCTCTCCATTAATAAATACATGTATGTGTGACTTGCATTCGTGCTCGGCTGCATCATCCGTAGCGTTACGAATCATGAGCAGCACACGTCTATGAACCTCTCACTATTAGCACTCTGAATGATCGAGTGCTAAACCTATCTTTTATATAACATATTCCTAATTTCCATGTCAACGTCCGAACAGACTCACCAATCCATGAGCGAACAAATACACATCTGGATGATATGTATATTTTTTACATACGGAACTACTTTTCTCACTAACTGAACTATTATATACTGTTCTTAATGGTCGAACGTACAACCACCCAGCCGTTAACCGGCATATCGCTGGCTCGGTATTATAGAAGGAGTGAAAGGTCATGCCCCAATCGCACAGGATTCCGCTCAAACCACTGCAAGGCTTCGATTGGTCAAGTCTGACCGGCAATGTAGCAAGTGCTGCTGCATTTTTCAGCAGTGATTATATGTATGCGTTTGCCGATGCATGGACATTTTCCTGCTTCACAGAGCATGGAGGCAAAGCCGTGCCGTCGCTCGGTCAGGAGTCGATATTGTACAATACTTCCTATGACCAGATTTTGAAATGGACACGTCTCGATTATCGTATGGAACGTTATTTGCCTGTTGAAGAAGCATTAGCGATGATTCGCATTGAGCTTGCTCAGGGACACCCTGTACTGGTCAAAGGCGATACGTACTATTGTTCATGGTTTCCCGCTGATTATGGTCGACTGCACCGACCTCACTTTTACCTGATTACCGGCTATGACGATCTGACGAATCATCTGTTCTGTACCGATGTGGCGTATATGACGTATCATCAGGCGCAATCGATCAGTGATTTTAGCCTGGGCTTCGCCGGTGATCTGTTAACACTGCGGCAAAATCATGATCAATACAGCCCACCTTCACAGCTACCGGATCTGTATGACATACTGACGCGCCGTGCTACAGCGAACCTGGGTGTTGGTGATGAAACCTGTTCAGCCTTTGATTCGATGCATTATATGGCAGACGGATTCGCTGAACTGGATCGTCTATCTGTAGAGCAACAGCAACACAGTGCTGGTGATATGAATACGCTTAATCTGGAGCTGCTGTACATTATTCAAGCTAGAATACAGTTTCTGCACCTGCTTGAACAAAAGCGCGACTCTAAAGATTCGTTTATGGAGCAAATTGCTGCCGCCTTTCATGAGATCGTCCGTAGCTGGACCCTTATTCGCACTGCTTATTTACGTAGCTTTGAACCAAGAGTACAGCGGGAACCGCTGCTGAACAGTATCGCTGAACATATTCGTGCCACCGCTGCACTGGAGCAAGCTACCGCCGAGAGCATTTTACATGGCAATCGACTGCGAGACATTATGAACGATTACCAGCAGCAGGCCCGTCCGTCTGCGGATCGCTAGTTTCGAACGATCATTCCTAGCATTGTGGTAAGTCAGCAGGCATCCAGTTTCACATTAGCAAATGTACAGCAAAGAATCGTCTTTTTGCAGTATCATCTGTCCAAACCTTACATCCAATGTTGCATATAACAAGCCTGTATCATGCTCATTCATAGATCTGACTGGCATCGACAGGCAATGCATACACATGAAGCAAATGAGCACGAACACGCTGCGCCTCCCCATCATCGTACATATAACCGAGACGCTCTGCCAGCAGGCGCGCACGCTCATCAAACAGCTCCACCATCACAAATACCGACTGCCAGATCGCTTCGCTATCCGCCTGCGGGTACGTAGCGAGCAATCTTGTCAGTATGGAATCATCCAGATATTGCGGCAAATATTTGCCGCTTTTACCTGTACTGATCCGGAATTGATGCTCACTCCCGACTTGCCAGCACAGCATTTGCTCCAGCATCGGACGCACATAGCGATTAAGATGATCCAGCGCATATAACAATTCCTGCCGCCATAGCCCCTTAGCAATATAGGTAGACACCCACCAGAATTCATTACAGCATCCAGCAAAATGCTCCGCTGTCGGTCGCTGTACCCAATAATCCCGATCATCGGGCGCAGGAAGCTCTGGCAATCTGCCGTCCTTATCAAGCAAGATGACCGTCAAACGATCCTCATCCACATACTCACGCCAGTGATCGATTCGCTGCAACCGTAGATCAATCCGATTGCCATCTGCGAGCTGTAGCAAATACATGAATTTGACCAGCCCATCATGAGCAGGTAACCCATCATGGACAGGTAACTCGTCCCGATCCGGCATCTGCATAATGATCTGCTCTCCAAACACCTCAACCCATCGATGATCGCTAACAAAAGGCTCCATTGCGTCGACGAGATACACGATATCATAATCCTGAAATAGATCCTTCGGTGAAGTCGGATTCACCCTCGATCCGTTCATCGCCACGGCACGAATATGAGGATGGCGTTCCGCTATACCGAGAATAAGCTCCATCATCTGCTGCTCATTCCGCATTAAGTCATCTCCTTTATCCTTTTAGATTAGGGTTCTATCTGTTCTATTCATAGCACAGCAGGACGGGTAAACGAATAACACCATGCTATACTCATCCTATCCATACTGACAAGGAGGCGATAGCTATGAAGGTACTGCGTAAATTCATTCTTGCATTTCTGCTATCCAATGTCATTGGCAACTGGAGCTTCAAACAGATTGCCTTCTTACAATATAATCTAGCAGAAGGCTGGCTTAGCACTGGAAATATCATTCGCTATCTGGTTAACCTTACCTGCTATATCGCTGTTGCCGTATGGATCTATTTCATTCTGGAGCGTTTGGAAAAATGGAGAGAGCAGCGTAAGCAGGAATCCCGCTGACGAATGCCTCATTTTCGAGTATCCGCAAATTTATTTTAATTTTTAATGTAGAATGTGATTTTTATCACATATTAAATTTTAGTTTTATTTTAAACTAAAGCCATGGAAGAGATGATCATCCCCCAACCAGAGAGACAGCAGCAGCTCATTTTAACAACAATAAAATCAAACCCGCCACAATAGCTACAATAGCACGCGGGAAGCTGACTGCAACCATACTGTCCTATTGCTTACAAGCGCCTGCTTGAACAGGCACCCAATACATCATTCAAGGAGTGTACAAATCATGAATACATGGCTCAGACAAAACAAAATTGCAATGTGGTTATTAACCGTCCTCCGTTTCTATGTCGGCTTCCAGTGGATCCACGGCGGCTGGGGCAAGCTCACTGGCGGCTTCGATGCTACCGGCTTCCTCACCAATGCGATCTCGCTGAGCGCCGGTGAAAAACCGGTTGTGAAAGCCGCCTGGGCTGGCTTCCTCGAGCATTTTGCACTGCCAAACGTAGAGCTGTTCAATATCCTTGTCCCTGTCGGTGAATTCCTTGTCGGTCTTGGCTTGATTCTCGGTACATTCACCACTATCGCGGCACTGATGGGTATGGTTATGAACTTCGCCTTCCTGTTCTCGGGTACAATCAGCACGAATCCGTACCTGCTCCTGATGGAAATTTTCATCGTCGTCGCTGGTGCGAATGCCGGTCGAATCGGTCTGGATCGCTGGGTACTGCCTTATCTGAAAGCAACCTTCTTCAAACGTCAACACAAGCATGATGGCGGTACACCAACCGCACCTGCACCGGATCACCGAGCAGCTTAATGTTAGCCGCTCGCAGCAAAGTCTCGATCAGCAACCTGTACCGTTTACTACGATAAAATGTACAGAGATTACTCCCCATCATATTCCAAACAAGTAGCCCATATGCCGTACGCTTCAAGCGAACTGTACAGCATGTGGGCTATGTTCGTTCTCTTATACGATCTTGTATTCTATCCGATTACCTTCCCCTTCACCGTCCAATATTCAAGCGATAACATCCCAGCATGATGGTAGCCTATGAAGTAGCTCTAGCATTCACATCATTTATACGTATCTTCGCCTACAGTCGGTAATGCTGCGATTCCGTACGTATCCGTTGTAACCGAACCGACAGGCTGATTATAAAAGACGAGTAGCTCCTGTAAAGTGAGCCAGTTCGGTGAAGCATCAATCGTCAGCATCAGAGCATCATATTGGCCCGGCGTAATCGGAATCGGTGCCACGATACCACCGGATGGATTATACGGTATTTGCACAGGGCCATCATACAGCAGTACCCAGTCTCTTCCTTGCAATCCATACACCGTATAATGATGCGGTGCTGCTGGAGACACAGTAGAGACGGGCTGAATGGCATAAATATCGATCGGCTCGGTAAAGGAGAAATTAATCGTTCCATTTTTGTGCTCACCGCTCTCCGGCATCCAGAAGGATTGGAGATTATGGTCTGCCGCATAGGCTGGAACATGATTATCGTATGCACCTGATCCGGTCACCTGCGTCGTGAGCGGCAGGAAATCGCCCACCTCATAGCTAAGCGGCGTACCGGTTGCTACTTCCGAATATCCATATGCTTCGCCATTTACGATCGCCTGTACGAGTATATAATAAGGACTTCCATCGTTCATCAGACCATTCAGCGTATATCCGTTGTAAGCGTCGTCACTCACGGTTACGTTGCTTGTCTGCGCTATATTTCCATACTGCTTGCCATATACAATTCGGTACTGCTCAGCTCCCGCAATCGGCTCCCAGCTTAGCGTCAGTTGTGCATTGCCACCTGTCACCTGAACATTGTTAACCGGAGTATGGTCGGTTGTATAGCGTACCTCATTCACGAGAATCTGCCCTGCTGATGTGTGAATGCGCACATTCATATCGTTATACCAGCCAGGTGTAATCGGAAAAGCTTCCAGTGTGAACGGTGCTTGCGATCCTTCGACATGCAATTGCCGCTGAGCAAGAATCTGCTCTTGCGCTCCTCTACCTTTGTAGACGGTATACGTCAGATCACTGGCTTGAGCGGCGGTCACGGTCAATTGCAGCTCATTTATATACACCGGATAAAAAAATTCATAATACAGCTCGCCTGCGGAGCTGCTACCAGAGTAACGCCAACTTGTCGACATATTACGGTCCAGTGTATGGCTGACTGGATTCATATACCATTCCCCATTGGAGCCGAGCGTCCGATAGCTCGGAAAATCCAAACCGGCTACAGGAACCGTAAATGTCTCGTCCGAGTAATTACTTCGCACTCCCCCATGTAACGCCGCTACAGCAAAATAATAGGCATGTCCATTTTGCAAATTAGGCACCGTCAGACCACCATAGGTGTCAGCACTCACATCCAGCGTCGCGGTATACGTTCCTGACTTGTTGCCATACCGTATCCGATAACCGTCTGCGCCGTTGACAGGCTTCCATCCCAGCTTCACCTGTTGATCGCCATAGGTTGCTTGTAACCCGGATGGCGCGGGCTGACCGGAAATATAGTGCAGCTCATTGATCATTAAAGAAGGACGGGTCGATTGAACGATAACACGAATCCCATCATACCAGCCCTCTGCTACTTGAATCGGGGCAAGCGCTACATAGCCTTGCGGATCGAGGGTATACGTTTTCTTGCCGAGACGGCTCCATTGCCCATTTTGCAAGCCTTCCACGATATAAGTCTCATAACGCTTCCCGATACTTCCTGTCGCAAATTGTACCGCCTTCATATGCACAGGCTCCGGAAATTCCATCTGTAGACGCGCATATTTCGCACTTAGTCTCCACAGGCTATACCAGTCCCCATCACCTATATTTTTTGGTTCAAAGCTAGCCCCATCCGAACCGCTGGCGGTGTAGACCGTTCCTGCAGGTAAGGTACTACCCAGCATATCGTCAATCGTATCTGCATAAGAGCGATTTCCAACGGGTACAAGCGATACGAGCAGCACGAAACAACACACATACAGTTTCATCCGTTTAAAACCCATATTCATCTTTGCCTCCTTAAAATATAGTTGCCTGTTAGGTTGGGGCGGTAGTGCCTGTAATCTCAATATGCTTCCTTGCAAATACGGATACACGGACAGGTTAATATGCTACTTTGCATGAATACGCGCGATGATGTGAACGAACAGCGTCGTACTTGAACGAAATCGCCTACGTCGGAATAACAGCAACAGCCTCGAATACCTGTAACGCTTACAATAATCACAACGCTTTAAACGCACAGCAGATCGCTCATCCATTCCCTCCTCCCTTATGAAGTTGCATTAAGCATAACGATTACACTTTTGATTAGAAAGTATTATTTACCATATATGTATATTTATTATTTTTTAAATTAGAATATCGCTCTGTAGAAGAAGCATATGCTGAATGGCTTTACGTCCTCTATGAAGAATACAGCAGACAAGCTATGTTCAATGAAGTAAAATGATGATCATATAAACATGCACGATCTTATATTTTTATGAACTATCGTATGCTTCTGTATCCCTTTTTTCCTCCTATTTTTCAAATGTCAAATTTGACATATAAAATGCAGCATGATAATTTTAGAGTAAATTTCCTTTGTAAATTCTGGAATTTATTTTATGATTAGAGCAAGAAAAATATAGAACAGGAATAACAGGAGGATGCATATGAGAAATCAGTGGATAGACGAATTGACCGTACTTGAACAGGATATTGTCGGATGGCGCAGACATATGCACCAGTATCCTGAGCTGTCGTTTCAGGAAGTGAAAACTTCGCAATTCATCGCGGATACGTTAACTGGATTTGGCTACGAAGTGCGCACTGGTGTCGGTGAAGGCGGCGTGCTTGCCGATCTGAAGGGCGGACAGCCTGGACCAACGATCGCGTTCCGAGCAGACTTTGATGCCTTGCCGATTTATGAAGAAAATGACGTGCCTTACCGTTCCCAAAATGATGGTGTGATGCACGCCTGCGGACATGACGGACATACCGCGTCCCTGCTCGGTGTTGCTCATGTACTCAGTCGTCATGCGGATCAGTTGAAAGGGAATGTACGCTTTATTTTCCAGCATGCTGAGGAGAAAATTCCAGGCGGTGCTAAAGCGATGATCGAAGATGGCGCGCTGGAAGGCGTGGATGAAGTATATGGTGCCCATCTGGCGAGCTATTTGCCATATGGTCGAATTGCCGTTGTAGCGGGTCCAGCGATGGCAGCAGCCGATGGATTCTCTATCGTCATTCAAGGTAAAGGCGGACACGGCGCTCGCCCAGACCAGACGGTCGATTCGATTGTTGTCGGTAGTCAGGTCGTTGGCGCCTTGCAAAATATCGTGGCACGTCATGTGAACCCGCTCAAGCCGGCTGTCATTACGGTGGGTGTATTCCAGGCAGGCTCTGCCTTTAATATCATCGCGGATACAGCGAAGATCGAAGGCACCGTGCGTACATTCGATCCTGAAGTACGCAAGCAGATCGAAGAAGATATCCGTACGACGCTAGCAGGTATCACGGCTGCTTCGCGCGCTACGTTCTCGCTCGAATATACGAATGGCTACCCGGCGGTTGTAAATCCACCGGAACAGGCTGATCAAGTACGTGCGATCGTGACCGACGTGCTTGGCGAAGAAGCCTTGTTCGAAATCGAACCGGCAATGGGTGCAGAGGACTTTGCTTATTTCCTTGAGGAACGCCCGGGTAACTTCTTCTATGTCGGCTCGCAAAAAGATGAAGCTACTGCATTTGCGCATCATCACCCGCGCTTTGATATCGACGAGCGTGCACTGCTCAACACAGGACGCATTTTCCTGGGGATCGTAGCTGAAAAGCTGCTCAGCCCTACTCCTGTTACAGCAGGCTAATCTACAGCGTATTTCAACGACTCTACAGAACATTTCAAATAGAAAAGAAAAGCTCCCCGTCACCTAATCGTGACGAGGAGCTTTTTGCTGTATCTTGTATTGTCAGTTTTATTTATAAATGATCGACATGCAGCGCTGTCTTTCCCTCTATGAGTTAATGCGCCTCAGGCAGGGAATTCAGCGGTATGAGCCTTTTAGTAAATATAATCTCTATTGCCGCATTCTCCTGCATTAGCGCACCTGTATCCTTATAACCAAGCTTACGATAGAAATGCTGTGCTTCCTCATCTGACTGGGTTGAAGTCATCACACTGGAACAGCCCAGGGCTGCCATATGCTGCTCCCATAATTGTACGATCTGCTTGCCTATACCCTGACCCCGATAAGGCTCGGACAACCATAACAGATTCATAAATGGCGTATGATCCCAAAACCACCCATACCGAAGCCAGCCAATCGTGATCATATCGCTGCTATCGCTTGCCGCTTCAGTCGTGCTGGAGTGTACAAGACGAATCATATAAATCTCTTTAGCATCGATTTTGCCCGTCAAGCGCTGTGGTGGCATATGTACATCGTATTGAACAAGATAGTCATAGTCGTCCTGTGTTGCATATTCGATGTGGATATTCATTTCAGACCCTCCTGTTGATTCGGGATATGACAGTTGCACCCTGCTCCCTGTCTTCGGTATGCTAAGTATATCGCTTATTATCCATGATAGCTGTATGGTAAAGCCAGAGCGGCTACGCTACGGTAGCTGTACTGCTGGCGGTTTTGATGTAA
This sequence comes from Paenibacillus sp., assembly GCA_039595515.1. GTDB lineage: Bacteria > Bacillota > Bacilli > Paenibacillales > Paenibacillaceae > Saccharibacillus. Next base: position 34,488 of record JBCNLJ010000053.1, on the reverse strand, counting down.
TAGAGCTGCTAGAATTACTAATAACTCATTATGGCTGCCTGTTAGCTGATAGTATTGTACTATTTATGCATACCGACATGCGAATGCGTAGGCGTAGCGGCCAATCGTGGGTAATACCATATAGATAGCACGCTAGACATGGATGACAATCCTAATCCTTTATTGAACGGAGATGATTATGATGGAACAGAAAAATCTAGTATTCGGGATTATCGCAGGCGCACTTGTTGGTGCAGGTGCAGCACTTCTTTTGGCGCCTAAATCTGGCGAGGATATGCGCCATACCTTAAAATCAGGTGCAAGCAGCTCCGCTAGCAGTCTGACCGAGACGTTAAAATCCAAAGGTCTTGAAATGAAATCCAGCACACAGGAGCTGGTCGATCTGGCGAAGGAAATCACGCCGGTGGTGAAGGAAGCGATTGGCGTTGTTCAAGAATGGAAAGGCATGCTGACCGATGCCAAAAGCGAGTTGACTGGCGAGGTTAATAAGCTGAAGAGCAGCTCCTCCGACCCAACACCAGCCTTGACTAAAGGACCCACTGCAATGTAATTGCATTTAAAAAGCTCAGCCACAAGAGTGCTGAAACAATAGATGTACAGAACAGCCCACGACGGTGCCTACCGGAAGGGCTGTTTTTTTATGGAGTGTGATCTATAAGTATAACGAAATGCTAACCGTCTCCCCATCTGTTGATTAGGATGCTATTTTTAATTATTAAATAATTAACATATCAAGTGGCTCCTAACAACGAATGAATAGTAAGAAGGAATTCGACATATTCGTTTTTGATATAAATTCCATATTTTTCTATACAATTCTATAATCTGATGTATATTGCATCAATATTAGTGCTTTCGCTCTATGTAAGCGCTTAAAATATCATGTTAGCTTGTACATGTGGTATGCAATACCTTTTATGACCTGTTCAACTTGTTATCATCCATCGACGATCAAAGGAGAGATCAAGCATGAAAAAAAAGGGATTTCAAAAAGGAACTGTTTTACTGCTCAGTGGAGTGATGATGTGGGGCGGATTATCGCTTGCCGGACCTTCGGCAGCAGCTTCACCTTCGACTTCTGTTTCACATTTTGCAAACGTTAACATTTTTGCAGCTATGCTGGACGCTACTGCTGATGCTTCCCTGGCAGAGAATGCAGCTAGCACTAACACCAGCTCCCTCGCTCCTACTGACAGCACGAAGCAGCTAGCCACCGCGCAGGCAGCAGGTACATACAGCGCCTATAATTTGACGGGCTTCTCTACAGGCAATACCGGCGGCGGAACGATTGCCGAAACGGATGCACGCTACAAAAAGGTCTATACCGCTACCGATCTGGCACAGGCGCTCAAAAAAGGCTCCGGTGTCAAAGTGATTGAAGTGATGAACGACCTGAATCTCGGCTGGAATGAATTGCCTTCTGCCGCACAGACATCTCCTTTTGCCGAGCATAATAAGCCATTAACTCATCCTGTCCTTAAACAGAGTGGGGTGAGCAAGCTGACGATCGACGGCTTTAACGGATTGACTATATTCTCGAACAATGGCTCCAAAATTAAGCATGTAGGCATTACCGTGAAACGCAGCTCCAATCTAATCATTCGCAATCTGGAATTTGACGAGCTATGGGAATGGGATGAAGCAAGCAAAGGCGACTACGATAAAAATGATTGGGATTATCTCACTCTGGAGCAGACGAGCAAGGTCTGGATTGACCACTGCACATTTAACAAAGCATACGATGGTGTGGTCGATGTGAAAAAAGGCAGCAGTGGTGTGACGATCTCCTGGTCCTCCTTCCGCAGTGATGATGGCAGCTCCAATAGCTGGGTAAGTCAGCAGGTTCAAGCGATGGAAGCGAACAAATCCGCCTACCCGATGTACAATTACTTGCGCAGCAGTGCCGTTGGTCTGAGCCAGCAGGATATTATCGCTATCGCTGGCGGGCAAAAGAAAACGCATCTGGTCGGTGCTACCGAATTCGCTTCCGACAATGCTAATCTGGAAATTACGCTGCATCATAACTACTATCAGGATTCTCAGGATCGAATGCCTCGTCTGCGGGGCGGAAATGCACACGTTTACAATATCGTGATGGACGCTTCTGGACTGGTTGCTGCCAAGGCGAAGCTAACACCTGCGATGGAGCAAGCGATCAACTCGAAAGGCTATCATTTTACCGTAACGAGCAATGGCGCCATCTCAACCGAGGGAGGAGCGGTGCTGGTGGAGAAATCGCAAATTATCGGTGTCGCCTCCCCGATTCGCAATAACCAGACCGATCCAGGCAATAGCAAATATACAGGCAAAATCCGGGCGGTCGATACGATCTATACGGCGAATGGCACCACCTTCCGTGGCAATAGCGATACCGCTGGCAGCCCACTTGCCCCTTATCCAGCAGCAACGCTTGCCTTCTCCTGGAATGGCTTTAGCAGTCTACCGTATAGCTATCAAACCGATGATCCGACTACGCTCATTAGCCGTCTAAAGGCATCTGATGGTGCAGGCGCAGGCAAGCTTGGCTGGAGTAAAACAAACTGGCTGCTGGTTCAATACTGATCCAATCTCATATTCCGTTCCGTATTCAGTACGAAAGAGCTTCTGGAATCCTTCTAATACGTATCGTACAACCATAAAACGATGCCTTAAGCCGAAACGATACGGACAACAACGAACATGCCCTCACCTGGATTCGCAGAGGTGAGGGCATATGTATTTCATTTACAATCCAACTATTTGTTTGCAATTGGCTGAGAAATCAAATGATTTGCTTACTCAATCGCTTAACAACGATTACATAAGGCTAGCTTGTGGTTAATACTAATCATACTTTTCTATTTTATTGCTGCAAAGGAGAATTTGCCGTGTCCCAAACCGCTAATCTGGAAGCTGTCATTCAACAAATCGGCCTGCTGGGTCAAAGTCAGTTCGGCAAATCCCCGGAATCAGTCACTATTCGCACCAACGAGCACAGTGTTGTTATTTTTCTGAATGAGCTGATTGATCCGGACGATGAGCGACTGCCGGATGACCCGGATGAGCGATATACGCATGTGTACATTTTACTTGATCAGTTTGTCTTCCCCGCTATCCGCAAAAAGATCGAAGCAGCGGCTGGACAGGAGATTGTCCATCATTTTATCGATTGGAAGGAAGACGTGAATCGTGCCTGCATCGCGATCATGTTTGAACTGGAGCCGGATCGTAAAAAAGAAGACCTCTATTCTGGTAAGGCAGAGCTGCACATACGTGTCAGCCAGATTACCGAAGATGTGCAGAAAGTACCTGCCGATATCGAATCCTACTGGATTGATCGGCACACACTTGTTATCATTCGCAAAGGATTATTGATCAGTCTGGAAAAGCGAATTATCAAAAAGGGCTTTAACAACGCGCTACGTGTCTCCAAGCGTGAGCTGGAGCTGGATCGCTTTGTGCATGACTTGCCTGTACGCGCCATTCTCGGAAAAACGCTCGATCAGGCGTATCTGGACTGGGATTTTGCGAAGGATATCAGTCTGATGGTGCTGACCTTTCCGGCTGACAGGTAAGGAGACGCGCCGGGTCATAGGAGATTGCATGCGAGTAAGTGTGAATATGAAAAAGCCTGTCCATCGATCCGCTGCATGATGCAAAGGATGGTAGACAGGCTTTTTGGTATCATTTGAATCAGAATAATAGGGTTAGACTTTTCCGCTTATAGATGGTGTATGACCTTATTAGAATCTTCTTTCTTGTAAAGCAAGGAACAGATTGATTATTTAGTTAAGCGCTTTATTGAAAGGTATATCTCATATGTTCATTTTAATTTAAGTGAGTTTGATGTTTCATTAATGTAGTAGCTATAATCAGGTCTCATTTATCCGTTTCGATATGTATGTAATATGAATTTCAAAATCAAAAGTGCGAACCTGAAGCTAACATGATTTTCCTGGGAGGTTCGCACCCCTTGATATATAAGGCTTTTTCGTCTTTTTCTTGTGTTTTTGCTTCGTTTTAGGTAGGCTAAATTTGAGGTTCGCACTTTTGATGCTGAAAAACCTTGCGGTATACGGGGTAAAAGTGCTAACAGTCGCTCTCCGTGCGAGAGCGTGGATTGAAACAATCTAATTTGACTTATAACACTCTTAATTCTTAGTCGCTCTCCGTGCGAGAGCGTGGATTGAAACGCAGCTCGTAACAAAGGCAATGAGCAGGGCAAGCAACGTCGCTCTCCGTGCGAGAGCGTGGATTGAAACTTGGCTGTTGATTCTTAAATATTCATATTGCTTGTCGCTCTCCGTGCGAGAGCGTGGATTGAAACTTTACCGGTATAGCTATCAGCCAATCCGAAAAGGGTCGCTCTCCGTGCGAGAGCGTGGATTGAAACAAGCTATCAATGCGAGCTTTCAGCCGTCGAATTTGTCGCTCTCCGTGCGAGAGCGTGGATTGAAACAGGATCCATCGACACAGCGCTGAAGGTAGAGGACAGTCGCTCTCCGTGCGAGAGCGTGCATTAAATCCACTTATTCTCATTCGTCGTACTAAACACTCACAAAATATTTTCCACAAAAAAAAGAGAGCCGCGCAACAACTCGCGTGGCTCTCTTTTTCCAAATATTCAATTTTACAGCAGCAATAGCCCCTCTGGATCATAACCTTGTTTTGCGCCTACATGCTCTACTTTTCGTTTCCAATTAGCTCCCAGCATATAATATCTCAAACTATCCACTTCAGGGTCTATAACCGCTTCAAGCTGAATTTTAAGTTGTTTGAACTGCATCGGATCAACTAGACATTCAAACACAGAATTTTGTACTCGTTGACCATAATTCTGACATATTTTAGAAACCAAACGCAGTCGTTTCGATCCTTCAGCCGAAGAAGTTTGCACGTCGTATGTGACCAGAACCATCATACAAACTGCTCCTTCCCATCTAGTTCATATCGAATAGACCTCATCCTATATCATTTCCATAAAAACGGCGGATAGCTATCGAGATCGCCACGGATATGTCTTGCTAATAGAAGTGCCTGTGCATAAGGAAGTAGTCCAAGCGCAATCTTTTCACCTAAAAATGGATGTGTAATTTCTTCTTGCTTACGCTTCTGCCAGGCAGCGAGCACCTCTTTACGTGCTTCATCTTTAAGAAATACAGCTCCATTTTCTTTATAGATGAACGATTTCGCAGATAACTGACGACGATTGATGAGCGACAGCACCAGACGATCTGCAAGATAGGGTCGTAATTCTTCCATCACATCAAGCGCAAGACTTGCCCGTCCAGGACGATCTCGATGTAGAAATCCAACGGCTGGATCAAGCCCAACGGTCTCCAGCGCAGAATGAACATCAATTCGCAGCAAAGTATACAAAAATGAAAGAAGCGCATTAAGTGGATCAAGCGGTGGTCGTCGATTACGTGTTTTCATTTGAAAAACTTCACGGTCAGCAAGTATCAGTTCATTCATAGCTCCAAAATAAATCCTGGCAGCTTCCCCTTCAGCCCCTCGAATCGTATTTCCAGTAGACATTTTCAACACAGAAAGAGATAATCGTTTGAGCGCCTGAGCAGCATCGGTCACTTTAGAATCAATGATCTCCGGGGCATGATCCCTTATCGCGCGACGTAATACGCTTCGTGAATTAATAATTTTAGCTTGAATGAAACGACCTGCGATTGCTACGGCTTCTTCGCCATCTGCCCATCGGTACTGTTTTCTGCGCAACAGTACATTTCCGCTTACTTTTCCCTGAATCCGAGCTTGGAATGCACCATGTTCATTCAAAAAGGTCAAACCGACACCGCGCTCAGCACATAGATGAAAAAGGGCAGGGCTTGCTCCCGTATAACCAAAGGTTACAATCTGCTCTAAATTATGGACAGGTACGCGAAACTTTTCCCTTTGTTCTTTGTCTCCCATAAGTACAAGCACGTTTTCGCCATCTCTTGCCAGATAGCTGTCCGCAGCGGTAACGTAGAGTGTATTCAGCAATTTCCGCAAAATAATCTCCTCTTTCTTAGAGCTACATCATAAACTCACTGTTCCAATACAGTTAGCCCAGCGTTCCATATGCAGCTTCATTCGTCATCCAGATAGTTTTCCACATACTGATCTACGTTACTATTCCTCATTTTAGGCATACAAATATGAATTAACGAGCAGGATGTACAGCCTGCTTTGTAACGTGCAGGGGGTGTCTTCCCATGATGAAACAATTCTCGCATTCCATTCAAATATTGTTCGACCCGTCCACGTAAGCTGTCATTAAATTCAACATCAATCCGCCGCTCTCGCTCACCGTAAAATAATGCACCTTCTACAATCCGTATACCAAACATTTCCTCCAGACACATCGCTTGAGCACAGAGCTGTACCTCATCCCAATCATCTGGCTTAGGTTTACCTCGCTTATATTCAACCGGGAAAGGAATCCATCTTCCGCGACGTCCAACAAGAGGTGTTGCGAGTGCAGCAGATAGTTCAGCATCAGCAGCATGAAATTCAATAACATCTGCTTTTCCGCTAATTCCTAATCGTCTCGAAACGAGTGGCATCGCACGCGAAATTAATAAATTGCCCCTTTTCTCAGTTAGCTCTGGATTGTCTGCTCGCTTGTGTAGCAACTGACCTTCAAAGGTTTTGATATTTTCCTCCCATTGTTGTTCAATATGAATCAATGCCCATTGTCGCTGACAAAACGAATAGTGCTGAATACCCGACAACATCAGCAGTTCATCATCATCATACAATGAGAATGTACTCATCTTTCTACAACCGTTATACCTTCTGGCAGTTCATCCGTAATAATATCAATCTCATAATCGGTGTATGCACGTGCCGGAGCATCACCGATTTTGCGAATATGGATTCGTTCAAATAGTTGATGCGCAGGTGCATTCCCAAGCTTCGAGGCATGTTCAAAAATAATCAGCTTCCGTAATGCCATCTGACCGCGAGAAGCAGAGCGATCATGCTCAAACATATTTTCTAACGCTTCCCACAACAACTCCAAATCTTCCTGTCCAAAATGTGTTTTATCTGCTAAATGCCCGGATACATACCCATCCATACGATATAATCCATATGGTACAATGTGCTTACGTCCCATTTCCCGTTCTTTATCCGTACCTTCCTGTGTGACAGCCATCCGTGTAATCGTCGTTTCCTGCGAGAAGATCGGATCAATACTGCGAGCAAATGTAAATTGGACAGGGCCTCGTACTTGACCGCAATTGACTTTGGTCGTCATAACTGCACCAAATGCACGTACGTCATAGAAATTGTCACACATCCAGTGAGTAAGCAATGTAGCTTCTGCGCGATCTTTGGGCTTTAACTCTTTCGCTTTATCTACATCTTCTTCCCGAACACTACGATACGCTTTACGATGCTGCTCATTGAGTACAGCACCTTCAGTGACGTAAATCCGATGTCCAGTGTCCTGTTCTCTTGTAATCTCTATATAATTGCGCACTTTGCGCTTCAAGCAAACATCGGTAACAATACCGTGACCGGTCTCTGGATCGATTCGCGGCATATTTCCCATATCCGGATCACCATTCGGATTTCCATTCGTCACATCAAACAAAATCGTGAATTCATGGCGAGTGATTGAACTCGCCACATTTGCTATTTCTGTATCTGTTTGTTCCAAATCCATCGTTTGATGATTCGCCTTTACCATGTGAATCGACCTCCATTAATATGATATAGCTCTATAACCGTATCCATTTACGCCCAGTTGATACACAAGCGGTCTATTCTGCTAGAGGTTTTTGGGTAGATGCATCTGGCTCACCAATCGTGCCCTCCGACTTTCCTTCATCTGTTATCGTGGCTGGAGCACGATAAGCTGCCTGATGATAATAACCGAGCATAAACAAGCCTTGTTGCTTTAGATCCAGATGATTAGGAAACTCATCCACTCCTTGCAAAATCTCCCCAATCTCTCGATCGCGAAACTTCCCATACTCCGCCTTTGACATATGGTGTTGCGCCAAACGTAGCAAAATCGGAAATACAGATGCTGGTGTTGACGAAGCAGAACCAAAATAACGATCTTTAATCGTCGCGTTCAAACGTTTTTGTCCAGCCGCATCGGTTTGAGCTCGTTCTAATACGGCAAATAATCGTCCAAGTCGATAAGCAACTGACTGTGCTTCCTCATTTAACATTGGCGTTAAAGCCTCCTTCATATCGTTTTGTTTATACATACGAGCATATCGGGTCAGATAAGCTTTGATTACGGAAGCACGAATCCAAGCTTCCCTTCCGTTTTCGCCATAAGGAAACATCCCCCCATCCACTCGTGTACGTCCAACTACGGCAGCATAAACGGAATAAGGCAATGCACCTCCACTTAATACAGCTCGAAACCATTCGCTTTTCATTGCGCCGGATATACTTTCACGCATTTTGGACACTTCATTCGTCTGACGTACCGTTTGCATCATAATATTAAACAATGTAGGAAGATCGGCATTTGTTTTTCCAGGACGCTGGATTTCCATATCTGATGCATACACACTCAACTTGCGAAATAGTTGTTCAAATGAACTTTGCCAGAAAAAACGAATAGCTATACGTGCATTGTTTCCAGACATCCCCAATACATAAAAGGAAGCTTCTTGAGCGGGAAGCATATCTGTACTTACATGTTCTGCCCGCTTTACACGACCGAGCAAATCAGCGATTTGTCGGGTTAATTTGCGATCTTCTTTTATGGTTTCAGTTTTAGCATTACCCGAATCAAGTTGTGTATGCTCGTTGTTATTCCTATCTGTAGTCTCGTCATCCCTTGATTCATTACCGTCTTGTTCATTTTCAGAAATTTGCGCATCAGGCGTTCCTTCAAACAGGGCTGCAAATATACCCTCCTGCAACTCCCATTCTTCCTGCGATTCACCAGGCAGACGTTCTGCCCAGAACACTACAGTCATATCTCCCATCCAACGAAGTCGGTTTTTGTCTGATAACAATAAGTGATTCAATGCTGTAGCATAACCAACCGCAACCGCCTCACTGACAGGGGCATTGTAGCTTTGCTTTTTACCGTAGGATTCGAGTGCAGGAAAATTAAAAGAAACGATACTGGCACCTGCTGGATTCGAGTTGGGTACGCCTTTAATGTTTACTTTGTGTATCCTTGCAATAGACTGATTGCATTGTCCTGTAACTAAGCAATCTCCTAACACTGAAGCATTATCCGTTTCATCTTTCATGATAGAGCGGTCCCAGGCTACCAATACATCAGGTACTTGATGTATATACTCAGTTGCTCCCTTTAAACGGAAGACGAGGTTATTGTTTATTGTTCTTATAAGCTTAATTAGATCGCTATATAATGGAGAGGTTTCAGATAGTTCTTGCGGGTTCCACCATTTATAAAAATTAATTATTGCCTGTGCCTCTGAACATTGACAGTCTGAAAGTAATTGCTGGTGCAAAGTAGAACTACTATTGTACTTGGCAAGCGATACCTTAAAGCCAGTCTCTTTGTCTGCTACAATTCCAAGAATATACTCTGCTTTATCTGACAGAAAATATGATTTCACTGCTCTTCTCCTTGCAGGCTGCTCTGGTACGATCATGTGTCGTGGAATCTGCCTTTTGCCTTGCTGTATACGAATATCCACAATATTCAATAGCTCTCCACTTTCGCTAATCTCCAGTGCAAAAGACACTTTTTCTAAACTGTATCCCGGCTTGGATATGCCAGAATCAGAATCTTCCATCAATTGTTCGTAACGCTTATACAGCGATTGTATGATCATTGCTACACCTCCTGTTCGTACAAATCCGGTATGCTGATCACGCCGTCGCGCATGATCGCGCGAAAGAACTTAGGTGATATTTCAACACCATAGTTCAAATCCCATAACATCCATTGTAAATCTCGTTCTGGAGTTTGCGCATAATACGATACAGGTATAGAATGTCCATCTTCCAAAAGTTCAAAATGGACTGGAAATTCACGGCATCCAAAATACGGTTGATGATAAAATTGTCCCGACCGTGCTCTGCGACAAAAAATGCTGTAGTGTTTTTCAGGATTATCTGTCTCTCCAGCGTGCGCCGTCACTTCAAAATGAGCTTCAATCACATAAGCAACATTGCGCAGCATAACTGTCATACGCTGTTGCGGGTCTTCATCCGGCTTTCGATGCTGTAAAATGATGTCTCGTCCATTCATTGCTTTCTTAACATCAGAATCCAAAATTTTATTTCTCACTTCATTACGACGTACCGAATCAAACGAAATTTCATTCAATACATGAATACGATCAACTACCCAGCGAATAGCTGGCTTCCAATGGATCGCTTCCAAAATTCCGCGTGCTGCCGAAGGGGTCATCACATCGTAACTGACACGCTCCGCCTTCATCTCCGGTCTTGAAAAACAAGCTCGATCTCCCCACACATAGAGTCTGATTCCATAGCTCATTGGCATTGCTCCTCTTTATTCTCTGGCTTACATAATCCATAATTCCTGAGCTGCACTTTGTTGCGAATATGGCTTAATTCCCGTCTTTCTGTCATACCAGGCATTGACACGACTCAACACAAAAATGCCCTCGCGTATTTCTTCTAATTCTCCTGCTCGTCTATACTCCTCAAATTCATAAGGATAGATCTGAACAGTGTAAGGCTGAAGCGCACGCATAATGGTCCTGATTTCAAATCGTTCCGATTTTAAACGAGTTAGCAATTGACGTGCTTTCCCCTGATAATATGGATCACCCGGGTCTTCTCCAATTGCTAGAGCCTGCTCATATTCTTCATCGTCCACATACGGGATTAATAGTGCTTTCATCGGCGAATCGATTAATCGGAACTTATCCGCTATTGTAGCAAAAGGAAAGGCCATACTTTTTGCATCTTCTTCCAACATGGGCAAGATGCCTTCACGATCCGTTTGATCCATCGCATGGTTCTGCCCATAGAAGAACAGCTCGTCAAAATATTCCTGAATAGCTTCAATAGATAATGGACTTCTGTTTTGCTCACTATACGTGAGCAATAAGCGCCGAGCGATAGCACCTGTACGACTCATCCAGCCTTCAGGAAGACCTTTTTCGGTTTCAAAAACGAAAACTTGTCCTTTACATAGCTTACCTTGATACATCAATCGTCCATTCCGGTTACAACGTCCAGCCGCTTGAGCAATCGAGTCCAATCCTGCAAGTTCACGATACACTGCCGGAAAGTCAATATCGACACCAGCTTCGATCAACTGAGTGCTAATGAGTATACAAGGGAGACCCACATGCAGACGTGTTTTAACCGTATGCAAAATATCCTGACGTTGCTTTGGACACATCCGAGCGCTTAAATGGTACAACTCATCTGCTGCATAATGTGCTGCGAGTGTATGGTATAGTTCACGAGCATTACCACGCGTATTCACAATGCATAATACCTGCTTACTGTTTCCTGAAATCCGTTCCGATAGTTCATTCCAGTTTTGTTTCCCAATAAAGCGAACGTCTACTCGTTCAAATTGTCGATAGCGCTGCCGGGGGTTAGCTACGATCTCTACAATGGCGGTATGTGGTAAAAGCTGTGCCGCAGGAGGCTGCGTTGCTGTACAAAACACAACCGAACAGTCATAATTCCGAACCAATTCATCTAACGTATACAAACAGGGCTTAAAAAAATCTCCATTCATCATTTGTGCTTCGTCCAGCACGATCACACTGCCCGCAATATTATGTAATTTTCGCGTAGACGAACGCCGCGCAGCAAATAAGGATTCAAAAAATTGAACATTAGTCGTTACAATCACAGGAAGCTCCCAGTTTTCTTCAGCCAGCTTTTGACGTTCTGTTGTCTCATATTCAGATGTTCCCTCATTATGTAATTCGTGTTGAAAGTTAGAATGATGTTCAAGTATGTGCTCACTACCTAGAATGTCGCGAAACTCCTGAGCATTCTGCTCAATAATGGACGTATACGGAATCACATAAATAATACGGCGCAAATGATGGACACTGGCATGTTCAAGAGCAAAGCCGAGCGAGACTTGCGTTTTTCCACTGCCGGTAGGTAACGTTAAACTAAACAATCCTCTTGGCGCAGTAGCATGCTGAATCGCTTCATTAAAAATTTCGGTACGCCAGTGGTCGATTGCTCCACGCGGACTATGGAATGTAGCAAGACGATAGGAATAAAATTTTTGTTTTAGCTGTTGGAAGAACAAGGAGATATTGGGTTGATCAGGTTTATCGCGTTTACGCAATGAGTATCGAGAAGGATCAGCGAAAGCTTCGGTATTAAGCGAATCAGCATCAACCAAGCATGAAAACAGCATCCGTACAAAAAAGGAAATCTGAAAACCTGGAGCTGGACTTTTTTGAATGGGAATACGTTTTGGAGCATCCGGCATAGTTATTTCTGTATAAGCTGCACTATAGTCTTCGATATGCTCGGTACGACGTAGTCTTTTGCGAAGACAGGCATTGTGATCCGCATCTGATGTACCATAATCCGGCAATCCACTATGATGTCCTGCAATAATATAGGCTAGCAAACGTGCAATAGCTTTCTCTAGTTCACTGTTTGTCCAATGCTCTATTAAAGCTAGTGCGCCAGCAGTAGCATGATCAACCTTTTTGGTAGAACCATCCAAGCGTGTCTGAAAAGCGCGAGAATATTTCCCTAAATCGTGCAGATGTCCTGCAATATATGCCCACTCTGCTGCACCAAAAGACTCAGCCATCACGCTTGCCAATTCTCCTACTTCATGTAAATGAACATGAAGTAGCTGCCAGGTTGATTTGTCCATTGATTCTGTTGTATGAGCGTAATATTCCAATGATCTACCTCCCCTATAAACAAAGAAGAATTGTTATTTGTCAATGTACTTAAGCAATGTATTCCACAAAATATAACAAACTCCTTTTTTATTCCAAATGTTTTTTTGGAACTACAGTTATATAATGTTTTGATTCAATGCATAGGAGAATTAATCAGTTAACATAGCTATACGACTTTTATGCAGGTTAAAGTGCGAACCTGAAGCTAACATGATTTTCCTGGGAGGTTCGCACCCCTTGATCTATAAGGCTTTTTCGTGTTTTTCTTGTTTTTTTGCTTCATTTTAGGTAGGCTAATTTTGAGGTTCGCACTTTTGATGCTGAAAAGCCTTGTTGTATAAGGGGTAAAAGTGCTAACAGTCGCTCTCCGTGCGAGAGCGTGGATTGAAACAACCACCAAGAATTACTGTAAATTTAAATCCTACGTCGCTCTCCGTGCGAGAGCGTGGATTGAAACATTCTCTTCAGTTAAATCTTGAATATCATCACTTGGTCGCTCTCCGTGCGAGAGCGTGGATTGAAACAATCTCAGATCACGTTGAATAGTCATCAGCAGCGGGTCGCTCTCCGTGCGAGAGCGTGGATTGAAACCGGAATCATCAGTTTCCAGCCATTTGACTAAGTCTGTCGCTCTCCGTGCGAGAGCGTGGATTGAAACAAATACATATCAAACACTTTATCGCGACCTTCTTGTCGCTCTCCGTGCGAGAGCGTGGATTGAAACTTGGGCAGTCATTCAACTTGATCCTAAATGCGGCGTCGCTCTCCGTGCGAGAGCGTGGATTGAAACGCTTTATTATCAAGAACTGGTCTCCGGATCGGTGAAGTCGCTCTCCGTGCGAGAGCGTGGATTGAAACAGAAATGGGCTATGAGAACCTCAGGAAACCTCAGAGTCGCTCTCCGTGCGAGAGCGTGGATTGAAACAAACTCGGCGATCTCGAAAGTACCTGCGATTTGATCGTCGCTCTCCGTGCGAGAGCGTGGATTGAAACACGATCAACGGCAAGGACGCAGGAGACACGTTCGTTGTCGCTCTCCGTGCGAGAGCGTGGATTGAAACACGAGATCACGCGCAATCAACGTCAATTGCCACTGTCGCTCTCCGTGCGAGAGCGTGGATTGAAACAAATCACTTTCTTTCTTTGTAATTATTGTAGATGGGTCGCTCTCCGTGCGAGAGCGTGGATTGAAACAACCTCGATGTACTCGCGAAGAACCTCCGTACCATGTCGCTCTCCGTGCGAGAGCGTGGATTGAAACCACAGGATGGCTCGTTACCTTCACGCTGTATCCCGTCGCTCTCCGTGCGAGAGCGTGCATTGAAACGCATACGTAAACCGAAAAGGCTTCCTTTCCAAGAAGCCTTTTTTGCCGTAAACTTATAAATCCTTACTCCCCTGATCCTGTTACCCTCCTCAACGATATGCTTGGAAGCCCCTCTACTTGTTCACCACCTGCTGTAGCGAAGGGTTAATCGCCTTACTCTAACGTACTCACTGGTTACTCCAATATAGTTGATCACTACTAATAACTGCTTTCTATGTTGATTGCATTTATTTCATACAAAAAATAGCATGATCGTTATTGACTCCAACATCCATCCTGCCAGAGTAATGATCGACCATGCTATTTTTATAAGATATCAACTACACTTTTCAAACGACAATATTCATCAGATAAGCCGTACATCTGCCCATGCTACCATAGAAATTTGCGATATTTTTGCTATGATCCCCAACCGCTTTTTTCTTACCAGAAAAACCGCACCACTGCCATACACACCACGCCCACAACGACGGTCAGCGAGAGACTTTTCGTCTTTAACGCAACCAGCAATGTGGGCACCAGTACAATCACCGCAGGCCATTCAATATGCAATGTACCACTTTGCTTATCCAGCATACTCTCCACAACGAGCGCTGTGAAAATGCACACCGGAATGTAAGATAGCCATTTCATGACCGCCTGTGGCAGCACCATATTGCGTACAACGAAAAACGGAGCTACACGCGGAATCATCGTCACGAGCGCACAACCAACAATAATGATAAATACCGTCCAATTCACTGTCATCGCTCTGTCACCACCCCGATCGTTGCGACAATAACGGTCGCTAGAATAATTGCCAGTTGCGTCGAAACGACCAGCGATAGCACCACCATTGCGATGACCATATAGGCCATCAGCTTCAAATAATGCTTCAGCTTCTCCGGCACGACATTACCGAGCTGTAAGACCAGCAATGCAATAAACATAGCGGTCAGCGCATAATCAAGTCCAAACATTTGCGGATCAGCGATCCAGTTCCCAAATAGCGCACCGAGTGTGCAGGAGATGATCCAGACGATATACGCGGCCAGATTCAGTCCATGCATCCAGCGATTGCTAAGCGGTTTGCCTGACGCAAGGCGTGTCGCTGCAACTCCAAACGATTCATCGGTGACGAGCAAGCCTGTACCGATATTGTTCAACAATGAGTATTTGCCAAAATGCGGCGCCAGTGTCGCACTAAGCAGGAAATTGCGTAGATTGACGATAAATGTAGTGAGTACAATCGCTGAAATGGGCGTGTGCACAGCAAGCAGGGCGCAGATGATGAATTGAGCTGCTCCTGCATAGACGAGTAGCGACATCAATCCCATCTCCAGCCAGCTTAAGCCGGAAGCAGCGCCAACGACACCCGAAGCCAGACCGATACTAATATAACCGAGTAATGTCGGTATACAATCTCGGATTCCTTCTACAAAAGTGGGTGAGCTTGCCGCCGATACTTCTTTGGTGCATTCCATCTGGTGGGTTAACATCTTATTTCCTCCTTTAGTGTACCGTCTGTCTGCGTTTAGCCTTCCGCTTACGGAAAAGCCCGATGACAGTTGGAAGCTCTGTATGCACCTATACTGAACTTTTCTGAATGGCGTAATTTGCAGCCACATGACAGGAACAGATATGCTACAATGAACTTAAGTTTAATATAGTATACAAATATTCTATATAACATACAAGCGTCTGTTATATTAAATTTTTGCATAAAGGAGTATTTTCATGGAACCGATTCAGCAAATCATTGCCCGTAATCTGCTCAAATTGCGCAAAAGCCGTAATCTTACGCTGGAGCAAACGTCAGAGCTGACAGGGGTTAGTAAGGCGATGCTTGCCCAGATTGAAAATGAGAAATCCAATCCAACCGTAACGACACTATGGAAAATTGCCAAAGGCTTTCAAGTATCGTTTAGTATGTTCCTAAAAGAAGAAGAACAGCCGATCCAGCAGGTGAATATTCGAGAGCTTGATCCTGTCGTGGATAGCGATGATCTGTATAAAGTGTATACCTTTTTCCCCTATCACCCGGAGAACCGATTCGAGCTATACGTCGTTGATCTACTGCCCGGCTGTGAACACCTGCCGAAAACTCACCCGGGTGAAGAGTATTTATTTGTGAAGGAAGGCTCGCTGGTCGTTGAAATCAACGGCGAGCCGTATCATGTGTCTGATGGTGATGCGCTGCATTTCTCTGGTACGATTCCGCATGGCTACTTTAACCCGTCTTCTGAGAAAGCCAGCTATTTTATGATGATGTATTATCCAGAGGAAGGAACCGATACGAATGTGTAGCTGTCCGTGTCAGGAACGCTAAGCTTGGATCGTTTGCCATCTCCATAGAGAACGCAGATCATCTGCTTAAGAACGTAGATCTTCAGCAATCCGGCTCACCCCTATCGCTCATTAACAAAATGAAAAACCAAAATAAGCGGTATACGCACATGATTCCCTTTGTGCATATACCGCTTATTTGTATGGTCACAACTACTTTGTTAACTCTATCCACATAGAATTAGATAACACCATCACTACATCGATACCACTGGATGTAGTGCATCCGATTCAAACCGCACGATCCACACACTACCATCAAAAAATCGACACCAGCTCCTGTGTATACGCGTGTCGCTCCGGTGCAAACAACTCATGACGCAGACAACGATCGACAATACGTCCATCCTTCATGACCATCATGCGATCACTCAGCTTACTAATCGCCGCCAGATCGTGCGAGATGAACAAATACGCCAGCCCCAGCTCCTGCTTTAATTGGGCCAGCAACTGCAAAATCGCTGCCTGCGAGATCACGTCCAGACTCGCAGTCGGTTCATCCAGCACAACCAGCTTCGGCTCAATGCTGATCGCTCGCGCAATTGTAACGCGCTGACGCTGACCGCCGCTGAGCTGATGTGGATATCGATCCAGCAGCGATGCGGACAGCTCAACCGCCTCTAGAAGCATACGGGCAAAAGCATCCTCACTGTCCGCCTGAAAATGGTTCAGCTCTAGCTGATTCCGATACTGTCGATACGGATCAAGCAATGACTGGCGAACCGTCAGCTTCGGATTCAGCGCAGCCGTTGGATTTTGAAACACGATCTGGATATGTCGGCGCTGTTCATATAGTCTGCGCTGAGATGAACCGCCGAATTCCTCACCTGCCAGAACAATGCGTCCGTGATCCGCTGTCTCGATGCCAAGCAGACAGCGAGCCAGTGTGCTTTTACCGCTACCGCTCTCCCCGACCAATCCCAGGCATTCGCCATGCTGTAGCTCAAACGATACATCGTCTAACGCAGCAGCCCCTGCCTGCTTATGATGCTGGTGATGCTGTTTAAGCCATTTACTCAGCCAAGCAGCTCGCTTCAATCCAGCAGGCTTATCATTTTGCCCACTCCAAAATCCAGCTTGATGGGGACGAGAAGCGTACGTTTTACATAAATGCTCTACCCGGAGTAACGTCATCGCTTCTGCACCTCCAATCGATCAAGCGGCTCCAGACCAGAACGCAACGTTGGCTCCGGTCGTTCCAGCATCGGTGCAGCCGCGATCAATTGTCGAGTGTATGGATGACGTGGATGATCCAGCACACGATGTCGATTACCGCTCTCCACCAGCTTGCCTTCCTTCATCACAGCAATGCGGTCAGCGTAGCGACGCACATGTCGCCAATCATGCGTAATAAACAGAATCGCACAGCCGGTTTCCTGCTGCTTCTGACGCAACAGCTCCAATATGCGGTGACCGGATACGCTATCCAGCGCGGTCGTTGCCTCATCCGCAATAAGCAGACGCGGTGACAATAGCAACGCCAGCGCAATGGCAGCACGTTGAAGCTGACCGCCACTTAATTGAAATGGATACCGATTCAGCAGTCTGGTCGATAAACCTGTTGATTCGAGCGCCTGCTCACTCCTCTGTCTACGCTGCTGTCGATCCTTTTCCCCATGCACCTGCTGATATTCATTCATATGCTGAGCAATCGTACGAAAAGGCGTGAATGCACCCTGATAATCTTGAAAAATATACGCAATCTCTTTCCCGCGCAGCCTCCGTAATTGCCGCGCCGGAAGATGCATAAGCTCCTGACCGCTCCACCTGATGCTACCGCTCGACGCTATACCAGCAGGCAGCAGTCCGCCGATCGACTGCGATAGCAAGCTTTTTCCGCTGCCACTTTCGCCAACTAATGCCAGCCATTCCCCAGCTCCAACCGATAACGACACCTCATCCACCAGCACACGCTGGTGACTGCGAACGGTCAGCTTATCCAGCTCTAACATCAGGACTGCACCTCCCTGCTCCAGTCGTCTTTTTTCACATCGAATCGATCACGCAGCATATCGCCGAGCATATTGGCTAGCAGCACCGTTATAACAATCGCCAGCCCCGGAAATACCATCAGCTCCGGACGTGATTGGAAATAAGGCCGTGCATCGTTCAGCATCGCGCCCCATTCTGGTAAAGGTGGCTGCGTACCAAGCCCGATATACGAAAACGAGGAAATGAGCAAAATAATTTTGCCCAGATCCAGACTTGCCATGACCAGCACATGTCCAATCACATGCGGCAACAGATGGCGACGCATAATCGTGCCGCTCTGTAGCCCATTTGTACGTGCGATTCGAATATAATCCTTCTCTGCTTCACCAAGTACGACGCTACGCACCAGCCGTGCATAATTAACCCATTTTACAATAACAATCGCAAGCACCAGATTGCCGATCCCGGCACCGAGTAATCCACTCAGCACAATCGCCACAATCGTATCCGGAAATGCCAGAAATCCATTCGATATCCGTACAAATATCCGATCCACCCAGCCGCGTCGATATCCCGCCAGCAGCCCAAACGGAACACCAAGCAACAATGCCGCACCAAGCGCCAGCAAGCTATAACCGAGCGTCTGCTGCCCACCGAGCAGCAAACGGGTTAGCATATCTCTCCCCAGGTGATCGGTGCCGAGCGGATGCTGCCAGCTTATACCTTGCAATCGCTGACCAAGATCGGTTAAGAGCGGATCATGTTGTAAATATAAAAATGCATAGCCGCATGCGCCGAGCACAAACATCAGCACAATTAACAGCACGAGCGGCTGCACGCGGCGAAGCGATAGAGAGATACGACGATGTTTTTTCACCATATCCATCTCTTATGCACCTGCCTTCTGTTCCTTCAGCCGCAGCTCCGGATTGAGGAAGCGGTAGGATAGATCAACCGCGGTATTGACGATAAATACAATCACAGCCATCAGCAAAATATAGCCTTGAATAACCGGATAATCGCGTTGCCGGATCGAATCGACGATAAGCTTACCGATGCCCGGATAAGCAAACAGTACCTCGATCACGATCACACCGCCAATCAGACTACCCAGACTGACACCGAACACCGTAATGACCGGTGGCAGGCTATGCCGAAACACATGGACACGGAAAATACGCCACTCGCTATATCCCCTCGCTCTTGCCGCTCGCACAAATTCCTGGCTGAGCGAGTCGAGCAGACTGGAGCGTAACAGACGTACGTATACACCGGAGATCGCCAGACCGAGCGTTAATGAGGGCAGCACGAGCGTAATCCAGCCATCCTGCCCCATCGTCGGCAGCAGCGCCCAGCGTACACCGAGCCAATCGATCAATAACAATCCGAGCCAGAAGCTTGGCATGGCGGCGCCAATAATCGATAATCCGCGGCTCAGATGATCAATCCAGCTATCCCGGTACAGTGCCGATAGTGAACCGAGCGGCAAGGCGATCAACAGCATAACGAGCAAGCCGCCACCGGTCAGCTCCAGCGTCGCAGGCAAACCAGCGGTGATCATCTCCATCACCGGCTGCCCGGTCACAAAGGATTGTCCAAAGTCCAGTCGTACCAGATCCCATAACCACATCGCATATTGAAGCAGCAGCGGCTTATTAAAGCCCAGCTCCTCGCGCAGCGCCTCCACCTGCTCGCGGCTCACGGAAAGCTCATCGACATTCAGAATCGTCAGCACCGGATCACCCGGTGCCAGACGTATAAACAAAAAGCTGATGAGTGTGATAAACAATACAAACCCTGCTGTCTCCACCAGCTTACGAATAACAATACGAAGCATTACATCACATCCAGCTTGTTGGTGATCATATAGTACTCACTACGCGTCGTCACCCAGTTTTTCACCTTATTTTCGTTATAGGCTACGATCGTCGACGGATACAGTACAAACGCATTAATCACATTGTTATGCACATAATCAGCAGCCTGCTTGGCAAGCACTGCCCGTTGCTCTGGTTGAACCGTACGGTTCAGCTTATCGATAATCGCTGTCAGCTTATCATCATGCACGCCGCTAAAATTCAGCGCACCCTTCGGATGGTAGGTGGCGTTGAGATAATAGCCTGCGTCTCCGCGCGGTGCAGTCAGATTACTGTACGTCGCCAGATCCCAATCACGATTAGCAGCCATATATTCCTCCGGTGTATCAATCTGACGAATCTCGACCCCAATGCCTATTCGTCCTGCATCCGATTGGAACACCTGTGCAATTAATGGCAGATCGGCACGCGATGAATACGTTAGCAGTGTTAACTTCAGCGGCTGACCATCCTTTTGCATCGTACCATTCACAAGCGTATAGCCTGCTTTTTGCAAATACTGCTTGGCAACCTCTTGCCCGCCTGGCTGCTGCTGATACACCGGTGCAAAGGGCAGCGATGGTAAGAAAGGCCCTGTCGCCGGCTCGCCATAGCCCAGCAAAATACTATCCACGATCTCCTTCCGATCAATCAGCGCATCTATCGCATGGCGCACATTCACATCCTGCAATGCCGGACGCTGCATATTCATCGTAATCTGATGCACGCGGAACGTAGAGGTCGCATCGACACGAATCCCATTCTGAGCATCCAGCGCAGCCAAACTTTCCACCTCTGGACGGTATACGATATCCACCTGACCGGACTTGAGTGCCAGCGAGCGAGCGTTCGCATCCTCGTTAAAGGAGAACGTCACCCCATCCAGCGGAGAAGCTCCATCCCAGTAACCATCATAACGCGTCACATCCAACCGACTTCCCGGCGTAAATGAGCTTAGTGCAAACGGTCCCGTCCCTACTGGCTTGTTCACAACATCACTTTCCGTCACATCGATAATCGAAGTGTTCGGATTCACCAGCTCCGATACAAATTCCGGAAATGGCTCTGTCGTTGTAATGTGCAACGTCTGTCCATCCGCTTGGATCGTCTTGATTTTCAGTGCATTTTGGACGCCTGTATTTTCCTTGATCACACGCTCCAGCGAAGCCTTCACCGCATCACCAGTCAGCGGCTTACCATTTTGAAATGTAATACCATCACGCAGATGAATCGTCCAATCCTCACCGTTATCGCTTTCCCAGCTCTTCGCAAGCCAGGGCGCTACAGCCAGCTTGTCTTCATCCAGTCGCACCAGTGTCTCGGTAATCCCTGCCCGCAGCGGAACATAACTGGAATCGGTATGCGGATCAAGCGAACGCGTCGAGAAATTATATAGAAAATGAACCTGCTTCCCCTGTTCCGCTTCAGCCGCCGGGTTAGATGCAGGCGAGCATGCTCCCAGCAGCAGCGCGATCGCTAGCAGTGCACCTGCACCTGTCCACGCATGGTGACGCTTGCGGCGAGTCGATCCTGTTCCATTTGCCGATGTGTTTAAGCCTGTTGATGTTGCGGATTCTACTGATGTTATTGATGTTGTTGATCCTGTTGAGCATATATATTTTGCAAAATATGATGTCAGGCGTGCATCGTCAGGTGATGCCTGTAGTCGTGCGATTCGACCAAGCCTTGCGATGATCCTGTTTCGTATAGATGGTGCCTCATACTTCTTTGTATCCTGCATTGCCTCATCTCTCCCCTAGTTGAAATCGATCTCTCTATTTATTTCGTAACAATTACGATCTACATATTATCGTAAACATTACGATTTGACAACAACGATTTGGCAACAAAAAAAGCAGCGTCTGTCAGATATAACAGAGCACTGCCGCTTTTTATGTTGCTATCGATATATAAGATATTCTGTTTGTTTCGTATCTAAAAGGGAAAGCTATTATCGTTATTTATATTTTATGTCTGTCTTTTTTGGTACTCAGACTTACCATTAATACGGATATTCCTTCGGTACAAACAGCGCTGCGATCAGGTAGATCAGCAAGCTCGTACCGCTTGTCAGAAATACGCTAATCACGAATAAAATCCGTAGCAGGCTTGCGTCCCAGCCCATCATTTCCGCCAGTCCACCAATTAATCCCGTCATCACCTTATCGCGACTCGAACGATGCCATTTTGTCATCTTGTATCTCTCCTTTAGTATAGTAGTTTGTGTTCCATGCCTTGCTTTTGTTGTCGGATTGAATGTAGCTTTTCTAATTGAATACAGCTTTATTGAATGTAGCTCTATGGATGACTTAAAATAAAGTACGCGAACGATCTTATCCATCGGATCATACGTCTGGTACGCGTGTAGTATGTGCTTTGTGCTTGTTTGGCCCTTCACTCCTGCTCTCATGTACGTTTCTCTTGTGTGTGGCTTATGTATTCATCTTACGGAATATAGCGCTCCACTCCAACCGTCGTTGGACGGTTTTGTAGCTTGGACTTTGGTCGGGGATGCACGCTGGACCTCGCTGTCGTAAGGGATCATGTCAGTTACCGAGCTGCAACCATTGCCCGTGAAAAGCGTACGTATAGAAACACCGTTTATGATTGATGCGGGATTGGTGAATAGATGTTGATTGATATTATACGAATGGAGTGACGACAATGCTCTATATTTTGGCTATTTTTCTTCCACCGGTAGCTGTACTGCTCTGCGGTAAACCAGGTAAAGCAATTCTGAATCTGATCCTGACACTCATCGTATGGCTGCCTGGTGTAGTTCACGCCTTTATTGTGATTAGCCAGACTGAGAACGAGAAGCGCAATCGCAAAATGCTGGAGGACGCTGGACGTTATCGTTAACGGCTTCTACAAGACAGATATATCTCATCGCATGTCGTACGGATATTCATATTGATGTCGTTTATATCGATAATGTGTGTTCATATTGATGATGTGTGTTCGTATTGCTTGTCCAGACAGAGCTATTACACATATCTAAAGCGATACAAGCAATATCGTTTTAAACTACAACCTTGTACACTTGTAAACCTGTACACCCGTCCCACTCATACGTAAAACATACGCCTATGCGTAAAAAGAGTGATCCGTCTTCTGTAATAGAAGCGAATCACTCTTTTTTTACGTGCTTACCTTACCGCAATCCCACACCGATGCGGTTGAAGGCATGATATTACCAGACGGTTACGTTGGAGCTACCACTGCTCTGGTAGCCTTCGGTTGCCAGTACCTGATACGACCATTTGCTACCCAGGTTCATGCCGTGGCTCGCCCATGCTTTAACGTGGTTGCTAAATGTAATCGTAGAATTGGTGCCGATTGGGCGCTTCGTTTGACGAACGCTCCAGTATTGAATGAACGTCGAGCTATTCCCTTCGATCGAAGGTGCATTATAGCGCATTGTAGTATAGATATCATATGTGCCGCCATCGCTTGTTACCGTCCCTTTGTATGTACCTGTTGGACGGTATGTGCCCCAGCTATCGACAACATAATATTCGATCAGCGAATTTTGCGTCCATCCGTACAATGTCAGATAGCCGTTGCCCTGCGGTGCAAACTGGCCTGCATTGTAATTGATAACACGGTTTGGTGAACCGACAGTCCAGCCTTTACCTACGACAAAGTTACCTGTGTTTTGCCAGCTTACACTGTAGTTACCGCCAGAACCGTTCACTGCGTTGACGATCCCGCCACCATCAGTCCAGTTTTGCCAGTAATCCGTTGCTGCGCTGGATGTAGCTGCGAACAGGCTGGAACCCATCGTTACGGCAAGTAGTGTCGTCATTAATTTCTTTTTAAATTTGAACATATTATACCTCCTGGAATGTAGTAGATCATTATCCTTACGAATCCAAACCCATTCTGCATAACAACTGCGATTCATCCCATACCCCGGTATCGTCGTCAATGTATCCAGTAGATGCGTTAGCCAGCTAAAGCTATAGATACGCATCTGTGCCAAGTGATTCCTTTTATCGTATCTATAAATTTACGATGCACATAAATGGAAAATATTGCATCACCTCCACTTAAAATTATAAAATGCAAATAAAGGAAACACAATTCATAAATTAAAGGTGTTTACCATTCATTTCCCAGAAAAATGTATACGCTTACAATTTAGAAAAAGGTTGATATTACTGGATTTTCAGCACAAAAAAATACACCTGCTGGGCAGATGTATTTCCCGTGCAATAATACGGATGTGAAGGTGAAAAGATAGATATTCCCATAGGCACTCTATAAAATTGCAATATAAGCTATACGGTATCGCATTTCGCATGATCAACGTCTGTGCGTTATGCATATAGCAGCAGTGTTTCATGTAGGATTTTGGCAGTTCTTCGAGTCAGCACATCATTCCTTATGAATCGTCAAACTTTTACTCCCATTATCCCAGCTTAGCTTTCCATGAAAGGCAGCTACCAGTGAGGCCGCCTGCACATACGTGGTGTTGTTAATGAGTCGCCCATCCTGTAATGGCTGTCCATTCACCGTTGCGGTCTTGGTCACCGCATCAAATCCCACTGTAAATCCAAATAAAGATTGTAGCTCGCGTAACGGAATATAATTTTTGTTATCGATAAGCAGTCCTGCCGTCTGAACCGTTTGAGTACCTTGAACGTACGTAACGACCGTAGGCACTGGTGGCGGCGGAACGGATTCAGATACCTGATCTGCTGAAGAAGGCAGCGAGGAAGGTACAGAAGATGGTGTACTGGTCGGTACAGATGTAGAAGATTGCTGCTTTGGTAGTGTAGATGCGATTCGCTGGGACGGTTGTTTGCTCGCTACGGCATAACGCTGAAGCGACTCCAATCCACCATTAAATTGATTAAGATCGACAGCTCCTTTAATACCATCCACTCGTCCTGCATCACTGTATTGCCAGAACGTCCATTGTTTCCATACCGGTGTATCCTTAGGTGGGATTCCATTACTATAGCGGGCAATCCACAGGTCATATGTACTCAAGGTGTTATTAAAAGTTTGTCCAAAGGAATTGCCCGTGTACACGATCGGACGGTGCCCACTCAATCGCTCCACTTCTTGCAAAAAGGTAAGCGCGACCGTATTGATCTGCTGAGCCGTTAAATTGCTCGGATTATTCTCGTAGTCCATAACAGGTGGCAAATCCATCGTTCCAATCGACTGCATCACACTGACAAAATGCGCGGCTTCTGCCTGAGCGGTCGCGGAAGAAGTCGCCGTTAGAAAATGATACGCCCCGACTAATACCCCTGCTGCTCTCGCTCCCTGGATGTTGCTACTAAAAGTCGGATCACGATAAGTGACACCCTGACTCGCTTTGGCAAAAGCAAACGATT
Organism: Paenibacillus sp.; assembly: GCA_039595515.1. GTDB lineage: Bacteria > Bacillota > Bacilli > Paenibacillales > Paenibacillaceae > Saccharibacillus. The sequence goes on along the minus strand of JBCNLJ010000053.1, from coordinate 8,894 downwards.
TGCCTGCTGCCTTCACACGCTTCCAGTCAATCGTCCCCTGATATCGACTCACATCAATCCCTTGCGCATTACCTGTTTGTCCTGCCTGCATGGAGAATGGCTCCCTTCGGTGGGTGGAATGTGGAAGATTTTAGACTAATATAAAAATTCACTATTAAATAATAAATTCAGTAACTAGTATGGAATGATCAGATAACTTATTTATTCGCTCTTGATGTGAATGATAACTTGTTACTAAGCTATTCTTGAGCAACGGAGAAATATAAATATAATCAAGTCTAAAACCATTACCAGAATGACTATACCAGGTAAACTCATTCATATTAGGATGAGTTGATTTCCAAGAGTCTATCCATCCTAAGTTTTGAAGTTGTATGATATACTCAGACAATTGAAAAGGAGATCCTTGTGTATCTTCTTTTAAGCCTGTATTAAAATCTCCAATAATGATACAACGAGAAGATACATAATTTTCTGCACAATTAATAACCGATCTCCAATAATTTTCTTTGTCCAATTTACCGCCAAATACAGGAATATACACTCCAATGATTGATAAATCGATATCTTTCATATACAGATCGATCCACCTACCTGCAGCTTCAGGTAAAGGATAGTCACAAGAGTGACACTGTTCAAATGGAATTTTCGAAGCAATCCATATACCATTTTTTCCTTTTAAAGGATTAGACGAGGCTTGATATTGCCAACCTTTTTCTAACAATACAGATTTCAGTTTGCTACCACTATCATTGTCTCTATATTCAGTTAAAACAATAATATGCGGATCATGAGAAATAAGAGCAGCACTAATGTCATTTAGCTTCGTCTTTCCCCCTCCTTGCTTAATATTCCAAGTTAAACATTTCAATGTTCTGGTCTCTTGTGACAAATGAACTAAAGAATTGGAATCTGAAATATACTTCTTCATACTACTATCTTTCCGCTCCAACCATTCCCGTTTCAATAATGCATACATATACGTATTCTCATACTTCGGCGTACCATCTGCATGATTCGTAAACGTAACAAACTCCATCATACAGCCCTCCTGACGCATACCGAGCTTTTCGCACAGCTTTTGCGAGCGGAAGTTATCATCCTCGACATACGCATACAGTCTGCGCGCTTCCTTTTCTGTATACAGGTATTCCAGTAGCGCCTCTGCACTTTCGCGCGCCAAGCCTTTGCCCTCATAACGCGCATTAAAATTCCATCCAATATTAAACGTATCCGACTCACGTTCCTCCTGCATCAGAAACAGCTCTCCGATCAGCTCATCCGTCTCCTGCAAGCTAACCGCAATATGCGAATTATCGTTCACTCGCTTCTGTACTTCCGCCGCCGCTTCCTCCAGCGTATTCATTTTCCCTTCCAAAAAGCAGTTCACTCGTGGGTTAGAGGTATATTCCAGCAAGCCTGCCGCATCTGCTGATTGGAAATTACGTAGGATTAAACGATCCGTTTGGATTGGTTGCATGGTAGGTTCCTTTGTTGTTTATAGAATGTTTTTTTATAGAAGGGTCTGTGTATACTCTTGGTAGCTGTCTCTATCTAATTTACAGTATGAGTATTTATGCTAGCCGCAATAGCGAACAGCTTTAAATGAAAGTATACTATTGGTTACCTTTCTGTTTGTTCGCTATCTGAACAATCTTATGGCCTTTAACTAACTCTTCTAGAGTATAATACCAACCACCTGAATTATTTTCTAATGGTTTTGGCAGATGTTTCAGCTCAATGATATCGTTTTGATCCAGGTCATAAAAACGGTAGGGTTCATTTTTTTTCTCAAAGCCAAGTGAGGTAATTGATCGACCGGCATGATAGCCTTTAATTCGTTTGGCAAAGTCGGCTTCTACCCCTTCCAGTGCTTCATCCAAGTTTGATGTGTATGGGTCGAATACAACAATTGATTTAATTCTGTATAAAAACTGCATTTCACCACCTTTGGCTGCTCGAAACGTAATAAATTCCGAATTTTTATATTGATATCGTGAACTATTGTGTGGGCAAGCATGAATAAAGTATTTGTTTATTAACAATACGGTGTCACCAGCGGATACAGACAATACTTCTGCTTCATATGCACTCATCTTCTTGTTCGCTCCCGTCAGAAAATATGTATATTTAAAACAGGATATTTATTTTCAATTTATATCCATTAATTCCATTATAAATCCGTTGTTACTTTTTCTCTATAGCGAATTATACGAAGTCCACTATACTTTAGTGGGATAAGGTTACGTGAATATAAAAAAGCCGTAGACTCATCGCAAGTCCCGGCTCTCCATCTATAATTTATCTGTTTAACTCTTAGTCGATCTTAAATCACTTAAATCCAATTCTATATTCATCATAGCTTCAAAATATAATCTTAATTATATAGAGATAGGACTAATCTCGATCCTTACAACTCAACCGTCTTCGCCTTAAAAGCATCCAGCATCGCTCGCACCTCATCCGTCGAACGCGCGCCCATCAGCTCATTCCGCAGTTCACTCGCCCCACGGAATCCGCGCACATAAATCTTGAAAAAGCGCGGCAACGGCTTAAACGATCTCGGTTCAATCGCCGAATACTTATCATGCAGATCCATATGAAGTCGCAGCAGGTCGAGCAGGTCCTCGCTTGTATGCTCCCTCGGCTCATGCTCAAACGCAAACGGATTACTGAAAATCCCGCGCCCGATCATCACGCCATCCACACCATATTTCTCCACAAGCTCCAGCCCTGCCGCTCGATCCGCAATATCTCCGTTAATCGTCAATAGCGTCTGCGGGGCAATCTCATCACGTAGCTTTTTGATCTCGGGAATCAACTCCCAGTGTGCTGGCACCTTACTCATCTCATCACGCGTTCGCAGGTGAATCGACAGGTTCACAATATCCTGCTGCAAAATATGCGTCAGCCAGCCGCGCCATTCGTCCACTTCACTAAAGCCAAGCCTTGTCTTCACGCTCACCGGCAGACCGCCAGCTTTCGCTGCCTGCACGATCTCACCCGCCAGCTCGGGACGACAGATGAGCCCGCTGCCTTTGCCATTTTCAGCGACGTTTGGCACCGGACAGCCCATATTAAGATCGATCCCTTTAAAGCCCTGCTCCGCCATCCCAATACTCATCTGACGGAAATATTCCGGCTTATCACCCCAGATATGTGCAACCATCGGCTGCTCATCCTCGGTGAACATCAGCCGCCCACGTACACTATGATTGCCCTCTGGATGACAATAGCTCTCCGTATTCGCAAACTCCGTAAAAAATACATCCGGTCTCGCCGCCGCACTCACCACATGACGAAACACAACATCCGTCACATCCTCCATCGGAGCCAGTATAAAAAACGGTTTCGGTAAATCACGCCAAAAATTGTCTGTCATTTTCAAAAATCCTTTCGCTCTATATCCACGTTCATTATTGGTACAGGTATGTTGGGTTACTTCACCCTCATGTTTTAAGATCAGGTTTCAAAATCGTATTTTAAGATGGTCTTTCAAGATCACACTCCACGATCCCAACAAATGAAGTACGTCCAATCCGTATATTCAACAACAACTCCACAGGCCAGCGCAATCTCTATGATCAATTGCGTCCTTAAACATCTTTAATCAAACCCCTACAAATGTCAACAATTTCGGCGATTAAAATGAAAATAATCAAGCGGTGACTTTATTGATGAATCGCGATCCTAGCATACGCACTATTCAGATGTCCAATACGTTTACTGCAATCTAACCACGAATAGCAATATGCATACATCAACATATTATGCTAAAATATTAATGAAACATAGTTTCATTTGATGAAACTCGATTAAAACAAATATCTTTCATGTATTGACCCACCACATCGACAGGAGGATTATCATCATGCCAATCAACTTCCACGATGAACAAAACAGAGGAACCTACGCTACTCGAAAGGCAGATCAATCTTGGATCGACGCGATCAGCGAACATGTAGAGATCGCTCACAAACGCATTGCAGATATCGGCTGCGGCGGTGGCATTTATACCAGAGCATTGATCGAAATGGGCGCTGAACAGGTTACAGGTGTCGATTTTTCCGATGAAATGCTAAAAGCCGCTGCACATAACTGTAGACAGATGCCCGCTACTCATTTTCAAAATGGAACAGCCTATCAAACCCATCTACCTGCACAGGCAGTAGATATCGTGTTGGAACGTGCATTGATTCATCACCTCGACGATCTCCATTCCTGCTTCAAGGAAGCCGCCCGTATATTAAAACAACAGGGCGTACTGATCATTCAAGATCGTACCCCTGAGGATTGCTTGTTACCTGGCGACTCCAACCATATTAGAGGTTACTTTTTTGAAAAGTTCTCCCGTCTAAAGGATCGTGAAACGACTGCTCGATACGATTCCGCTCAAGTCGAACAGGCGCTGGCATCCAACGGACTGCGTTTGCTACACACGGTGTCCCTCTGGGAAACGAGACGAGTGTATGCGAACGTGGAGGAATTAGAGCAAGACCTGTTACAACGAACCGGGCGCTCGATTTTACATGAATTGACGGATGATGAGCTGCGAGTCTTAGTCGATCATATTATGGACAAGCTAAGCGGGCATCCGCTTCCCATTGTAGAACAGGATCGCTGGACAATTTGGTTTGCGGTTAAAGAAGCATAAGAGATACAACTACAGTTGGGGTTGCTCATCCATCGCTTTATCTCATGCACTAGCTGTTACCAGCGTGTACTGGTTACTATGATGTATGGATTTATTTTAAGCTTAGTGGCGAGAAGCGATATATCACGTACCGATAAAATAAAAAGGTCGCTCGATGAGTCACAGATTACGTTTACGAAATATGATCTTTATAAGATACGTTGCAGGTTCTATATCTCAGCATGCTATCGTACAGACTAACATTAATTCACATTTGCATAGATAAAAGGCTCTGTGTAGAGGAACAGAGCCTTTTATCTATCTATTTAAGAAGCCTTGCTTGCAAGCCCCTTTTGCTTGTGCCGTTCATATGCCCATGCTAGCAGCCAAGCAGCGACGACTGCGGATAATGCTGCCCAGAATGTACCGCCCGCATGAATGGCGATAACGATCAAGGTAAATGCGGCAAGCAGTGTATGAAGTAAACGAATGAACGGTTTGGGTGCACGTTGCAGCAATAATCCGTATACGGCAAGTGTAGCTAAAGGAATAAACGCGGCTAGACCTGTTTTGACATTAGGATCGCTTAGCTTGGTCACTAGAAAAAATGTCGCATGCACTGCAATCAGTCCTACTGCAATCCAACCTGTCCAGTGATGCCAGCGAAATGTATACTTGGAGGCTTTTTTAATAACTTTGGTCTTCTTTTTCAGGCGTTTAAATCCATACCAGGACACACTAAAAGCTACCAGCCACACAGCAATCGTTCCCAACCATTTAAACCATTCCCCTATGCCTTCCTCCGGACGAAAGCCACCCTCACCATACATCGGTTTGGGCATCCGATTAACGTCGGGGGGGAGAAGAAGTGAACAAACCGTATACTAAAATCCCTATACTGATACATAGAATAAGAATAAACGGAATCATGATCGGCAGCTTTGTTTTCAAGTTGCTTCCTCCTTTATATATCCTTATATGATACGTGTACAAGATGAATTGGCTTGACTATACTAGATGAGTTCATTATATGAGTATATCGGAGGGAGATTTTTTATTTTTATTATTTTCTACATGTATACTTCAAATAGGTTTATTTGTATTATGTAGTTCTTCATCCGAAAAGAGAGGTGATTGTTTGAAACAGTTTATGATTGGTCAATACGGAGGCTTTGATCATAAGAAGTATACGAGAGATTTTAGAGCAGACTTTTACGGCATAGAAGCTTGCTTGTTCGCTACAACCCAGGATGCTATCCATCTTATTCACGAAGCTAGACAGACAGGATGGGCTATTGGTATTCATTATCCATTCTACGCATCTCCATCCTCATCAAGAGATGCTCTATTTATGTCTCCAGATCAAGCCGTTAGAGAACACGCTTTTTATTCGATCCAACAGCAACTAGAGATTGTAAAAACAATGCAGCCTGATTATGTATTATTTCACTATCCGAAACCAGTCATATTAGATGATCGAGTGAACTGGAGTACATGGCGCTTTGCCGATCGTTCCGAGTATATATTGGAAAGCGAATGTTCCTTTGACGAATTTGTTGATCGAAGTGAAGGTTTATTCCAATGGCTTACCGAGAAAAGTGATCAGTATGATTTCACTCCTGTTCTTGAATTCGATGCGTTGACTACATATATCTACGATAATAACTTTTTAGAGAACCTGCTAGCCAGATATCCCAAAATCAAACTATGTCTGGATACAGGCAGATTATTTTTGCAAGAATTAATCGACCCTAACTTCGATGCGCATAAAGTTATCAGAACCTTTGCAAAATATGCATATATCGTGCACTTATGGACTTTTCAAATGAAAGACACGATCCAACATCTGCGCCACCCTGTATTGCCTGAACTACGTCAGACGGATGGATGGGCACCTATTGAAGAATATCTAAAAATCATTCGCGAAGAAAATCAGCATGTGAAAATTATGTTTGAGCATAATTCACAGCTTGTTAACGATGAACAGCTCGATCGATGCTATGCGTGGGTGAAGGAGATATTGAATATATCATCTGGTAACGATGAACAGACATCGTAGATGAAGTAATTAGCATCCCATATTCCAGCAAGGGATTTACTGTTGGGGTACCTGGTATTCTTGCTTATGAGTTCTTTACAAACTACAATGAGAATAATCTTTCAAACGGGGTGAAATGGATGTCTTTCCGTATCGTTCGAGGTATGTAGCAGTCGGGCTGGAAAAAACGCGTACCAGCTATCAAGGGACTCGTCTGTCCTTTTGATCTCATACAGCTATCGACCGAATGATACTGAACACCATCTTATCCTCATTGGAAGGCGGAACGATCTATGAATCCATTTGAATATAAAAACTTTTACGATCGAGTCGGCAAAACGAACGGTTGGAACTTCAGCAATGTAAAATGTGTATCTGACGGAACACAGCAGGATATATACACTGAAGTGAAAAATATTTGCAAAAGCTCCGATCTATTGCTTGATATCGGTACAGGTTGCGGCGAAGCGATCTTATCGATCGCCGAATCGGCATTACTTTTAATTGGGATTGACCAATCCACGGGCATGCTGGAAACGGCAACTCGAAATGGTGCCGAATCAGGCATAGCTAATGTACGTTTTCTACAGATGGCAGCGGAGCATTTACAGTTCCCACCTGACTTTTTCGATATTGTGTCTTGCCGCCACTCGGCATTTTCCGCTACAGAAGTAGCAAGAGTTTTGAAAAAAGGTGCCACCTTTCTTACGCAACAGGTGAGTGAAGATGATAAATCCAATATTAAAGACGCATTTGGTAGAGGACAGGCATTTGGAACCAGCGCTGGTACATTGCAGCAGCAGTATGTAACGGATCTGCACGAAGCAGGCTTTAGCAATATTCGTGCGCTGGCATTCAATGCTACAGAGTATTATGAAACGGTAGAGGATCTAATTTTTCTGCTAAAGCATACGCCTATTATTCCTGATTTTGGACAGAATGCTGGAGATTTTCAGATTCTGCAGCAGTTTGTGAGGGATAATCAAACGGAGAAAGGCATTCGGACTAATGCGGGGCGGTTTGTTATTACTGCGACATTATAAAATATAGTAATAGAATACACTAGGATACACATGGAAAAAGGATACTCCATAAGCGAGTATCCTTTTTCCTTTATAATCATTGTAAATTATATATTCCTTCTTACACTATCTGCATAAGTGATAGACTTTAACAGTTAGGCTTTATTCATCAAACGTCATACGCAACAACGCTTTATTCTCTAACCCTCTAATCATAGGTGTCCACGACTCCGTCTCTGACGTATTCGCTAAAGCATCCTCGACCATCTGTAGCTTCGCATCCAGTACATCGATATAATGCAGAGCAACCGCTTCTGGCAGTTGAGGTTGAACCGGGCTGCCCCATTCCCCCAAGTTATGGTGAGAGAGCACCATATGCTGCAAAGCCACCACTTGCTTAGCGTCCAGTGGAATATCGTTTGTGATCGCTGCTTCCACAATCCAATTGGAAGCCATGACGATATGCCCGATCAGCTTGCCATTGTCGCTATAGTCGGTCACGATGCCCAGTTGTGCATTCATCTCTTCCGGTTTGGCAATATCATGGAGAATGATACCGGCTTTTACAAGATCGGCATTCAAAAATGGACGCTGTTTGCAAATAAAATCCCCCAGCTCCAGCATACGTACGATGTGATACGCTAATCCCGCAAAATAGGCATGATGATGAAACTTCGCAGCCGGGTATTCCATGAGCTTGTCTTCCACTCTGGCAACGCAATGGGATACGATCTGTTTAATTGTTGGATCGTGGATCTCGTTCATTGTGTTTTGAATCGTATGGATCAGATCCGTCGGGCTGATTGGGGCTGCCTTGATAAAATCGGTTAGCGAAATGTTATCTTCCTCTACCGCTTTACGGATGCGACTGATTTTCACCTGTAGCTTGTCTCGGTAGGTTTGTACAACGCCCTGAACTTTGACTAGCTCCATCGCTGCAAAGGTGTCTTTGTCTTCGGGTGCTACGTCCCAGTATTTGGCGGACACTTCTCCCGTTGCGTCCATCAGGATGATATCGAAATAGTCTTTAGCTGGGGTGGTATTGGTTTGTTTGGTTTCCAGCATTTTTAGTAGGTAGAAGCCGATGAATTCTTCGCCGACTTTGAGTTGGTTGATAAGAATGGTGTTCGCCTGCCTTTGTTGTGGGATAGGTTTGAAATTCAGGTAATCTTATATGTTCTCTATCTTTATTTTCTTATTG
>JBCNLJ010000052.1:0-43630 GCA_039595515.1 Paenibacillus sp. | reverse complement strand
AGTTACTTTATAACGGCACAACATGTCAGTATTTGTACGACTTGTAGTTTCTCGGATCTTATAAAATAAATTTTATTAGATCATCTTCAACCTTGAGAAAAATAATAGAATCATAGCTTAATCAAATGCTTCTATTAATTCGGAAGTTTTGAGTATACATGCTAGCAATAGTTGGTATTAAACTTGATGGGACACAGCTAGAGTTATATATCTTTTTTAAATCTAAAACTGTAAATAAAAGAGCAATTAAGTAAATCCATTGATGTTTGGTATAAAGTTTATACATTTAAGGACCTATTTAAAAGGTCGTTCTTAGTTCCAGTTAATAATCAAAGTATGAGGCTTTACGCATACTTTTTTGTTTTGTGATGGAAAATTATCCCTATTCAGCATTCTTACATTATGGTACATTTAAAAATGGAACTTAATGTTGCAAGGGAGCGTTGGAATTTGTCGAGTATAGTGATAGAGAAATTAATAGCCCATGATTTAGATTTAGACCAATCAAGTCCGAGAACATATAAGAAACTAATGAATTTGTCACAAATTCCAGTTGAAGTTCTAAAATTCTTTTACGATCATATCTCAAATGCTTTGACTGCTAAACAAATAAAAACATGCAAGTTTACACATCAAAATGCAGCTGTACTCCTTGATTGCTTAGAGATATCTAATGATCCTTCTAATGATAAACTTTTTATCGATAATAGTATTAATATGACCCAATTATTCTTTAAGGTAATGAAATCGTCGAGTTCGAGAAGTTCAGGCACGCTGATTTTTATCATCTATAATGATTTGTTAAATACACAATCTTCTCTTGCAATTTTAAAAATGGATCCTAATAAAGCTATACAAATTGACCGTAAAAACTATAAGTTTGTTGTTCAGGAGAATATTCTACCAGGTGTAAAAGAAAAATTGCATAAATGTGCCTTTGTCAAGCTTATGCCAGCATTATGGGATGAAGAACATCATTTGCGTGTATTAGATAAGCAACAATCTACAGGTGAGGTTTCACAATTTTTTTTAATGGCCTTTTTAGAATCGCAAGTAATTGTTGATAATAAAGCTATGACAGCGCTTGTAAGTTCTACTCTTATTGATTTTGCTATTCAAGAAAACATTATTGAAACTCAACTAGAGATAATAGATTTTAATGCGAAAATTGACCGTATGCTTAGCCGTGGCAGAGACATTGACTTAGATTACGATTTAGATAGCCTATTTGCAGCATATATTCCTGGTGATGCTGATCGTGTCAGTAAGATAGATGGTTATAAGAAACAACTGGTTGAAAAACGAGAAACTAGCATTTTTCAATTTGTTGCTGATAAGAAACCAACTATTGCTACTTTTACAGATCCAGATAGTTCGATAAAAATTCAATTTCCTCTTCAAGATAAAGATACTAAAATATTTCTTGATTACGAAACTGAAGAAGATGGAGCTATAACTACAATTATCAAAATTAAAGGTGTGGAATTAAAAGAAAAGTTTAATTAAGGAGTTATGTTTATGAATTCATTGCTAAAAAGATTTTTAGCAATTTTAAAAGAACTAGAACCTTTTGAACGAGATTTTTCGGAAGATGCTACCCTTTTTACTGGCAACTATTTACTATCACTTTCCATAATTTCGGATATCACTAGTCAATATGAAGACCTTTTTGAGAATTCAGATGTGAGTTTTGAACTTTTTTGCGAGAGAATATTAGGCTATAACTCTTTTAAGCAAAGTGTTCGTTTTTTGAAAGAACAGGATAATTTAGAATTAAAACTTATAATAAATAAGCAAGTCAAACTTGATTTGCCAGACAACACGTTTATATTTTTTAAAACAAAATGTTTTTTCAAACATTTTGATGCTCTAAATAATAAGTTGTTTGAAAAAATCAATATAAGAAAAGAAATTTTGATTTATTTGCCTAGTGATAAAGAATATTCTAACTCTTTTGTGAAAATTATACCAATTGAGGATGCTATAATTACACCACCTGAGAATTTAAGTGAAAAGGCTAAGGAAGAAGTTGATCTTGTTAAAAAGATTTATAATAAGGTAACTCGCGATAGCACTGTTTATCGCCCATTACCAAATTATTATAAGTTTGATGAGCTACCAGTTGCTTTTAAACCTTGGTTTGATCAAAATTTATTTCATTCAAGTCTTCTTTACTTGTCAAATAAACTATCGGAAAACAAACAATTTGTCATTCGTGGACATAAAAACACAGAAATATCCTTATCGCAAGAATTGAAAATCCACCATGCTACAACTATGTTTAATGTCTATTGCTTTTGTTACGACGAAAAGCATTTTAATGATAAAATTGAAATTGCCAGAAACATATTTACAATTTATTTAAACTCAACAGATACTTCAGAAAGAATAGATGAACTTCTTCCCAAAATTGAGAAAACCATAGAAAATCATTTTTCAGCATACATTCAAGATAGCATCAAAAAGTTTTTCAATGATCGTAAAGATGTGGTTAAAGAGGCACATAAATTTGGATCAGATTTAAAAGCAGAATCCGATAAGTTGCTTACATATATAAACACATCACTTATAGGTGTTATTACTGCTATTTTTTCTGGTGCCTTAGGAATGTCTAAAGGTGAGAGATGGTACTTAATTTTCGCATTTGCATTACATGCTTTACTTTTTATATTCTCTTATTTATTTAATCGTAACTTTGTAGAGAAACGAAAATCTGAAATTGAAAATTTGTATGAGAAGTACACATCTAAATTCGTCATTTTGGCTGAAGATGATCTAAAAGATATTAAAAATATTTATATTATGCCAGCTGTTGAAAATATAAATTCGTATTTACAACTTTATAAGCGAGTTATTATAGGGCTTGTATTATTTATGAGTGTTTTAATTTTGATAGGTATTTTGTTACCTAATAGCTTTTTCATGAAAAATGAGAATAGTAACCCAGATTCTACTGTTACCCATAATGTATATTCTAGCTATTGATTAATATGAAAATTAAAGTTCCAATATCTTACTCAAATCCTATAAAAAGACTGTTCTCCTTCGGAGCCAGCCTTTTTATAGGATTCTCATATTGTATGAGAATCTTCATTCGGCATCCGGCGTGCAAACTCAACAAACTGGAACTTATCCAGTCGGTGGCGCGACTCCGTATATTCGAACAATGTCGTATCCTCCAGATGCACATAGTTGCGTACAACGACAACATGGGTGTCTCGCTTCAGATCAAGCAATAGCTTATCCTCCGCAGTGACCTGCTCAACCGAAATTTCTTTTTTGGCATAGGCAATTTTAAGCGCCAGTTCCCCTTCCAGATAGGCGTAGATCGATTGGCTGGCAATTTCGCTGGAAAGGAAAGGAATAACGGACGCCAGAAAATAGTCCTTATCCAAAATAACCCGTTCCCCTTCGATTTCGCGCGCGCGTACGATTTTCCATATCGGTTCTTTCTCTGCAATATTCAATTGCCGCGCGATATGCTGCGGGCAGGGAAGTAGTGAGGCTTCATGCACAAGTGTACGTACTGTGCGTCCGAGCCGCTCGGACAGCTCTTTGAAACTGACCAGTCCCGAAATGGGGAATTCCATCCGGTTCATATCCAGCACAAATGAGCCTTTGCCTCTCATTTTATGAATGTATCCGTTCTGGGACAACAGATGCAGCGCTTTGCGCACCGTTTCCCTCGATGTACCATATTGCTCTGTTAGTTCATTTTCGGAAGGCAGCTTTACACCCGGTTTGAGCGTGCCCGCCTCGATTTGCTGTGTATAATCACTATAAATTTGCGAAAAAATGTTCTTGTTCATCTGCATCACCGCCATCTATTTTACGGATAATTATGCAAAAAAGCAAAATAATCCAGCATGGTGGGGCAGGGGGAATGGAATGGACCGAGCCATGTTCCCTTTTGATATAGGATGTATCGCGTATCCACCGTGTGCTGTAGCCATTCTTTGATCAACTCTTGTAAGTACAGAAATGAGCTAGTAAGCTATGTGGCTGACATTCAGGCTGGAACAAAGCGATATTCACAGCAACATGAAAATATACAGGCATGAGTGAATATAGGATGACATTCTGGCGAGCGACGAAAAAATCGCCTGCTTCCAGCAATAGGCCGGATGGCAGGCGTTTGCATATTAAACATCTAAAGATCGAACGTTAAGGATTAAATATTAAAGATCGAACATTAAAGATCGAACATTAAAGATCAAGCATTGTATTAAACGGTACGGTTACTATGGCGCTTCAATACAGCTAATCGTAACCATATTCCATAGCTTCATCTTATCTCTGTACCTCCGTTACATACGAATGAACTCCATTACGAAGCATGGGCTTTTGTCAAATGAATCCGCAGCACTGGCGTTTTACCAGCTTCTACAGCTCCAGGAATTTCTTCGATCCCTTCGATCATCGTTTGACCTACAGGCACAATAACAGGCGAGATCGTTGGGTAACCAGCAGCTTTGATCGTATCCATATCGAATTCCAGCAGTAATTGTCCTTTGCTGACCGTATCTCCTGTAGCGACATGTACCTTAAAGCCATCGCCTTTCAGTCCGACCGTATCAATGCCGACGTGAACGAGGATTTGTACACCGCTGCTATGCTCCAGAATGACAGCATGCTTACTTTTATCAATTACATGAGCAACCGTTCCATCGAATGGAGCGTACACCCTGCCATCGGTTGGCTCAATCGCAATACCTTCACCCATTTGCTTTTCTGCAAAAGCAGGGTCTGGCACACGCTCCAGCGGCACCGCCTGTCCGGTAATAGGTGCAGCTAGCTCGAGCACATCCAGTTGAGTAGCAGAAGCGGATGCCTGAGTAGTAGTCGTCTTCTTTTCGCTGGCAGGTAGTGGACTTTGACCATGCTCTACCTTTTTCACATCATCGTCGGCAAGCTCAGCTTCCGCAGCGTTCATTTCGCCGCCGGCTGCCTGCTTACGTGTAACCAGTTTACCCCACAGTAATGTACCGATAAAAGGAACAACCAGCGCTATCGCCATGCCGATGAAGAAGATGCCCCATTTAGCAACATCGATAGCAAGGAAGCCAGGCAAACCGCCAACTCCGACTGCAAATGCACGTACATTGTTCATCGTCAGCAACACACCGCCGATTGCCGAACCGAGCATCCCCATAAAGAGTGGATATTTAAAGCGTACGTTAACACCGAATACCGCTGGCTCGGTTACACCGAGGAAAGCTGTGATCGAAGTTGTTGCTGAAAGGCTTTTCATTTTTTGTGAGCGAATGACGAACATCATCGCAAGTGCGGCTGCACCCTGTGCGATATTAGACAGTGCCAGCATTGGCCACAGGAATGTACCACCCGTCGAGTTAATGAGCTGTAGATCGACAGCGAGGAAAGTATGATGCATCCCGGTAATGACGAGCGGAGCATACAGACCACCATACAGCAAACCACCAAGCCATGGCACCGTGGAGAATACCCATACGACACCAGCAGTCAACCAGTTGCCAAGCGTGAATGTAACCGGGCCGATAATCACAAAGGCAAGGAAACCGGTGACAAGCAGAGCGATCGGTGCGACGAGCAATAGCTTGAGCGAATCCGGAACTTTACGATTCAGCCATTTCTCGATCACGACGAGCACATACGCGGCCACGAGCATCGGGAGTACCTGTCCCTGATAACCAACCGCATTGACATGGAAGCCAAACAAATTCCATGTAGGTACAGTGCCTTCATTATAAGCTTTTGCGTAGTCATACGCGCTGAGCAAGGAAGGATTGACGAGAATCAGACCCAGCACAACGCCGAGTAACGGACTGCCACCAAACCTTGTCGCTGCTGACCAGCCGACCAGTGCAGGTAAGAACGTGAAGGCGGTGCTGGCAATCGTATTCACGATCGCTGCAAAGTCAGCCCATTGCGGGTACACCTGCACCAGTGATTGTCCTTTGAAGAAAATGTCTGTACCGGTTAGCAGATTGTTAATACCGAGCAGTAAACCTGCGGTAACAAGCGCTGGCAAGAGAGGGATAAAGATATCGGACAGGGTTTTAATGAATTGCTGAATCGGACTTTTATGCTTGATTGCCGCTGCCTTTACATCTTCTTTACTGGCACGCTGACCTCCGGTAATCGCTATCAATTCATCGTACGCCTTATCGACAATACCCGGACCGATAATGACCTGGAATTGCCCCTGCGTGGAAAAATAGCCTTTAGCCAGCTCGTTATCATCCAGAGCCTGTTTGTTCACTTTGCCCTCATCGACAAGGGAGAAACGAAGTCGGGTTACACAATGTGTAGCCACTTCAATATTGTCTTTACCACCAATCGCTTCAATAATTTTCTCGACGTCTTCTCTTTTTACCGACATGTGTTCAGCTCCATTCTTTGTCGCAAAATACCGGGGGATTTACCCCCGGATGACCCACATATAAGATGCATAAGGTTCAAGCGATACCGTATCGTCCCAGACTGGAACAGAATCCGTATTTTTAATAAGCAGTTCGACCCGGTCAGAGCCTGTGTCCTGTAACTGGGTAGGTAAAGCGAATTGAGCAGGTTGATCGGTGAAGTTGGACATGACGACCAGTGTGTCACGATCATTTTGCCGGGCATAGGCATAGACCTGAGGATGCTGTTTATCCAGACGAATATAACTTCCATCAATCAGCACATCTTCCGTTTTGCGAAGGGAGATCAATCGTTTGTAATGACTGAAGATCGAATTCGGATCATGCTGCTGCAAGCTCACATTGATCTCTGGATAACGCTCATCGAGCTTTATCCATGGCGTACCATCCGTAAAGCCAGCATTTGGACCATGATCCCATTGCATCGGTGTACGCGCATTATCACGCGAACGACGGGCGATAATAGCAAATGCTTCGTCTGGCGTTTTACCCATCTCGATCATAATACGGTACATATTTTTCGATTCGACATCACGAAATTCAGTAATATCGTTCCAGTTCGGATTTGGCATCCCAATTTCTTCACCCTGGAAAATGTACGGAGTACCCTGCAAACCATGCAGTGTCGTTGCCAGCATTTTCGCGCTCTCGGCTCGGTAGCGTCCATCATCGGCAAAGCGGGATAATGCGCGGGGCTGATCATGATTGTTCCAAAATAATGCATTCCAGCCTCCACCTATGTACATGCCCGATTGCCACTGGGACAACAACGTTTTTAACGCTTCAAAATCATAAGGCATGAGTTCCCATTTCTTTCCTCCAGGATAATCTACCTTAAGATGATGAAAATTAAACGTCATCGAGAATTCCCGTTCATCTGGATTAGAATACCGAATACAGTGCTCCAGCGTCGTCGAGGACATTTCCCCGACCGTTACAAGCTCGTAGGGACCAAATACCTTGTTGTACAATTCTTTAATGTACTCGTGCACCCTCGGGCCATCGGTGTAAAATCGTCGACCATCGCTAATGATCAGATCATCGCCTTCATCGTCAGGGAAGCGTTGATCCTTGGAGATTAGATTAATCACATCGAGCCGAAAGCCATCGACACCCTTGTCCCTCCAGAAGCGCATCAAATCTGCTGCTTCCTGACGAACCTGCTCATTTTCCCAGTTCAGATCAGCCTGTGTCGGATCAAACAGAGCTAGATAATACTGCCCGGTCTGCTCATCATATTGCCAGGCTGAGCCACCGAATTTGGATTGCCAGTTGTTCGGAACGCCACCACCCGGTGCTGGATCACGCCAGATATAATAATCGCGATATGGATTATTTCGGGATTGACGTGATTGCTTGAACCAGACATGCTCTGTTGACGAATGATTAACCACAATGTCAAGCATCAGACGCATCTTTCGCTGGCGAATGCCATGCAGAAGGTCATCAAAATCCTCCATCGTGCCATACATCGGATCAATTGAGCGATAATCGGCAACATCGTAACCGTTATCATTTTGTGGCGAAATGTAAACGGGCTGGAGCCAGATAATATCCACACCCAGATCCTGCAAATAATCCAGCTTTTCGGTCAGCCCCCGAATATCTCCGACTCCGTTACCTGTTGTGTCCTTGAAACTGCGCGGATAAACCTGATATACGGTCGATCTGCGCCACCACTCCTTCATATTCATGCGTATGATTCCTCCTGTAAATGCTTCAAAGCTGTACGAAATGAACGACGCCGAATTTCTATATTTGTACAAATCAGCGTAGTTAGATATCCCCTCTAACCTGTATATACAAGATGGCTTGCCTCGTTGATTCTATACCTGTATATACAAGTTGTCAATTACAAAAAAGAAATTTATTTTATACGCTTACATCAAAAAAGAAAGAAGTTCAAAGGTGGCGTATGGATTCGCTTTTCTTATATATGATCTGAGCGCAGAGCCGATAGCTTGATCCAACAACGTTAACCATCAGATTATTCACGTTGAATAAAGTAATAGTTCTGGCGTATGGTTAAACAATGACGATGCATCATTGGCATAAGATAGTTGCTATATCCCTAACAGAGGAGGTTTATGAATGTCCATGCAGTGGAGCACTGACTTTTGTAAACTCATTTCGATCCGATATCCGATCCTGCTTGCACCGATGGCAGGGATTGCGAATATGCCGCCACTTGTTGCTGCCGTATCCAACGCAGGCGGACTCGGTATGCTGGGCGGTGCTTATTTGAATCCTGAACAGTTGCGACAGGCTATTCAGGAGATCAAAGCATTAACAGATGCGCCTTTTGCGGTGAATCTGTTTGCGCATATCGGAGATGATCAATATGATCGATGGGATGAGGTGCTTGTGGAATTGCAGTCTGCCCAGCAGGCTCTTGGCATTCAGGCACCCGCTCAGGAAACGATCAGTACACCCGATCATTTTGAAGCTCAATTTGCTGTGCTGCTGGATGAGGATGTGCCGGTGATCAGTACAACCTTTGGCTTATTATCCGCTACACATATGGAGCAGGCAAAAGCACGCGGAATGAAGGTGATCGGTACAGCAACGACGGTAGAAGAGGCGATGCAGGCGGAGCAGTGTGGTTGTGATGCGGTGGTAGCTCAAGGCAGTGAAGCTGGTGGACATCGGGGAACGTTCGATACGCGTACGAACCCGCTCGGCTCTAATGTGGGTACGATGGCGTTAGTTCCACAAACCGTTGATCATGTAGGAATCCCTGTTATAGCGGCTGGAGGGATTATGGACGGACGCGGCTTGATCGCCTCACTGGCTCTTGGTGCCCAGGCTATCCAGATGGGGACACGTTTTCTCCCCTCCGCTGAGTCGGGCGCACATGATGTTTACAAGCAGGCACTTCTGCACAGTACAGAGGATAGCACAGTAATCACGAACGCCTTTTCCGGACGTCCAGCCCGTGGCATTCGTAATGAATTCATTCGTCACTGGGAAGCTACCGGTATTCAGCCGTTATCCTTCCCTACGCAAAATACATTAACACGCGATATTCGTAATGCTTCTGCCCGTCAGCATAATGCGGAGTATATGGCATTGTGGGCAGGTCAGGGAACAAGGCTGCTCACCGATCGGCAGCCTGCCGCCGATATTGTACGGGAGATTATGGCAGCAGCAGAGGCACTACTACAGGGATAGAATAGACGATTCATGTGCAGCATATATTGCCAATCGATTATCATTTCATTCAAAAAAAAGGCGATGCCATTTTCGGGCATCGTCTCTTTTTTGTATACATAAATGCATATGCGAGAACGTGCTTCACCCTGGGCGTATGAGTAGAGCTAGCTTTAAGCTACCTGTTTAAGCTCCATTGTTAGTACTCTCAGATCGTAATTTGATTTCCTTCATGATCTGAAAGATTGGTTAACATCTAAATCTACAGCATTCGTATCTCTTCCTATAACTATATTTCGTTTTCATTCCATCATAAATTTTGTTAAGCAGATGACAATAATAGGCAAGAAGACGGAAGTAATGGGTTAAAGGAATTCAGAAGGAGAGACATATAATAAATTTGTGCCGACAGGCGTGTCGCAATTGCTTGTTTACACAACAATGATTATCTATTGAAAGGGAAAATATGCAACAAGCTAAAGTATGGTATGTAACCGATGCTTCAAAAGGATTCGGATTGTCGCTGGTCAGAACATTGATCCAGAGCGAATACAGAGTGGCGGCAACTTCACGTCATATCGAAGAGTTAAAGCAAGCTGTAGTGGAGGTGCGATTGAGGAGTTATCCGAGAAAGAAATCAAGGCAAGCTCTGAAGTCAATGTTTTTGGTCCGATCCACGTTATTCAGAGTGTGCTGCCGTATTTGTATCGACTGATGGTAAGCAACTGGGTAATCCTGCAAAGGCAGCCGAAGTATTAGTTTTCAAACAGATTTTGAATAAGCGTTTTGCATTCATGCTCGATCTATACTTCAACTTGCTGCTATTGCGATGATTCACTAATTCTTATTCCCATCTTAAGAATTTCTTTAGATTTGTAGCGACTGAATATTTATTTTTGTTGTTTATGATGAGGGAACAGAAGCAAACGAGGCTTCATTTCGAACAGAACGGAGGTTGAACATGGTCAATACTGTCATTGTTCATCTAGTTGAAAGCTATGGCTATATGGCATTTTTTCTTGCATTTACACTTGGACCGTTTGGTGTTCCGGTACCTAATGAGGTGACGATTTTGACGGGAGCCGTTCTGAGCAGCACCGGTATGTTGAACCCGTATGAGACGTATGCGTGTATGCTGCTTGGTCTGGTAACCGCCATTACCATTTCGTATATGGCAGGAAAATTCTTCTATCAACGTGTTTCTACACGTTTACAACAAAAGCCGTATATACACAGGGCGCAAAAGCTATTCGAACGTCTCGGTCATAAAGCGGTATGTATTGGATTTCTCGTTCCAGTCGTTCGCTATATGATGCCTCTATTTGCCGGCGTTCATGGTATGACTTACCGAATGTTTGCCTTACTTGCTTATAGTAGTGCGCTGCTCTGGACAGGAGTCTTTTTCATCATCGGTCATTATGTTGGCGCCTATTTATTTTAAGTTTATGCAGTAATGGAGGAAATCGTAATGAGTATGCGAGAAGGCTTTATGTTTTTACATCGTTTTTTTGGTGATCCGAAGAGAGTGGGCAGTATGATACCAAGCTCGAGCTTTCTGGCTAAGCAAATGGTCAAGCCTATTGAATGGGATCATGTACGTGCAGTCGCTGAGCTTGGTTCAGGAACAGGGGCCATTACACGCTTTCTTCAAGCTCATGCTGGCGATCACGTCGATGTTATATTGTTTGAAATGGACAGGCAAATGAGAGAATATATAAGAAAACAATACCCACAATTTCCCTGCTACGCTAACGCACGTCATTTGAATGAAAAGATGAGCGAACAAGGGATTGCGGAGCTGGATGGTATCGTGAGCGGTCTGCCTTTTTTTAATTTTAGTGCGTCAACACGCCAGGCATTGCTTGATCAGGTCGTACAAGCGCTCAAGCCGGGTGGGTTGTTCATCACTTATCAGTATTCCCTTCAGATGAAAACGATGCTCGCTGATACTTTTGTGATTGAAGCGATACGGTTTGTGCCTATGAATGTACCGCCAGCCTTCGTGTATATTTGTCGGAAGAAGAATGACTCATAGAATCATACGTATTTATCAACCTACAGAAAGAGTGACCGTTACCTATGACCACCATTCTCGTTGTTGATGACGATTCCGAGATCAGGGACGTTATCCATATTTATTTGCGTAATGAGGGCTATACCGTAATCGAAGCAGCGGATGGAATAGAGGCAGTGGAGAAAACGGCAAGCACCGCGATTGATCTGGTCATTCTCGATGTGATGATGCCGCGTATGGATGGCATGCGCGCCTGCATGAAGATCCGCGACATCTCCGATGTACCGATTATTATGCTATCCGCGAAGGAAGACGATATTGATAAAATTACAGGCTTAACGACAGGCGCTGATGATTATATCGGCAAACCGTTCAATCCGCTGGAGTTACTTGCCCGGGTCAAGGCGCAGCTACGCAGGCAATCGCTGCGGGGCAAGGATACACCCACTGCTCTGATCGAAGTAAGGGATTTGATCGTCGATAAGCAAAAGCATATCGTTACCGTACAAAAAACGCCTGTATCGCTCACACCGCGCGAGTTTTCAATTTTAGAGCTGCTTGCCAGTCATCCGGGACAGGTATTCAGTCCGGCGCAAATTTATGAACGGGTATGGGATGAAGCGGCCGGCTATTCGGATAATACAGTTATGGTGCATATTCGCAACCTGCGTGAAAAGATCGAGCAGTCTTCCAAAGAACCACAATATATTAAAACCGTTTGGGGTGTTGGTTATAAAGTGGAATAAGGTGCGCTTGCCTGTGAAGATCAGACGGAGTATTCAGTGGGGGATGTTACTTAGCTGTATCATCAGCTTTGTGCTCACGTATGGGATCGTTTTTCTGACGTTTTACATTACGTATTTGCTGAGTATGGTCATACCGCAATTGAAAAGCACAGCACCCTATTATGGTGTTTTTCTTGTGCTTCTATTTACGTGTATTTTTGTAGCTATATTTTATATGATGACGCGGAGGATTGTGTCTGATCTGATTGATCTGGAAAAAGGATTGGCGATGATCGCTCAGGGCAATATGGAGCATCGAATTGTAACCCGGCGTGAGGATGAGCTAGGGCGGGTCATTCATAGTGTGAACACGATGGCAGAGCAGCTTCAGCAAAAAATCACACAGGAACGCGAGATTGAAAATAGCAAAATGGAGCTGATTAACGGTATTTCCCATGATTTGCGCACACCGCTCACCAGTATTATCGGCTATATTGAATTGCTGCAAAGCCGCTCCTTCCGTAATGAAGAGGAGTATCAGCGGTTTGTGCAAAATGCCTACAGTAAAGCGATACATCTGAAAAAGATGCTGGAGGATCTGTTTGAATATACTCGTCTCGCCTGGAAGGAAGCCAAGCTTCAACTGGATACGATTGATATGACGCAAATGGTCAACCAGCTTTATTACGAGTTTGAACCGATTGCACGCGAGATGGGCATCACGGTCGTCAAAAAAATAGTCAACACCTCGATCTATACTCAAGTGGACAGTGAAAAGATTGCACGCACCATCGACAATTTACTCAGCAATGCTCTTCGTTATTCGCTCACTCCCGGCACGATACAGCTTGTTATGAAGCACAGCGAAGAACGAGTGATCATCGAAATTGCTAACGAAGGTATACCGCTTACGAAGGAGCAGGAGGAGCGGCTGTTTGAACGCTTTTACAAGGTGGATCAGTCTCGTCATGACCGTGGACTGCAATCGGGTACAGGGCTCGGATTATCTATCGCTAGAAGTATTATCGAGCTGCATGGCGGTGAGCTGAATTTCAATCATCTGGGCAAATGGTTCACGTTTACTATTGAATTGCCCTTATGGACGACGGATGCTAGAGAACCATAAAACAAACAAAGGAACAGTTCATAAGCGACTGCTCCTTTTTGGCTTGCTTGTCTTTACCTTGTATTCATCAAATAATAGAACAACACTGCGATATGGAGTGATACACTGGAGTATAGCGAAGATCATCTGTAGTCTACATAAGGAAAGGGATGGAGCATGAATATGATTGATAATGAAAATCAACTACCGTCTACGATATTAAAAGCAATGACATTCAATTTGCGTACGTATACCGCTTATGATGAAGGGAATGAATGGGCACAGCGTGCACCGTGGGTAGCGCAAACGATCATGGATCAGGCGCCCGCTATTGTCGGTGTGCAGGAGGCTTATCGCGTCATGTTGGATGATCTACAGCCCCAGCTTGCAGGATATGCGTGGATCGGTGAAGGACGACGTGGTGATAGCGAGGATGAGCATTGTGCTATTTTTTATCGTCCGGAGGAGCTAGAGCTATGGAAGCAAGGACAGTTCTGGTTATCTGAAACGCCAGAGATTGCTGGTTCACTTGGCTGGGATAGTGATTATCCGAGAATTTGCACATGGGGATGGTTTCGGCATCGGCAAAGTAAAGCATTGATTCGTGTATATAATGTGCATTTTGATCATATTGGCGAGCAAGCACGGATGGAAGGAGCCAGGCTTGTTGTAGCCGTAATGAAGCAGCATGCTGCTGCTGAACCGGATAGTGCAGGTATATTAATGGGTGATATGAATGGTGCACCCTCGGAGCCGCCGCTGCAATATTTGCGCGGGCAATTACCAAATGAGGGAGAATTGCCACTGTTGCAGGATGTCTATGATCGGTTGGAAGGTGAGTATGGACGCACATTCCATGATTTTGAGGGTGGCGTAGAAGGCGAACCGATCGATTATATTTTTGTGGAGTCGAAGTGGCAAGTGCGAAGTGCATGGATAGATCGGCGCGAGTTTACAGGAAAATATCCGTCGGATCATTATCCTGTGCTTGCAGAGCTGGAGCTCCGTCATGAATGAGACTGATGAAAGAGGCTACTGAATCGAATCATATGACAATGATCGTAGGGCTGGTATCAAGAAATTAGCATGCTGCATCATTCACCCGCATGTTTTATCATTCGCTCGTTTGAATAAAATAACTGGATAACATGGTATCATGATAGGTATCGCCAGTTTAATTTACTTCCATAGGCTCATGGATGGAATACACTTATAAATGGCTAGAATAAAATGAAGTTTAGCGGGAGGGATGAAAGTGTCCGATAAAGCAGATCGTCTAAAAAAAGCGCGCGTGCCCCAGCAACCAGAGCTAGGGAACGAGCTACAGCATCGCTTGCCGCCGGGGCAGACGCTGACCGACAGCTTTCCCATTTTACATTATGGCAAAGTACCGGAATATGATCTATCCTCGTGGAATCTGCGTGTGTTTGGTGAGGTGGAGGAAGAGCGCGTATTTACGATGGAGCAGCTACAGGCTTTACCAGTGACCAACACCGTAAGTGATATACACTGTGTGACACGCTGGTCCAAATTCGATACAGCCTGGGAAGGCGTGCGCTTTGCTGATCTGATGCAGCAGCTCAAGGTTAAGCCAGAGGCGCGTTATGTGATGCTGCATGCCGATCCTGACTATGAGACCAATCTGCCGCTGGATGCGTTGCTGGCAGATGATGTACTGCTGGCCTGGAATTATGATGGCAAGCCGCTCACAGCCAAGCATGGATGGCCGTTACGAATGGTTGTACCGCAGCTATATTTTTGGAAAAGTGCCAAATGGCTGCGGGGCATTGAATTTATGAAAACGGATCGTCGCGGCTTCTGGGAAGATCATGGCTTTCACAATATTGCTGACCCATTTCAGGAACAACGCTTCTCTTCGGATGAATATGAGATGCCAGAGGACGAATGGAAGTATTGCGAAGCGGATTGACCGCTTCAAGCGGTTAGATTAGCAGAGTAGGATAGAACATAATACTTTATACATGGAATCAAAACTTTAATATCGCAAAATTCATTGCGACTCTTTAGTTATCAAAATATAGTCTGATAAAGAGATGGTGTTTCTGCCCATAGATCGTGTCAGCACTATACAAAATAAGCCTGCGAAGCTATAGCCTCTCTATGGAGAAGGTCTATAGCTCACAGGCTTATTTATTGCCATTGTTGCTAGAGCTTGTACGCAAACTAGCTTTAATGAACCGCTAAACAAATGGTATAAACGATAATAACTATCGTATTACAGATTACAGGCTCTCTACAGCTTTAGCGATTTTCGCATCCAGCATGCCTTTTTCTGTGCTACCTTTGTTCAGTGCAGGCTCGAACCAGTAGATGACCAGTACATTGCCATTAGTATATTCAGTTTTACGGAAAGGAACACCGTTAACTTGCTTTTCCAGATCCTTCAGACCTGTTTGCAGGTCTTCCTTGGATTTGAATACATAGATCGATACCGGTTCTGCTTCTTTTGGGTCCGTGCCAGTTACATAACGATCTGGCTTCACATTGTTTAATGTCCAGCCTTCTTCTGGTTTCGAAGTCAGCTTGATTCCTTGTTTTTCAATCGCAGCAGCGACCTTTTTTGTTGTCAGATCACTGTTTGCTGTTGCGGAAGAGCTTGAATCCTTGTCTGTAGAAGATGTTGCACCTTCTGTACTGCTAGTGGACTCTGTAGTGTCTGTTGTTGACTCCGTGCTGCCTGTAGTAGAGCTTTCCGGTGTGGTCATATCCGTGCTTTCGCCACTTTGCTCACTTGTCGTTGCTGTTCCGGAATTAGTTGGTGTAGTGTTGCTGCTGTTCGAGCAGCCTGTTGCTGCGACTACGGTCAGTGCGAGCAGCAGTGTAGTGATTTTTAATTTTGTCATGATTGACCTCCTGTGAATAACATATGCATTTACTGAAAATGGATGCAAGCCTTGATGTGACTTACAACATCATAACATACATAAACGGCAGAGCAAATTTTGACACAATGCTTACATTAATGAAACCACAATAAGACAATGATGCAACTTATCATCAGAGTATGTATCGTTATTCCAGCCGGGAAAAGTACTATAGTCGGAAACAGAAAAAGCGTCCTGATCCAACTGCTACCAGGGCGCTTTTTGATAAAAGATGTTTGATGTTTAAAGAAAATATATGATGGCAGCATGATGACTGTTCAGGTCTGCGTCAGCAGAAGCAGACTATCCCATACATGCCTTGTCGATTGTTTGCTTACAGCACGTTCAGTTCAACAGCGATATTGCCGCGTGTTGCACGGGAATATGGACATACATCATGAGCTGCTTTTACAAGCTGTTCTGCTGTTTCGCGCTCTACACCTTTAACGAGCACATCGAGCTTCACAGCCAGCGCAAAACCGCCGTCTTCCGCTTTACCAAAGCTTACTGTACCTGTTACTTCTGTACCTTCGTGTTTTACTTTTTGCATACGAGCAACCAGATTCAGTGCGCTATCAAAGCAAGCAGAGTAGCCTGCTGCAAACAATTGCTCTGGATTTGTACCGGCACCACCAGCACCGCCCATTTCTTTAGGAGTAGCGATATCAAGGCGGAGTTCCGGGCTGGAGGACTCGATGTAGCCACTACGACCACCAACGGCTTTTACAGAAGTTTCGTACATTTTTTGTTGAATATTCAGCATAATATAGAACCACCTTTTCATAAATTAAATTTGACAAAATATAATTTATCACAATTAATGAAAAAAGTAAAATTGTTATTATTATATTAATGTCAAACAATTGATTTTATGATACAATGTCCACTAAGCATCATGTATTCTCATCCGTTCATGTATTAGAAAACGGAACCTCTCGTAATTATGTTCGAGCCGTCGGAGATAAAGGAGAGCAAGAGACCGTGTATGTCTTCTACCTGATATTGTTGATCGATCCGATCAGGTGAGGAAGATATGCTGATATACCTGCATGATGTTCCCGCCTTTCAAGCTACATGCATGTTCATTTTCCGCATGATTTTGAATAAATCTTGTACCAACAAATTTATCGTAAAAGCAGGTGATCACATTTATGGATACTTCACAGGAATATTCCCATCCGCAATTAAAGCTTGAAAATCAGCTTTGTTTTGCCATCTATGCATCTTCGCGTGAAATGACCAAAATGTACCAGCCATTGCTGGAACAACTTGGACTCACATATTCGCAGTATCTGGTTATGCTGGTGCTCTGGGAGCATCATGAATGTACAGTAAAAGAACTGGGTAATGCGCTCTATCTGGACTCCGGCACCCTGACGCCACTACTGAAGCGTCTGGAAGCGGCAGGTCTGATTATCCGTAAGCGTTCAACTGAGGATGAGCGTAAGGTTCATATTACGCTGACCGACGCGGGCTGGAAATTGCAGGAGCAGGCAGTATCGATTCCTGATGATATTCGCACCAAGACGTGCATGAATCTGGACAAGCTCGATGAGCTGCTGGTTGAATTCCGCCATTTGCTCAAAACGGTACACGAAGTGAATGTAAGCAGCAACGGCAAATAATCCGCTTCTGTATCTTATTATTTATCCAACAATATCGAACCCTGCGCAGGGTCTGTCAAGCATCGTCCCCATTGGCGTTTAACGCGAATGGGGATTTATTTTTTTACTTTGTTAACGTATACATGGTATATTAGCTATAGGCCTACTGCCCTGTAGGCGCACATGGTCAGAACGAGAAACGGCAGAGTGAATTGTCCAATTAGGAGGACAACCGACTGCTGTTTAATTTTGGCTATTGCGTGGATTAAAATGGTAAAATTTTTAAGGAAAGCGTTTTAAAAACATGGTACAATAGCAAAGGTTGTTGATTTGCCGGGCAATATTGCCGGAATGCATTCATGCCGATAGGAGGATTTACCAGATGAATATCCATGAATATCAGGGAAAACAAGTGCTTAAAGAGTATGGTGTGGCAGTACCCGAGGGAAAGGTTGCTTTTACAGTTGAAGAAGCTGTAGCAGCGGCTGAATCGCTCGGAAGCCCGGTATGTGTTGTTAAGGCACAGATTCATGCCGGCGGTCGCGGTAAAGCAGGCGGCGTCAAAGTAGCCAAGAGCATTGAAGAAGTGCGCACCTATGCACAGGAACTGCTCGGCAAGGTGCTTGTAACGCATCAGACCGGCCCTGAAGGCAAGGAAATCAAGCGTCTACTCATCGAACAGGGCTGTGATATTCAAAAAGAATATTACATAGGTGTCGTTATCGACCGTGCTACTGGACGTGTCGTTATGATGGCTTCCGAAGAAGGCGGTACCGAGATCGAGGAAGTGGCGGAGAAAACGCCGGAAAAAATCTTCCGCGAAGCAATCGACCCTGCTGTAGGCTTGCAGCCATTCCAGGCGCGTAAGCTTGCGTATGCTATCAATATCCCAACCAAGCTGGTGAACAAAGCAGCTCAATTTATGGTGTCCTTGTACACTGCATTTGTAGACAAAGATTGCTCAATTGCTGAGATCAATCCGCTTGTTGTAACAGGCGATGGTCAAGTCATGGCACTTGATGCGAAGCTAAACTTTGACTCCAACGCATTGTTCCGCCATCCGGAAATTCTGGAACTGCGTGACCTTGCAGAAGAAAACGAAAAAGAAATCGAAGCTTCCAAATTCGACCTTAGCTATATCGCACTTGATGGCAACATCGGTTGTATGGTTAACGGTGCAGGTCTGGCTATGGCAACGATGGATATTATCAAATACTACGGCGGCGAACCGGCCAACTTCCTTGATGTAGGGGGCGGTGCGACGACTGAGAAGGTTACCGAAGCGTTCAAAATCATTCTGTCGGATGAGAACGTAAAAGGAATCTTTATCAATATATTCGGTGGCATCATGCGCTGTGATGTTATCGCTAACGGTGTAGTGGAAGCGGCGAAGCAAGTAGGTCTGAGCCGTCCGTTGGTCGTACGTTTGGAAGGTACAAACGTTGATCTCGGTAAGCAGATTCTGGCTGAATCCGGTCTGAATATCGTTGCTGCTGATTCCATGGCTGACGGTGCACAGAAGATCGTTGCACTCGTATAACATCCGAACCCAATTTAAGTGATAGGAGCTGTGACTGGACAATGAGTATTCTGGTAGATAAGCATACAAAAGTTATCACTCAGGGCATTACCGGTGCTACGGGGCTGTTCCACACCAAGGGCGCGCTTGATTACGGCACCCAGATGGTAGGCGGCGTAACACCAGGCAAAGGCGGTACCAACGTTGAAATTACACTGGAAAACGGCGAGAATGTAAGCCTGCCAGTATTCAATACTGTAATTGAAGCGAAGGAGAAAACGGGTGCAACAGCGAGCGTCATCTACGTTCCACCTGCATTTGCGGCTGACTCCATCATGGAAGCAGTGGACGCGGAGCTTGATCTCGTTATCTGTATTACAGAAGGCATTCCAGTACTGGATATGGTCAAAGTATCCCGTTACATGGAAGGCAAAAAAACCGTCCTGATCGGACCAAACTGCCCGGGTGTTATCACACCAGGCGAATGTAAAATCGGTATTATGCCAGGCTATATCCACAAACCAGGCTATGTTGGCGTTGTATCCCGTAGTGGTACACTCACATACGAAGCGGTTCACCAGTTGTCCACTCGTGGCATTGGTCAATCGTCTGCGGTTGGTATCGGTGGAGACCCTGTTAAAGGCTCTGAATTTATCGATATTCTGAAACTGTTCAACGAAGATCCGAACACGCGTGCCGTGATCATGATCGGTGAAATCGGTGGTACGGCTGAGGAAGAAGCAGCAGAATGGATTCAAGCAAACATGACCAAGCCAGTTGTTGGTTTTATCGGTGGTGCAACAGCGCCTCCAGGTAAACGTATGGGTCATGCGGGTGCGATTATTTCCGGTGGTAAAGGTACAGCAGCAGAGAAGATCGCGAAGCTGGAATCTTGCGGTATCAAAGTCGCTCCAACACCGTCCGAAATGGGCTCTACGCTGGTTGAAGTATTGGAAGAGCGCGGTTTGCTGAGCGAGTGCACCACACACTAAGTGTGATCACAATCAAGCATAACGTGCGATTGTATAAATATACAGAAGGTCTGTCTCGAATCGGGATAGACTTTCTGTGCTGTCCTCATCTATAATAGATGAAGCAGAATATACGGAATTCATGATCATTCATGCAAGGTAAGCAACCTTTGAAGCCATTGGGCAGAGAAGGTTGCTTTTTTGCGTTTAGCTGCAAATGTGGCCTATAGGTATATCGAGCTAACTGAGTAAACGCTTGCAATATAATACAACTTACGATTAAATGGAGTAGGTGATCTCATCTCACTCCTATTTGGAGGAAATGGAATATGATGGATGAGCGCGATGTGTTAATAGGCCTGCATGAGGCTGCAGGTATTGGCTGGAAACGGATCTATGGTATACTACAACAGCATGTAGACCTGCGCGAACTGCCGGCCTGGAGTGCCGGACGCTGGCGTAGCTTGGGCATGCCCGAAAAAGTGGCACAAACATTGCCGTCTGAATTAAGCGAATCGGTCATCACCGAGAAGTTATCGCGTTATGCCCGTCTGGGCATTGAGATCATTACGATCATGGACGATACATACCCATTATTAATGAAGGAAATTGCTCAGCCACCCTGGGTATTATACGTACGTGGTCGACAGGAGCTACTGCATTCCTTCTGTATCGGCATGGTCGGTACGCGTGTCCCAACAGCTTATGGTCGACGCGTTGCACAATTGCTAGTGCAGGGATTAACTGATCGAGGAATAACGGTAGTTAGTGGACTGGCGCGTGGAATTGATAGTGCATGTCATGAAGCTACCTTACAGGCAGATGGACAAACGATTGCTGTGCTTGGTACCGGAGTCGATGTGATCTATCCACCGGAAAATCGTTTACTCTATGAACGTATTCGTGAGTCCGGATTGATCGTCTCGGAGTATCCACTTGGAACAAGTCCTTCTCCGGGCACATTTCCACAGCGCAATCGAATTATTGCTGGTTTATCACATGGCTCGATTGTCGTTGAGGCCGATGAACGCAGTGGCTCACTCATTACTGCGGATTTTGCGATGGAGAGTAATCGGGACGTATTTGCAGTTCCCGGACCGATCACATCACCGAAAAGCAAAGGTACATTATCACTGCTCAAGCAGGGAGCGATTATGGTGACCTGTGCAGATGATATTCTAAATGAATATGATTCAAGATTACAGGATTTGTGTGATAAAACGTACGTGCAACAGGAAGATAATGGAATAGCTAAAAGCGCAAATCATCCGCAATCTGAAGACCCCGCAAATATTTCTCATTTGACAGAACAGGAAAAGACGATATACCTTATATTGGAGCAGGGCGATGCAACCATCGACGAAATTCATACGAAATCGAATTTTGATTTTGGACTTTTGCATACTGTTCTGTTATCTTTAATCATAAAAAAACAGATCAGTCAGCGCTCTGGCGCTATGTATACCTTAATATAATTCAAATTATAGATAGAATAACGGAAAGGGGGACAAACCTGTGGCAGATTCACTCGTTATTGTGGAATCACCGGCAAAAGCGAAAACGATCGGCAAGTATCTTGGCAGCAAATTTATTGTCAAAGCTTCTATGGGCCATGTCCGCGATTTGCCAAAAAGCCAGATTGGAGTCGATATTGAAAACGACTTTGATCCCAAATACATTACCATCCGTGGTAAAGGTTCTGTTCTGAAAGAATTAAAAGATGCACGAAAAAAAGTGAAAAAAGTCTATCTCGCGGCTGACCCGGATCGTGAGGGTGAAGCGATTGCCTGGCATTTAGCGCATGCGCTGGATGTAAATGAAGGCGAAGCATGCCGGGTGGTATTTAATGAAATTACAAAGCAAGCCGTCAAAGACGCATTCAAAACTCCGCGTCAAATCAATATGGATCTGGTCAATGCCCAGCAGGCACGTCGTATACTCGATCGCCTCGTTGGTTACAAAATTAGCCCCCTATTATGGAAGAAAGTCAAAAAGGGATTATCTGCTGGTCGGGTACAATCGGTAGCCGTCAAAATTATTATCGATCGTGAAAATGAGATTTCAGAGTTCACGCCTGAAGAATACTGGAGCATTACAGCTCGGCTCACGATTAATGACACGACCTTTGAAGCGAAGTTCCATCAGTTGAATGGTGAGAAGAAGGAGCTGCATAGTGAGCAGGATGTGAATGAAATACTGGCAGCGATTGCGGATGCGACCTTTGAAGTGAACGAGATTAAGGAGCGCGAACGACTGCGTCATCCGGCAGCTCCGTTTACTACATCTTCTTTGCAACAGGAAGCTGCGCGTAAGCTGAACTTCCGTGCAGCCAAAACGATGTCCGTAGCACAGCAATTATATGAAGGTATTGATCTGGGCAAAGAAGGTACGGTCGGTCTGATCACCTACATGCGTACAGACTCCACGCGAATCGCAGCTTCTGCACAGGAAGAGATTCGTGAGTATATTACAGGCAAATACGGCAATGATTATATTCCGGAAGAGCCACGTCAATATACGAAAAAGAACGCTAACGCACAGGATGCGCACGAAGCGATTCGTCCAACCTCCGCCAGTCGTGATCCCGAATCGGTAAAAGAATATATGAGTCGTGATCAGTTCCGCTTGTACAAGCTCGTATGGGAACGCTTTGCTGCAAGTCAAATGGCTTCTGCTGTACTGGATACGATGTCTGTCGATATTGGAGCTGGACCAGCGACTTTCCGTGCAGTTGGTTCCAAGGTTCGTTTCCAGGGCTTTATGAAGGTATATGTGGAAGGCAATGATGATGGCAAGGAAGAAGGCGAGAAGTTCCTGCCGCCAATGGCGAAGGGCGACAAGCCGACACCTGAGCATATCGAGCCGAAACAGCATTTCACACAGCCACCGCCACGCTACACTGAGGCACGTCTTGTTAAAACGCTGGAGGAACTCGGTATCGGTCGCCCAAGTACGTATGCGCCAACACTGGAGACGATCCAGAAGCGTGGCTACGTAGCGATCGAAGAGAAGAAGTTCATGCCTACGGAGCTGGGCGAGCTTGTTATTCAGCAAATGGAAGAGTTTTTCCCTGAGATTCTGAATGTAGAGTTCACCGCTCATATGGAACAGGATCTTGACCATGTAGGCGAGGGTCAGGAAGACTGGGTACATGTACTGAACGAATTTTATGAATCATTCGAAAAACGTCTCGAAGTTGCCGAAGAGGAAATGAAGGAAATCGAGATCGAAGACGAAGTATCTGATGAGATTTGCGATAAATGTGGGCGTCATATGGTGTACAAGCTGGGACGTTTCGGCAAGTTCCTCGCATGCTCCGGCTTCCCGGATTGCCGTAATACAAAACCAATCATCAAGGATATCGGTGTGAAATGTCCGACCTGTCATGAAGGTGATGTGGTGGAACGTCGCAGTAAAAAAGGACGCGTATTCTACGGCTGTAATCGTTATCCAGAATGTGACTTTGTATCATGGGATCGTCCATCGCCGAAGCCTTGTCCGGTATGTAATTCGATGATGGTCGAAAAACGTAATAAACAGGGCGTTAAATTGCAATGTACAAGCTGTGACCATACGGAAATGGTTGAGGAAAATGAAAATGAAGAAGCGTTAGAGCTCGATTAGAATTTCCATATCATTTCACGTATAATATAAATACGACAAATGCAGCACAACGACTGACTTGTATTCAGAGCATTCTCTGGATACAAGTCGTGCTGTTTTTCACTCATTATCAAGGGTAAGATATTCAGGGGGTTTTTCATCGTGTCAGAGATTCAAAAGGTAACCGTTATTGGAGCAGGCCTTGCAGGCAGCGAAGCCGCATGGCAAATTGCCAGTCAGGGAGTACCTGTACAGTTATATGAAATGCGTCCGGTTGTAAAAACACCGGCACACCATACGAACCAATTTGCCGAGCTTGTGTGCAGTAACTCGCTGCGTTCTAATACGCTGGCTAATGCAGTAGGTGTTATGAAGGAAGAAATGCGGATGCTGAACTCGCTTGTTCTGGGAGCAGCAGATCGTCATGCAGTTCCAGCAGGTGGAGCGCTTGCCGTTGACCGTGACGGTTTCTCAGGTGAGATTACGTCTACATTACACAATCATCCACTTGTAACCGTATTAAATGAAGAAGTGCAGGAGTTGCCAAAGGATGGTATCGTCGTTATTGCTACAGGTCCATTAACATCCCCAGCACTATCGAAGCAAATTCAAGAGCTGCTCGGTGAAGAGTATTTCTATTTCTATGATGCAGCAGCACCGATCATCGAAAAAGATTCTATCGATATGAGCAAAGTCTATCTGGCTTCTCGTTATGATAAAGGCGAGGCAGCATATCTGAACTGCCCGATGAACGAAGAGGAATTCAATGCCTTTTATGATGCGCTGGTTGGAGCAGAGACCGCTCAATTGAAGGAGTTTGAAAAGGAAATCTATTTTGAAGGCTGTATGCCTATCGAAATTATGATGAAACGCGGAAAACAGACGGCTTTGTTTGGTCCGATGAAGCCAGTTGGTCTGGTCAATCCACATACAGGTGAACTGCCATTTGCAGTTGTACAATTGCGTCAGGATAATGCTGCCGGTACATTGTACAATATGGTTGGCTTCCAAACTCACCTGAAATGGGGCGAGCAACGCCGTGTATTCTCGATGATTCCAGGTCTGGAAAATGCTGAATTTGTACGTTTTGGTGTAATGCACCGTAATACATTTATTAATTCACCACGTTTGCTGGAGCCAACGTATCAGTTGAAGAAGAATCCAAATGTCTTTTTTGCTGGTCAAATGACAGGTGTGGAAGGCTATGTAGAGTCTGCAGCTTCCGGTTTGATTGCAGGCTTAAATGCAGCGCGCCTTGCGAAAGGTGAAGAACTGCTGGTGTTGCCGCAGGCGAGCACGCTGGGCAGTATGGCGCATTACATTACCCAGGCCGATCCAGAGCACTTCCAGCCGATGAATGCGAACTTCGGTCTATTGCCAAAACCAGAAAAGAAAATCCGTAATAAAAAGGAAAAGAACGAAATGCTGGCACAGCAAGCGCTGGATAGTATTCGTGCCTTTTTTGAGTTGCCCGAAGCAGAGCCAGTCGTATCTGCTCCGACTGCTGAATAATAAATAGCAATACGGGTAAGCATGAAGTAGCATAGCGGATTACAAAGCAAACGGTGCGGAAGACAGATAGAATAGCAGGCAATCTTGATATTCCATTATTTTATCCGAGTTTCATCGTTATGCTGTCACTACGGCTTCATTGTATACACGGCGATAACGCTATTTTAATAGAAGATAAATATTCATTTTTGGATTAAATGGGGATTAACGTCCTGTTAGATCAGCTCATTTGTTTACATGGATTTAATAATGGAACCAATTGCCCTGTCATCCGTAATGCTCAGAGACGACGAACAGGAGGGAATTTAGATGGAGCTTTCATTTCACGCAACAACAATCTGTGCCGTACGCCACAATGGTAAAGCCGCAATTGCTGGTGACGGTCAGGTAACCTTTGGGCAAAATGTAATTATGAAGCAACACGCCAAAAAAATCCGTCGTCTGTATCGTGGTCAGGTACTGGCTGGATTTGCCGGCTCGGTTGCTGATGCGATCACGCTGTTTGAGAAATTCGAAGCGAAGCTGGAAGAGCATCATGGTAACTTGCAGCGTGCAGCCGTCGAGCTTGCCAAAGAGTGGCGTTCAGATCGTATTCTTCGCAAGCTTGAAGCGTTGCTGATTGTTATGGATAAAACCGGAATGCTACTGATCTCCGGTGGTGGAGAGATTATCGAACCTGATGATGATGTGATTGCGATCGGTTCGGGTGGTAATTTTGCTCTATCTGCTGCACGAGCGCTCAAGCGTCATGGTAAAGATCTGGAGGCACGCGATATTGTGCAGTCCTCCCTACAGATTGCTGCAGAGATTTGTGTGTATACGAACGATAACATCATTGTAGAAGAATTGTGAGCCTGGCCGGTGCGGTCCGTACTCCACTTGCAGGGGCGGTATCACACCGGTTTTTGTTTCTGAATTTAGGATGGAGGGACAGAAGATGAATAAAGATGCCCACGCATTAACACCAAGACAGATTGTAGCAGAATTGGACAAATATATTGTTGGTCAAAAGCAAGCTAAAAAGTCAGTAGCCGTGGCACTTCGTAATCGTTACCGTCGAAGTCTGCTTCAGGAGGATATTCAGGACGAGATCATCCCGAAAAATATTTTGATGATCGGGCCTACGGGTGTGGGTAAGACGGAAATTGCCCGTCGTCTGGCAAAGCTGGTTCATGCTCCTTTTGTAAAGGTAGAGGCAACCAAGTTTACAGAGGTCGGTTATGTCGGTCGTGATGTAGAATCGATGGTGCGTGATCTCGTAGAGACAGCGATTCGTGTTGTTAAAGCAGAACGTACCGAAGCGGTGAAGGACAAAGCGGAAGAAGCGGCAAATGAGCGAATCGTAAACATTCTGGTCCCATCTACATTCAAGTCGAAAAATCAGCGCAATCCATTTGAAATGCTGTTTGGCGGTGCTGCCAATAATAACAGCGCTAACGAGGAGCCTGCTTCTGATCATTATGAGGAGCAATCGATTCATGAGAAGCGCAGACAGGTTCGATTTGAGCTTTTGTCCGGTAAGCTTGAAGAGGATATCATCGAGGTTGAGGTTGAGGATGCCACGCCAAACATGATGGATATGTTCATGGGACAGGGCAATGATCAGATGGGCATGAATATGCAGGAGATGCTGGGCAATCTGTTGCCGAAGCGGATGAAGAAGCGCAAGCTTCCAATCAAGGAAGCACGTAAAGTGTTAACTCAGCAGGAAGCGAATAAATTACTCGATATGGACGATGTGAATCAGGAGTCGTTGCGTCGTGCAGAACAGACCGGAATTATCTTTATCGATGAAATTGATAAAGTAGCCGGTTCCGGTCGCAGCACTTCGGGTCCAGATGTATCGCGTGAGGGTGTACAGCGTGATATTTTGCCTATCGTTGAAGGCTCTACCGTGATGACCAAGTATGGTCCGGTAAAAACAGACTACATTTTGTTCATTGCCGCAGGTGCATTCCATACGTCTAAGCCATCTGATCTGATTCCCGAGCTACAGGGACGTTTCCCGATTCGGGTGGAGCTGGAAAGCTTGACGATGGAGGACTTTATTAGCATTTTGAAAGAACCGCAAAATGCGCTTACGCATCAATATGCTTATTTATTGCGTGCAGAGGACATTGAGCTGGAGTTTTCGGATGAGGCTATTCGTGAGATCGCTAGCATTGCAGCAACAGTCAATCAGAATACAGAGAATATCGGTGCACGTCGCCTCCATACGATCATGGAGAAGCTGCTGGAGGATATCTCGTTTGAAGCACCTGAGCTTACACTGGATACGTTTGTGATCACGCCTCAATACGTTCAGGAAAAGCTGAAGGATATTGCACAGGACCGCGATCTCAGCCAGTATATTTTATAAAAGGCGACAATGCCTTGTTTGGAGAAGAGTAGGAATAGGCTACAAAATCATAGGTATGATTTTAGGAAAAAGGTGGGGTGTCTGATTCGTCAGTTCCCCGCCTTTTTCCTATGTTTTCGTAAGTATGAAAAATGTATTATTAATATAAGAAATTGATCTATAATAAGAGATACAGTAATCCGATATAAAATGGAATCTGCTCTTTTCCGAAACAATATAAATTGATATAGATTTTTTAAGAAAGTTAAGGTATGATAATTGCGTTTGCGTAAATATGCAAGCAGAGCTAAAGAACGAACCACTAGCTCAAACTTGTTTGAAAAAGTCGATAATATGGAATAAATTAGTAGATTTAGTGACAAATTTATTTTAACTCCATCTGTAATAAGTAATCCGAACTAGGATTTAGGGCGTAAAACATTACAACTACATTGAAAAATAAATGATTTTACAATTATCTGCACCAAAACGCCTACTTAAATTGATTACTTATTTCCAGAATTTCCATCCTCTAAATTACTCATAAATGTAAAATAAAAGCATTTAACCTAATTAATTGATAACAATATCTTCTATTAATGCCATATTATTTATAATAATTGGAAAATATTATATTAAAGAAGACAAAAAATGATTTTTTTTGTCAAAAGATAGTCCTTTATTCTCATTGTCTTACGACCAATTCTCTAGGAAACTTATGGTATCAGTTTTTTAGGAAAAACGACGCAGAATGAGTCGAAACAACAAAATTCCGCAATGTTTGTCGAATGATCGAATGAAAAGAAAAAAATGGAACTTACATTCCATGTTTTAATATATTGAGTTGAAAGGAGTGACGTAAGTGAATTTGCTTAATGATGCGGGGTTTCGTCGATTAGAAGGTGCCATAAGCGCAGCTAATCTCAGACAACAGGTCATTACAAACAATATCGCCAATGCAGACACACCCTACTTCAAACGTTCTGAGGTCTCATTTGAAAACGTGCTACAGTCCCAGATGGATGATGGCGGCAGCTCATTCAGCGGCATCACCACTAACCCGCGTCATTTCCAAATCGGAAGTGCGCCAGGCAGCGTCCCACAGCCTACGATTGTGACAGATAAAGGAACGGTAATGAACAATAACCTCAACAATGTCGACATCGATGTAGAGATGTCCGATCTCGCTGAGAACCAGCTTCGTTACAATACTTATATCGAACAGATTAACCATCAGATCAAAATGATGCGTACCGCAATTCAAGGAGGAGGAGCGTAATCGATGAGAATCAGTAACAGTTTTGATATTAGTGCTTCTGCACTTACTGCACAGCGTCTGCGTATGGACGTTGTTTCCTCCAATATTGCGAATGCCGAAACAACAAGAGCAAGTGTTCAAAACGGTGAAGCTGTTCCATATCGCCGCAAAGAGGTTATTCTTTCTACTAATAAGCCTTCATTTGCAGACTCGCTGGACAATGCAATGAACGGCTCTAATAATTCAGGCTTGAACGGCGTCAAGGCTGTCGGAATCCAGGAAGATCAGGAACCATTCAAATTGGTTTACAATCCAACCCATCCGGATGCTGACAAAAACGGCTATGTGAAAATGCCAAACGTCGATACTCTAAAAGAAATGGTGGACATGATATCAGCTTCGCGTTCATATGAAGCTAACGTAACTGCACTGAATGCCACAAAAGCAATGCTAATGAAAGCAATGCAGATTGGTAAATAATGAATAAAAAATTGGGAGGAGGGGTAATTAATGATTGAAAATACAATGTTTAACAGTGCTATATCTTCACCGTTTCAAATGAACACAGCAGCGTCTCCAAGTAAAACGACCCCTGGAGAAGCAATGGATCAATTCGGTTCGTACCTGGCGGACGCTTTGGAGCAGGTTAACTCTCAGGAGCAAAACGTGCACAAGCTGAATGATCAGTTCCTGATCGGTAAAGCAGACGTAGACCAGGTGATGGTCGCAGGCGAAAAATCAATGCTGAGTCTGCAACTGACTGCCCAGATTCGAAATAAAGCAATTGAAGCTTATCAGGAAATTATGCGCACACAAATGTAAGTGGACTGAGATGATGTTTCATAGCAAAGTTTCGAGTGGGGTGGCATTGTGAATGAAAGAATTCTCCAGTACAGAGATAAACTCGTGCAATACTGGAAAAACTTTAACAAGAATCAAAAAATTCTGCTGATTTCAACACTGGCCTTTATCATCATTGCAATTGTAGTGTTGACCATCCAGTTCACCAAAACAGAATATGAGGTTGCATTCCAAAATCTGGATGCAACAGACTCTGCTGCGGTTATGCAATAC
Source organism: Paenibacillus sp. (assembly GCA_039595515.1). Taxonomy (GTDB): domain Bacteria; phylum Bacillota; class Bacilli; order Paenibacillales; family Paenibacillaceae; genus Saccharibacillus. The sequence goes on along the minus strand of JBCNLJ010000052.1, from coordinate 13,471 downwards.
TTGGATGGACAAGGAATTACGTATCAGTTAAGCCAGGATGGAACAACGATCTCCGTTCCAAAAGAAAGTGCAGCAAAAGCGAAAGTGGCTGTAGGCTCTCAGGGTCTTATCCAGAACGGAACGATCGGTTTTAGCGAATTTAATACTAGCTCATCTGCAATCGGGATGACGGATAATGAATTTAACGTAAAGTACAGAAATGCACTGAATGGCGAAGTTTCTCAATTGCTTCGTAATATGAATGGTGTACAAAATGCGAAGGTGCTTATCAACCTTCCGCAGGAAAGCCTGTTTGCAACAGACCAGAATCAGGATACAGCAAGTGCATCCGTTGTTATGCAGTTTAAACCAGGTTTCCGTGCTTCCCAGGAAGCGATCGATGGATATTTTAATCTCGTGCATACCGCAGTACCTCGCCTTCCTATTGATAACATCACGATCACGGACGGAACAGACGGAAGCGAGCTTGTCGCTACGTTAAAAGGTGGCGGTTCAGGTAATCTGATCGGCGCTGTGCAAGACAATATGGCATTACAGAAAAAGTATGAGGCGGATGTTGAAAACAATGTAAGACAATTTTTGTCTCGCTTGCTTGGTCCGGATAAAGTCAATGTACTCGTTACTTCTACATTGAACTTTGATCAGCGTACAACGAAGGAAGATCGCGTTGAACCGGTTGATACGGAGAATATGCAAGGTATCGCAATTAGTGCTCAGAAAATTCAGGAATCGTATACAGGCACATCAAGTCCTGATAGCGGTACAGCGGGTACAGGTTCTACTGACACACCGACTTATCCTGGAGGCTCTTCCAGTGGCAATACAGAATCCGAAAAATCACAGAGTACAATTAACTACGAAGTAAACCGGATTCACAATGAGATTGCAGCAAGTCCTTATCATGTACAGGATTTGAGCATTAACGTATTGATTGATCCTAATCCAGCTCTTGTTGCATCAGGCGGGCAAGATCAACTAAATACTACGATTAAAACAATGCTCGAGAATATTGTGAGAACTTCACTGGCGGAAAATGGAATAACTTATACTGATGCAATAGTGGCAAGTAAAGTAAATGTAGAGTCGCCACAAGCATTTGCTATCAACGATGGTAGCAACGGTGGATTCCTTGCTTCTAACTGGCAGTGGATTGCAGGTGTAGCAGCCGCACTCGTTATCGGTATTATTGCGCTCGTCGTATATCGCCGCCGCAAACAGCAAGCCGAAGAAATGGAAGAAGATATTATGCTTCCACCAGTTACAGAATTGCCTTCAATTAGTTTGGAAAACTTGACCAATGACAGTCAGGTACGTAAACAGCTTGAATCGCTGGCGAAAAAGAAACCAGACGAATTTGTTAACCTGCTGCGTACATGGCTTGCTGATGAATAAGAGGTGAATAGGTTTGGCAAAGGGAGCAGTACTGAACGGACGTCAAAAAGCGGCCATCTTGCTCATTTCACTCGGCCCTGAAGTATCTGCACAGATTTTCAAGCATTTGCGCGATGAAGAGATCGAGCAGCTTACTTTGGAGATCGCCAACGTGCGTAAAGTAGATAGCTCTGATAAGGATTCCGTCGTTTCCGAGTTTCATCAGATTTGTCTGGCGCAGGAATATATTTCTCAGGGCGGTATCAATTACGCTAAAGAAATTTTGGAAAAAGCGCTGGGCGAATCCAAAGCAATGGAAGTGATCAATCGTCTGACAGCAACATTGCAGGTTAGACCATTTGACTTCGCACGCAAAGCGGATCCAAGTCAAATTTTGAACTTTATCCAAAACGAGAATCCGCAAACGATCGCACTTGTCCTGTCTTACTTACAATTTGAACAGGCAGCGGTCATTCTATCGTCTCTGCCGCAGGAAAAGCAGGCAGAGGTAGCACGTAGAGTTGCTGTGATGGACAGTACATCACCAGAGATTATCGCTCAGGTGGAACGTGTGCTGGAACAAAAGCTTTCTTCAACTGTGACTCAGGATTATACAAATGCAGGCGGTATCGAATCGATCGTTCAAATCTTGAACGGTGTCGACCGCGGAACCGAGCGCACGATTCTGGATTCTCTGGAAATTCAGGACCCGGAACTGGCAGAAGAAATCAAAAAGCGTATGTTCGTATTCGAGGATATCGTCAACATCGACAATCGTTCGATTCAGCGTATTATCCGCGATGTGGAAAACGCCGATTTGCAGCTTGCTCTTAAAGTGGCAAGCGAAGATGTACGCGAAGCGGTATTTTCCAATATGTCTAAGCGTATGGCCGATACATTCAAAGAAGAAATGGAATTTATGGGACCTGTACGGCTTAAAGATGTCGAAGAAGCTCAAAGCCGTATCGTAGGCATTATCCGTAGACTCGAAGAATCCGGAGAGATCATCATAGCCCGTGGCGGAGGAGATGATATTATTGTCTAATTTGATAAAATCATCCCAGTACATTCCGGTCGAAATTTTAAAAAAGCTGGATCTTGGCAAGGAATATTTCAAAGCGACCGATCTGGGAGCAACGTCCGAGCATATCCCGCATATCGTATATGATCAACCACGAGTTGATGAACAAACGGTTTTATTAAAGGAACAGATGCTTGCCGATGCAAAGGATTTTGCTGAACGTCAAGTACGTGAGGCGGCTGAGGAAGCTGAACGAATGCTGCAAAATGCACAGGAAATGATCAGCAACTGGTGGCAGGAGCGCCGTGATCAGGATGAGCATCTGGTGGAAGCCGTCAAGGCGGAAGCTTTTCAAGAAGGGTTTGAAGAAGGACGATTGCGTGCAGAGCAAGAGATGCAGCAACGTATTCAGGAAATGATGCAAGAAGCACAAACGGTTCTGACACAGGCATATGAAGCGAAAGAGCAGATTATACAGGAGGCAGAGCCGTTTTTGGTAGATTTGAGCTGTGGGATTGCTGAAAAAGTGATCGACAAGGAGCTTGGTGAGCAGCCAGAACTGGTGATGACACTCATCAAGAAGACGCTCTTACGTAAACGGGAGCAGGGGGTAATCACACTCTGCGTAAGCCCTTCGCAATTTGACTTTATCCATGCAGCACGCGAAGAGCTGGTGCTGTCGATTGATTCACAGGCAGAGTTGCAGATTTTGCCTGACGCTACAGTTCGTGATCGTGGCTGCGTCATCCGCTCTGCATTTGGTAGTGTGGATGCAAGAGTGGATACCCAGTTGGCTGAATTGAAGAAAGAGCTGCTACGCGTAGCACTTCACGATGAAGAGCGGGGGAATGGCAATGCAGGAGCTTAATGCAAGCCGTTATCTGGATTATCTGAAGCAGCTTGATCCGGTACGGATAAATGGTAAAGTCACACAGGTTATCGGTTTGATGGTCGAGTCAGAAGGACCGGATGCAAGCATTGGAGACGTTTGTTACATTTATCCGACCAAAGGATTCGATCCGCTGCGCGCTGAAGTCGTCGGCTTCCGTGATAATAAAGTATTGCTGATGCCGCTTGGTGAGCTGCAATCGATTGGACCAGGTTGTGATGTTGTTGGAACAGGTAAGCCGCTAACCGTACAGGTTGGATCGGAATTGCTTGGCAAGGTGCTTGACGGACTGGGACAACCGCTGGATGGCTCGATGCTGCCAGCACGGATGAATCATTATTCCACCTTCAACTCTCCGCCAAATCCAATGACCAGACCACGAGTTCAGGATCCGATGAGCGTAGGTGTCAGAGCGATTGACGGGCTGCTCACGATTGGTAAAGGACAGCGTGTCGGCATCTTCGCCGGTTCCGGTGTTGGTAAAAGTACATTGATGGGCATGATTGCCCGTAACACCGAAGCCGATGTTAACGTTATTGCTCTGATCGGAGAGCGGGGACGCGAAGTACGGGACTTTATTGAACGCGATCTGGGTCCGGAAGGATTACAGCGTTCCGTTGTTATTGTAGCCACATCTGATCAGCCAGCATTGATTCGCATCAAGGGCGCACTGATTGCAACGACGATTGCAGAATATTTTCGCGATCGCGGTATGAATGTGATGTTCATGATGGACTCGGTCACCCGTTATGCAATGGCACAGCGTGAAGTTGGACTGGCGATTGGCGAACCGCCGGCGATGAGAGGATATACGCCTTCTGTATTTGCCGGATTACCAAAGCTGCTTGAACGGGCAGGTACTGGACCAGCGGGTTCGATTACAGCCTTTTATACCGTACTCGTTGACGGGGATGATATGAATGAACCGATCGCCGATGCGGTGCGTGGGATATTGGACGGTCACATTGTGCTGAATCGTTCAATCGCTAACAAAGGTCAGTTTCCAGCCATTGATGTACTGGCCAGCATCAGTCGGGTTATGAAAGACATTGTCACCGAGGATCAGAATGATGCAGCCAACAATATGAAGCGTCTGATGTCTGTGTATAAGGAATCAGAGGATTTGATCAATATTGGTGCTTATCAGCAAGGATCAAGCCCGGATATCGATGAAGCCATTTCGCGAATCAGGGATGTATGGAGCTTTACAAAACAAAAGGTGGATGAAAAGACAACGCTGCACGATGCGCAACAGCAGATGATTTCCGAATTTGCGAGGAGCTGATAAATTATGAATTTCCAGTATAACTTCCAAAAAGTTGTCGATATTAAATCAAGTGCAAAAAACCAGGCAGAGTGGTTATTATCCTCCGCACTGGGTGAGCTGCAGGCTGAAGAACAATCCCTCGATCAGTTACTGGAAGATCAGAACCGAACGCTGGAAGCGATCAATCAAGCTACCGAACAATCTGCACCTGCTATGGAACTGCAAAATCTTCAGCGCTACGTCGTTTATCTGGATCAGGCAATTGCTAGAAAGATCGCTGATGTGCGTAAAGCGCAATTAAATGTAGATCATAAAAAGCTTCATTTAACCGAGAAAATGGTCGATGAAAAAGTATGGCTTCAAGCGAAGGATAAGGCTAAAGCCAAATTCATGCATGAGTACATGCTTCGCGAGCAAAACGCGCTGGATGAGATGGCAACCGTTCGATTTGCGATGCAATCGAGATAAATTCCCGAGCTGTGACGATAGGGTAAGTCGGAGTAGGAAGTATTTCTTACGTAAGAGCTGTCACAGTGGAGTATGCGGGCTCAAGGAGGTTTACCGTGGCGAAGAAAACAATGGAGATGGAAGTGGAAAAGGAAGGCGGAGGTCTTGGACGATTCCTTGTTATTGCCACTCCTATTCTGTTCACATTGGTACTGGTCGGCGCAATGATCATGTTATTTAATTCCAATTTGCGCAATACGATGTTCAGTACACTTGATAAAATTCCTGTAGTGAAAAATTTCGTGCCATCTGCCGATAATAGTAGTAGTGCTGACCCGGCGACGAACCAGGCAGAAAGCACAGCCGCTACAGTGGATCAATTGAAGCAACAGCTAAGTGAGGCACAACAGAAAAATTCAGAGCAGGCTACGCAGATCAAAACGTTGCAGGACCAGGTGGATAAACAGTCTGGTTCAGGCAATACTGCTGGAACAAGTGGTACAAGCACATCAGGCACGAACGCAGCCGGAAGCAGTACAACAGGTACTACCGGTGGAACAAGTACAACAGGCACAGTGCAGACAGAGCAGGATAAGCAATTGAAAAATCTGGCTAATGTGTACTCGGACATGAGTTCATCTAAAGCAGCTTCGATCATGCAAAACATGACTACAGATGAACAGGTGCTGATCTTCAGCAAAATGAACTCCGAGAGTCAGGCAGGTATTTTGCAGAAGATGGATCCGAAGGTCGCTGCCGAAACATCGATGGCGCTTAAAAACGCTACAGCAGCAAGTCTAGCAGCGTTACAGGTCAAAACAGCAAATGCTCAAAATACAACGCCAACACCGAGTACAAAGCTTGGCTCTGACGCGATGGCGCAGACATTTACAACAATGCCAGCATCCAGCGCAGCAAGCCTGTTACTTCAAACATCAAAAGCGAGTCAAACGAAAGTGCTTCAAATATTAAATAGTCTCGACGATACAACAAGAGCAGGTATCTTGTCCGCCATGTCTACACAGGACCCTGCAGCAACAGCGCAAATTGTGAGCCGTTTGATGGGCAATTAATTCAGTGGGGTGATCGGAATTATTTCCTACTCTTATCGTAAATGCAATACTCAGGAACTCCTTCTCATACATTTTTTGCTTCAAGGAGGTGATAATAGATGAGTATGACACTTCAAAATTTTTCAACTAATTCCAGTTCGACTCCAGTCGCTAAGATGAAGGGTGGAACCAGTACAGCAACTGCTGCAAGCACCGGTGCAACAGGAACAGGTTTTACGCAGACGCTAACGTATGTGATGAATGGTACGGGAGCAGGTTCGGGTGCAGCAGCAACAGAAGGACAGGGAATGGCAGGACTGATGGGTAGCGCCGCATCTCTACTGGAAATGCTGCAAGCATTGATGTCTGGTGACAAAGAAGTTAGTGGTGAAGGTAAAGGCGATGAGAAACTTCAAAAAGTGGATAAGCTGCTCGACGATCTGCTGAAAAAGCTGCAGGACATGGACGCTTCCATTATGAATGATCCAACGCTGGTACAATCGCTGCAATCCTGGCTCATTCAAGTACAGCAGGTACTGGGTGGTGGCAATACACCTGCGGATGCGAAAGGCGAAGCTGGAGATGGTTCGCAGCAAGCTTTAACAGCAGCTTTGCCAGCACTGGCACAGCATGCAGACACGCTTCGATTTGCTGTAGCCGATGCAGTATCTCAAGTAGTAGAGAAGCTTCAGGCGATTCAGACAGGGAACCAGCAACCAGATCCAAAGCTCGAACAACTGCTGAACAATCTGCAAAATATTTTGCACAAAGCAGGCGGAGAGGGCGCATCAACTTCTTCTGGCAACGGTCAATCCAATCAGCAAGGTAACAATCCTGCTCAGATTATTGTACAAACGGATTCCAAGTCAGCCGAAACTGCAGCAGTGGCAGCCAGTCCTACACAGGATGCTTCAGCCAATGTAGCGGATGATCAGCAACAACCAACCGGAATCGTTACTGCAGGACAACTGGCTATGCGAGCTCAAGCAACTTCGTTAACACCAGCACAGCCACCAGTTGCAACAATTCCAATGCAAAACTTCTCGGGTGAGATGAGCAAGTTTATCGTTAGCAAGTTTGATATCCATCAGCTAGGTGGTTTGTCTGAAGCGCGTATCATTCTGAATCCAGAGCATCTCGGTCAGGTTGATGTGAAAATCTCCATTCAGGATGGACAGATTCTGGCACAATTTATTACCGAAAAGCACGGTGCTAAAGATGCACTGGAGCAGCAAATGGCTCAGCTTCGCACGGCACTTCAATCTCAAGGCCTTCAAGTCGATAAACTAGAAGTAGCACAAAGCTCCGGAGCCTTCTCCGAAATGTATCATGGTGGTCAGGGCTTTGAATCGAATGCAGGACAACAACAATCGGGACGTCGTTCCAAATCAAAGGATGAGCAATCCGATGATGCGATGTTAACTGCTGAGATTGGCGGCGAATTGAAAGAATGGCGTGATGAACAGCGTGCGACAGGAGTTACAGGCGTTGCTAACATGATGAACTATGGCAGCACCTATGTAGCAAAAGCTTAATTCGGATGGAGGTGAAATCAATTGCCAGACTTAATTTCAACATCGAATACGTGGCCGAACTATTCTACAAGTAACGTGCAGGCCGCGGCAGCTTCAAAGAAAAAGGATCTTGGTAAAGACCAATTTCTATCGATCCTCGTAGCACAATTGAAAAATCAGGATCCTACGGCTCCAATGGATAATGCACAGTTTGTCGCTCAGATGGCTCAGTTCTCCTCGGTAGAGCAGTTGATTAGCATTAACGATAAAATGGATAAGATGCAGGGTTCGATGGACACATCGCTCGGCGGCGCTTCCGAATTGATCGGTAAGAAAATCACATGGCTCAATGAAAAAACAGATCCAAAAACCGGAGCGACTACCTCATCGACGTATGAATCCGGTACAGCCGAATCGATCATTTTGAAAGATAAAGTCTTGTACGCGCAAGTAGGCGAAGATGCAATTCCACTTTCCCTGATCACTAAAGTAGAGCCGGGTACAAAAAGTGGAGCGACAACATCTGCAAGTGAGACGCCTGCAACGGATAGCACAACACCAGCTACTTCCACAACAACGTCGAATGCAAGTACAACAACACCTGCTACATCAACCGCAACACCAACGACAGGTAGCACAACTTCACCAGCTACGTCGACCGAAACACCAGCTTCAACAAGCACAGGCAGTACATCAACATCCGATACAGCGAGTACACCGGCTGCTACGGAAAATAAATCTTCGGAACCTGCTTCCACCGAAACAACAGGAAACAGTACATCCAATGATAGTACAGCAAGCGAGAGCACAGCCGCTCCTGCTGCAACAGCTACAGGCAGTAAAGCACCAACAGAAACAAAGGATAGCTCAGAGAGCTCCACATCTACTGGAAGCTCCAATGCAGCTTCAACTTCCGGGGAGAATGCATCATGAATGGCCCCATCCAAGTAGGCCAGCTTTATCCTTCCAAGCTGAATTCAGGCTTGCTCGGACGGCCTAATAACCAGGCAACAGCCGCACAGGGTAATGAGTTCAAAGCTATTCTTGATCAAAATTTACTAAAGTTTAGCAATCATGCTTCCAAGCGTCTGGAACAAAGAGGAATTCAGTTTAGTAAAGAGCAGATGACCAGCCTGAATCAAGCGATTGATAAGGCAGCAGCCAAAGGCTCTAAAGATTCACTGATTCTGATGCAAAACAATGTCGCTTTGATCGTTAACGTACCCAACAGGACCGTCGTGACCGCCATGGATGGCAACTCGATGAAGGACAATGTATTCACACAAATAGACAGTGCCGTCATTCTTTGATTACTGGCCGGACCTGAAACAGGAAGCCAGTGAACTGCTGACCGACTGAAGCAGTTCAATCTATAATTATGCATCCATTAGGAGGAAATTATTCATGTTGAGATCCATGTATTCCGGTGTCGCGGGTATGAAAGGCTTTCAAACCAAGTTGGACGTTATCGGTAACAACATTGCGAACGTTAATACAGTAGGTTTTAAGAAATCTCGCGTTATGTTCCAGGATATTTTGAGCCAAACGACCAAAGGGGTAACGGCTCCAGTAGCTGATACAAGCGGCGGTGTGAATGCGCAGCAGGTAGGTCTGGGTAGCCGTGTATCTTCTATCGATACACTGCATCTGGCAGGTAGCGCGCAAACAACGAATAACCCGACCGACCTTCGTATCGATGGTGATGGATTTTTCGCAGTAAAACTATCTGCGGATCAAGAAGTTCCTTATCTGACACGCGCTGGTGACTTCCATGTCGACTCCGCACGTCAGCTCGTAACTTCTGATGGTGGCCTGGTAGTAGACACTGGCGGTACGCCAATTACGATTCCTGACACAGCCGTTTCGTTCAGCATTCAAGCTAACGGTACGATTTTGCTGACGAATGCTGATGGTACAACAGAAAACGGTGCTCAGCTTGGTATTGCGAAAGTTGTTAACCCGGAAGGCCTTGAGAAAATTGGCGGTAGCTTGTACCGCGTAACACCGAATGCTGTAACTGACGGCGATCTGGGCGATCTGGTAGCTGCTGGTGATGCTGAAGCAGGAACAGGCTCGATCGTTGCTGGACAGTTGGAAATGTCAAACGTCGATCTGACGGACGAGTTTACAGAAATGATCGTTGCACAGCGTGGTTTCCAGGCAAACTCCCGTATTATCACGACTTCTGACGATATCCTGCAAGAGCTTATCAACCTGAAACGTTAAGATTGACTGAGCCATAGAGGGAGAGTTGTTCTTACTCCCTCTGTTTGGCAGTCATGGCTACAATTTGCTATCCAACCTGTGCTACTTCGTTTAGAAATAAGCACACTATAAAAGGTATAGACAGATATTCAAGGAGGGGTATTGATGATCCCGGTCACGCGGCTAAATGGTTCTCCCATGTGGCTTAACGCCCTGCTGATAGAAATGGTGGAAGAAACGCCAGACACGTATATTACCCTAACGACAGGCAAACGCTTGATTGTGCTTGAAAAAGCCGAGCAAGTGACGAACCTGATTCGTGAGTATAATAAAAGCATAGGCACTCTTACTGGAACGATTAAGGTGCAACATATGGAGGAATTGGAATGAAAAAGTTATTGCCCTGGATTATCAGCGGGGTGCTCGCAGTGGGACTCATCGGAGTGGTTGCCTATTTTCTGATTTTTGGAAATTTACTCGGGAACAAACAACCGATGACAGCAGCCCAAGCCGCGGCGGCCGAAAAAGAAAAGATTGCACAAATGAGTGCTTCTGAAATCGCGGAAGTATCCTCTGACATCACCGACCTGACAACGAATATGGCTGATCCGTCCTATGTGGTCAAAATGAGCTTTTCCTTCCAACTGGCAGACAAAGATGCAAAAGCAAACTTTGATCTGATCAAGGATTTGAAAGTGACGCCGATCATCATTAGAACGCTTGCCGATACCAAGCCTGAAGACATTCAAAGTGCAGAGGGCATCGAGCAACTGGATGCGAAGCTCATGAAGCTGATCAACAGCTCATTGCCAGAAGAAAGCGGCAAAGTTGTCGATGTTCAAGTATCGAACAAGATTGTGAGCCCACTCTAATCCAAAGCCAATAAAGCTGAAACCTAATCCTTTTATATCGCAAGGGGGTGAGATTATGGTAGATGTATTATCACAGGGAGAGATTGATGCCCTTTTAGCAGCACTGTCCTCCGGCGAAATGGATGCAGAGGAGCTCAAAAAAGAGGAGAGCGAGAAAAAGGTCAGAGTTTATGATTTTAAACGGGCGGTTCGCTTTTCCAAAGATCATATCCGAAGCTTGACCCGGATTCATGAAAACTTTGCCCGTTACTTAACGACTTACTTTTCCGCTCAACTTCGTACATTTGTACAAATTAGTGTCGTACAGGTAGAACAATTGCCTTATGATGAGTTCATACGCTCCATTCCGAAAATGACGATATTGAATATTTTTGAAGCAGAGCCGCTTGAAGGAAGAATGGTGCTGGAAGTCCACCCCAATATCGCTTTTGCTATGCTGGATCGTATGCTTGGGGGAACAGGAATAGCACCAACTAAAATCAACGCGCTGACAGAGATTGAAACGACGATCATTGAACGTGTATTCAGCCGAACTTTTGAAAGTTTGCAGGAAGCCTGGAAAACCGTCATTGATCTTTCGCCGCGTATGGAAGCGCTGGAGACTAATCCGCAATTTATGTCGCTTGTATCTCCAAACGAAACCATCGCCCTGATCTCGCTTAGCACGAAGATCGGTGATACCACCGGGATGATTAACCTTTGTATCCCGCATGTGGTTATCGAGCCGATTATGAGCAAGCTGTCTGCCAACCATCTCTTTTTCTCGCAGAAAAAAGAGCCGGCCGTGGAAGAAGTAGAAGCGCTGAAGCAGCGAGTGCATCGCGCTCAGCTTCCTGTCATTGCTGAGCTGGGAGAATCCAGGCTGTCGATTCAGGAGTTTCTCAGCTTATCGGTAGGTGACGTAATTTCACTGAATAAGCCGATTCAGCAGGATCTCTCCATTAAAATAGGTAGTCAGCTTAAATTCTATGGCAGTCCCGGTACTGTAAAGGATCGGGTAGCCATTCAGATTAACGAAATCGTCAGTGAAGGAGTGGAAGGACTTGACGAGTAAAGATTATTTGTCACAAGAAGAAATCGACGCTTTGCTTAAACAGTCGTCAGGTGAGGATAGTGGTTCCGCCACCTCCGCAAGCCAGACGGTTGACGATTTTCTGACACCGCTGGAGCAGGATGCTCTCGGCGAAATCGGTAATATCACCTTCGGCAGTGCGGCAACAGCGTTGTCTACTTTGCTGGGACAGAAGGTAGATATTACGACTCCGCGTGTGGGTATCGTGACACGCTCCGAGTTTGAACATGAATTTCCAAAACCTCATGTCGCTGTACACGTCGAGTATGTGGATGGCTTTCAGGGAATCAATTCCCTCGTTATTCAGACGCGTGATGCTCAAATCATCGCCGATCTGATGCTCGGTGGGAATGGTGATCCGAAGGATGAGGAATTGAACGAAATTCATATCAGTGCTGTTCAGGAAGCGATGAACCAGATGATGGGATCTTCGGCAACATCGATGTCGACCATCTTTAATCGCTTTGTTAACATCTCGCCTCCGGGTATTGATATTCTGGATGTTAGCAACGATCAAGGTGTGAGCATGTTGCCTCCGGAAGAGACGCTGATCAAAATTTCGTTCCGTCTTCTCATCGGTGATCTGATTGATTCGACGATTATGCAACTGCTCACAGTTGAGTTTGCCAAGTATATGGTCGATATTCTGATCAATGGTGCAGAAGAAAGTGCTCCTGAAGCACCAGCAGCTAGCGCACCGGCGGCTACCCCTCCGGCAGCAGCAGCACCAACACCGCCAGCACAGCAGCCACCGGCACAGCAGGCTCCTGAGCAGCCTGGAATGCCACCGATGATGCCACCTCAAGGAATGCCTCCATACGGACAACAACCTCCGTACGGCGCTCCTGAGCAGCCTTATCCGCCGTACCAGCAACAGTATCCGTATCCTCCACCAGGCTATGGTTACAACATGCCTCCGCAGCCGCCACAGCATTATGGTGCTCCTGCAGGACGCGAGGTGAATGTCCAACCTGTTCAATTTGCCAACTTTGGTGCAGGCACTGCACCGAACCTGGATGAAAATAATTTGAACTTATTGATGGACATACCACTTAAAGTCACCGTAGAATTAGGAAGGACCCAAAAGCAAATTAAGGATATCCTCGAATTGTCACAGGGCGCAATTATTGAACTGGACAAATTGGCAGGCGAACCGGTAGACATTCTGGTCAACAACAAACTGATTGCCAAAGGTGAAGTAGTTGTTATCGATGAAAACTTTGGTGTTCGCGTAACGGATATCGTCAGCCAGTGGGACCGAATTCAAAAAATACAATAAAGATCACTTAGGGAGGATTTTAAATCAATGGCAAACCGTATTCTTATCGTGGATGATGCAGCTTTTATGAGAATGATGATCCGGGATATTCTGACCAAGAACGGATATGAAGTAGTAGGAGAGGCTCAGGATGGAGCACAAGCAGTAGAAAAATTCAAAGAGCTTCGTCCCGATTTGATCACTATGGATATCACGATGCCAGAGATGGACGGTATCGCCGCTCTGAAAGAAATCAAAAAGCTCGATGGCGGAGCGAAAGTTATTATGTGTTCCGCAATGGGCCAGCAGGCGATGGTTATTGATGCCATTCAGGCAGGTGCCAAAGATTTCATCGTAAAACCTTTCCAAGCAGATCGTGTTATCGAAGCGATCAGCAAAACGCTGGGCGTATAGGAGAATATTCCCATGTCAGGTGAAACAGCCACAATGGGAGGAACAGGCGGTTATATCCTAAACCTTGTTTGGGTTATAATCGTCTTGGC
>JBCNLJ010000051.1:0-43643 GCA_039595515.1 Paenibacillus sp. | reverse complement strand
GCTACCAAAAAATAAAGACAGTAGCATAGAAGCTGACCGGGAGTATTATGCTACTCTGGCTGTTATCCATGCTCTGTCTTTATATAGTTCACTTATATATATTTCTTCTTAGCTCTTAGCTCTTAGCTCTTAGCTCTTAGCTCTTAGCTCTTAGCTCTTAGCTCTTAGCTCTTAGCTCTTAGCTCTTAGCTCTTAGCTCTTGCCAAATTGTACTCATAGCATGGGTAAGAGCCAAGTACGCGTACCTGACAGCCGAGTGCCTGGATTTCCTCCTTAGCTGCTTTAAGCAGAACAGAATCCTGGGAGGCAAGTACATCAATATAGAAATAGTAGTTACCCAGCTTCTTCTTCGTTGGACGTGACTCAATACGAGAAAGATTAAGCTTACGCCATGAAAATGCAGCCAGTACCTGATGCAATGCACCTGCATAATCCTCAGACAGCGTGATCAGCATACTTGTTTTCACATGATCGGCTTCTTTTTTAACCGTAATGGGACGGTTCCCAATAAGGACAAACCGGGTATGGTTGTTATTGTGGTCGGTGATACGCTCCGCGAGTATATCCAGACCGTACGTTTGCGCTCCCAACGAGGTGCCAATTGCTGCCAGACCCTGACCCGGGTTCTGACTGACCATTTGCACAGCTTCAGCCGTACTGCCCACATGCTCCAGTTCGGCTGCTGGTAATGTACTGCGAATAAACTGGTGGCATTGTGCCATGGCTACAGGATGAGATAGCACTTTACGAATACGACTGTAATCCAATCCAGTTTCTGCATCAATAGAAGATGAGTCTTCCCCATCGCTGATCAATTCATCACGGCGACCGATTAGATTTTGGATAGATGGATACACCCACTCCAACTGCATCGGAATATCGACTTCGTTTACGAGCCAATCCATATGCAGCGTTACAGAACCTTCAATTGTATTTTCAATCGGGATGACGCTGTAATCCGTTTTTCCCTGCGCAGTTGACAAAAATACATCGGCGATCATCTTATGGTGAACGATCTCGATCGGTTGATCTCCGAGAATATGGAGCAATGCTTCATGAGATACGGAGCCAGACGGTAAGGCAGCAATACGAATCATAAACGAACTTCTCCTTTGACAATATCCATAAATGAATAGGTTTCGGTATCGTAATAGTATATAACGCCCTCAGTTACAGGTTCAAGCCACAATGTGCTGGCTGTAATGCCCTGTGCATTCATCGTATCAATCAGGTAACTTTCCAATTGTTCCTTCTGCCCGGAGTGACGATCCACAAATGCAATCATCGTTGGGCCTGCACCGCTCAGTGCGATACCCAGTGCTCCATGCTCGGTTGCCTGCTCTAAAATCTGCTCCATGCCCGGCACGAGCGTCGCACGATAGGGCTGATGTAGACGATCCTGCATCGCTTCACGAATCAAATGTAGCTTGCCTGAATAGAGTGCAGCCACGAGCAAGGAGCTGCGGCTAATATTGTAAATGGCATCCGCCATCGATAGCTGCGCTGGCAGTACTTCACGCGCCTTTGTTGTAGATAACTGGAAATCAGGAATTACCACGAGCGCTTGCAGCTCAGTTGGAGGCGTTATACGCAGACAATTCGCCTGCTGTCCGTCCCACGTTGCTACTACGATTCCACCATAGAGTGAAGCACCCACATTATCAGGATGCTTTTCAAAGGCCGTCGCCATATTAAGCAGCTCTTCATCCGGAAGGGCATGTCCGGTTAATGCATTCGCCGCTGCCAGCGCACCAATGAGTGCCGAAGCACTGCTTCCAAGTCCACGAGTCAGCGGAATATCGGAATACATCGTAATTTCCAGTTCCGGCATGGAGACATTTGCTTTACGGAAAACAGCCTGCGCCATTTTGTAAATCAGATTTGTTTTGTCTGTCGGTATGCCGTATAGCTGATCGCCGAGCAGTGTGATACGAGTCTGCTCGGCTTCTTTCATTTCAATCCACGAATACAGCCCGAGTGCCATTCCTAGCGTATCAAAGCCTGGCCCCAGATTGGCGGTACTTGCCGGGACAGCAACACGAACTGCTTTACGCGGCGTATATACTTTTTCAAAGCCTTCATTCGTTATCATGACTACATTGCTCCTTTAAATATCTTCGACCCGATATACACTCTTGATGCGCTGAATCACATCGAGATTCTCAAAATGCTGCAATACCCGGTCAAAGCTGGCTTTGCTCGCACGGTGGGTAATGATCACAATCTCCGCATCGGGATTGGTTTCGTTCGGTTGCTGGACAACGGATGCCAGACTGACATTATATTCGGCAAAAACCTGGGTAATCTGAGCAAGTACGCCTGCTTTGTCATCCACATGCAACAGGATAAAGTTTTTGTACATGACCTGATCGTCCGACTGCAGCTTTTTCTGCTTGTAAGGCACGATTGCCTTCAATCCGTTCACGCCAAGCTTGAGATTTTTGATAATAGCGATCAGGTCTGCTACAACTGATGTTGCTGTTGGCAATTCACCGGCACCGGCTCCATAGAACATCGTTTCCCCTACCGATTCACCATGCACGTACACAGCATTGAACACACCGTTGACCGATGCCAGCGGATGATTTTTTCGAATCATCGTTGGCTGTACACTGATCGTAATATGATCATTCTGGCTTGTCGCAATACCAAGCAGTTTCATTTCATAGCCCAGATTTTTGGCGTAATTAATGTCTTCTTTTGTAATCGAAGAGATGCCCTGAACAGTTACATCGGACAGTTCTACATTTGTACGGAAGCCAAGTGTACCGAGAATCGCCATTTTGCGCGCAGCGTCCAGTCCTTCTACATCGCTCGTCGGATCAGATTCGGCATAGCCAAGCTCCTGCGCTTCCTTTAGCACATCCGCGTACGATACACCCTCCTGACTCATTTTGCTCAAAATGTAGTTGGTCGTACCGTTGACGATCCCCATAATTTTCACAATCCGATCAGAGGAAAAGCCTTCGATCAGCGTACGAATGATCGGAATACCACCGGCGACACTTGCTTCATAAAAGACATCGCATTGCTTCTCCTGAGCCTTAGCTAAAATAGCACTGCCATGTAGCGCCATCAGATCCTTATTGGCGGTGACAATATGCTTGCCGCGCTCCAACGCTTCCAAAATATACTCTCGCGTTGAATCAATACCGCCCATCACCTCGACGATCACATCAATGTCAGGATCTCGAATCACTTCCCACGGATCGGTCGTCAGGCGAGCCGGATCGATATCAATGTTGCGTGCTTTATCAATGCTTCGGACAGCGATCTTCTCGATCGTGATCGGTGAACCGACCTGACTGCTCAGATCCTCCTGGTTGCCCTGTACGATACGTACGACACCGGTTCCTACTGTACCTAATCCTAATAAGCCTACTTTTACTGGTTTCATCTTGCCCTTCCCCTCCTGAGACGATTTCTGCTCATTTGTTGTCTGGTCTGTTATATACGGGAATATTATACTTTTATCCATTGTATAGTAGTCCGCGACGGTCTGCATCAGCCCTGACCAATAATATGAATATGCCGTACACCGGATACATTTTGCATCGCTTCTACCATCGTATCCAGATCCTCGGTTAAACGGGTAGTCTCTACGGAAAGAACAACATTCGCTCTTCCCTGTAGCGGGATACTTTGATGAATCGTCAGCACATTCCCTCCATATTCAGCCATCAAGCCCAGCACATGAGACAGAATGCCAGAACGGTGATCCAGATCAAAGGAGACGGTAATAATCCGATCCTTTTCCAAACGATTGAGCGGATGAATGCCATCCTTATATTTGTAAAATGCACTACGACTGAGACCGACTTTTTCTACCGCTTCATTAATGGTACGTGTAGTGCCAGAAGCGAGCAGTTCCTTCACACGCATCGTCTTAAGCACAGCCTCGGGTAAAATATCTTCGCGTACCAGATAGTATTTTTCTTTCACAACGTCCTCTCCTCAAAGACTCATGTTTTCATATAGTGGACATTATAATGTAACTGTCCATGTCAGGCAACCACTATTTCTATGATAAGGCTTACATCAAAGGCCGAATAGGTCATAAAGCGCGAGCGTAGAAGCCAAAATAAAAAGCACGATCTCTGCGCTACAGTGCGAAGAATGTTCATTCTTCATCATGTCGTTGCAGAATATCGTGCTTTTGGGGCTCGTTCAAATCTCGCTAATCGCCAGATCATATAATATAACTCGTTACAATCCCTATTACCGTGAGCTGCAACAGATACGTTAATTGGCGTTCATCAGCTTAGAAATAGCTGCTTCCTTCAACAAACTCGAATTCAAGCTCGCCGATGCGAACGACTGTACCATCTTTGGCACCACGTTTACGCAGCTCGCTGTCCACACCCATATGACGCAGTGTACGACCCAGCTTCATAATCGCATCTTCGGAATTCAGTTGCATCCGTTTCATGATGTTTTCGATTTTTTTGCTTTCGACCACGAAAATTTCGTTCTCGCGATAGATTTTGAAGCCATCGTCCTCTTGTTTTTCCAGACGATAAACTTTACGTTCTGCTACTTCCTGTACCTCTTCTACGGCAACTACATCAGGCATTTGATCCAGTTGATCTGCTGCTTTGTACAGTAGCTCCTGAATACCCTGACGTGTCAGAGAAGAAATCGGAACGAGCTGAATATCCGGTCTTACCTCGCGCACCTGACGGGTGAACTCCTCCAGGTTTTGCTGTGCTTCTTCCATATCCATCTTGTTCGCTGCCACAATTTGCGGACGCTTTTCCAGCTCTGCACTGTACAGCTTCAACTCTTCATTGATCTTCATCCAATCCTCAAACGGATCGCGTCCTTCGGAGCCGGATACATCAACGACATGAATAATAACTCGCGTACGTTCAACGTGACGCAAAAATTCATGACCCAGACCAACGCCTTCATGAGCACCCTCAATCAGACCTGGCAGATCCGCCATTACGAAGCTACGATCATCCCCTACTGCAACGACACCAAGATTCGGCGTAATCGTTGTAAAATGGTATGCACCGATTTTCGGCTCCGCTGCGGATACAACAGACAGCAGCGTCGATTTACCCACACTTGGGAAACCAACCAGACCAACATCCGCCATTACTTTCAGCTCAAGCACGATGTTACGCTCTTCGCCTTCTTCACCGTTTTCTGCAAGATAAGGCGCAGGGTTCGCCGGTGTAGAGAAACGCGTATTCCCGCGGCCTCCACGTCCACCTTTTGCGACAACAATCTCTTGGTTGTGACGCGTCAGGTCAGCCAGCACTTCGCCGCTCTCTTCATCAATAATAACCGTACCCGGTGGAATACGAACGATCATATCGTCTGCACCCGCACCATGCTGGTTTTTCGTACGGCCTTTTTCACCGCGTTGTCCTTTAAAGTGGCGCTGATAACGAAAATCCATCAGCGTCCGCAGACCTTCATCTACACGGAAAATCACATCGCCGCCGCGACCACCATCACCGCCTGCAGGACCTCCGTTTGGAACATATTTCTCACGACGAAACGAGATCGCTCCGTTACCGCCGTCGCCGCCTTTTACATAAATCTTCGCTTTATCTACAAACATAATTGCACCTCTATTTTCAAAATACTTTCCCTATTCGCTCAGGGAACCTTGCGCTTCGATATGCAGTGTGATGGATGCCGGGTCTTCGTCCAATCGGGATACCCGAATATCCATCTGCTGCACGTAACGGTTCACTTCAAGCCAGAGTGTATCCGCCTCTGGATAATCACCCTCCGGCTCGAAAATCACTTCAATGCCGTCATCGCTACTACGAATCATAATAAACAGTGTGGGGCATTCACCCCAGGACGATCCTCCATATTGTTCATAAGCGGAGATCGTCTGCTGCATCACTCGGGTCAACGCCTCACTCTGTTCCGGCGTAAGCCGTGCGGCGAGCGTTATTCCATCTTCGATCTCCAATTCCAGCTTGATGTTACGATTAACGGCTGTAAATGTCTGCAAATAAAATACAAGCTGTGGAATTCCTAAACGAGAAACACGGCTATCTGCATTCATCTGCTCCTTGATGCGTTCGATATTTTCAACGAGTCGCTCACGGTTGCCTAGCTGAACATAACCATATAAAAGCTGTAAATCATTCATCCAATCATGACGATGATGGCTGAACGCTTCAATAGCTGTCTCATATAGCTGCTCCTGCTCGACGGATGGCTCCGATTGTTCCACGGAAGGCACCGCTGCCGTCTTCGCTTCCTCATCCTTTATCCGAGCAGCCAGTCGTTCTAACCGATGTTGCTCTGCCAGTTCGCCATGTACCATTTTCAAACCAATCCAGTAGACAAGGGCAATCCATAATCCCAGAAAAATAAAAGCAGGAAGCGTATTCCAGCGATATGCTACTGCCAATGGTAAAATAATCGTTCCGGCAAGCACAGCCGGACGCCAGCCAAAATGCTTCATCGTTTCGCTCCAATCGTCAAGGGCTTATTCTCACCACTAAGTATAACACAACCCACGATTTGTCAAACGAGGAAAACGAAGGGGATCATTACAAGTAGACAGGAGAATGAAGCATCCCCAGATAGAGCTTCCATAAATACAACAAGCCTCCGGCACTGACACGTACCGGAGGCTTGCTCATCCTATCCAAAGAAAGGATTATTGTTCGATTGCTGCTGCTACTGGAGCAACGTCAACCGGGTAGACGCTCACTTTTTTGCGGTCACGGCCCCAACGTTCGAATTTCACGACGCCGTCAACTTTTGCAAACAATGTGTCGTCTTTGCCGATGCCCACGTTTGTTCCTGGGTGGATTTTTGTACCGCGTTGACGATACAGAATGTTGCCACCAAGTACGAATTGACCATCTGCACGTTTTGCTCCCAGACGTTTGGAGTGGGAATCACGACCGTTCTTCGTGGAACCTACACCTTTCTTCGAAGCGAACAATTGCAAATTAAGCTTCAACATGTTGTCTACCTCCTTTTTACGTTAATGTGACTTGCTTTATTTGTATATACTCACCGTAAGACTCTTCGATAGTTACAAGCATAACCTGCATTGATTCAAGCAACAATTGAATTTTGTCATGCGGTGCATCCTCCGGAAGATTCCGCAGACGCGCACTCAAAAATCCATCCTTCATCTTAGACTTCATCACTACACCGGTCAGAGATTCAACTGAGTTCACCGCTCCTACCGTGATGGCGGAAACCGCTGCACATACAATGTCTTCTCCGGGATCAGCATAATTAGCATGTCCGCGCGATGAAAAACCTTGAATTGTTCCATCCTCAAGCCGTTCTATTCGCACGATAATCAATTACCGCACCTTCTTACGCTTGGATTTTCTCGATAGTCACTTTAGTATAAGGTTGATGATGACCTTGCTTTTTGTGGTAGTTCTTCTTAGGCTTGTATTTGTAAACTACAATTTTGTGCCCTTTACCGTGTTTTTCAACTTTCGCTGTTACGGTTGCGCCTTCTACCAGTGGCAGACCTGTTACCAGACCGTCCTCTTTGGATACAGCCAGAACGCGGTCAAAAGTTACGCTTTCGCCGTCGCCAGCATCCAATTTTTCGATGAACAATACGTCGCCTTCTTGCACTTTGTATTGTTTACCACCTGTTTCGATAATTGCGTACATTCTCTTGCACCTCCTCATGTCTCAGACTCGCCTAATGCAGGTGTCCGCTATGTAATATAACAGAACTTAAAACCCGATCGGAGCGGTTACAGCATGTGAGGGAGTTATATCCGACACATACCAAATTATTGTAGCACAGCATCCTGAATAAATCAATCCCTAATCCATGAAGCAATTTTACCGGTACCATGACAGACTGAGCAGGTCTGATATGCAAAGCTAGCTGTTTCTTCCCGTGCCTTTTTGCGAGTCATTTCCAGTAGACCTAGTCTTGTCCAGCCTACGATATGCGCTTTGGTACGATCCTGCACCAGCACCTTTTCCAGTGCTTCAACGACAAGGCGGCGATTGGCGTCCTGATCCATATCGATAAAATCGATAATAATAATTCCGCCCGTATCACGTAACCGCAGTAGACGCGCAATCTTCTGAGCGGCAGCAATATTCGTCTGCGTGACCGTTTCCTCCAGCGTAGCACCGCCGGTAAATTTACCTGTATTCACATCGACTATCGTTAACGCTTCGGTCTGATCCCAAACGATATAGCTGCCACCCTCCAGCCATATCCGACGCTGAAAATCATGGTATAGCTTCTCCTGTATGCCAAAGCGCTGCAAAATCGGTTCAGAATCTTGATATAGCTCCACATTGGCAGACGCATTAGAAGAGGTGATGCCGTGCAAAAATTGCTGCACCCGCTCCAGACAGGCTGCATTATCGGTAATAAATTGATCCTCTTCAGGATGAAAGACATCACGTAGCATTCGCTCGACCAGCCCCAGATCATGATGTAGCTCTGCGGGTGGACGTCGACGCTCTGCTCTAACAACAATTTGCTTCCACAGGTTGCGTAGCATAAGCAGGTCGCTGGCAATGGCATCGTCATGCTCGCCTTCAGCCACCGTTCGTAAAATCAGCCCTTCTTCATCCTGACGGAGCTTTTCACCGAGATGTCGAAGCCGCGTCCGCTCCTGATCGGTGCTGACCTTTTTGGATACAGCAATATAATCCGCATAGGGCATATACACGAGCCAGCGACCCGGCAAGGAATAATGCGTCGTCAGCTTGGCGCCTTTGCTGCCGGACGGCTCCTTGGTCACCTGCACGATCAGCTCCTGCCCCGGATGGATCAGATCTGCAATATTAGGCTTAATAGTTGGTTGCTTGTCCATGTGCGGGTGTAGTACATCATCAATGTATAGGAAGCCATTCTTCTTTTGTCCAATATCTACAAATGCAGCCTGAATACCAGGCAATACATTCATTACTTTCCCTTTATAAAAATTACCGGCAATTCCTTTGCCAGATGAGCGTTCGGAAGCAAATTCCACCAGTTCACCTTTATCCAGTAATGCCATCCGTGTTTCAGTTGGATCACAGCTCACGATCATTTGCTTCATCAGGATGTTTCACCTCTATCTCTTCAGGCTGTGTTCACATGCCAGGCTAGCCAATCATAAGCCACGATTGGAATGATCTATAATGTGCTATAGAGAATACATCATCCGTCTCTTTCATAACAAAAGACAGCCGTCCCCTTTTATAGTAGACGGATAGCATGGATAAAAAGTTTCAATAAAACGAGGTTAACTGCAACTATAAACGTACCATTATTAACATCACTTCTATTCATAACACCTTCGCTACAAACAAAAAACAGTCGACTGTAAAAGTCGACTGTTTTTTATATTAAATATTCATTGGTATCGCTACACCTATGATCAAACACAGCTTGAATGATGCTATGCCAATCGTATGAGCGCTACTCTACTTCATATTTTTCCTGATAAATCTTGATACTGAGTACAAGCCCGATACTGAACATATTCAGCAACAGCGACGTACCGCCGTAACTGATAAACGGAAGGGTAATCCCCGTAATCGGCATCAGACCGATCATCATGCCGACATTCTCAAAGATCTGGAACACGAACATGCTAACTACACCGACGATAATGTACGAGCCACGTCGATCATAGCATTGTAACGCGATTAGAATCATCCGATAAATGAGCAGGAAGTATAGAAGCAGCAGGATTGATGCACCGATAAAGCCGAACTCTTCCCCGATCACGACAAAGATAGAATCCGAATACGGATAAGGAACGAATTTGTTGTTTTTCAGTTGTCCTTGCATGTATCCGTCACCGAACAAACCACCGGAACCTACAGCAATCTTCGCATAGCTGGACTGGTGCTTGGCATCATCTGATGCCTGACTTGGATCAACAAAGGTGTTAATCCGTTCGTACCAGTGGAACTTGTTATGCGAATACAGGTAATCGTGAATTTGCTGGTTAAAGCTCGTAAACAGTACCATGATCAGCACTAATGCACCGATAACGACGCCAAGTCCAATAATGACGTGCGTATACTTCGTATTCCCGATCCAGAGCATACCGACCAGAATGATCAGATAGATGATGGCATTCCCAAGGTCAGGCTGAATGAGTACAAGGAAGAACGGTACAAATACAACAAACGCAGTTGGCAGCAAATCCGAACGAAACCGTAGCGGATCACCGTCACGTTTACCGAGCAGATAAGCGGTCGACAAAATGACTACAATCTTTACCATTTCGGCTGGCTGGAATTGAAAGCCCGGAAAATTGTACCAGGACTTGGCCCCGTTAATCTCTGCTCCGAGTGGATACAGCAGCAGCAACGATAACAGACCGATTCCATACCAGTACCAGTGCTTACGAAGCAACAAACGATAATCAAAAATACTCGTTGCAAACAATACGATAAAACCAACAACATAAAAGATTAATGTCCGTCCATCATAACCCGCAAACTTTGGATCAGGTGCAATTGCACTGCGTACGAGCAATGTGCTGAATATCATAAACACACCGAGCAGGGAAATGATTCCCCAATCCAGCTTTTTAAACTTGTTAAGCAAAATCCATCAACCCATTCCAAAAAACTTCTTCAAGCGAGAAAAGGAACTTACCTTCTGATCCAGGGGCATGAGTGGAACCGTATCACCCAAAATACGGCGGGCGATATTACGATATGCAATCGCTGCTTTGGAGTCAGGATTCATTACGTTTGGCTCTCCGGAATTAGCAGCCTTAATCACCAGTTCATCATCAGGTACGACACCAAGCAGATCAATATTTAACACCTGCAGTACTTCATCAATATCCAGCATATCTCCCGATTTGACCATACTCTGGCGAACGCGATTCACCACCAGCTTGGGCGATCTAATATGGGAGTTTTCCAGCAAACCAATCACGCGGTCAGCATCACGCACCGAAGCATTCTCCGGTGTCGTCATGACAATCGCCTGATCGGCTCCAGCAATTGCATTTTTGAAGCCCTGCTCGATCCCAGCAGGGCAATCAATTAACACATACTCAAAATCTTTTTTTAATTCTAAAATAATCTCTTTGACCTGCTCTGGCGAAACGGCATTTTTATCTTTGGTCTGTGCAGCAGGCAGCATGTACAGCTCATCAAAGCGTTTGTCTTTAACAAGCGCTTGATGTAGCCGACAACGGCCATCGGCAACGTCACACAGATCATAAATGATCCGGTTTTCCAGACCCATCACGACATCGAGATTGCGCAGGCCGATATCGGTATCAACCAGACATACCTTTTTGCCGAGCAGCGCGAGCGCGGTACCTATATTTGCGGAAGTGGTTGTCTTTCCGACTCCGCCTTTGCCTGAAGTGATGACAATAGCCTCTCCCATGTACTACACCCCTTTAAACACATTAAAATCCCGACCTAGCCGAGCGATATTTGCAATTTTATCAATCTTCATCACACCGTCTTGCAAATACGCAAATTCCATATGCGATTCGCGGTTCTCGCCTTCATCCGGCGGACGGCTGATCAGATCGGCAATACGTAGCTGAGTCGGTGAAAAGAATGAAGCAGCGATAACCGCATCCTCATTGCCATTAATGCCAGCATGCGCCATTCCGCGCAGGGCTCCGAGGATATAAATGTCATCTGTGCTCGTAATTGTACCTCCTGCATTCACATCACCTAAAAACAATACCGGTCCTTGATACTGTAGCACCTGACCGGAGCGTACCATACCCGTAATGATCTGAACGCGATTGCGATCATAAATCTCAGGCTCCGGTTCAGCCGGGGCAGGCTCTTCAAAGGAGCGAACCAGCAAATTACCCTTCTGGCTCAATATATCAAGCAGTGTATCCTTCTGTTCCTCGGTCAATTGTCGCTCGCCCGTACGAATATCAACATGCACAAGTGGTCCCGTCAAAATATTCTGGTGTGTATGCTCCAGCTTGAAGCGTAGATCGGTGACCAGGTCTTCAAAATCACATGTATCATCAAATTGGAATGTTAATCCATCTTTTATCCCTTTAATCGTTACAAAGCGTGAAGCTCTTACAGCCATTCATCGCTCACCCCCACCTACTATCAGTTCGTGCTGACGGCGGGAAATCCTGCCTGAACTAATAATTAAGACCGCGACCTTATCAGGCCACGGCCGCTACGCACGCGCCTATTCCTCTTCGGCAGCGCGTCTGCGCAGCTTTGCAACCTCTTCGAGCTGACGGCGCACAGGCACACAAATGATTAACGCAAACACAAAATGCAGCAGCAGATTCGGGAACATATAATGTCCGAGTGCCCATGCATAAGGCTCACGCGTCAATCCGAATACGAGATAGATACCGTACAGCAAATGATCCAGCAGCAGGCTACCGATCAGAACGACTGTCATCATCAGCGGATACGGGGCTTTGGTTGATTGGAACAGTAGCCCCAGCACATAAGCCGATAACCCCATCGCAAATGCATAAGCTCCGATCATATCACCGTAAAATACAACGTCATGCAGCAATCCGAAGATCAAGCCAAGCACCAGCGCTGTATGACGGTGATAATAGATCGAAACGAACAAAATCAAAATGTACGTCAGATGCGGAATGAGACGCCCATGCATAGCATCTGGAATAAGCCAGGGCACAATCGTGCCCTCCCAGATGAAGACGAAGAATAACAGCAGCAGCAACACAATACGGCGCGCCATTATTCCTGTGCCTCCTTCGTATAAACGACAAACACTTCTTTCCAGTCTTTAAAGTCCGCTGACGGATCGATAGTAGCTGTGTTTGTTAAACCAAAATCACCAACCTGGCGACTTACCACCTTACCGATGATCATTCCGCGTGGGAACAGACCACCGCTACCGGAGGATACGATCGTATCGCCAACAGCGAGCGGATCATTTTCCTTGATCTGAGTCATCGTGAGCATACCTGTGGCCTTATCATAGCTTTCCACCATACCGAATGATTCGTTCTCTTTGCCAACGGCTGTAGCAGCAATCGCCTTGGAGTTCGGATCAAGCGGATCAAGTGTAGTCAGCAGCTTGACGGTTGCATGGTAATTGCTCGTCTGACTGACGATACCGACCATTCCCTGCAGTGAGATGACCGGCATATCTTTACGCACGCCATCTTTGCTGCCCAGGTCAATCACAATCGTTCCCGTATCTTCGTCATTGTCTACGCTTGTGACGTTGGCAATGTGCAGATCAAATTTGTTTTGAGCAAGCTGGTTTTGTGTAAACTTCAGTTGCTCTTTGTAGCGCTCATTATCCTTCACCAGACGGTTATAGTTGGCTTGCTGCATCATGTACTGTGCAGCCGTCAGCTTTAATTGCTGATTTTCCTCGTATAATCCGTTCAGGTCACTGATATCTTCAAAGAAGCCCGCTATGTAAGAAGCGGGCTTGTAAAATACACCTTGCACAAAACCGACTGTATCCCGGGTGAATTTCTCCGGCCAGGATATCGAGCCGCGGTTGGTCAATGTATATCCCATTAACGCGATGAATAAAATCAGTCCTACCAGCAGGATAAACAGTTTCTTGTTACCCAGCAGCTTAAACAGTTTCAACACCCTCTTAATTAACGGTTATTCTTCCCTGATGGGGGTTGACCATAATGGCCGTAAATTATCGTTTGGAACGGACGGCCGAGCTACTGCGAGCTTTCAACATGTCGATATTTTCAAGCGCTCTGCCTGTACCGATCGCTACACAATCCAGCGGATTCTCAGCTACGATAACCGGCATGCCTGTTTCACCTGCAAGCAGCTTGTCCAGGTTACGCAGCAATGCGCCGCCACCTGTCAATACGATACCACGATCCATAATGTCGGCTGCCAGTTCTGGCGGACATTTTTCCAGTGTAACTTTGACCGCTTCTACAATTGCAGTAACCGTGTCAGACAGCGCTTCTGCAATTTCGTCAGAGGTAATAGTCAGCGTTTTTGGCAGACCTGTTACGAGGTCACGACCGCGAATTTCAAGTGTTTCCACTTTCTCAAATGGAGTTGCGGAGCCGATATCCATTTTGAGCTGCTCGGCTGTACGCTCACCGATCATCAGGTTGTACTGACGTTTGATGTACTGAATGATCGCCTCATCCATTTCATCACCTGCTACACGTACGGAGCGGCTTGTTACGATACCGCCAAGGGAGATTACCGCGACTTCGGTTGTACCGCCACCGATATCAACGACCATGCTACCTGTCGGTTCCCATACTGGCAAATCTGCACCGATTGCTGCTGCAAACGGCTCTTCGATTGTGTACGCTTCACGCGCACCTGCTTGCTTGGTTGCATCCTCTACAGCACGTTGCTCGACGGCTGTAATACCGGAAGGTACACAAACCATAACGTATGGATGTTGCGGGAACATCGAACGCTGTTTTTGAGCTTGACGAATGAAATATTTGATCATCGTCGCTGTTGTATCGAAGTCAGCGATAACGCCGTCCTTCATCGGACGAATGGCACGGATGTTACCCGGTGTACGTCCGATCATTTTTTTGGCAGATTCACCAACAGCTTCAATCGTATTCGTATCGGTACGAATGGCTACAACAGAAGGCTCCCTAACGATAATTCCTTTTCCTTTTGCATATACGAGTGTATTCGCGGTTCCGAGGTCAATCCCCAGATATTTTGTAAAGCTCCCAAACATAACTTTTAACTCCCTTTCCTCTGAATCTCGACTATTATATTACATTAGGCCCTGTTCCTTCAAACTTACGAATCTTGTGTCCCCGATCACGAGATGATCCAGCACTTCAATACCGATCAATTGTCCAGCCTCCACCAGTCTGCGCGTTAACGCAATATCCTCCGGACTTGGTGTTGGATCGCCGCTTGGATGATTATGCGCACAGATGACAGAAGCACTGCTACATTTGATCGCAGCACGAAACACCTCACGCGGATGAACAATCGATGCATTCAGGCTGCCCATCGACAATGTTTCCTGGGAAATAATATGATTCTTCGTATTAAGAAATAGGCATACAAAATGTTCTTTTTGCAAATAACGCATCTGTTCCATCAGAAAATCTGCCGCGTCCTTCGGCGAGCGTACAATGCGTGCTTCCTCGCGTCCGGTACGTGCAATCCGTCTTCCCAACTCAATACCAGCCTTGATTTGAATCGCTTTGGCGGTGCCGATGCCACGAATGGCGGTCAGCTCTTCGATGCTCATATCGACCAGTTGACGTATACTGCCAACCTGCTGCAAAATACGCGCAGCGAGATGAACGGCAGACTCGTCCCTTGTACCGGTTCGAAGTAAAATCGCCAGCAACTCGGCATGACTCAGCGATTCCTCCCCATAGCTCATCATTCGCTCACGCGGACGATCTTCAAGGGGAATATCGCGCAAAAGATATTGTGGCGATTCCATGCGCGGTCCTCTTCTCTCTAAGGAATCAAGCTTCAAGCACCGATACACCAAACTCCTCCAGCATATCGCTTAATACAGGTACTGGCAATCCGACCACCGTGAAATAACAGCCTTCAATCCGCTCAACCAGCGTAGAACCGAATCCTTGAATAGCATACGATCCCGCTTTATCCGCAGGCTCTCCACTACGCACGTAAGCCTTGATTCGCTGGGGCGTAAGGGACTTCATATGTACGGCGGTTCGACTGTACTCTGTTCGTGTATGTCCAGTTGCAGCGTCTACACAGGCGATGCCTGTATATACATGGTGTGTCCGACCTTGAAGCGTCATTAGCATATCTTCGGAGTCCGCTTCATTGACCGGCTTACCGAAAATTCGCCCATCCAGCACGACAATCGTGTCGCTGCCAATGATCAGCGCATCCTGCCATTGCTCCAGGGCTTGTTGCCGGACGGCTTCCGCCTTACGCACAGCAAGCTCTGTCACCACCTGTTCCGGTGACCACTCCGCTGGAACGGATTCGTCAGCATCACTCGGCAATACCTTAAACTCCAATTGCAAAGAGGCCATCAATTCCTTTCTCCTTGGAGACGCGGACGCCAGTACAATCGTGCGACGCAAATGTGGTCTGCTCATAAGAAAGGCCCTCTCCTTTTAACCAGTCAGTAAGTTATTCAAGCATTCAGGCTTCATCTGATATTAAAGCTTGCGGTACAGCCAGATCGAGGCGATGACGCCAAGCAGGCTCAGCAGGCTCATTTTCAAATGAAGATCAATATTGTAACGAATAATGTTCAAATTTGCACTGGGAGACCAATCAATCGTTGTCGATTTGGTCAAAAAAGAGATCATCGTTACTGGTTCAAGCAACGTAGACACCCAGGCGCCTAGCAGCCAGCCAAGCAACAAAAATAAAATCAGCGTTCCTGCATTCTTTTTCATACGAGGATTCCCCTGCCTTTAATTTGACACCACATTATTATACGTTGATTCCAGCGGCAATACAAACAAAAAAGAAAGCTATCGCTTATATACTCGTACACATTGAAAAAGACTGCCAGACGACAGTCTTTTTCGCATATCTGTTCCTATGATGCACCTATCAACTTATTGATTCGTAACCAATCAATCGATAACTTCTGATGATTGTAGCTGATCAGCGAGTGCTTTGGCAACTTTCCAAATGTCACCGGCACCCATCGTAATGATCAAATCGCCTGCAGTCATACGCGAGGACAGCTCGTCAATAACCGTTTGCTTGTCTGCCACATAGGTTGCATTTTCATTGCTATGCTTACGAATCAAATCGACCAGTACCGATGAATGCACACCCTCGATCTGCTTTTCGCCTGCCGGAGCGTAAATATCGGTAATGATCACTTCATCCGCTTCGCTAAATGCACGACTGAATTCATCCAGCAGGAAATACGTACGTGAGTAGCGCTGCGGTTGGAAAATGGCAATAATGCGCTTGCCTGTTGCACGCGCTGCCTGCAAGGTCACTTCAATCTCAGTCGGATGGTGGGCATAATCGTCTACGATCAAAATATCGCGCGCCTCACCCAGCACCTGGAAGCGACGCTTCGCACCCTGGAAGCGTACAATCGCTGCTGCCGCTTCGGTAAACGATAGTCCCGTTTGCAGACACGCAATGATCGTTGCCATCGCATTGTACACATTATGAATACCTGGCACAGACAGATGTACCGTGCCCAGTTGCTCGCCATGATGATTCATCATAAACGAAATCCGGCGATCGCCCGGCTGGATCTCAGTTGCCGTATAATCGGCTGCCTCGCCCATACCGAATGTAATCGTATCGCCTTCGATATTCGGCAGCAGCTCGCGGATATTTTCATCGTCTGCATTGACGATCGCTTTACCGCCAGGCTGTAGCTGACTCAGAAATTGCACATATGCCGCTTTAATATTGGCAAAATCACCATCATAGTTTTCCAGATGATCCGCCTCAATATTCGTTACGACTGCGATAGCCGGATGATATTGCAGGAATGTACCGTCACTTTCATCCGCTTCGGCAACGACGTAGTCGCTTTTGCCTGCTTTGGCATTTGTACCGAGATTAACGATTTCGCCGCCAATAATATACGTCGGATCGGTTGCGCATTCTTCCAGCACAAGCGCGATCATCGAAGACGTTGTTGTTTTGCCATGTGCGCCTGCAACAGCCACACCTTTACGCTCATTGAGCAACCTTGCCAGCATTTCCGAGCGATGCAGCACGGGAATGTTCAGCTTGCGTGCTTCTACAAGCTCCACATCGTCCTGCGCTACAGCGGAGGAATAGACGAGCAGGTCTGCGCCATGCACCATCTCTGGCGAATGCCCGATATGCACCTCTGCTCCTTGCTGCTGTAGCTTTTGCGCCAATGCGCTCATCGCTACATCGGAACCGGTAACTTTATATCCCATTTCCAGCAGCACTTTGGCGATCGCGCTCATGCCGTATCCGCCAATACCGATAAAATGTATATGTTGTGTTTTATTCATCCTGTCTCACCAGCCCTTTTCAGAATCGGTTTGATGCAAAAGAGTCGCTCTCACATCTGAAATTAAATACAGCGTTCCGGTAACGACCCCTAGATCTTCCCGTTCTGTCTGCGACTGTAGCAGCTTGATCGCCTGCTTCCAGTCGGGTTCTACTGTAATCTGTACATCGGTGCGGCCCATGTCTGCTGCCAGGCGGCGTACAAGCACCGCCAGTTCCTCAGCGGACATTTTACGCCGGAAATCCGGCTCCGTCAAAATGATACTGTCTGCAATCGACAGCAGGTGACGAAATACCGGTTCATGCTGTTTATTTTCAAGCATTCCTGCAAGGAAATGCAATTTGTCATAGGTATAGGTCTGCGGAATGCTCTTTACGAGCGATGCTGCCCCTTCTGGATTATGCGCACCATCAAGCACGATATGCGGCTCGGTTAATACGGTTTCCAGTCGTCCTGCCCAGAAGGTATGACGAAAGCCTTCCAGTAGCGGCTCATCGTCCAGCACAAACGCCATATACTGACGCAGCACCTCCAGTGTCATCATCGCCAGTCCAGCGTTGGCACATTGATGCTCACCCTGCATACCGATCTCAAGTTCCATTTCACGAAATGGCCCTTCAAAATGCAGACGCTGACTGTGCTCATCACCCGATAAGCGAGTCGCACGATAATCACGATTCGCCAGATACATGCGGCTGCGGCATTGGTCGGCACGCTCTGCCAGCACTTCAATCACTTCCGGCTGATCTACACTCGTTACGACAGGAACACCTGGCTTGATAATGCCTGCTTTCTCAAATGCAATCTTTTCCAGTGTATCTCCGAGAATATCGGTATGATCATAGCCTACATTCGTAATGACGGACACGACCGGATTCACGATATTCGTTACATCCATTCGTCCACCAAGCCCGGTTTCCCAGACTACGACATCGGGATAGCATACTTCGGCATAATACAAAATCGCCAGTGCGGTGGCCACCTCAAACATCGTCGGTGAGCCAAGCTCAGTTGCGGCGATCTCCTCTACTAGCGGCTTCAAGCGGTTAGACAGTTGAAGCAATGTCTCTTCCTCAATATCCTGTCCATTGTACTGAAAGCGATTCGTAAACTTCGTAATGTACGGTGAGGTGAATGTGCCTACATCGTATCCGCAAGAGAGTAACGTACTTGTGAGAAAAGCGCAAGTGCTGCCTTTGCCGTTCGTACCCGCGACATGGACAAACTTCAGTCTACGATGTGGATGCCCGAGCAGCTCCATAAGCCGCTCGATCCGCTCCAGTCCCGGTCTAATGCCAAACGGGATCAGACCATTAATCCATTCTACTGCCTCATCATACGTATGTAGAGGGGCAAGTGGCCCCTCCGCAGAATCATATGTCATCGTCATCACCCTTAACCTTTCAGTTCGGCAATACGGGCAAGAACCTTGTCACGTTTGTCGGAATAGTCAGCCTGTTTGGCGCGTTCTTCCTCAATCACTTTAGCCGGAGCTTTGGATACGAAGCCCTGGTTAGACAGCTTCTTCTCCACACGCTCCACTTCGCTGTTCAACGTAGCTACTTCTTTTTCCAGACGAGCGATTTCCTGGCTAATATCCAGCAGACCTGCCAGTGGCAAGTACAGCTCTACACCCGTTACAACCGCAGACATCGCTTTATCCGGTGCTGCAATATCGAGTCCGGCTGCATATTCGGATGTGTTACAGAAGCGACGAATATAGTGTTCGTTCGAAGAGATAATATCCAGAATGCGCTGATCGCCTGCTTTTACGAGCAGTTCGATCTTTTTGCTCATCGGTACGTTCACTTCGGCGCGGATGTTACGAACCGAGCGAATGATCTCGATCAGCAGCGTCATTTCTTCCTCAGCCGCTTTATTTTCCAGTGCCGGATCGAAGGTTGGCCATGCTGCCAGTGTGATTGTATTGCCTTCATGCGGCAGATGCTGCCAGATTTCCTCGGAGATAAACGGCATGAACGGATGGATCATGCGCATGGTGCGATCCAGTACATACGCGAGTACAGATTGCGTCGTTTTCTTCGCTGCTGCATCTTCGCCGTACAGAGACAGCTTGGCAATCTCAATGTACCAGTCACACAGATCATCCCAGATAAAGTTGTACAGCAAACGTCCGGTTTCGCCAAACTCGTACGAATCGATCAGGCGCGTAATGTCGCGTGCTGTCTCATTCAAACGATGCAAAATCCAGCGATCCGCTGTGCTTAAGTTACCAGACAGATCGATATCTTCAAAGGTAAAGCCTTCCATATTCATCAATGCAAAACGGGAGGCATTCCAAATTTTATTGGCAAAGTTACGGGATTGTTCTACACGCTCCCAGCGGAAACGAAGATCCTGTCCTGGTGTGCTGCCTGTCGAGATCATATAACGCATTGCATCCGCGCCATATTGCTCAATTACGTCGAGTGGGTCAACACCGTTGCCCAGCGACTTGGACATTTTCTGACCGTCGGCTGCGCGAACGAGACCGTGCATCAATACGTCCTTGAACGGGATTTGATCGGTAAACTCCAATCCGGTAAAGATCATACGCGCAACCCAGAAGTAAATGATGTCATAACCGGTTACGAGCAGATCGGTCGGATAGTAGCGTTTCAGATCTTCCGTTTGATCCGGCCAGCCCAGTGTGGAGAACGGCCATAGCGCCGAGCTGAACCATGTATCCAGTACGTCATCATCCTGACGCAGCGTTTTGCCTGCATGCTCTGGCAAGCCTGTTGGGTCTTCAGCCGAAACGATAATTTCGCCCGTTTCTTCACAGTACCATGCCGGGATACGATGTCCCCACCAGAGCTGACGGGAAATACACCAGTCGCGTACATTTTCGATCCAGTTCAGATACGTTTTCTCGAAACGATCCGGTACGAAGTTTGTGCCGTTGCCGCTACGCTGTGCTTCGATCGCTTTATCTGCCAGTGGTTTCATTTTAACGAACCATTGTGTGGACAGGTACGGCTCAACCACTGCGCCTGTACGCTCGCTATGACCAACCTGATGCAGATGGTCTTCGATTTTGATCACTACGCCTGCTTCTTGCAGGTCTTTTACGAGCTGCTTACGTGCATCGCTGCGATCCAGGCCCTGATATTTGTCGGCATTTTCGTTCATGATGCCGCCTTCGTCCATCACAACGATCTGTTCCAGATCATGTCGTTGACCCATTTCGAAGTCGTTTGGATCGTGCGCAGGTGTGATCTTCACCGCACCACTACCAAATTCGCGATCTACATAATCGTCAGCAATAATCGGAATCTCGCGGCCCGTAATTGGCAATACAAGCATTTTGCCGATCATGTCGCTATAACGCTCGTCCTTCGGATGAACAGCAACCGCTGCATCGCCTAGCATCGTTTCCGGACGAGTTGTTGCTACGACAATAGAGCCACTGCCGTCTTTGAGCGGATACTCCAGATGATACAGATGACCGTTTACTTCTTTATATTCAACCTCGATATCAGACAGCGCTGTACGTGCTTGCGGGTCCCAGTTAATAATGCGTTTACCGCGGTAAATGAGCCCTTTTTCATACAGGGTTACGAATACGTGGCGAACCGCTTTGGACAGACCTTCATCCAGGGTAAAACGTTCACGAGAATAATCCAGCGAGAAGCCCATTTTCGCCCATTGCTCATGGATCGTCTCGGCGTATTTATCTTTCCATTCCCATACTTTTTCAAGGAATTTTTCGCGACCCAGATCATGGCGTGTGATGCCTTCGGCACGGAGATTTTGCTCGACTTTTGTCTGTGTTGCAATCCCTGCGTGGTCAGAGCCTGGCAGCCAGAGTGCATCATAGCCTTGCATACGCTTCGTACGAATCATAATATCTTGCAGCGTAAAATCAAGCGCATGACCGATATGCAGCATACCGGTTACGTTTGGCGGTGGAATCACAATCGTATACGGTGTGGCATCCGGGCGTTGACCCGCTTTGAAAAATTCATTTTCCATCCAGTAATCGTACCATTTGCGCTCGGCCGCTTTCGGGTCGTACGTCGTTGGCATCGAAGTTGTTGCCGTGTTGTTCGTCTCTGTCATGCAGATCCCTCCATCAAGTTTCAATAATGATCATTTGAACAAGCCAGCACCCATACCTTTTCGGCGCATAAAATAAAAAAAGCCCTTCGTCTCAAAGGACGAAAGGCATTGCTCTCGTGGTACCACCTTTGTTTCGTTACCTGCTGAAGGGCAGTGCAGTCATAGCATCATCCAGACGGATAGCCATGTGCGTGGTAACGACACTCGAAGGCAGATAACGGCTGCTACCGGTCTATTCTAGCTCCGTCTGCTGCCAGCCGATTGACTATGCAGGAACAAAGACGGTATTCAAATAAACGACTTCCGGGCGACTTCGACGTCTCGTATCCTGCAGAACCTTTCAGCGCAGCAGTTCCGCTCTCTAGAGGCCGATAACATCTACTATTCCCGTTCATAGTCTGTATGATTGATCAAGCTGTATGATGCAATAATTTCACTCAACATCATAACTTGGTACTGGTGGAAAGTCAATATAAAGCTGACATGGGTGGGCTTGCTTTGTTTGCTGGTGGGGCGTTGATGGTACATTGTGCATGTTTTTGTGTTGATTGTTTTGAGAGTTCATTATTTAGTGTTCTTGCGTAATTGGATAGTGGTGCATCTATCACTTGCGGGAAGGAATAAGGGAACGGACTCGGGTGGAGCCCAGGAATCTTTTGGATGAGGTGTGAATGAAGATTCCCGGGCTCCAAAGCAGTACGATATTTTGCTGCGCAAAAATCACTTTTCATTGAACCCCGTGTTAGAAGATCGCTAACACTGTAAGTCGTCCTTTTCCCTTATTTCCTTCCCTCCGTTCCGTGCTGCTCGCATCAACAGGGGTTGCACATTCATGCACGCTCATGTGCTTTTAAGAAGAGTATCGCTTTATGCATTTTTTAATTGTTATCCGAAATGAAATCGAGACATTCGAATAAGTTTCATGATAAAGCGTATATTCGCCATAGAACTGAAATTCATTGCATCTGAAGTATAGACAAGATATTTTGATATATTTCTTCCACTACTTTATCTTTTCCTTCAACCATTAGCAGTGAGTGCATGCGATACCATGCATTTCAAAATATATCGATCACTTGAATGTATGTTGATCCGATTCCATCACATGCATATTTGGCATCAAGTGCGTGCATAGTCCATCCAGCACTGTTCTCTGGATAATCAGTAATAGAACAATCGATAAAGAAACAGGCGTACATCCTTCATATATCTTTCATACACCCTTCATCCATCCTTACCTGCATACGTATAGCAGCAAAGGTCGTATTGAGTAGTTCGTTTCTTTATCGATTGTCATCAGGCAAATATACATAGAGGTGCATGGTAGATTTAGCCACTTTCCTCTACAGCAAATTCAATGCCTTTGCCGCTTTTTCAAAATCAGCAGGCCATGGGTCGTTGATGCTTAATGCTTCGCCTGTCCATGGGTGGAGGAAGCCGAGTTGTTCGCCGTGCAATGCCTGGCGTGGGAGGTGGTCGGATTTGCCGCCGTACAGGGTGTCTCCGATTAAGGGGTGACCGACGTGGCTCATGTGGACTCGGATCTGGTGTGTGCGTCCGGTTTCCAGTTCTAAGCGTACAAGGCTGGCGGTT
The DNA here is from genome assembly GCA_039595515.1 of Paenibacillus sp. GTDB lineage: Bacteria > Bacillota > Bacilli > Paenibacillales > Paenibacillaceae > Saccharibacillus. The sequence continues at coordinate 20,137 of JBCNLJ010000051.1, read as the reverse complement.
GGTGTTGTGCGCACGCATTCGATGTGGGTAACCGCTGATTGTCCGCCGGGTGAGACGCGGCGGCGTTGTTTGTGATGGCGGTCTTTGCCGATCGGTTCGTCAATGACTTGTAAGCGTTCGTTCACCTTTCCATGCACCAGTGCGATATAGCGGCGGTGGATGGCTTTGTCACGCATTTGTTCATCCAGTAGATAGAGTGCAAGCTCGTTTTTGGCATATAGTACAGGGCCGGTTGTGTCTTCATCCAGTCGATGGACATGGCGGACGGCGCAGTGCTGGTCTGTCCGTTCGTAATGCGCTGCTACCGCATGGGCAAGCGTGATCGTTGCATCGTTGGCATCGGAAGGATGCACGTTCATACCGGCTGGCTTGTGTACAACGAGAACATAATCATCCTCATACAGCACCGCTGGATCGTAACTATGATCCGGCTGGAAGCCATAATCGACGTCAGGAAATAGGCGCAGGCGGATACGATCGCCCTGTAGCTTAATCTCGCCGCGTGATTGGAGTAAGCCGATGATTCGTGTTGGAAAAGCTTCGCTCTTGAGCCACTCCATCATCCGTACATGCCGTCCCTCTGGCTGCTCGAGATCAAGACTTTGATCTGGCCATACTTCGAGCCATTCCCCGCGCCGTACCGCATGCTCGGTCGGTATCCATTGGTCAGGACGGTGAGCAGCAGCAGGATTCATTTCTACTTCATCCGAACGCTGAGAAGAGGCAGTGTCTGTCACTGCCTCCCCCTGTGGTGTATGTCCTTCTACGGATGAAGCTGCTTGTTGCATCGATTTATTTTGATCTGCATCCGTCATATTGTTTTCCTCCATTACAGCGACTTCATCACTTCACGATGAGCCGCAATTGTTGCATCAATGTCCTCATCACTGTGTACAGCCGATACGAACATGCCTTCAAATGGAGATGGAGCTACGCTAATGCCATGATTCAGCATACCGCCGAAATAGCTTTTGAAGCGTTCCATATCACTTTGCTTGGCTGTATCGTAATTCGTTACCGCGCCTTCGGTCAGGAATGGGCATACCATCGAACCAACACGGTTGATTGTCAGTGGAATACCTGCTTCCTGTGCATTCTTTTCAAAACCGGCTTGCAGACGTGCCGCAGACGTTTCCAGACGATCATACACTTCTGGCGTAAGCAGGCTCAGTGTCGTAAAACCAGCGATCATCGCCAGTGGATTACCGCTCAGCGTACCTGCCTGATAAATTGGCCCCGTTGGTGCGATCTGCTCCATAATTTCACGTTTACCACCGTACGCGCCTACAGGCAAGCCTCCACCGATGACTTTGCCAAGGCAGGTCAGATCCGGTGTTACACCATAACGCCCCTGTGCACAGTTCAAATGCACACGGAAGCCGGTCATCACTTCATCGAAAATGAGCAATGTGCCATACTGTGAAGTCACGTCACGCAGCCCCTGCAAAAAGCCTTCCTGCGGCGGTACTACACCCATATTACCGGCAACCGGCTCAACAATCACACAGGAAATGTCCTCACCAAATCGTTCAAACGCCAGCTTCACTGCTTCCAGATCATTGTAAGGAACCGTGATCGTATTCGATGCGATCGATTCGGGTACACCCGGGCTGTCCGGCAATCCAAGCGTCGCTACGCCAGAACCGGCTTTGATGAGCAGGCTATCACCGTGTCCATGATACGAGCCTTCAAATTTCAAAATTTTGTTGCGCTTTGTGTAGCCACGCGCAAGTCGAATCGCACTCATCGTTGCTTCTGTACCGGAGTTTACCATCCGTACAATATCAATCGATGGTACACGTTCTACGACAAGCTTGGCCATCTCCGTTTCGATCTTCGTTGGCGCACCGAAGCTTGTTCCGCGCGCTGCTGTTTCTTGCAGTGCCTGAACGACCTTGGGATGCGCATGTCCCATAATGAGTGGTCCCCACGAGCCGACATAATCGATAAACGAATTGCCATCAATATCGTACAGACGCGAGCCTTCGCCGCGCTCGGCATAGACTGGAGTCAGACCAACGGTTTTGAATGCACGCACCGGACTATTTACACCGCCGGGAATATAATGTTTCGCTTCCTCAAATGCTTCACGCGAACGCTCATCACGGCGTACAGATTTCATTTGATTCATTGAACAAGCACCTCCATAGCATAGTTATCATTGGTTTACAGGCAGATCGTATCCTGAGTTAGATACGGTTCTCTTATTTTATTTATTGCCGCTTGTCTGCAAAGAAAACGGGCAGAACTCAGCTACATTCATGCTAATAGCAGATTGCCATCTGCGCTCATCTTTACCTTTACCCGATTCCTGGCACTTCCGCACAGTGAATCAGCGCGTAAACGGAAAAGTAGACGCTGTGATAGGCGCAAATCAGCTCAAGCGGTATGTAATACGGCACCTTTACACAGTCAAAGCAAAGGCGCCGCGTTTTGTAATTTTCCTCATTCGTACAAGGTCATCTGACCTGCGGTTCGATCATTATAGCGATATATATCACCTGTAACTCGATCAATATTGCTTGATCTCACCATTTCCTATCTGTGTTACGACTTAGACCCATTCCTCACGCAGCCAGCGTACGACATCTTTAGAAAAGTACGTGATAATCATATCCGCACCTGCACGTTTGAAGCCAAGCATCATTTCAGTAACGATACCGCGCTCATTGATCCAGCCTTGCTGTGCTGCTGCTTTGACCATCGCATATTCACCGCTCACGTTGTAAGCAACGAGTGGCAGATCGAAATTATCGCGTACGACACGCAGGACGTCCATATAAGCGAGAGCAGGCTTCACCATCAGCATATCTGCACCTTGCTGTACATCGCTTTCTGCTTCACGCAGCGCTTCGCGCACATTCGCCGGGTCCATCTGATACGATTTGCGATCACCGAACTGTGGTGCCGATTGCGCAGCTTCACGGAATGGACCGTAAAAGGCGGATGCGTATTTTACCGCATACGACATAATTGGAACATCTTCAAAGCCAGCTTCATCAAGCGCTTCACGAATGACCGCAACAAAGCCGTCCATCATGTTGGAAGGTGCGATAATATCAGCACCCGCTTGCGCTTGAGACACCGCTGTTTGAGCGAGCAGTACGAGTGATTCATCGTTATCCACATCCGCATGGATATGACCATCATGCTCATGGGTGTGTACAACACCACAATGTCCATGATCGGTAAATTCGCACAGACACGTATCAGCGATCACAACCAGCTCCGGATAATTTTGCTTAATCATACGAATCGCTTGCTGCACGATGCCTTGATCGGAGTAAGCACCTGTACCGACGCTATCCTTCGCTTCATTTTCTGGTACACCGAATACCATAACGGATGGAATACCCAGACTTACGATCTCATCAATTTCTTCACCAAGACGATCCAGCGAGAAATTAAACACGCCTGGCATCGAAGAGATTTCCAGCTTCACGTCTGTTCCGTAAGTGACGAACACAGGCTGGATAAAATCGTTTTTGTGCAATTGCGTTTCTCTGACCATCCCGCGAATAGCAGGCGTTTTACGTAAACGGCGATGTCTTGCAAAAGATTGACTCATAACTTAAATTCCTCCATGTTGATTCTATTTTAGATTGTCGATGACGAAAAAGAAGGCCGACCTGCTTATCGCTCTGGTCGGCATACGATGATGTCGATCATCAACATCGTTCATGTTGGTTATAGAATATAGCTCTGTTCTTTTGAAGGCTTAGCTATATTCATCCTAAAGCTTGATTCTACCACGTCTACCACTTATACCAATGGCAAGCTGCCTTTATTCCAGCGGCATAACACATCGATTAAGCCTTCGATAGTGGCGGATTCAGCCAGCAGGTCGACCTTTAGACCCTGCTCCTCAGCAGTTCGCGCCGTCTGAGGACCAATGCAGGCAATCGTGCTATGGGCAAGTGCCGCAACCGGATCTTCAAATCCCAGCTTTCGCAGCGCCGTCAGCAGATTGATCACAGTGGACGAACTGGTAAAGGTGACAGCATGAATAGCCTGCTCCTGCAGAAGCTTCTTAAGTTCCAGATCATCCTCACCGACAAGCACCGTTTCATAGGTGTCGATCTCGGTAACGGATAAACCCATCTCTGTCAGCGCCTGTGGTAACCATGCGCGTGCCAGATCACCACGAGGCAACAGTACCTTTTCTCCAGCCGATAGCTTGTCTTCCAGATGCTCCATCAAGCCCTCAGCATGGAATTTTTGCGGCAACGCTGTAGCGGCAATTCCGCGACTGCGCAGTGCATCTCGCGTGGCTGGACCAACGGCTGCGATTCGAGCACGATGCAGTGCACGAATATCTTGCCCCTGCTCCTCTAAATGGCGGAAGAAGTATTCAACCCCATTTACACTTGTGAAAAAGACCCAATCATACTGCTCGAGTTCATTCAGCGCTTGCTCAATCTGCTGCAGCGTGTCCGAAGACGTTGGCATCACCGTTTCGATGACTGGATATTCATAAGGCTCTCCGCCCAGCTCGTCGATCCGATCAACCAGCTCGCTCGCCTGACTGCGAGCACGGGTCACGAGAATTCGTTTACCGAATAACGGCAGTTGCTCTGCCCAGTGTAGTCGTTCACGCAGGTTCACCACTTCACCGACAACAATGACCGCCGGTGGCTTAAAGTTCGCAGCCTCGACCTTTGCAGCAATATCCTGTAGTGTGCCGACAAGTGTCTCCTGTTCGGCACGCGTTCCCCAGCGTACAAGCGCTACCGGTGTATCCTCGGGACGACCGTAACGAATGAGCTGCTCGCTAATATAGCCAATTTTGGCGACACCCATCATAAAGACAAGTGTACCGGTCGCATGAGTAACTTTATCCCAGTGAATACTGTGATCCAGCTTATCCGGACTTTCGTGACCGGTAATAATCGACACGGATGAAGCCCAATCCCGATGCGTAACTGGAATACCCGCATAGGCGGGCACAGCGATCGAAGACGTGATACCTGGTACGATCTCGTACGGAATATCATGCTGTCGCAATAGCTCAGCTTCCTCCGCTACACGTCCAAAGATCGTCGGGTCGCCTCCTTTAAGTCGAACGACAGTTTTACCTTGCAGCGCCAGATCGACCAGCAACTGGTTGATCTCCTCCTGCTTCATCGTATGACGATCAGGTAGCTTGCCAACATAAATCTTCTCCGCTCCCGGCTTCGCCTGCTTGAGCAAACGCGGGCTGGCCAAACGATCATATACGATCGCGTCTGCCAGAGCGATACATTCCCAGCCACGCAATGTAATGAGCTTCAACGCCCCTGGACCTGCGCCTACCAGATACACCTTGCCGCTCATTCCTTCATCCCCTAACTTCTGCCAGAATCTGATCCGCCCCACGACGCTTCAGCTCATCGGCGACAGCCATTCCAAGCTGTACAGGATCATGTCCCTGTAATGTCTCCTTGAGCATCGTTGTTCCGTCCGGTGAGGCTACCATTCCCGTTAATTGTATAACGTTTTCGTCCTGACCGGAATGGGAAGGATGCAAACGTACCGCGTAGGCGCCAATCGGCACCTGACAGCCGCCGTTCAATTCAGCCAAAAAGGTGCGCTCTGCCATCACCGTCGTTGCGGTAAGATCATCGTTATAGAGCGACAGCAGACCAAGCAGCTCCAGATCGTCACCGCGGCATTCGATACCAAGTGCGCCCTGACCGACAGCAGGCAAGCAAATATCCGCTGGCAAATACGCACTGATGCGATCTGTCCAACCCATCCGTTCTAAGCCTGCGGCTGCAAGCATAATCGCGTCAAAGCCTTCCGTTTCCAGCTTACGCAGACGGGAATCGATATTACCGCGAATCGATTGAATGTCCAGATCGGGACGATACGCTTTGAGCTGGCTCGCACGTCGTAGACTGCTTGTGCCTAATTTGGCACCTTGCGGCAAGTCATCCAGACCGTTGCCATCTCGTGTGATCAGGCAATCGCGTGGGTCTACACGCTTCGGAATCGCGCCGTTCACCAGCCCTTCCGGCAATTCGGACGGCATATCCTTCATACTATGCACCGCCATATCGATCTCGCCATCAATCAGCGCCTGCTCAATCTCCTTGACGAACAGACCTTTACCGCCAACCTTGGACAGCGTTACATCGAGAATACGGTCGCCTTTTGTTACGATCTTTTTAATTTCAAATTCGACCTCCAGCCCCTGGCTGGCAGCAATCTGCTGTAGCGCATCGATGACATGTCCCGTCTGGGTCAGTGCAAGAGCGCTCTGTCGACTTCCTACGATAATTTTGCGCATGACGTTATCTCCTCCGATATTGTATGATCCATTGCTCGATTTGTTGTTCATCCCACCATACAAATTGCTTATGTCGGATTTGAGCCAGCACATCAAGTGTTGCCGCCTGTTCAAGCACATGTCTGCGCTCCTGCGGATCGTGTACCACCCGTTTAATATGGTGACGCAGATGATACATGAACTCCATATACAGCTCATAATCCTCGTCAAAATAATTCCCCAGCTCGCGTGCAATCCGGCGACTGATCGCAGGCCCTGCACCCGAAGTGGATACGGAAGCAACCAGACGCCCGCGCCGAATGACAGCCGGATTAATAAATGTTCCCAGCTCATGACGATCCGCCACATTGACCGGAATACCGCATCGCTGTGCTTCTTCCGCTACGAATTGATTTACATCCGGTCGTGAGGTTGCGGCATATACAAGTAGATAGCGCTGTGATCGGTTGTCCGAGCTAGCAGCCGTCTCCGAACTGCCTGCTTCTGCTGTGGTAACCACTGTATCCGCTACTGTGCCCTTTGTATCGAAAACGCTATCGTTTAGATCACCAGCCCGATACACACGCTGCAGCCAGTGCAATTCGCCTTTCTCAGCGAGTTCTCTCACAGTAGCAGTCACTTCCGGGCTAATGACAGTTAGAATCGCGCCAGCCTCCAGCATATGCAATATTTTGCGTTCCGCTACTTTACCACCACCAACGACCAGTACAGGTCTGGCGCGACAATCCAGCATAATCGGCAAATACGGTACAGGCTTACTCATGTGCCCACCCACTGGTGAAACGCTGACCACGAATTAGCGACAAAGTTTAAAATAAACACGATATATCCTGCAATCGCCCAGCGCGCCATAATGACAGGCGAATAGCTACGCAGTCTGCGTGTGGCAAAATAGGCAATATAGACGCACAATGCCAGCAGTGTAAATACCACTTTCAAATCCAGCAGCAATATATAACGCCCCTCCGAGAAAATGGACATAAGCGCCACAATCAGCGATACGATCAACAACGGTGTGCCGATCAACATCGAGGTGTACGTATACTTTTCCATGCTTTCCAGACTTGGCAATCTGCGTACGGTATTATCCCACTTTTTCAGCTTAAGCTTGCGGTGTAAAAATAAATACATCGCCGCAAATACCGCCGAAACCGTATAAAAAGCAAAGCTCAAATTCGCCATTACTACATGCAAAATGAGCAGCCCGTGCACGGTATCCCAGCCGGAAGGCAATACGCCTTCTCCCGGCGAATGAAGCCGATTTTGCACCATCGCACAAAAGCCGATCACATTAAGCAGCAGTACGGCATACTCCGTCTTGAGCACCTTTTCGATAAAAAAGGAGATCAAAATTAAAATAAACGTCAGAAAAAAGAAAAAATCATAGGTGGAAAATAGCGGCAACGTTCGTTCATCAATCGTACGAATCGTAATACTGACCGCTTGAATGATACTTACCATAACAAGAAACCCTGTGCCTATCCGCTTCGCCCTCGGATTGCGACGAATGCAATCCGAGAAATAAAACAGAAGGCTCAGGGCGTATAGGTAGATAATCACATCATATAACAGGTTGAACAGTGTCAACACGAATCACCTGCCTACAGGGTTGCGGAAGCAAAGTAAGCCAGGCTTCCTTCAACAACCAGTGGATGGGAAGAAATAGGTGCACGTTTTGGCACTGCCTTAAGTTCCGCAGTTGGCTCTGATGCAGTCTCTACTTCATCTTCAAGCGCAAACATACGGGTAAAAAGTTCAAGTGTATCGGCGCCATTTTTCTCGGCTGCCATTTCTTTGATCCGGTTAATCGGATCATGATTCATCTGATTCACGATACTTTTGGTCAGACGGCTGATCACCTTGCGCTGACGCTCGTCCAGCTCAGGCAGCTTGTTGAACAAGCTTTCCAGCGTATCCTCGTGAATACGGGCTCCACGTTCCTGCAATGCGCGAATGACCGGCTTCACACCGAGTGTTTTCAGCCATTGCTGGAACACTTCGATCTCTTCACGGATCATAAGCTCAATCTTGATCGCTTCTGCACGGCGCATCGCCATATTGCTCTCTACAATGCCTTCCAGATCATCGATATCATACAGGAATACGTTGGATACTTCAGCGACCGATGGATGAATATCACGCGGTACTGCAATATCAATCATAAACAGTGGACGAGACTTGCGCTGCTTCATACTGCTTTCAATGACATCCTGTCCCAGTACATAGCCTTGCGCTCCCGTCGAGCTGATTAAAATATCTACTTCATGCAGACGCTGTAAGCCTTCTTCAATCGTACACGCGGTACCATCAAACTTATGCGCCAGTTCCTGCGCGCGTCCGATCGTACGATTCGCTACGATGACTTCTGCCGCACCGTTGGCATACAGATGCTTCACGGTCAGCTCGCTCATTTTGCCTGCACCCAGAATCATAATCGTTTTATTATGAAAAGCACCAAAAATCCGCTTGCCCAGCTCAACAGCCGCATAGCTGATCGACACTGCGCTCTCGCCAATCATTGTCTCCGCATGAGCACGTTTGCCCAGCGTCACCGCTTGCTTGAACAGCATATTGAACCATGTTCCAGTCGCCTTGTTCTCTTGAGCGAGCTGGAATGCACGCTTCACCTGACCCAGAATCTGAGTCTCGCCAAGCACCATAGAGTCCAGTCCACAGGTCACACGGAACAAATGCTCAATCGCCTGCTCATCTTCATATATATACAAATGCTGGGTAAATTCCTCACGGGAAATACCGAACCATTGCTCCATGAAATTACGGATATAATGACCGCACATATGCAAACGATCCAGAACAACATAGATTTCTGTACGATTACACGTTGCGACGATGGTGCCTTCCAATACACTTTGCGTGCTTTTAAGCTGCCGGAGAGCTTCCGGTAAATCCTCATCCGCAATGGCAAACCGTTCTCGTACCTCAATCGGTGCTGTGCGGTAGTTGAGTCCGACAACAACAATGTGCATTGCAAGTTCACCTACCTAGTCTAAAAGTTGTAACTACATCTTCTCACGTTTTAACAATACGTTAATTATATCACATCAATTTGCCCAATTTCGGCGTTTTTATGAAATGTTTATGAAATCCAGATGCAGATTTATAAAATGCCACCAGTTCGTCACACTCATCACATACGTACCCTAATATGACTTATTTGCTACATATATCGGTTGAAACGGATGAATTGAACAGAGTGACTGCCGACAAAAAAGCATCCGTTTCGTCGGTTGATGACGCGGTCAGATGCTTTTTTCTTATTTTAACATATTCAATTTGAAGATAAAGGGGTTGAGGGAAAACTTCACTGGATATTCAGAAACAGATAGTATTCAGAATCATATAGGGGTTGTAAGTTTGAGCGTTGGGGCAACCTAACTAATATATAGAACAACTATATAGAACAACTTCATATTCATATGTTATATGGAGGCGGTGTGATGACCACTTTGATGCTGAGGCAACCACCACTTCCGGTAAGGAATAAGGGGACGTCCTCAGGTGGAGCCCAGGAATCTACGAATTAGGAGTGAATGTAGATTCCCGGACTCCAAAATCGTCCTTTCCCCTTATTTCCTTCCCTCCGTTCTGTGCGGCTTGCAACATGCTCATTCTTGCATAGTCGAAAATGAACTCTATCTTACATTCGTTATAATCGCTTCAACAAAAAAATAAATGATTAGGAATAGCTTAGTCTATATTCCCTAAATATACGGTACGCTAGTCGACATTCAGTGTAGCGCTCTTATTAACTCTTATTGATCCAGTTATATAGATTAATCACAATGTTTCGTCTAAATTACTACAAGCTATATTTTACACAAATCGAGTCATAAAGAAGCTCGTTCTGTTAATCATGTCGTGTACTCCTTTTGCATAAAGAGTTTTTGGTATTCATCGTATTTATCGCTGCAAATAAAGAGCTGCTTGAAGTGCAAACTGTATATAATCGGAGTTCTTTCGTATTTTGTATGTACGTACACCTTATATCCTGATAGCAAAAAACAAAGCGGTCGAGGGAATAGTACCCTGACCGCTTATTTTGAGTTCGCTCTGTTGATGTTAAAGTAAAATCGCTTTACAAGATCGCTTGTATAGAATCAGAGCTCCTTGTATAAGCAAATTCTATTCTATCTTATCCACTTACTCTTAATGAGCATACCACGTAGTGAACACTTGACTGTACGATATGACTCGCTTATTGATCGGCAGGTTTCTCCGCCTTATCATTCAGCTCATCTTCGCTATCCGTACTTTCTTCACCTTCAGCTACCTCTTCATCAGACTGTGCATCCAACTCGTCTTCGTATTCCTCTTCATCGCTGCTGAACGCATGACGTTGGATGATTGCCCACAGTTCGTCTTTGCCCAGACCGGTCTCGGAGGAGAACATGACGAAGTCGTCTTCGGGTACGAAGCCGAGGGCTTGTTTGACGATTTTGACGTGTTTTGCCCATTTGCTGCGTGCGATTTTGTCGGCTTTGGTGGCTACGACGCAGATGTTGCAGTCGTAGTGCTTGAGCCAGTCGTACATTAGAATATCGTCTTTGGATGGCTCGTGGCGCAGGTCGATGACGAGCAGAACCAGCTTGAGCGGTTCACGCTCCAGCAGGTAACGCTCGATCATTTTGCCCCATGCTTCACGCTGGGATTTGGATACTTTGGCGTAGCCGTAGCCCGGGAAGTCGACGAAGTACATCATCTCGTTGATTTTGTAGTAATTCAGATGCTGTGTTTTACCCGGTGTTGAACTGGTACGCGCCAGGTTTTTGCGGTTGATCATCCGATTCGTTAGCGAGGACTTGCCCACATTGGAGCGTCCCGCCAGCGCAATTTCCGGCAAGCCGTCTTCTGGATATTGATCCGGTTTGACGGCACTAATAATAAATTCTGCTTGATTAACTTTCATTCGATTCATTTCCTTCCTATTCTACGTGGCGCGTTCCCAGCTAACAGCCGGGCTTCCACTAATGCAGTCCGCTTTTCTGAACCAGTGCATGCTCCAGCACCTGATCCATATGAGCAACCGGCACAAGGGTGAGCTCATCCTTGATGCTTGCCGGAATATCTTTTAAATCACGTTCATTATCCTGCGGCAGCAGAATTTTCTTGTAGCCTGCGCGATGCGCCGCCAGTGTCTTTTCCTTCAATCCACCAATCGGCAGCACACGACCACGCAGTGTGATCTCGCCCGTCATCGCTACTTCTTTAGATACCTGGCGACCGGTCAATGCGGAGATCAACGCGGTGGCAATCGTAATTCCTGCTGATGGACCATCCTTTGGAATGGCACCTTCAGGAATATGGATATGGATATCATTTTTCTCATAGAAATCAGTCGCGATGCCGAGTTCTTCCGCTTTGGAGCGCGTATAGCTGAATGCTGCCTGTGCGGATTCCTTCATCACATCGCCCAGCTTACCGGTCAGCATCAGCTTACCGCTACCGGGTACGACGGTGACCTCAATCGTTAGCGTTTCGCCGCCAACCTCTGTCCAGGCCAGGCCGGTCACACTGCCGATCTGATTTTCTTTTTCGATCAGACCGTAACGGAATTTGGGTGTGCCCAGGAAGTCCTTCACATCATCCGGTGTGATGACGACCTTTTCTTTCTCCTCTGCCACGATAGCACGGGCAGCCTTACGGCATAGTGCAGCGATCTGTTGCTCCATATTACGTACACCCGATTCGCGTGTATACTCGCGGATCACTTTAAGCAGCGTATCTTCGCCAACTTCAAGCTGTTCCTCGGTCAAGCCATGCTCCTCGGTCTGCTTTGGCAGCAAATATTGCTTACCAATTTGCAGCTTCTCCAGCTCTGTATAACCCGGAATGTATAGCATTTCCATCCGGTCAAGCAGCGGTCTTGGAATGCTCTGCACACTATTCGCTGTCGTCACAAACATCACGTTAGACAGATCGAACGGCACTTCGACAAAATGATCGCTAAATGTATTATTTTGCTCTGGATCGAGCACTTCCAGCAATGCAGCAGATGGATCGCCGCGGAAGTCAGACGCCATTTTATCGATCTCATCCAGCAGGAAGACCGGGTTCATACTGCCCGCATTCCGCATGCCTTGAATGATACGACCTGGCATCGCACCTACATACGTGCGACGGTGACCACGAATTTCCGCTTCATCCCGTACACCGCCCAGTGAGATACGAACAAATTCACGTCCAAGTGACTTGGCAATCGAGCGCGCCAGCGACGTTTTACCGACACCGGGAGGGCCAACGAGACAGAGAATCGGGCCTTTCAGCTTTTTGACCAGCTTTTGCACAGCCAGATATTCCAGCACGCGCTCTTTCGGTTTATCCAGACCGTAATGATCTGCATTCAAAATATCCTCTGCATGCTTCAAATCCAGATCGTCGGTCGTGCGCTGATCCCATGGCAAACTGAGCAGCCAGTCAAGATAGTTACGGATGATACCGCCTTCAGCCGAGTTGGCAGGTGTCTTTTCCAATCGATCAATCTCTTTCTCGATCTTCTCCTGCACCTTTTCCGGTACGGTCAGCTCGGCTAGCTGCAAACGCAGCTCCTCCGCTTCACCTGCACGTCCTTCCTTCTCGCCCAGCTCTTTCTGGATCGCTTTCATCTGCTCGCGCAAATAATACTCACGCTGCGTTTTTTCCATTTGCTTTTTCACACGCTGGCTAATTTTCCGTTCAAGCTCCAGCACTTCGCGCTCACTATGCAAAATATCCAGCAGACGCTCCAGTCGTGCACGCACATCAATCGCTTCTAAAATATGCTGCTTATCCTTGATCTTGATCACCAGATGACTTGTGATCACATCAGCAAGACGTCCAGGCTCTTCAATATCGGAAACAGCCGCCATCGTTTCAGGGGTTACCTTTTTCGACAGATTGATATAATGTTCAAACTCATTCAGCACGGTACGCATGAGCGCAAACACTTCCGGATCATTCGTCTCGACCTCGGAGAGCTCGCGTGCCTGAACTTCGTAAAACTCGTCATTCTCTGTATATTCCAAAACCTCAGCGCGCTCCAGGCCTTCAACGAGCACTCGAATCGTACCGTTCGGCAGCTTGAGCATCTGTCTCACTTTAGCTATCGTACCTATTCTGAAAATCTCATCCTCACTTGGCTCCTCAATATTCACTTCAGATTGAGAACAGAGCAGGATCAGATTATCATCCACCATCGCCTTTTCTAGGGCCTTCACGGATTTATCTCGCCCGACATCCAGATGAAGCACCATGCTTGGATAGACGAGCAGTCCTCTTAAAGGCAGCAAAGGAAAACGACGCGCCTTATTTTTATGTGGTCCCATCGCTTTCTTACCTCCTGTAATGTGCGTATCATACTGCCTTGTATTGTTAGCGTATACGCCCTAGTTTATCAAATATCACATCGAAACACCAATCATTGAGGAAAAAGCAGAAGGTATGCTCATTCTATTTTCACGATCTGTACGCGTACTTGCATCAAGCCACTCCACTATGGATTCCACTACGCTTTGCATACGCTTATCCATATAAAAAGGATACTGATGAACGAGTATTCATCAGTATCCCTTGATTACGCATAGGATGCAATATAGATACAATTCAAGTAATCCAATTTTGATCTTTTAATCAGGATTGCACAGCAGGTTGATGGCGTTCTTCGCGGCCCGGAATTTTGCCGGTTGCTTCGAATGCTTCAACGATTGCATCGATTTCCTTTTTCAGCTCCTGCACCATGTCAGCTTCCGGTACTTTACGGATCATTTTACCGTAACGGAACAGCAAGCCTTCACCGCGTGCACCCGCGATACCGATGTCTGCTTCTTTCGCTTCACCTGGACCGTTTACCGCACAGCCAAGTACAGATACTTTAATCGGCACTTTCAGCTTGGAGATGTATTCCTCGACTTCGTTTGCAATCGAGAACAGATCGATATCCAAACGTCCGCATGTTGGGCAGGATACAAGCGTAGCTGCGTTAGAGATCAGACCGAATGTTTTCAGCAACTCACGCGCTACTTTCACTTCCTCGACCGGATCTGCACTCAGCGAGATACGTACCGTTGAACCGATACCCATTGATAGCAATGCACCGATACCCGCAGCGCTCTTGATCGTACCGGAATGCAGTGTACCGGCTTCGGTAATACCAAGATGCAGTGGATATTTGATCACTTCTGCGGCTTTGCTGTAAGCAGCGATTGCCATCGGTACATCGGATGCTTTGAGCGATACGATAATATCGTGGAAATCCAGTTCTTCCAAAATACCGATATGATACAGTGCGCTTTCAACCATCGCTTCCGGCGTTGGATAACCGTATTTCTCCAGCAAATGATTTTCGAGCGAACCCGCATTTACACCGATACGAATCGGAATGTTTTTCTCTTTACATGCACGTACGACAGCTTCAACTTTTTCACGTTTACCGATATTACCCGGGTTAATCCGAACTTTATCGATACCGTTCTCGATCGCCATCAATGCGAGCTTGTAGTTAAAGTGAATATCCGCTACAAGCGGAATATGAATACGCTTCTTAATTTCCTTAATTGCAGCAGCAGCTTCTTCATTGTTGACCGTGACACGGACAACCTGACAGCCTGCTTCTTCCAAACGTAAAATCTCAGCTACAGTTGCCTCGACATCTGCCGTTTTGGTCGTACACATACTCTGGATGATAACTTCATTGTTGCCACCAATCGTCAGGTCGCCAACTTTGACAGGTCTCGTGTTTTCTCTCAAAAACATGGTTTCTTCTCCCTTGCATGTGGGCTTAATTGCAAACCAGCCTTCATCCTGCAAAAGGAAAAAGGCCGGCGCAATGTTGTATACATCTATGCATACAGAAGAGCCGCACAAAGCGGCGGCATCATGAGTCTGTTCATACCGTTATGAACTTCGTATCCCATGATGCCGTATACGCTTAGGCGCTTTCTTCTTGTTTTTTATCCTTGCCAGTCTGGAGCTCAGGCACTACCTTGCTCTCCACGACTTGCTCTGTGATCACACAACGAGTCACATCGTCGCGGGATGGTACTTCGTACATCACGTCCAGCATAATGCCTTCGATGATCGCACGCAGACCACGCGCACCTGTGTTACGTTTGATCGCTTCACGAGCAATTGCTTGAAGCGCACCCGGTTCGAATACGAGTTCCACGTTGTCCATTTCCAGCATTTTGGAATACTGCTTAGTCAGCGCGTTTTTCGGCTCGGACAGGATACGTACCAGCGTTTCTTCATCCAGTGGCTCCAGAGCGGAGATCACTGGCAGACGACCTACGAACTCCGGAATCAGACCGAATTTCAGCAAATCTTCTGGCAGTACCATGCTCAGGTACTCACCCGGTTTCAGATCTTTTTGACCCTGATTATCGGAGCTAAAGCCGATAACCTTTTTACCGATACGACGTTTGATGTACTGCTCCAGTCCGTCAAACGCACCACCAACGATAAACAGGATGTTGGTTGTATCGATCTGAATGAATTCCTGATGCGGGTGTTTACGTCCGCCTTGCGGTGGAACGGAAGCAACCGTACCTTCCAGAATTTTCAGCAATGCTTGCTGTACGCCTTCACCGGATACATCACGAGTAATGGACGGATTTTCGGATTTGCGTGCAACTTTATCAATCTCATCGATATAAATAATGCCACGTTCTGCTTTTTCCACATCGTAATCGGCAGCTTGAATAAGTTTGAGCAGGATGTTTTCCACGTCTTCACCGACATAGCCGGCTTCCGTCAGGGAAGTTGCATCCGCAATCGCAAACGGCACATTCAAGATGCGAGCCATCGTTTGTGCAAGCAGCGTTTTACCGGAACCTGTCGGTCCTACGAGCATAATATTACTTTTTTGCAGTTCTACATCTTCGATCTTGCTCTGTGTGTTCACACGTTTGTAGTGGTTGTATACCGCTACGGATAAGGATTTTTTCGCTTGATCCTGACCGATAACATACTGGTCAAGAATGGAGCGAATTTCCTGTGGCTTCGGAATATCTTTCAGATCAAGCTCTTCTTCGTGACCGAGCTCCTCCTCTACGATCTCTGTGCACAGTTCAATACACTCATCGCATATATATACACCAGGACCTGCTACCAGTTTGCGGACCTGATCCTGAGATTTGCCGCAAAAGGAACATTTCAACTGTCCTTTTTCATCGTTGAATTTAAACATGTTTACACCCCTTTTTAGCTTGTGAGCGGACGGGTAATCACCTGATCGATCAAGCCGTATGCTTTAGCATCCTCTGCATCAAGGAAGTAGTCGCGATCGGTATCACGTTCGATTTTGTCCAGCGACTGGCCTGTGCGCTCCACGTAAATCTGGTTCAGCTTCTGGCGCGTCTTGATGATCCATTCCGCATGAATCTTCATATCGGACGCCTGTCCGCTGATGCCGCCGAGCGGCTGGTGAATCATAACTTCGCTGTTAGGCAGCGCAAAACGCTTGCCTGGTGCGCCTGCAGTCAACAGGAGCGAGCCCATACTTGCAGCCATCCCCATGCAAATCGTGGAGACATCCGGCTTCACAAATTGCATTGTATCGTAAATACCCATCCCTGCCGTTACAGAACCACCCGGCGAATTGATATACAAATGAATATCTTTCTCCGGATCTTCGGCAGCGAGAAATAGTAATTGTGCAATAACAAGATTGGCTACATGATCATCGATTGCCGTATTCAGGAAAATAATACGGTCCTTGAGTAATCTTGAGTAAATATCGTAAGATCGTTCACCTCTACTGGTTTGTTCAACAACCATAGGTACCAGACTCATACAACCAACCTCTTTCTTATCCAGGAATATGACGACAAATCGTGCTTTAAAATACGATGCATTTCCTATTTTAACATGTACACTGCCCCATGTCATTTTTTCAAAGGTAAAGATTTGGAAAATATTAATGAATAAATGAGAGGAAGCCATGACGTTAACGATTATAAACTACGGCTGTATGTCCGTATATAGGTAAAAATAAGGCACGCAAGTAATACGTGCCTTATTCCAAATGGTAGCAAAAATAGCTGCCGGATTATGAAGTTTGAGATTACTCGGCTTTTTCAGCCACTGCTTCAACTTCTTTGCTGTTATCAACCAGCAGATCGATTGTTTTACGCAGTTTGATTTCTTCGGACAGGCTTGCCAGGGAACCGTTCGCTGCCAGGATGCTGCGAACTTCCTCTGCGCTGCGCTGGAATTGGGAAGCCATTTTCTCCAGCTCTGCACTTACTTCGTCTTCGGAAACTTCGATATTTTCTTCTTTTGCGATTTGCTCCAGAACGAGGTTGTTACGTACACGTTTTGCAGCTTCTTCTTTCATTTGCTCTTTCAGGTCATCTGTTGTTTGACCGGAGAAGCTAGTGTACATTTCCAGGTTCATGCCTTGTTGACGCAGACGGTTGTCGAAGTCGCGAACCATGTTTTCAGTTTCGGAATCGATCATTGCATCTGGAATTTCGATTTCTGCATTTTCAGCCGCTTTTTCTACTGCAGTAGCTTCTTTTGCAGCTTTTACTTCATTTTCTTTACGGGAAGCGATTTGTTGTTTCAGGTCTGCTTTGAATTCGTCCAGTGTGTCGAATTCGCTAACATCCTTCGCAAACTCATCGTCCAGTGCAGGCAGGTTTTTGCGTTTGATTTCGTGCAGTTTTACTTTGAATACTGCTTCTTTACCAGCCAGCTCAGTTGCATGGTATGTTTCTGGGAATGTTACAGTAACGTCTTTGAAGTCGCCAGTAGCCATGCCGACTACTTGATCTTCAAAGCCAGGGATGAAGGAGTTAGAGCCCAGCTCCAGGGAGTAACGCTCTGCTTGTCCACCTTCAAATGCTTCGCCATCAACGAAACCTTCGAAATCGATCGATACAACGTCGCCATTCTCAGCAGCGCCCTCTTCGATTACGGACAGTTCAGCATGACGCTGTTGCAGACGCTCCAGCTCGCTGTTGATGTCTTCTTCCGAAACTTCAACTGCGGATACAGGCACTTCTACGCCTTTGTATTCACCCAGTTTAACTTCTGGTTTTACAGTTACTTTTGCTTTGAATTTGAATGGTTGACCTTTTTCGAATTGCTCGATTTCGATCTCAGGACGATCAACCGGGAAGATGTCAGTCTCATCGATTGCTTCGGAGTATGCTTCCGGCAGCAGGATGTCGATTGCATCGTTGTACAGGCTTTCGATACCGAAGCGTGCTTCGAAGATCGACCGAGGTACTTTACCTTTACGGAAGCCTGGTACGTTCAATGTTTTTGCTACTTTGTTGAATGCTTTATCAAGCGCTGCGCTTACACGCTCTGCAGCTACTTCTACTTCAAGAACGCCAAGGTTCTTTTCTGTTTTTTCCCATTTTGCTGTCATTTCGAGAATTCCCCTCCAAAAAATATTAACATGAATGATTTCGAATAAGTTGTATCGTTTTCACGTGCAGAATAACCACTATAGTATATACAACTATTCGCTTTTTATCAAGTTCGTTTCTTTATCTTGTGAGTAGAGCAGAAACGGCCACCTGTCTGCACATCGAATGAAGCAAACAAGCAACTGTCGCCACTTGCTTACGCACGAGCTATACAATAGCTTGCTTGCCCCTTCCGTCAGCGCGGCATCTGTCCGGAAACGAACTGCTGTAGCGCACGATGAGCCTGCTCATAACGGAAACGGATGCTATCCGTTACGCCATACAAACCGCGCGTCTCTTCCTCTTCGGCTGTGCCCTCCAGCGTCATAGCAACAGTCTGGTGCAGCGCTGCTGCCCAGATGTCAATCTCCGCGTCGTCTCCACGCGAGATCCAGAGATAATTTTGCGTACCATAGATGCTCATGATGAACTGTGACCACAGCTCCTGAGCAAAGTAAAACAGATTCGGCGCAGTCACCTCTGCCTTATCGGCGACCCGTTCCAAAATCTGAATGAACGGCAGCGGAAATTCAGTCGGGTCCAGCGGAACCGTCTCCACTTCAATATCCACACGTTCCTGTTGATGCATATAATGTACGCTTCCGCGATACCCACGGCGACGCAATGTCTGCACAATACGGAATTGAATGAGCGGATGAATCTGCATATCCGTTTGCAGCCATTCGACGATCTGCTCATCAATCTCCGGCTGCTCCAAATAAGCAAGCTGCTCCAGTGCAAGCAAGGTGCGCTCAGATACAGGGCGCTCCATTGCCGTTCGCAGCAGCTTTTCTTCGTAGTCACGATCCTCAGCCTGCTTCAAGCGTACTTTATCACGCATCATATGCTCTTGCGTATCGTTGGCTTCATCCAGCTCTGGATCGTCGCCTGCATCCGCAGCATCGCGATCATGATAGGCTGCTTCAGGGAATGTCGTTCGCAGCCATCCGAGCAGGGATTCCCACTCTTCTAGCTGACGTTCATCCTGTCCCTGACATTGCAGTAAAAATTCAAGCAATTCGATCGCTTCATGATAGCGTTCGGTCTCAAGCATACGCGTTAGCTCGATCTGATAAAAGTCGAGCGTCTTGGGAAACAGAACGACATTTCGGTTCTGCCCTGTATGTGAATGGGTTGAATCAGCGATAACGGCACCTCCTACATTCATCACTTCTTGCGCGTGACTTCATGATTATAGCATAGCTGTTCGTTGCTGACAGCCATTGGGTGATGGTCGTTTGGCTGTGGTTTTATGTACTTTATAATTAACACGCGCATTGTCGTTGAAACGGGAAGCTGGTGCTGGTGGGTGATGGAATGGAACGGGGTGCAGACTTTCGATGTGGTTGGGGGGACACCACTCCGGGAAGGAATAAGGGGATGGACTCCCGTCTCGCACAGGAATCTACGAATGTGGAATGAATGTAGATTCCCGTGCTCAAAAGTCGTCCATTCCCCT
>JBCNLJ010000050.1:0-45538 GCA_039595515.1 Paenibacillus sp. | reverse complement strand
GTGAATTCCTGCTTACGTATAGCGGGATGTCATGCGCTTAAATCTCACCAGTAGAGTACGCTCATCCGTATATGCTTGTATATAATCGTGGCTGGAGATGCGGCTTATACGCCGTATCCACCATTGGAATAGGAAGTGATTTTGTTGTCTGAGCCCTGGCTGTCCTCATTAGTGTCCTTTGGCTTGACATCCTTGCGTGTCTCCGAATGTTTCGGATCATCCTCGGTACGATGGTTATGCGGCTGATTATCCTTATTTACATGTTGTTCGTCTTTGTCTGTCATGTTGATAGCCTCCTGTCGCAAATTCACTCATCTACATGCCGTGATTATCCGGCTTCTTCTATATTACCCTTGTCAGCATGTATTTAAACGAAAAGTGAGAGTTTAACCCTTATATAACGTATGGAACACTGAGCAACAAGATGAGCATTGACGAGAGTGCCTATTAGCTTTGCCGTGGCTTCGCCCGGTTTGTCGCCTGGGCCTGTAGCGGATCATCTGGCCAGTAATGCTTCGGATAACGGCCCTTCAGATCCTTTTTCACTTCAAAATACGTATTTGCCCAGAAGCTTGCCAGATCGCGGGTGACCTGAACAGGACGACTGGCTGGCGAAAGGAGCTGAATCGTCAGCGGAATGCGTCCACCAAGCAGTGGGGTAGACGTACAGCCAAACATTTCCTGTAATCGAACTGCGATAAAGGGCTGAGTCGGGTCGCTATAATTAATCGGAATTCGCGATCCGCTCGGCATCGTCATATGCGTAGGTGCCACTTGCTCCATCTCCTGACGCTGTTGCCAATCAAGCATACCGAGCAATAGCTCACTCACCGATAAGCGACGCAATTCGGACAGACGCCGGATATCCCCCATATAAGGAAGCAACCAATCCTCTGCTCGTGATAATAGGGCTGCATCATCCATCGCTGGATAATGCTCCGGCTGCAGCACATGCATTAACGCCATCCGTTCACGTAGCTGCACGGCTGGCTTCGTCCAGTTTAACCAGTCCAAACCGCGCGGATGAGCCTGCAGCGCTTCAACTAATGCCATTCGAATCGCTTCCGCGGATGGCGCAGCATCATTTACCGCACGCAGCACAATCGCTCCCAGTCGCTGCACTTTTTGCGCACGAATGGCTTCTCGGTCTGCGTCATACGTTACTTCTGTACGATTCAAGATATGAGCCGCATGAAGCTGCTGGAGCATTTCCTCTTCCAGCTCGGCTGCCAGTAGAATGCGACTATCGCTTCCTCCATCCTCCAGCTCCGCTGCTACAATATAAGCAGCACTCGCAAGCAGATGTGTCCCTCCATATCCTGTCGGCAATAATGCCCCTCGTCCCAGCCGCAGCAAGAACCGACCATCACCGCGATTTTGCCCGATACGATCTGGATAAGCGAATGACAATAAAGCACCGATCCAGCTCTCGGATGATGAAGAACGTCTCTTTGAAAATGGCTCCTTTTTTAAAGCCTTTTGCTCTATAGAAGACCCTTCTTTGCCAGTAAACGGCTCTTTGATAAAAGAAGCCTTCTGCATCATAGTAGCTTCGTCGTTCAGCTCCAATTCGCGCCATTGACGTGCAAATCGGTGACTCCATTCCTTGATCCGCTGGATAGCGGCTGAATCTGCATGATGCTTGCTTTGACCATATAATGCACGCACGCGTTCAGCCAGCTCGATACCCGCTGCGGGCGGCAAAATATCTCGCTCCTGCAACAAAGCTGCCAGATCACATGCCTCTGTAATCATTCCCAGCTCGCCTGCCTTGATGATCATATGCGCAAGCCTTGGATGTGCACCGATGACCGTCATATAACGTCCATGCTTCGTCATCCGAAGCTGTTCGTCCAGCGCTTCCAACTGCTGGAGCAGACGCTGTCCTTCACGATAAGCCGCTTCTGGTGGCGGTGTCAGCCATGCCATTTCCTGCACATCACTGCCCCAGGCAGCAACCTCCAGCGCCAGCGGTGCCAGATCGCTTTGCAGCATTTCCGGTTTACGCTCGGCTGGCAAGGTACGATGCTCCTCTGCACTCCACAGACGATAACATACACCGGATCGTTGTCTGCCCGCACGTCCGCGTCGCTGATCTGCCGCATCAATCGATACTTGCCGCGTTTCCATCCGCTCCATCCCTGTCGTTGGCGAAAATACACGGGTTCGCATCAGACCGCTATCAATAACGATCGCTACCCCTTCAATCGTTACGCTCGATTCGGCTAATGAAGTTGATAAAATAATACGGCGTGTACCATCCATGCGAACACGTACCGCTTCATCCTGCTGATCTGCCTTCAAACCACCATGCAAAATTACCACTTCGACGCCTGCTGGTAACTGTGTTCCAGCGTTTAGCAACTCATTTTGTACACGCCGAATTTCACGGATGCCCGGCAAAAATACCAGCAGTTCCCCATCATGTTCTCGCAATGCTCTATGAATAACACTGGCGATTTTAGGTTCTATGCGCGCGCCAGGCTTGCGATACAGTGTAAAAGCCGATTCTCCTGCTTCATAGTAAGTCTCCACCGGATACGTGCGTCCTCCGCTTCGTAATACCGGTGCATCTCCCAGCAAACGTGCCACTGGCTGAGGCTCCATCGTAGCTGACATAACCAGCACACGCAGATCTTCATGCAAAAGGGACTTGCTCTCCAGCGTGAAAGCAAGCCCCAGATCCGCATTCAGATTACGCTCGTGAAACTCGTCAAATATAACAAGACCGATCCCTTCCAGCGACGGGTCCTGTTGCAGCATTCGAGTTAATACCCCTTCGGTCACCACTTCAATACGGGTGGCTGCACTCACTCGTGTATCCAGTGCGACTCGATAGCCTACAGTCTCACCAACTTTTTCACCGAGTGCTGCTGCCATATAGCGCGCCGCCGAGATTGCCGCCAGCCTGCGCGGCTCCAGCATCACAATGCGGCGACCAAGTAGCCACGACTCTTGCATTAATGCGAGCGGAATACGTGTCGTTTTCCCTGCGCCCGGCTCAGCGATGAGCACAGCTACACCGTCTTCCTGCAAATGCTGCTTCAGCGAAGGGATTAATTCATCTACTGGTACTGGTAAAGATTCAGATGGGGCCAGATGAGCCTGCGCTGCTGTATGTTGCTGTGGTTGATTTTGCTGTCGTTGATCTTGCTGCACTTTATTATGCTGTAGTTTATCCTGTTGTGCTTTATGTGGATGATCGTTATAGGAATCCGTCAAAAAAACATGTCCTTTCCCGTTAAATTTAGCTTTTGCCTCATTTACCAGCCTGTAAGCCGTTGCCGAATTTTGCTTTCATATCTGCTATACGCAGAGTTATTGCTCCAATCCTGCTGCGCCGTTAGCATATGGAGCCGCAGCGTTTTTTCATCTAGCTTTTTGCGTAGACGAAGCCGCTCCTCATCATGCTGACAGGCAGCAATCAGATCGCTCAAGGTAAGCATTTCCTGCCGGAGCGTTAGCTCCTCTGGCATAATATTTGCATTTTTCATTATTTTATAGGCAGCGCGTAGCTCTTCGGGTACATGGGAAAGGTCTTCCAGCTCCAGCGGCTTTCCTTTGCCCGGCAAATCATCAAATTCGCCACGATTCATCGCCTCTTCAATCATCTGATCAGCCAGCCATGATAGCATCACGATTCACCTCTTTATCCCTTTTTATAGGTAGTGTTATTGCGGTGGTCTAGCTTTAATATACCACCAAAATAGCCGCTTACCCAGTGTTGCATCTTTCGATTTCATCACAGGATAAGCGGCTATGAGATTCCTTACATCGATTGTAAGCGTATTCAGGTGTTCAGAAAAGCAAACGCTTTTTACTGCAGCGATGTACCCGCCTATACGCGGATATATCTGTATTACAACATTACAAATTTTAAATATTATACAGCCGTTAAAATAATCGCCTCTACCATCAGCATTCATACCCTGACAGCTCGCCCAACTACAGCTCATATGGCTACAGTTTACAAGGCTGGATTGGAGCAGCTAACGTATACTTATGTGGAATTCAATGTACAATGCTTTACATACCATGTGTTTAAGCCTGTATCCATTATACCGTAACGCATAATCTTGTACTTCGATACATAAGCGTATTCGCACTATTTATGCGGAATAGCGCTTGATAAGTATTCATTATATTCAGCATACGCATGCTATAGCAGTACAACTTAGCTATACCATTCATAGCTGCTCTATCCGGTGAACCGATTAACTGAGTAACGACTCTGCGCCATCAATCGTAATTTGCGCGCCTGTAATATGCGATGCTTCAGATGAAGACAGGAACGTAACCAGATCGGCAACATTTTCTACTGTGCCGGACTGACCTGCCAGCGGATGTCTGCCTTCTGGGAACTCCATCGGAATCGCAATTTTCTCTACCGATTCATTACGTTCGGTGCTTTGATCAATATTAGTAGAGATTGCACCCGGACAGATTACATTGACGCGGATCTTCGAACGAGCCAGCTCCAGCGCTGCCATTTTGGCAAAAGCAACCTGACCTGCTTTGGATGCACTATAAGCTGACATACCAAAGCTCGCAAATGTCGTATTGCCGTTGATCGAGCTTGTGATCACAATGCTGCCGCCGCCCTGCTCTCTCAGATAAGGTAGTGCATACTTAATCGTTAGAAAGGTACCGCCCAGATTCGTATTGATCGTACGCTGCCAGTCTTCATAGCTAATCTCATCAATCGGTGCTACCGCTCCATTGATGCCTGCATTCGCGAAGACAACATGCAAGCCGCCAAAATGAGCTGCGCCTTCCTGCACCGCATGCTTCACCTGCTCCTCATCGGTAATGTTTGTAACAAATGCTTTCGCAGCATCAGGATACTGTGCATTGATCTCTGCTTCCGTCTCATGAATGCGTTCAGGAGACAAATCACAAATAATAACACGCGCACCCTGCTGGGCATACTTAAGCGCTGTTGCGCGTCCAATTCCCGAGCCCGCTCCTGTGATCAGAGCAACCTGACCTGTAAAACGCTGTGTCGTCGTTTCCATACTCATTCACTCCTTCAGAATAATTAGTGTAGACAAAATGCCTGGTATCTTGCTACAGGAATTACCCAAAAGATCCTGTTATGAAATCATATTAATGTATATTTATCGTTCTTGAAACGCTGCCTTTTTAACCAAAAAAACCGGACTGCTCCCAGCAATCCGGTTCTATGGCTGGCTTGTCCACCTCGCAGCCCCGTTAGCCGAATTAAACAGCTCACTGAGTCGCATCTGATTGATCAATCCAATCCAGCAAAATATTATGAAAATGTTCTTTGTCGAGCGGTACAGCAATGACCCAGTCTTCTTCCTGACGACTCATCTGCCGCACAATCCAGTTCGTGGTATGATCGGCAAGCAATACCGCACCCTGCCGTTGCCAACCCGATGGCTCCAGATGGGAAAATTGCAACTCAGCATACAACCGATTATCCGCAATGACACCAGCAAACAGCCTGGCGCCCTCTTCATCACCTGTCATCGCAAATAGCTCATGCGTCATCTCTGGCAAATAAAACAGATCCCGCAAATGCACATGATCATCAAACCACTGTCGCGGGAATGTCAACGCAGGCATCTCTGCTGCTGGATAACTATTCAAATGAAGCTGATCCAGCACATGATCACAGGATTGCTGCAAAGCTCCCAGCCGAGTTAGCTCATATTGCCCGGATAATCCCTCTGCCAGAGAAATCTCAAAAATGCCATCATCATTCAAATAATAATGTACATTAACAGCAAGCTGGTCCGCTTCGGGAATGTGACTGTAACGCAGGCAGCAACCACGCTTGTAGACTACATTTCGATTAGGGTTAGGCTGTCCATAGGGCGGATGAGCAAGAAGCTGTTCCAGCACTTCTCCACTAATGTAGCCTTTTTGCAGTAATGACACCCCGACCTGCTTCCAACCGTTAATCCATTCCTCTGTTCGATCATTCGGAAAAGGATTACGAATTCCCGCTACCCGGTTAAAGCCCATCATACCAGCCAGAAAAAAAAGCTCTTTTTCGTCTAAGGTCAGCTTCCTACGGTTAAAAGAATCAAGAGCAAACATATGGCGGGTCTTCTCCCTTCAATATTGACATGTAAGCTTTTATATCTATATAAAAGGGTATTCATGTTCATTTTCTTTATTTATAAGGTTCTTATTTCCCATTTAAATGTAGCACTATAGACTTAAATTTGTCAATTATTTTCAAGTATTTATACATTTAACTGTTAACGCAGCACTGTGGTACATTTTTTATTCGTAATTGTCCCGATTTTGAAGTTATGAATTCTGCCGTGGTTTTGAATATTTTGTGTCCCTGATCTGCGAATCTCGCGAGGTTTTAGGTGAATATCAGGTTCTTTTAAGTTTTCTTTAAGGAAAGGTGATTACAATAAACTCAAGTTAGCGGATATGAACAACTACCCCGAATGTCATACAAACAAGCTTCAACCGCCTAACTCCCAACTTTGAATTATCTATTATGAATGAGGTGATTAATAGTGAAGACGACAATTCTGTTAGAGGACAAAATCGTTCCTGTTTACTTTAACGCCGATAATACACAGCCAGTATCCAAATTGTTGAGACTACTGCGCCGAACCCTTGAGAATAAAATTACAAACGGCAAAAAAATGATCAAAAACTGCCTGGATACTGTGATCAGTATTGAGGTTGTCGGCTCTGAAGCCATTCTGCATACTTATCGTGAGAGTGACACGTTAGCACTTTCGCTCTATTGAGCCGCAGAGAGAGAGAAAACATAGCAAAATATTTGGTTGCATAGACGGGCCTGGAACACGGAATTTCATTCCGCACACGGCCCTTTCTGTTTTTAGAGTGTCCTTCTGCTTCTACTAGCAAATATTACATAATATCATTTGACCGAACCTCTGCAAATTTTCAATCGATGCAGGAGTTCGGTATTTTTATGTCAAATTATAATGTAGGAGTAAACTCCATGTTAACTATCTTGAATAAAACCCAATTGAACACAAAATGACTTTAAGTAATTGGATAGCTTTTTAAAAGAGATATATAAAAAGTTATCTTATATCAAAAAGGTTAGTCTGTATCAAATGTATATTGTGTGTTATAATAAACCTACAAAAGAGGTGATATAGATGGATACTTCAATGCTTTGTCCCCGATTTGAAAAAGGGATGCAAATTTTAAGTAAACGCTGGAATGGTCTGATTATTTATCAACTGCTTAATGGTCCACAGCGCTTTTGCTCGATTCAGTCGTCCTTGCCTGTAAGCGGTCGCTTACTGTCCGAGCGTCTTAAGGATCTTGAACACGAAGGCATGGTCGTTCGTCATGTTTATCCAGAGACTCCTGTACGTATTGAATATGAATTGACTCAAAAGGGTCTTGCGCTTGAAAGTGTCATCCGTGGCATTCAGGATTGGTCCCAGGATTGGGTAGAACCTGCTTCTGCTTGCAAAGAAGAGGCATATAGCGAGCTTGCCAATTAATGAACGATTATACGTCAATGTACAACGAATAACCGGTTTCCGTGAGGAAGCCGGTTATTTGCTATGGCTGACATGGTGGCAGTCATTCTATTTATCTGCTATTGCGATACGCTGGTACACCCAGCCGTATACTACAATGCGGCAGCGATTCCGATATTCGAGGAAAGCATGATCTAGTTGTAAGGTCATAAAGAGTGCGATTAATGGCTAACGGGTTGTCTGGATCTGCCGGCTTCTACCTTTTCCGCTCGACGAATACGAATGATGAATAAACGCAACAGATTCGTACGAGTGTGCTGGTCAGCATTACTTAATTTTTCTAAAATAAAACGATCGATTGACATGCCCGTTCACTCCTTTATTCTTTCGCCAAACTCTTAATTCCGGTAGGGTGAGCAGCAGATATGCCGTTCATTTTCCGGTATTCTTTAATAACCTTTTTTGCCCATCCTCAAACCGTTTTCCAGGCGTTTTACACATATATGTGAGTCCTGTTTTTGCAGTTGGTCAGACTGACTCTGGTCCTACTTATAGCGCTGTGAGATTGTGCAATGACGCAAACGCCGACTTAGAAAAATTCACGATATGGCTTTTGAATACTAATCCAGCGTGTACGCGTGAACTTATCAATCGCCCATTCCCCGCCGAAGCGACCTACACCGGACGCCTTTTCACCACCAAACATTACATGTGCCTCGTCATTGACCGACTGATCATTAACGTGAATCATACCGGTTTCCATCTGCTGTGCCACAGCATAGCCGCGCTCCAGATTCGTTGTAAATACAGAGCCACTCAGACCGTAATCGCTGCTGTTCATAATGCGAATAGCATCCTGTTCATCCTCGGCACGAATTAGCAATGCTACCGGGCCAAACAATTCGTTCTGGGCCGCATCACTGTCCGGCTTCACTTCGCTCAATACCGTCGGCTGTAGCACAGCTCCATCCGCTTTACCACCATACAGCAGCTTCGCTCCTGCTTGCTGTGCCTTGTCCACAACATCCAGCAGACGTTTGACTTCCTTCTCGTGAATAAGTGGGCCTACAACGGTTTCTTTTAGAGAAGGGTCGCCGTAAGGCAACTTTTTAACGGTAGCTACAAATTTCTCTGTGAATGCATCATAGATCGATTGATCAATAATGATACGGTTAAGCGCCATACAAATCTGGCCCTGGTGGAAGAACTTACCGAATACGGCTGCTTCGACAGCGCGATCCATGTCGGCATCATCCAACACGATCATCGCATTGTTGCCGCCCAGCTCCAGCGCTACGTCTTTCAGATGCTCACCAGCCAGTTTACCGATGCCGCGACCGACCTCAGTCGAACCGGTAAAGGATACCAGCTTCGGTGTCGGATGCTTCACAAAAGCATCGCCAATCTCGCTACCACTACCGCTTACGACGCTAAGTACACCTTTTGGCAAGCCTGATTTTTCAAAAATATCTGCAATGAGCAGCCCGGCTGTAATCGGTGTATCCGATGCCGGCTTGATCACGACACCATTCCCAAGTGCAAGCGCAGGTGCTACGGAACGAAGACACAGATGCAGCGGGAAATTCCAAGGGCCGATCATGCCGATCACACCTTTTGGTTCACGTACGACACGGTTTTCCTTGCCCGGAATGTCAGAGCCAATGATCTCACCCTTCATGCGATACGGGAACGATGCAGATTCTTCCACTACGCGTCGCGCCGCTGCCCATTCACGCTCTGCCTTGATGCGTGTACTGCCGGATTCCGCGATCAATAGCTCGATCACTTCGTCTTTGCGTTCGTCTAGCTGAGCGACCGCTTTGTACATCACCTGTGCTCGCGTAGCAAGCGGCGTTTTCGCCCATTCTTTACCTGCCTTTTCGGCTGTACGATAGGCGCGATCCAGATCATCTTCGCTGGACGCTTGCATTTCTACTAATAACTCACCATTATATGGATTTATGTTTTTTACCGTTTTGTCGGAGGTGCCGTCGATCCATTCACCTGCGATATATTGTTTACTCCATTTTGCAAATTTCGATTGTACGAGTGTCATGTTGTTTTCCTCCTCTGATTTGCATTCGGATATGCTCATATTGATATACAGATACTGTACTGTAATAGATACACATCTTAAAAGATGAATACGTCTTAACAGATGAATACCTCATTGAATCAGCATCGCTGCTTAAGTTGGATAAGTAGCTTATTGTGGCCGACATGCTGGATTCTTGTACCTTGTATGCAAGCTTCTGCTTCTATATAGGTTTGCGACTAACAAGGCGTCTGGGTATCCTTTAACCGGATCGTCGGAAAAACAAACATTCTGTTTTTTTGTAAATCGCTAATTTTTGGTAGGTAAATTGGTTAATGATCTGGGGTATTTATAGTTGCTGCTCCAGGTGATTTATACATGATTTGCAAGTTGTTGAACGTTCGTTTTTAGTTCATTTTTAGTTCATTTTTAGTTCATTTTTAGTTCATCTTCAGTTCATTTTTAGTTCATCTTCAGTTCATTTATCGATCATTTATCGACCATTTATAGACTATGTAGTAGTGATAGACATTTGCTTGGTTCTATAGGCGAACCAGATTATGGGCTTCGTAAGAATGGTATTGATACTGTGATTCAAACGTAGAGCTCACGCTGGTTAGTCTAGTCAATCTGGACTGGTTAGTCTGGTTAGTGAAGATCGATATCAACGAATGTGTAACAGCCATAGAAGCAACACAAAAAAGCAGACCTGTAGCAGTCTGCTTTTGTATTCGTTTTTTATTCGTTTCTGTATCGATTTTCGATAGATTGTATATGCCTTCGATACGATGTGTTGGAGCTGAGCGATCTTGTAACGGATTTACACTGGCAAACATATACTGGCAAACAAAAGCAGCGGCTTTTTACTATTTTCTCCGCTCCAATTCAAGTGATCTATAGACCGTCTCGCTGCACCAGCATCTCCACCGCAGCAATTTCTAGAATCGGCATCTCGCTCCAGCTATTTGTAAATGAATAGACGGATACCTTATCCAGTAATTGTTGATCCAATTCGCCAAATTCCACATCATTGTACAATAGCTCTGCCAGGTACAGATTAGCTGATGCAACGGGAAGTGTAGACAATCCGCCAACCTCCTGCCCTACAGCCCGACGATCCCATACACCTACCGTCTGCTGGAATGTAAATATAGCTTGCTCTCCCTGCTCGGTACGAAAATGGACTTTCGTCTGATCTGGCAGCAAAACGACATGCTCAATAATGCCATCCACGAGAGGTACATCTCCTGCAAACAGATCATTACGTATAACTGGCTTATTCATGTGTAGCCCTTCCTTCTTGTTCCGTACTGTACTTTGATGAATATTATAAATTTCATAGCTGTGCTCTATCGATAGAAGATAGCTATAATCGATAAAAGTTATAGCGTTTGCATATCGATTAGCAGACTATCACTTGCAAAATATTATTTTAGCTCATTATGCATTAATATGCATATTCATTTTAACAATAATCCTCGATCTTGGGACGATACGGATTACTGTTCTCCCTTTTCCGCTGCCGCTACATAGCTAATCAGCTCCGGTAGCCACTCGGACAATCGGTAGAATCGGAAGCCGTCATGAAGCGCCAGCGATGTATCCATCACCCATGAATCCGGTACGCCAAATGGTGATTGATCCGACTCATCGCCTTTGCTTTTTACTACCGCTCGGCAGCCTGTTTGACGTTCAATTTCATTCATGAGTGCAACCAGCGTAATCTCCTCGTCTGAACGTGCATTAACCGGACCCGTCAGTTCGCTATCCAGACCGAGCCAGTACAGAAAACGCGCCGCTTCTTCTTCATGGATAAAGTTCATCTTTGCATCAGGATTCGGAATCACAATCGTCTCTCCGCGCAGCACACGACCTACATGAAAATGCAATCTTTTCGTATAATCATTCGGACCGAGTACGATCGGGAAGCGAACTGCTGCTGCCGCAAAATCAGTTTGCTGCAAAAATACTGCCTCCACCTGACGCTTGCCCTCTGCATAATCAAATTTCGCTTCTGGATCATGATTGATCGGCATATGCTTCGTATCCACATCCTGCTCCTTCAGCAGATCACGACCGAAGGAATAGACCGATAACGACGAAGTGACAATATAACGCTCCGTTTTACCACTAAAGACGCGACAGGCAGCGAGCGCTTCCTGCGGTGTGTAACAGATATTGTCATACACCACATCATAATGCGCATGACCGATCGCTTTCCCCAATGCAGCTTCATCCGTACGATCCGCTACCAATCGCTGGATCTGATCGCCAAATGGATCATTAGTTTGACCGCGCGTTAATAGTGTAACCTCATGACCGCGATGCAGCAGAAGCTCGACCAGATTTTTACCAAAAAAGCGAGTACCACCGATTACTAATACTTTTGCCATAATATTTCAACCTCCCAGTTGGATGATAGTTGGATGCAGTTTCGATATCATTAGTGCGTACTATTCGAGGCATGTTCGCTGATGGCTCTATACTATAATCATTCACTGTATAGGAACATCGGTCTACTATGATCTCGTTCTGCTGCTATGGGTCTGTTGTGATCTCGTTCTGCTATTATTGTAACGTTATGCAGCTCCGATATCTAATAACTCCCCTTCATGGTGCTTTTCTAATATGTCCAACTGCTTACAGTTGAATCTACGCTGCTTATACGGAATCCAGCTCCAATTCCTTATGCGTACGCCAGGTGAAGGTGAGCAGCATGATATAGACGACCAGATTGAGGATAACGTACACAATACTGAGTATGCCCGCTACAACGCCCCAGGCATTAGGCTCATTCGGATTGGCGAATATGCTCGTTAATAGAGCAAGCGCGATGGTTACCTGACAATAGACGAATAGCCGCCAACGACGTGCAGCAATCTCTCTCAAATTAGGTCGGCGCTGTGCTTCCGCCAGCTCACCAATGCCCCGGCACAGATAATAGATCATGAACATTTCTGGCACGATAACGATCACGGTAAGTACACTCCCCCACCACGGCTGACTCGTGAGTGCCCCGTTAACAGGCAATAGCATTTGCACGATGGACAGTAAGATTAAGACCAGCGCGCTAATACTTCCTTTACTAAAAGCTACATTGACAGGCTTTAACTTCATAAAGCCGATAAAATGCAGCATGTAGCCGACCAGCAGCGGAATCTGGTCTACCCATTGTCCTGTCATGCCTGAAGTGCTGAGCGCTGACGTGACCAGACCAAGCGCCCACTGACTTAGAAATCCCCAGAAAAAATACATAAAGCTCATCCTAATCCCCCTTTTACTTCTTTGCCCTTCGTTGAGGATACGGTACCGCCGCTATCTATTCCCATGTACTCGTATATAGACATGCGTATATAGCAGCAGCCAGCATCTGCACCTATTATTTTAGCGCTTTTATAGCGTAGCTTGTCTTCTGTTATATGCTATCGCTATACCCTGCTATGTATAAAACGCTATCCAAAGGGCATGAACTCTATCATATTACCATCCCACAACCATTTTCCCAAATGAAGCATCATAAAACCAACTATGTTAATTGGTTATATCAGAATAAAATATTAGCTCCCCTCTGTTCCGCGAAAGGCGCGTGGCTACAGCCTTTTCGGCGATTTAGCCGCTCGTTATAGCTCAATACCATTAAATGGTATAGCCAAAACGTATAACCACATTTCCACAGGATCATGTAATATGATAAACAACTCAAGCGATTGCATCGCAGTCCAAAACTTAGGAGGAAATGAATATGCCAAGAGTTCTCAGCAGTAACCTCGGATACCCTCGCCTCGGCGAACAGCGTGAATGGAAGAAGACACTGGAAAGCTACTGGAGCGGTAAAACGGATAAAGAAACATTCCTGGCAACGATGAAAGAGTTACGCCTCGATCATCTGCGCAAGCAGCAGCAGGCAGGTATCGATCTGATTCCGGTTGGTGACTTCTCTTATTATGATCATGTACTCGATACTGCCGTTACATTCGGACTTGTCCCTTCCCGTTTCGGATATACTGGCGGAGAGGTAACACTGGAGCAATATTTTGGCATCGCGCGTGGTACGAAGGATGCAGCAGCAGGTGCAATGGTCAAATGGTTTAACACAAACTACCATTACATCGTACCTGAGCTGAACGGTTTGACTCCGCAATTGACAGAAAATCGCGTGTTGAAATTATATCTGGAAGCGAAAAAGGAACTGGGTATCGAAGGTAAACCGGTCATCGTTGGACCATTTACATTCCTGAAACTGTCCAGAGGCTATGAAAGCAATGAGCTGGCAGCATGGCTTGATAAACTCGTTCCACTGTATGCACAGGTACTGAGCGAGCTGAACGAAGCAGGCGCGAACTGGATTCAAATTGATGAGCCTTCTCTTGCACTGGACGTATCAGCAGAAGAGTGGGAACTTGTACAACAAGCGTATACAAAGCTGAATGAAGCTTCCGGTACAAGTAATCTGCTCGTTCAAACGTACTTCGAAGGTGTAGACGGCTTCGGCAAGCTGATCGATCTGCCTGTACAGGGTATTGGTCTCGACTTCGTATACGGTCTGGAGCAAAACTTGAACTCACTGGACGACTGGGGCTTCCCGGAAGATAAAGTGATAGGCGTTGGTCTAATCGATGGACGTAACATCTGGCGCTCGAATCTGGAGGAAAAGCTCGGTCTGATCAATGTGATCGCTCAAACGGTCTCCCGTGATCGCATCCTGCTTCAACCGTCTTGCAGCCTGCAGCTCGTTCCGGTAACAACGAAGCATGAAACTTCACTTGAGCCCGTATTGCGTGATGCACTTGCTTTTGCAGACGAGAAGCTGGGCGAGCTGGCATTGCTGGCACGCGCTGCAAATGCTGGCGGAGCATCTGTACAGGAAGAGCTGGAGCAAAGCCGCAAGGCCGTATCGAGTCTCGCTTCCTCTGCATGGCGCACAGCACAGGAGCCACATACCGATCATTCGGCTACGCGCAATGTTCCATTCGAAGAGCGTCGCAGCATTCATGAGCAGAAATGGCAGTTGCCTGTATTACCAACAACAACGATCGGTAGCTTCCCACAAACGGTTGAAGTCCGTCGTGCTCGTCGCCTGTGGCGTACTGGCGAGTGGACTGGACAACAGTATGAGCAATTTATCGAAAATGAAATCCGTGAGTGGATCGATATTCAGGAAGAGCTTGGTATTGACGTGCTCGTGCATGGCGAATTTGAACGTACAGATATGGTTGAATTTTTCGGTGAGCAGCTCGATGGCTTCGCATTTACGAAAAATGGCTGGGTGCAATCATATGGTTCCCGTTGCGTCAAACCACCGGTAATTTACGGTAATGTAAGCTTTGTTAAGCCAATGACGGTCAAAGAAACTAAATACGCACAATCCCTGACTTCCAAGCCAGTTAAAGGCATGCTGACAGGTCCGGTTACGATCCTTAACTGGTCGTTTGTACGTGATGACATTGCACGTAGTCAGGTATCGTACCAGATTGCACGCGCGATCTCTGATGAAATTCTGGCACTCGAAGCTGCTGGTATTGAAATGATTCAGGTGGATGAGCCTGCCCTGCGTGAAGGCTTGCCGCTGAAGCGTTCCAAATGGCAGGAGTATCTGGAGTGGGCAGTCGGTTCATTCCGCCTTTCCACTGCTGCGGTCAAAGAAACGACACAGATTCATACACACATGTGCTATTCGGAATTCCACGATATTATCGATGCGATTAAAGCGATGGATGCGGATGTAATCTCGATCGAAACGTCCCGCAGCCACGGCGAATTGATCTCCTCCTTTGAAGTACATGGCTATGATAAAGGAATCGGTCTGGGTGTATACGATATCCATAGCCCGCGTGTACCAGCCAAAGAAGAGATGGTACAGTTAATCGAGCGCGCGCTGCGTGTTCTGGATCCGAAGCTGTTCTGGATCAATCCAGACTGCGGTCTGAAAACACGTCAGCATCCGGAAACGGTCGCTGCACTGAAGCTGATGGTTGAAGCTGCTCACGATATTCGTCGTCAACTTGCTCAAGAGCAAGAAGTTAATGTGTAACGCATCGTGTATACAATAAAAACTATATAATAAAAACCGGCAGAGACGATATTCGTCACTGCCGGTTTTTTATCATTCACTTTGTTATGATTCGATGAACTTTTTTATATTTTCGCTACACTTTTCCATAACTCCATCGGATGGATTGCCTTATGCTCGCTGAAGGTCAGATTGAATATAGTATCCTTTCGCCCATTCGTCCTGTAAGGAAGGCTGCTCCGGTTGCCAGCTCAAGCTTTTCATTGTTGCAGTCGCGGATACTGGATTATCTGTCGCTGCAAAGGCAGACAACCAGCTAAAATGAGCATTCGCCTGCTCTATATTTAGACTTTCAGTCGGTAGATGTAATGATTGTCCGATGTACTCGGCAATC
The DNA here is from genome assembly GCA_039595515.1 of Paenibacillus sp. GTDB lineage: Bacteria > Bacillota > Bacilli > Paenibacillales > Paenibacillaceae > Saccharibacillus. The sequence goes on along the minus strand of JBCNLJ010000050.1, from coordinate 29,642 downwards.
TCACGAAAAGCTATGCCTTCGTCTGCCACTGCATGGAAGCGTGAGGCTCCTGTCCCCTTTTCCAATGCAAGACGGAATACACGGGCAGCGTCCAAGCGATGCACCGATGCCCAGCGATTGCTGCCATCATGAATATACGCCGACTTTCCTGCTTTGCGTGCGCTCTGGATAATGGATGGTAATAGTCCACCACGATCGCCTTCACCATATACAATCGGTGGCAGTCGCACAATAGAAGTATTAACGCCGCGTTGTGCCATGGCGAGTGCAATATATTCCGAGGCAGCGCGCGGCCCTCCCACGGATTGAAGATCAGCAGGCTGCTCCTCCAGAGCCAGCCGCCCAGCAGTCATTGCCATCGTTGGCATCGCAATGACGAGCGAGCCACCGGAAGATGATAGCAGTTCTCCCATCGTCTCAATCACATGTTGATCGGTCTGAACCGCAGCCTTCATAAACCGCACCGGCGCATGCTTGAAGCGACCGCCAAACATAATACGCAGCTTAGCGCTCCAGCCTGCGTGGGCAAACGAATGGAAAAAAGCAGTATGCACAACGCCATCTACCTGTTGTCCAGCCCGGCGCAAAAGGGCTGTATTTTCAATCGAGCCCTGTATCGCTTCCACTCCCTGACGCCGCAATACTGCTGCTGCATCTGGCGAGCGCACAAGCCCCTTCACTTCATGACCGTTCGCTAACAATTCCTGCACAATGGCTGAACCAATAAACCCGCTTGCTCCTGTAACCAGTACGCGCATATGCTGCTCCTCCTATACGATCTGTTCTATAATGCCATTTCTCTGCTATTGCTAACTGCTACATCGATATTGGATGAAGCGGTTGGCTTTCTTTTCTTATAGTCATTATAGAAGGATCAACAGGAGCATATTTACACGTTCTGACGACATCTTTGCCTGATTCAACGGACAATAGAACGACTGTCTATTTTGAGACGGGCTATATCACGACTCGGTGCATCGCCAAACAGTCGGCTATAATCGCGACTGAACTGCGAATCACTCACATAGCCGACCATACGGCACGCGCTGGTTGCATCCATGCCTTCCGATAGCATCAAGCGCCGGGATTCCTGCAAACGCAGCATTTTCTGATATTGCAGCGGACTGAAGCCCGTCACAGCCTTGAATTGTTCCCGAAAGGACGATTCGCTCAAATGAATTCGACTTGCCAGCTCCGGCACCTTAAAAGGCTGATCATAATGATCACGCAGCCATGAAATAGCCTGCACCATCCGCTGAACGACCGAGTCAGCGAACACTGTTTCGGCTATATATACGCCTACTGGACTGCGCAGTAATCGGATATAAATCTCATCGCGGATTAACGGTGCCAGCAACTGTACATCCCCCGGATCATGCAAGCATTCCAACAAGCGACCAATGGCATTCAACAGCGCCACATCGGCATCCATCACATAACCAGCTTCGCGCTTGTCCATCGGTGGCAACCCTTGTGGATATACATTCGGCACCAGCTCAGCAATACGCTTCGGATCGAGATAAATACCGATACCAAGAAAAGGCTCTGCTCCACTGGCTTGCATCGTCTGAAAGGTAATCGGCAGCGAGACCGGCGCGACGAAGAGACGTGCTCCACCATATGTAAAAGTCTGCTCACCGACACGCATACGCTTGCCTCCCTGGACAGCAATACCAACAATCGGCCAATTCATCGCATACAATTGCTCGCTCGCTTCTACCTGTGAATACCGATTAAAATACAGCCATTCCAGAGAAGACGCATAGCTCCCTTCGCGAACAGCAAGCTGATCCAGGTGGCGTATGATCGTTGCCATTTCGGCAAGTACCGACGGTGATGCAATAGATGGCGAATGAACACTGTTCATCATGCAGCCTCCTCGTATGGGATTCGATTTTCTTTATTGTTCTTCATTATACAGTATTAGCATACACATCATATGCCGAACCACTTTTCTATTTTCAGAGCTATTTGTCATACAAAATATATGCCTGCTCCGGCTGCATCATCGTAAAGCCTGCCATCTGTCGCAACTGGTAGCGGATCGGACTACTGCCTGCCATCATAATGATATTGCGCACATCGCTGTTCTGTTCTACCGGCAATTGAAAGCATTGCACATCGTCGAATACTTCGCATAATGTTGTATAAATGGCATGAATCCGCATATCGTTAGCCCCACGCCCGATCAGATTCATAACGACATAACCGGAATCATGCAGCTTGCTCTGCATCAGATACAGACACTCCAGTGAAACGAGATGTAGCGGTGTGCCCTCCTCGCTGAATGCGTCCAGCACAATCACATCATAATGCTGTTGCGGCTGCTGGGACAAAATACTGCGTCCATCACCGATCAGAATCGATGCAGCATCGCAGCCAAAATATTTGACACTAAGCTGCGCCACCGCCATATCCAGCTCAGCAATCTGTACTTCGCGGTCGGCAAAATAATTGCCCAGCGTGCCAATTCCCTGACCGATTATAAACAATCGCTGTAGCTCCTGCACATTATGCTCCAGCAGATGAATAATGGCGCGTGGATACTCAAACACAATCCGCTGTGGATCATTAAGATCAAGCGCTCCCTGTACATCGGCATTCGCAAATTGCAGCACGCGAAAATGACCCTTTTCTTCATAAAGCTGATCGGTCTCATAGACAATAATCTGCTCATATTGACTTTGTTCACGATGCAAAACCTTCACTGAAATAGACGCTCCTTCTGTATCATTCAATTATTCTCCTGCTGTTCTCTACGAGCGTACAGGCTCTCTTGTTCGCCACACATACAGCAGAAGCCCGATCACCGGAATCAGACCGATCCACATCATGCCTGCTGGCTGTCGCTTCACCCGCTGATCCTGGCTGATGGCATATACCGATAATAGTGTTAACACAACAAAATCAATCGTCATCGTATGCACAAAGGACGAGCTGTTAAATGCCTGTGCATAAGCTGCACTATTGCCACCCATCCATCCATAGGCAATCACCGCTATAGTTACAATGATTAAAATCCAATGTGTAGCTGCACCTTCTGCACTGCCGCGCAGCGAGCGAGCGGTACGAACACGACGGCGATGTTCTGCCAGACGCCCCGAAGCGGTTAATATAAAATACGGCAACAGTGCAAACGCGCCAAGCGCAAATGAACCGATTACAAAAGGCCATGCCGGAACACGTCGATCATCACCGCGCAGCAGCAGACAGGCATACGCTAGCGGAAATAAGCCCAGTAAGGAGAACATGGCCATTAACGAAGGCTCTTTTGACTGTAGTGTGATTAAGGAACGTAAATAAGGATCAGAGCCTCCCGTATCAGGTGTGAAAAATAGTGCATATCCAATAAATGCAAGCCAGATGATCAGCAAAACATAGCGCATCGTACAGTCCTCCCTGAGAATGGAATAAAGATAGAATAAAGATGGGATCAGCTATTTTTCCGACAGTACATTTAGAAAGCAATATCGTTGTTATGAATTAGTTCATACGTTGTTATCATCAACATCGCTTACTGCCTCTATTACCCTGCCTTTCTCTTATGTCAATCACATCGCTCTCTGCCTAATGTATATACAGATTTTTGTATGAGACTTCTGCTAGACTGCTACTAGATTTCAGCTACAAGAAACGTATTATTTTATTCAAAATCGAATCCGTTCCAGCATGTATTGGCCGAGTTTCGTAAAAATTCGGTATTCGTTATGTAATTGCCTTTTCTAAGCGGATAAATCGGGTATGTAAACTACAGAAGTATACTTATAACAGTACAATTAAAAGTACAATCTGAACTTTACTCCATACCTTGATACCTTGCATCCATAGGACAGATCAGCTACGGATACGCTGGATGATATAGGGCTGGATAATATAGAATCGATATTGCATTCATTTCGCTACCTGCTCTTTCTCCTACTTCCTCCTTCAATCACTCTAACCATGCTTCCAACGCTTTGTTAAGCTCAGTTTTATTCTCGATCTACATTCTCTATCTATATTTCCCATCCAGTCTCCGCCTTCATTAATGTACTGTTGAGCTTACGCACTATGTCCAGCTTACGTATATTCTGTGCCGCAGCTCTATTTTCATTAATGTAGTATTGAGCTCTATATCAACCATGTACTTGTTCATCTCTACATCGTTAATATGTTTGAGGAGGAGAGAAATCGATGCGCAACATACTTTCCGGTCTAATCTTACTGTTAGGGATCGCGTTCATTACATCCGGTTGCACAGAAGCAGAATCAGCGGCAAAGGATAGCGGTCGTACACCGACACCCCGGCAGGAGGAACAAGCGATTAGTGCTCAAGCGGATGAAGCCCAGCTTCAGGGAGCGATGCAGGCAGCCGCCAAATATGTAAAAAGTCAGTATACAATCGACGGCATGTATACGACGAAAGACTATGATGCCCAGCTTGCTATACTGCAAAAAAAGCTCCGACCATTACTGAGCAGTGACTACTATACATGGGCAACAGATCATGAGGCACTGGCATTACCACTGCATGTGGCTATACGTGAAAAGGATTCGATTACGCCGAAAGATATTACGATTCGTTCGCGCTCTATTTCTGGTGGCGAACAGCAGATTCATCTATCCTACCGATTTAATTTTCATCTCAATAAACGTGGTGAATCTGTTCCACTGGGTGGCAAGCTAATTATGCAAAATGACAATGGAGTCTGGCTCGTAGTCAGCGACCATAATAATGCTAAACGACTGCTAGAATGGCATAACGATACGATGGAGCCGTAATGGATCTCCCTGTGTGGTAGCAAAGGGATCGTACGGCTCCATGATGATTCGCTTCATGGCTATGATTGATGAATGTTACTTATTGGAAAGGAATAGTTACCAGATATACCGTATAGAAGAACGTTTCCCGCAGCAAAAATGGAATCTGTGTGCTAAGACTCGTATAAGCCGATGTCGTTGTGGGCGAGGAATACACTTTAAGCCCTTCCGTTTCGGCAATAAGCTTGGCACGCTTCATATGAAGTGGATCGCTCACAAGCGTGAATGTTTTTAAATGATGGCTACTGGCAATCTCGGCGGCATGCTGTATATTTTCGGTCGTCCAGCGTGAGGTTGTATCGGTGAAAATATCATCTGATTTTACACCCTGCTCTATGGCGTAACGACGTGCCACCTCTGCTTCACTTGGCTGGCTGGCATTATCGGTTCCACCTGTAAAAATAATTTTGCTCACCAGTTCTTGCTTGTACAGCCACACGGCATGTCGAATGCGTTCGCGAAATACAGGCGAAGGCTGATCCCCATCAACAGCGGCACCAAGCACAATCGCTGCATCGGTCGTAGCCACTTCATTTTTCTGTCCAAACGTCCAGATCGTATACGCGGAAAAGGCAAACAGAACGACATAAGCGATAACTAATGTAAGCACGACGCGAATTGCCATTTTGGTGTATATGCGCCGTTTGTGTTGTTTAGATTCAGGCATTTGATTCTCCATATTTCTTGTTTAGTTATAGTCTTGTTTTGTCACTGTATAACGGAATCAGGCTATTGGAATATCTGCACGAACGGTGCTAACAATATAGCCAGATAAGTGATCATCTATTGTATTATCCGGTATGTATAGCTTGATTGCAATCGAAAGTCGATTTGTACATATCAGCATACGTGGTCGATTCGCCTTGACGTCTGCATATCCATAACAATAAAAGCCTCAGATTGCTCCTACTATTCAGGAGAGCACTCCGAGGCTTTTATGTCATTGTACTAGTGAATGGGGGTTGAATCCAATTGTCCGTTATATCCATAATCATTCCTTCTGTAGTTCGTAGTAGGATGAACAGTTATCGACTGTTCGTTAGTGGAGGGCTTCTGATTTCGGTACATGCAGATTATTGACACGTTGGCGTTCATTCTGCTTTACAGCGCTTCGGTTGGCAGTATAGCCATTGCATTTTTACGTGCTATAAATTCCTGACGGCGGCGGTTATGCTCGATTGTGCTACGTAGATTGCGTTCATTCAGACCATTTTGTGCAAAATTGAATTCGACTCCGGTTGCAGCACGCGTGCGATCTAACAACTGTCCAAGATGGTAGCTCGTATGCTCCACCAGATGATAAATATCATGCATATGATCGGATTGAATGCTGAGCGGATTTTCCATTAACCGTGTGACTGTTTCACGCCAGGAAGCCAGCTCCGTATCCAGCCGCACCATCATAATCTGTGGAGATTCATACGTATCCGGAAAATAGTTGGAAAAGCCAGAAGGCAGCAGACTTTCACGTTCATTCAGACGAAGCACGTTACGATGAATATGCTCGATCACATGCAACACAATTCCACCTGTCGTATTGGCACCATCATAAGGCTGAACCCACAGTTGCTCAGTGGTCAACTGCTCCAGGGCTGCACTAAACTTATTGCGGTACAGCTCACACATACGTTGGACGGAAATTTCCAAAAACAGCGAACCAAACTTGGCGTTTTCCATATTCTTTCCTCCTTATAAATGAAAGTATGAACATAGTGTACACCAGCTTCTGGTAAATAATCCATGTCCTTTTTGTGATAATTGTTTACATGAATGTTAACAAATTGGTGTACAGGGTTTGGTGCTGGGGCATCAATCACTCCGGCAAGGAATAAGGGGACGGACTCCCGTCTCGCACAGGAATCTTTTAGATTAGGAGTGAATTGTAGATTCCCGTGCTCAAAGCAGTAAGATATTTTGCTTTGCAAAAATCCCTTTTCATTGAACCCCGTGTTAGAAAATCGCTAACACTGTAAGTCGTCCGTTCCCCTTATTTCCTTGCCTCCGTTCTGTGCTGCTTGCATCATAATATTGTACTCAATAAAAAGGAGCCTTTTGTTCGTAATTAGTGGTGTGGGTAATGATTGCTGGTGTAGTCATTTTTGTAGATTGGTCTTTTTTTGTAGAGCGGTTTTGTAAAGGGTTTTTGTGAAGGGGTTTTAATTTATGTTGTTTCTACATTGCTTTTATAATTGCGGTCACATAAAAGTCGTAACTATGCAAAAAAGTAGCTCCTGCTGTAGCAACGATTTTGTAATCTGTCGCAATTTTAGTGCGTTGCGGCGGATTGTAGACTTGTCGAAGCTATAGGGGGGGCTACCTTTTTTGGCTTTGATTCTATATTATTTAATAAGCGATTGTTGCGGATTTTTACATTAGTGCTGATATGCTTAAAGAGATGCGGTAGATGGATATTTTTAGTTCATTGGACGTGTTAAATTGCAACCTGCCCCTTATTTCTTCCCGCAGTAGTGTATGTCTCACTACAACCGTTTAGATGCCAGCTTTAAATAAGCAATACCTATGTTTATAATTCTAGCAGCTTACTCAGTGCCTTATCACCCAGATACGGAAGATATTCATGACCATATTCGTGGTAGATCAGTAGCTCTTTGTTAGACTTAATTTTATTGTAAGCTGCAAACTGGGTAGATGGTGGGCAGACGATATCGCTGAAGGCGGTTACCCATAACACGTCAGCCTGGATGCGGTCTGCTAGATTTTGAATATCGATATAGCCCAGTTTATTGAAGATTTCGTCTTCGCGCAGGTGATTGGGATCGAATGCACGGAAGTAATAAACGAGTTCTTCATAAGCAGATGTTGTTGGGCTGACTTCGAAGGCGCGTTTGTAATCGGACAGGAATGGATAGACGGGCACGGCGATACGTACGCGTGGTTCTAATGCTGCGCAAGCGGTAGCCAGTGCGCCGCCCTGAGATTCTCCGTATACACCGATACGCTTCTCGTCTACGCCGTCCATACTCATCAGGATACGCACCGTCTGTACGGTATCAAGAAATACATTGCGATAATACAGCTTATCCGGATCGGGATCATCGATGCCGCGGATGATATGTCCGCGTACGGTTGTACCTTGAATCGTTACCGTATCAAGCGAAAGACCTCCCTGTCCACGGCAATCCAGTGCGAGTACGGTGAAACCGTGAGCGGCATAGGCTACTTTATCGAACCATTCTCCACTATGACCGGTATAACCATGGAACATCGCCAGACCAGGTCCCTGCTCGGCAGCAGAGCGACCTATCGGACGAACGAGTTTGGCATGCACCCTGGCTCCGCCGACTCCTGTAAAATATAGATGAAAGCATTCTGCCAGCGGCGATTGAAATTCCGCTCGCACCAGCTCATAATCGAGCGGCTGACGATCCAGCTCCTCCAGCCCCCGTGTCCAATACTCATCAAAATCAGCAGGCTTGGGACTGCTACCCCTATACTCGTTCATTTGTGCAATTGGCATATCTGGCATGTTACTTCCCCCTTCAACTCTATCCGAAATTGCAAATCGTATACTGTGATTACTATGATTGCAACATAGCCAACGTCTATTTTACATGTTTGCTAGCACATTGTATATTTGAATATCTTTTTATTGTCGTGCTATATATTTATAAAATCTATACGTTTATTCATACATAAGCTTCTGAACACAGTTCAGCTTGGGAGTACAGATGAGCTTCCTGATATGAATCCTCTAAGCAGGGCAGAACAGAAAGGGCATGTTCCTGATAGAAACACACCCCTTGCTGCTATACTTGCCGGGCTGACTATGATGGTTCTAATTACTGCGATTGCTATAGTTGTTGCTATGGTTGTTGTGCTTTTACAATTAAGATAACTGTCACGATAGCTAGGATGAACCAATCCACCCTTACCGCTGAATTGATCTGTAAAAGTCGCGAATGACGCGCTCCGCAGACTTACCGAATACGCCGTAGCCGTTATCCGCATTAGCCGTATGCTCGTCGTATAGGAGCGCGCTCCAATCCCACAAGCCAAAGCCTTCTACCCAATCACGCCCACCTGCATGCTGAAACATAGCTTCGTAATATGCTGCTTGCTCCTCTACATTAGTAGCTCCTGCCCATCCCCAGTCATTCGGAATAGCTGCTGATCCGGTACGGCTTGGACAGCCGGCTTCGGCGAAAAAGAACGGTTTGCCATACGGCTTCACAATCTGCTCAATGCGATCCAGTTGTTGTTCCCAATCGTGCTGAGGATAATACCCACTGGACGAGATCACATCTACCGCATCCCACCAATCTACATTCGCTTCCTGATATTTATCTGTGTTGTAGCTGATCAAGCCCGAATAATGCTGGCGAACATGATGAATGAGCTGACGCCATTCTGCAGAACGGCGCTCGGTCTGTACCATTTCACAGCCTACGATGGTCATGTGGCAGCCTGCTTGCTCTGCAATACGTGCATAATGACACTGATAGTCGGTATAGCTGGCAAACCACTGATCCCACTTCGGTTCACACGGCACATCCCGATCGAAAAAGTTAATATGTGCACGCCAGGTTCCATTACGGCAGTTCACGGTCGGCTTTAGTATCGTACGTAATCCGAGTGAATGTGCATAATGAAGCATATCAAGTAGTTCTTCATCGTCTACCATATGCTCGCCCGTGTAATCAACTTCAGTTGTATGGGGCGTATCCTGAAGTGCTGCTAATGCGAAAATGACGTATTCGCTGCCTGTACGTTCCTTTAGTAAGCGCAGTGACTGCCTGGCTGCTTCGGTGCGAAAATCGCCGCGGCGACTGAGCCAGCCGTAGGTAAACCCTTTAATATAGTCCATGGTGTATCCTTTCTGTTATTGTACAGTTGTAGCCAGACGATATTGGAGCTGCATTGGAGCTACATTACATTTGCATTCCGGCCATCCAGCAATCCAAAGAATGTACAGATATTACATTACATACGACCAATTTCACTATCGTCTGCAATGTCTTCATGATGCTCGATCGTATATTGAACGATCTCCTCCACCGTTGTATAGGCTACGCCAACATACGTATCGGCAGCGCCGTAATAAATGGCGATACGTCCTGTATGTGCATCGTGCAATGTTGCGCAGGGGAAGACCACATTGGATACAAAACCGCGCTCCTCATACCATTCCTCCGGTGTGAGTACAAAGGTGGATGCGCGATATTTCACGCGGGAAGGTTCATCACGATCCAGAATAACAGCGCCCATACTGTATACTAATCCGTTGCAGGTTCCAGTTACGCCATGATAGAACATGAGCCAGCCTTCGCTCGTCTCGATCGGCGCAGGGCCACCGCCGATTTTCACAGCTTGCCACCAGCCCTGACCACCCTTCGCCATCACATGACGATGCTTGCCCCAGTGCACCAGATCGGGGCTTTCACTCACAAATACATCACCAAATGGGGTATGTCCGCTATCGCTTGGACGCGACAGCATTAGAAATTTATCGTTAATCTTGCGCGGGAACAACACGCCATTGCGGTTGAACGGCAAGAACGGATTTTCCAGACGGGTAAAGGTTTTAAAATCCTTTGTGCTTGCCAAACCAATCGCAGCCCCATAAAAGTCCGTGCACCAGATCACATAATACGTATCCTCTACACGCACAACACGCGGATCATACGCATAATTAGGCTGGAATGATTCGCCCTGTTCATCAAGGAAGTTAATGCGCTGCTCTTCAATCTGCCAGCTCCATCCATCCTCACTCCAGCCCAGATGGAGATGTGGACGTCCATTGGTTGTCTCAGCGCGAAATACACCGACAAACCGACCCTTATAAGGCACAACAGCACTGTTAAAAATACGCGCTACCCCTTTGACCGGGTTGCGGTTAATCACCGGATTATCGCTATGGCGCCAGACCGGGAACTCATAGCCCTCCGGCTTGTTTTGCCATGGTAGATTAGGTAATGCTTCACCGATAATATGGATATGCTGTGTAAGATTAGTCATCGTTATGTTCTCTCCTGTCTCTATACAAAGATAAGTATGGGATAGCTGTTGAATAATTGTTCGTTCATCCCATTTCTATGCTGGTATCGCTAGGGTAAATGAATAGCAACTACAGGTAATCTCACTTGTCTGCATGTACAAACGGTGCAAAGCTGCGCCAGTAGATCATTTGACTGCACCGTTCGTAAAGCCGTTGTAGATATACTTTTGCAAAATTAAGAAAATGATCAACGTCGGAATAATCGCAATCATAATCCCGGCACATATGACTTCCCATTGCGACCCATACGGCCCCTTAAACTTGAATAAGGCGGTTGAGATAACCTGTAGCCCGGACTTGGGCATGTACAGAAACGGGGTATAAAAATCATTGTAAATATTGACGCCCTTTACGATAATGACCGTCACAATCGCAGGCTTGAGCAGGGGCAAAATGATTTTCCAATAGATCGTAAAATACGACGCACCATCCAGCATCGCCGATTCATCCAGTGCAGTTGAGATCGAATCGAGAAATTGCAGGAAAATGTACACGGCAATAATATCTGTACCGAGATATAAAATAATCGCTGCCCAGCGTGTGTTAACCAGATCCAGCGCATTCACAATCTGAAATGTCGCTACCTGAGTCGTCACGCTCGGAATGAGCGTCGCCAGTAGAAAGGCAGCCATAATCAGCTTGCTGCCCCGGAATTTGAATCGATTGAGGACAAAGGCAATCATCGAGCCGAGCAAGGTCGCACCGACAATCGACACAACCAGAATAAAGGCTGTATTACCGAAGCCAAGCAGCATTTTCCCATCGACAAAGGCTCGGGCATAATTGCTAAAGTTCAGCCAGTTCGTCGGCGGCATAAGCGGACTTGTCGCCGCATATTCCTGCTTTGTTTTGAACGAAGCGAAAAAGACAACGATGATCGGCAGCAGTGCAGCCAGCGCACCGAGGATCAGGGAAGCGTATTTGAGAAATGACATCGTTGAATATTTGAGTGTATGCATAGATTAACGATCCTCCTTGATCAGTGTGCGCTGTAGCAGCGTAACGATAATAACGATGAACAGCAGCACAACAGCCAGTGCAGAAGCCAGACCCAGCTTGCTGTATTTGAACGCCAGATTGATCGTCTGGATAACAAACGTTTCACTACCGTTCGAACCATCCACCATAATGTACGGAATATCAAAGGCGCTAATCGCACCACTGATCGCCAGAATGATATTCAGTTGCACGATCTTCTGAATACTTGGCAAAATAATATGGCGGAATTGATGCCAGCGATTCGCTCCGTCAATATCTGCCGCTTCATACACATCCCGATCAATCGATGAGATCGCACCGAGAAAAATAATAAAGTTAAAGCCCATATACCGCCATACAGATGCACCGGCAAGCGAATAGTTAATAATGTCCGGATTACCGAGCCATAGCTGTATATATTGACCTAAACCAAGTGCTTGCAGCAGCGTATCGAGCGTACCGTCCGGGCGGAAAAAGAATAAAAATATAAACCCAATCGCTACTCCATTCAGCATATAAGGGAAAAACAGCACGCCTTTGAACAGATTTTTGAAGCGAACGCTAAAGCTTAGAATAGTCGCAAAATAAAGCGCCAGCCCCATCTGTACAAATGTCGCAAAGAAATAATACAAACTGACCTTAAATACGGAGAAATACTCCGGCTCCGTAAAAATACGGGTGTAGTTTTTGAAACCGATGTAATCCATATGCTTGCTGTAGCCATTCCAATCAGTAAAGCTGTATTTGAACATATTAATGACCGGCAAATACGAAAATACAATCAGCAACAACAGCGGCAATGCCGAGAAGCCGACAATGATGGCTTTACGCTGATTTGCATAACTAAGATTAGAAAATTTCAATTCCATTACCTCCAGCCCTGGCTCACATGTGCCTGTACAAGCAGGCGGAATGAACGGAAAAGGGCGATAAGCCCCCTCCGACATCCTCTGCTACTCGTAGCCATTTTATTGTGCAACCGCTGCTCTGGCTTTTGTCCATGCCTCGTTCAGCGATTTCATAATGTCATCGTACGATTCATTCGTGTTGCCGATTGCCGCCTCAATAATGCGCTTTTTGAAGTCAGGCTGCCATAGACCGATTTCGCCTTCTTTATCGATTTTGTCTACAAGTCCCTCTTCACCGTCTTTGGCAGGTGTGATGGTCTTGAATTCGACGCCTTCCTGCTCATATTGCTTCAAAATATCAGGTAAAGCCGCACCTTTGGCTGGACTAATACTGCCCGCCTGCTCGACCGCGTAATTCGATTTGTTCGTAAACCAGTCCACCCATGCGCGTGCAGCCGCTTTGTTCTCGCTATTCACATTAATCGCCAGATTATAATCGGCAGCGAGTGGCACAATCACCCTGGAAGCGTTTGTAGGGAATGGCATAAATCCAATATCGTCCTTGTTGGCTGCCAGGCTTTTCACCTGATCGATCGCCCACGAGCCCAGTACCATAGTAGCGATTTTGCCGCTTGCCAGATCTGCTTTGGACGTTTCCCAATCCGTTGTAGTCGGGTCTTTCTCGATCAGTCCATTTTTGGCTGCATCGTACATCACTTTATACAGATCATAATGGGGCTGACCGGTAACAAAGTTATGATCCGAAGCAGGCTGTTTGATATTTACATAATCCGGATCACCCGCTACTGTCGTCAGATCAGACTCCCACTGCGTAAGCGCCCAGCCGGAAGCATAGTTCGTATAGAGCGGCACCGCGTCTGTCTTCTGCTTCACCTGCTGCAGGGCAGTTATGAATTGTTGTGGTGTTTGCGGGATTGTAGTTACACCCGCTTGCTTGAAGACGGCTTTGTTATAAATGATTCCCGAATATGTAATGGCAACCGGGATGCCGTACACCTGATTATCCACCATCCGTTCCTCAATGCCTGTATACTTGTCCTTCATCTCAGCATACGAACCGAGTGGCTCGAAGAAATCTGGAATGTCCTTAATTGGAATGCTGGTTGGAATGAGCAGTACATCCCCGTAATCCTTCGTACTCATTCGTACTTTGATCTGACCTTCATAATCGGATAAAGCTTCAAAGTTCACTTTTACATCCGGATATAGCTTTTCAAATTCCTTGGCATAATCCTGAAATACCGTATCTACGATGTCGGTACGTTGCGTAATGACCGTAATCTCGCCCGAAATCTGATTTGGATCGTTACCGGCTTCCGAGTTGCTGCTCCCGCATCCACTGAGAAGTGAAATGGCGAGAACAGTTGCTGCCGTACCGGCTATCCATTTACGCATCTTCATTGTAATCCCCTTCCTTGTCTATTACTTAATTTAACCTAATCGATTAGGTTACAGAATGGATTCTATAATGAGAACGCTTTCCAGTCAATGCTTATTTTATTTTTCTATTTACATGATCGATGCTCCCATTTCTCTATTTTTCAATTGACATTCCTTTTGCGATGTTATTATATTAGATTATAAAGTAATCGATAAAGTTATGAATGAGGGTGTGCAGGTGACAATAATACCACTGGGGCAACTACGTTCCGAAATCAAGCAGGAATGGCTGGAGCATATTCTTCCCTTCTGGATGAAGCTGAAGGATGAACGATATGGCGGCTACTATGGAGAAGTGAATTATGCGCTGGAACGCATGCATGAATATCCGAAGGGCGGCATCGCTACTGCACGCTTGCTATGGTCATTTGCGGCTGCTTATCGGGTGACTGGTGATCTGCAGCTTGCCGAGCATGCGCATCATGCTTATCGTTTCTTAACAGACGCGCTTACCGACCAGCAGCATCAGGGCATCTACTGGTCGGTCGATTATACCGGGCAGCCGCTCGATACACGTAAGCATGTGTACAATCAGGCATTTGCTGTATACGCACTAAGCGAATATTATCGCGCTACTGCAAACGAACCAGCGCTGCAACAGGCGATCACTCTATTCGATTTGATTGAAACGATTGGTTACGATGCCAATACAGGCGCTTATCGTGAGGAATTCGACCGCTTCTGGCAGGAGCAGCCTAATGAAATGCTTAGCGAAAATGGAGTCATGGCAGAGATTACGATGAATACGCATATTCATGTATTGGAAGCGTATACGACGCTCTACCGGGTGTGGCCAGATCCGCGAGTCAAGGCTGCACTGGAGCGTTTGCTGATCATTTTGCATGAGCATATGTATGATACGGAGAAGCGTCGCTTGAATGTATTTTTTGATCGTAACTGGAACTCGCTGCTGGATCTCACATCATTTGGACATGATATTGAAGCGAGCTGGCTTATAGATGAGGCCATGCAGGTAATCGATGGGGAGAAGCCCGCCTATGCGGATATGGTCACAGGTCTCGCTTACCGTGCAGCCGAGTATGCGATTCAGGCAGACGGCTCATTCATGAATGAGCAGGAAGATGAACACATCGATACGACGCGAATCTGGTGGGTGCAAGCGGAAGCGATGGTCGGATTCTACAATGCATATCAGCGTACCGGCGATGCCTCATTTCTGGACAATGTTGCTCGCTTGTGGAGCTATACAAGCTCTCATATGATCGATCCGCGTCCGGGCAGTGAATGGTTCTGGTCGGTCGGAGATAATGGACAGCCCGGTACACGCGAGATAGCAGGTCTGTGGAAATGCCCGTATCATAACAGTCGTTTTTGCATTGAATTAATAGAGAGGATGAATAAACAATGATTCATGAGCAATATGCGGTATATGCAGCCAGACAAGAGGAACTGATCCAGCGTAGCAATGGAGTAGATTCATCATTTTACAATGGTGTGTATGAGCGCTACCGTTATCCGGTGCTGACGCGCCATCATGTGCCTGTACACTGGCGCTTTGATTTGAACAAGGAGACGAATCCGTTATTTCTGGAGCGACTTGGCGTGAATGCAGCGCTGAATCCGGGTGCTATTTATCATGAAGGGAAATACATTCTCGTCTCTCGTACCGAAGGACTGGATCGCAAATCCTTTTTCGCACTGGCAGAGAGCGATAACGGCATCGATGGCTTCCGCTTTGTGGGTAAGCCACTCCTATGGGATGATATCGATCCACATGAAACGAATATGTATGATATGCGACTCGTCAAGCATGAGGACGGCTGGATCTATGGCATTTACTGCTCCGAGCAGAAAGACCCGGCGGCACCAGCGCATGATACGTCGAGTGCGGTTGCGCAGGCAGGACTGGTGCGTACTCGTGATCTGAAAACATGGGAGCGTCTGCCTAATATTACGACCTCTTCCCCACAGCAGCGTAATGTCGTGCTGCATCCGGAATTCGTCAATGGCAAATATGCATTTTATACTCGTCCACAGGATGGCTTTATTTCCACTGGTTCTGGCGGCGGTATCGCCTTTGGCTATTGCGAGGATATCAATCATCCAGTGATCGACCACGAAACGGTTATTGATGAGCGTCGTTACCATACCGTCTATGAAACGAAAAACGGTCAGGGGCCCGCTCCGATCAAAACCGATCGCGGCTGGATTCATATCGCCCACGGTGTGCGCAATACGGCAGCCGGTCTGCGCTATGTACTGTATGTGTTTGTTACGAGCCTGGACAATCCGGCAGAGATTATCGCGAAGCCGGGCGGACATTTTATCGCTCCTTATGATGCCGAGCGTGTCGGTGACGTATCCAATGTCATTTTCTGCAACGGCGCGGTAGTGAATGAACAGGGTCAGGTGTTCATTTATTATGCTTCCAGCGATACGCGTATTCATGTGGCAACGACAACGATTGAGCGTCTAATCGATTATGCATTTAATACGCCTGCTGATCCACTCCGCTCACTGGATTGTGCCAGACAACGTGGCGAGCTAATTGAACGTAACGAACAACTGCTTGCTTCCACTCTCACTCCGGCTGAATAGGTCGCTCGCTATATCGTTAGGTATCATCTCTTTATTACTAGATAGTGAAACGTTATACTGTTGTTATTATCGCACAAGTTACACAGTGTGCTTATCGCTTCTCAGCAGACGATAAGCTACGCTATTGCGGACGGCAGTTAACCTACAGAAACTCAGGAGATGAGAGATGAATAAAAATATCACCATGCGCGATATCGCCCTGAAGATGGGAGTTAGCAGTGTTACCGTATCCAAAGCATTGAATGATAAAGATGGAGTTAGTGACGAGCTCAAGGAAAAGATTAAGCTAGCTGCCTGGGAAATGGGCTATCGCATCAATTCGGTCGCCAAGTCGATGCGCGAGGGACTGACTTATAATGTAGGCGTCATTATCCCCGAACGATTTACCGATACGACACAAACCTTTTATCTGCGTCTGTATCAGGAAATTGCAGTTGCCTTGCAGCAGCATAATTATTATGGCATCCTGCATATTTTGAGCCATCAGGACGAAGAGCAGCTCCATCTGCCCCGTATTTATCATGAACAAAAAGTCGACGGCTTTATTATGCTCGGTCAGGTGAGCAAGGAATATATCGAGATTATTGAGCAGATTGAACAGCCAAAAATGTTCCTCGACTTTTACGATGAGCATTCAGATATCGATGCGATCATTACCGATAACTTCTACGGTGCATACGAATTGACCAATTCGCTCATTCGTCAGGGACATCGTGATATCGCTTATGTGGGCAATCTGTACTCTACGAGCAGCATTCAGGATCGCTTTCTCGGCTACTACAAATCACTGCTGGAGCATCGAATAGAGCTAAAGCCACAGTGGATTGTAAGTGACCGGGATGAGCAGGGAACCTTTCTTGAGCTGGAGCTACCGGAGCAGATGCCTTCTGCCTTTGTATGTAATTGTGATCAGGTAGCCCATCTGCTGCTGCAAAAGCTACAGGCAAAAGGCTATCGTGTGCCAGCAGATTGCTCTGTCGTCGGCTTTGACAATGACATCTATGCCACTTTATCGGAGCCTCATCTGACAACGGTAGAGGTCGATATTCATCAGATGGCATTTACCGCTGTACAGTCGATGATCAAAAAAATCAGCTCACCAGCCACTCGCTTTGGGCGCGTACTCGTTCAGGGCAAAATCATCTATCGCAATTCGGTACAATCGCTATTATAAAGAACGTATCATGCTGTATAAGCATATTGTAGGAGTTATCTGTCCCCTTCCGGCTGCACATGTGGCCGGAGGTGGCAGGTGGCTTAACAGAATTCTCGGTTCGTATCGGCAATCGATGCATCGATTGCATTCAATTTGGAGAACAACAGAACTTGCTCTGTAAAAGAGCACTTTATTTTTGCTCGACTTTAACTGTATAATATTTCATTTATTTTAATAAAATGTAATATATAAGCTCCAATTATTCTGATTGTTCCAGTAATGATTGATAGGCTACAATGTCCAATCCGATTCGCGGAGCTATATCTATGGTACCTGTGAGTGTACTCATGCCAGCACCTGTACTATTCTCGTATGCAACACTCTTCCCTTTGATTTTAATCTTGCGAAAGCGTATGGCTGGCCAGCCTGTTAATTGTATGCATAATGCAGCGCTGACGCAGTTTAAAATAATAAACTAAATCATCGGAGGCTGATGTATGAAAAAGCTACTAAGCAAAGGAATACTGTCGACCTTGATCTTGATGCTGGCGATGTATGGACTGACTGGACTGGCAGGTGGAGCATCGGCTGCTACAGGTTTTTATGTAAGCGGTACCAAGTTATACGACTCTACAGGTAAGCCATTTGTGATGCGCGGTGTGAATCATTCGCACACCTGGTTTAAAAATGATCTGAACGCCGCCATCCCTGCTATCGCCAAAACAGGCGCAAACACAGTGCGAATCGTGCTGTCCAACGGTGTGCAGTATACGAAAGATGATGTGAATTCCGTGAAAAATATCATTTCCCTCGTTAACCAGAACAAAATGATCGCCGTACTGGAGGTTCATGACGCAACAGGCAAAGACGATTACGCTTCGCTAGATGCCGCAGTCAATTATTGGATTAGCATCAAGGATGCACTGATTGGCAAAGAAGATCGCGTTATCGTCAATATTGCCAATGAGTGGTATGGCACATGGAATGGCAGCGCATGGGCAGACGGTTACAAACAGGCCATTCCTAAGCTACGTAATGCCGGAATCAAAAATACATTGATCGTAGATGCTGCGGGCTGGGGTCAATATCCGCAATCCATCGTCGATTATGGTCAAAGTGTATTTGCTGCTGATTCATTAAAAAATACTGTCTTCTCCATCCATATGTATGAGTATGCAGGTGGAACCGATGCGATGGTTAAAGCGAATATGGAAGGCGTCTTGAACAAAGGTCTGCCCCTGATCATCGGTGAATTTGGCGGACAGCATACGAATGGCGATGTGGATGAGCTGGCTATTATGCGTTATGGACAGCAAAAAGGAGTAGGCTGGCTCGCCTGGTCGTGGTACGGCAACAATAGTGATCTCAGCTATCTCGATCTCGCAACAGGTCCGAATGGAAGCCTGACGACTTTTGGCAATACGGTTGTTAATGATACGAACGGCATCAAGGCAACCTCGAAAAAAGCAGGGATTTTCCAGTAAAGCGTAAGGGATACTCCCTGCTTTATTACCAAAATACGCTGATCTTGCTGACTGCTTTGTATTCTGAATGAGCTTAACAAGCCATAGAACAACTCCAATCTATGCCCCAATCAAAGCTAGAGTCACCGCGCATGAATAGCGGTGGCTCTTTGTCTTTGTGCTGTAAATTAGTTATGATTGTTCATAATCAACGCAGACAACACGGAGCTGGCAGGCTATAATAAAAGAGATTGGTTTACGAATTCCATCTTTGTTGCGGACAAAAGGAGGTTCATGATGAATATCCATCCATTGGATGCCAGTCATGCTGAAGCTTATCGGCAGTTACGACTGGAAGCACTGGAACATTACCCGGAAGCATTTGCTTCGAGCTATGAAGAAGAACGAGCATGGCCGATGGAGCGTTTTAGCAAGCGCTTAAGTACAGAGGATAAGTTCACACTGGGTGCCTGGTCGGATGAACAATTAATCGGTATCGTTACCCTTATCCCTGAAGCAAGAACGAAGCTCAAGCATCGTGCTAATATTGTAGCAATGTATGTGCGTCCCGAGCATCGCGGTTCAGGCATTGGTCGCCAATTGATGGAGCAGGCGATCCAGCTAGCGCGTGGACTTGGCGGGATCGAGCAGATCTACCTGTCTGTGATGGCGCATAATGAGCCTGCCAAACGTCTCTATATGGCACTCGGCTTTGAAGCTTACGGCAAAGACTGGCGTGCACTCAAAATCGATGATGCATATCATGATGAAGAGTTAATGGTAATGTTTCTTTAATCTGAATGTGAGATGCCGTATTGCTGTGGGCAGGAATGCGGCTTCACATGATAGGATATTTTCGTGTATACGGTTGAATATGTGATGGATTTGATCGATGAATGGATATAGTGGTCATGATTCTTAATAAATTGCTGCTTATAATAAAACTGCAATGAACGTGGTAAATGATGCTGTTCTTGCTGTTCTTGCTGTTCTTGCTGTTCTTGCTTCTTTCTCTATCCTCTCCCCAACTTGTTTATCCCTCCTTCTTCTATATAGCTCTCCTTAAATTCTTCAAATATACACATAACAACGAATAAACAATATTATAATCTATCCTATTTTTCTATTTCTATGTAGTACAACACAGGTACATATAGCTCTATCACCTCAATTTCCTATATATTATATATTTGTACGTTATATGGAAAATCACTAATTTACACATGATTTTATCTGTAATTTTTTAGGTGTTATTTAAATAATTAGTATGATAATTTATAAATCAGAAAGCGCTTTCAATATTAAAAAATAACGATGCCAAAGGAGAATATGATGACTAAACGCAGGTACAACGCTTGGTTTTCCTTCACTATGGCTACTGCCCTGTTACTCTCTCTTTTTCCCGCTGCATTCGCCTCTGCAGCAAGTCTGGACGACACCAATCAGCCGCAAACGGCTGTCGCTGCTGCGACTAATATGCAGTCTTATGTAGATGCCATGCAGCCTGGCTGGAATCTCGGGAACTCGCTCGACTCAGTAGGTGCGGATGAAACGGCGTGGGGTAATCCGCGTGTGACGCAATCGTTAATTAAACAAATTGCCGCTCAAGGCTATAAAAGTATTCGTATTCCGGTAACCTGGGATTCGCATATCGGTGCTGCTCCCAATTACACTATCGATGCCACTTACTTAAATCGTGTTGAAGAAGTGGTAAACTGGGCACTAAGCGAAAATCTGTACGTCATGATTAATGTGCATCATGATTCCTGGGTATGGATTAGCAAAATGGAAGCCCAGCATGATGCCACACTGGCACGCTACAATGCCGTATGGACACAGATCGCCAATCGCTTCAAAAACACATCCACCAAATTGATGTTTGAAAGTGTGAACGAGCCGCGCTTCACTGACGGTGGGACGACAGATGAAGGCAAGCAACAACAATTGCTTGATGAGCTGAATGTATCGTTTCATAGCATTTTACGGGGCTCTGGCGGACAAAATGCGACGCGTCCACTCGTACTGTCCACACTGGAAGCATCTCCAACACAGACACGTATGACGGCGCTATACAATACGATGAAGGGGCTGAATGACAGCAATCTGATCGCTACCGTTCACTATTATGGCTACTGGCCATTCAGTGTAAACATCGCTGGCTATACCAAATTCAACAGCGAGGTACAGCAGGATGTAACGACCACTTTTGATAATGTGTACAATACGTTTACTGCACGCGGCATCCCGGTCATTCTCGGTGAATATGGTCTGCTTGGATTTGATAAAAGCACCGGTGTAATCGAACAGGGCGAAAAGCTCAAATTTTTCGAATATATCGGCTATTACACCAAGCAAAAGAAAATCGCCACGATGCTATGGGATAATGGACAGCACTTTAGCCGCACCAATTTCCAATGGTCTGATCCAGAGCTGTTTAACCTGATCAAAACAAGCTGGACTACACGCTCCTCTACGGCAGACAGCGATCTGATCTATCTGAAAAAAGGAGCGACCGTACAGGACAAGCAAATCAACCTGAATCTGAACGGCAATCAGTTCGCCTCCCTTAGCGCAGGCAACACGGTGCTGCAAAAAGGAACAGACTACGATATTAGCGGGAATGTGCTAACCATCAAAGCAAGTCAGCTATCCAGGCTTACTGCTTCCGGTCAGCTCGGTACAGCCGCTACATTAACAGCCAAGTTCAACAAAGGTGTCGATTGGAAGTTCAAGGTGATTGTGTACACGACACCGAAGCTGTCCAGTACACAGGGTACAACAAGCTCATTCAGCATCCCGACTACGTTTAATGGCGATCAGCTAGCAACGATGGAAGCTACGTATGCGAACGGCGGTAATGCCGGACCGCAAAACTGGACATCATATAAGGAATTTGAGACGACCTTTAGTCCAAATTACAGCGGCAACTCCATCAAGCTACAGCCTGCACTGTTCAACGAAACGCAGGATGGTGTAGTGAATCTGAAGTTTTACTTCTGGAGCGGTGAGACCGTAACGTATAAAATCACTAAAAACGGCAGCAATGTAACAGGCACCGCCTCTTGATGCGTTTCGTATAGCTAGATTAGAGATCGCACTCATTTCGATGGGTGCGATCATTCTAATGCAATGATGCGGATGCGAAGATCGTTATATAGCCCAGGCATAAGGTAAACTGATCCATACAGGTTATAACGATCACCGTTACATAGAAGCATAAACAGAGCATTACCAAACATCAAAACCGTAGCCCATTGGACTACGGTTTTGATCAATTGAAGTTTTATATATGCGTTCACATGATTACACCGATTCCGGCTCCAGCTCCACCTGCTGAACCGTCTTTACCATACCGCCAAAGCCTCGCGATGCTTGCGCGATAAATGACAGCACCGTATCACTCCAACCATATACATAAAATGTATTGAGATCGTCTGGCGGTGTCATCATACTACGGTAAGGTGCAATATCGATAATAAATGCCTTAGCATAGCGATTCACGCTATGACGATACGTTTGCAGCTCCTTGTAAAACGAGCTACCTGTATTTTGCTGCTCATCGGTAATCATAATGATCTGATCCACTTTATATTTCTGGCGAATCAATTCACGCACCGGCGCTCCGGTGTCTGTACCGCCGCGTGCATGAATGCGCTCTGCCTGCTTCATAATGCTCTCTTCGTGCGAAGGACGCGCATCCTGTACGAGTGTATCAAAGGTCCAAAATAGCGAGTTACCGCTTGTCTTTTTGTACAATGCGAGCGCAAAGATCGAACCGGTTTGCAGGTATTCACCGCTCATCGAGCCTGAAATATCAAGGAAAATAGCTGTTCGTCCCGGCATACTCGGCAAATTGTTAAAGCTCAACTCCACTGCTTCGGCCAGAATATCGCGCAGCTCTGGCAGCTCCATTTCACGATAAGCGCGTGCAAAGCGGAACGGCAAAATTTTCGCCTTACGCAGTGCTTCGGTATCGTGTAAACGGCGACGAATATAGTCGATATGCTGTGTTTTAAGCTTACGCGCTTTGTGCGTACCTGCCCCGGTAAATACACCCCGACGATCCAATGTGTTCAGATGACGCAGCAGGGCAAAAGCAGGCATTTGCTGCATCAGCTCAATCCATACTCGGCGGCTTGGTTGCAGTGCACTCGTTACCGTTTCATAATGAAGCTTACCTGCACGAATCTGCTGAAGGCGTTCCTCGTCAGTTTTAGCTGCTTTAAGCTGTTCCAGTGCCTGTAGCTGCGGAAGCTGTGACAGATCTGCTTCCTGTCCGCATAAATATCGATAGAGCTCACGCTGCTGCTCGTTCTGCGGCTTCGGGTGTGCAGTGGCGATCGCATCGCCAAGACTGAACCCACGACCGCGACCATTATATTTGAGCGCCCAGTATTCGCTTACTCCGCCCAGGAAACGGGTGACCTGACGCTTGACCGCACGTCCTCCCTGTCCACGTCCCATCCCGCGCAAAACGGTCAGAAAGTCAGCCAGATCTGACGGAATACGTACAACACGGGAAAAGACAGCAGCAAATAGATCAGGACGCGCTTTGGATAGCAGTGCCAGTCCGAACAATGGCTGCATACGCATAAAGCCTTCGTTGCGAGCAAATACTAAGGCGCGTGCCATAAACTCTGCATCCAGCTCCAGCATCGTCTCATGCATGCTGCGTGCTTCGGCAATAAGCTGATTGCTATCGGCATAAAATGTGTTGGCAAATGTATTGGTCATCAGCAGTTGTACATACTCCTCTTCAACGCTGCGATTGTACGCTTTATACCCTTCACGGTTTTGGATGGATGCTGTCGGACGGTCGAATAATTTTTTAGCCTGGCTCATGATCGTTCCTCCTTTTTACGGGTTGTTGGTTTTTTATTGGTTAGGTATATGGTGATGATGCTTATGGGATGAAGCTGGTTGAAGTTGTTATTTTTCTTGGTGTCTTGGTGTGTTAAAGTCTTGGTGTTTTAGTATGTTGGAGTCTTTTGTCTTTTGTCTTTTGTCTTTTGTCTTTTGTTTTGTCTTTTAGTGATGAGAAGCATTTCTGTATAGTGGATAGGAAGAGCCTTAGTTAGCTTGAAACAGCATTAAATTTCATCGTATAAACGTTGTTATAAGACGATATATAAAACTATGAATGGCTCGTTATGATATTTGGTAGTGTTACTTATGTTGGTGATGCTACTATGTTTGCTGTTAATTGCTAGAATTTCTATGAGAACATGTGTTGAGTTCATACTTGCTTCATTGTCTTCCTACTTTGCACAGCTATCTCTCACTGTACTTTTCATTTCTTTCACTTCGCTTCTCACTTTTGGTCCTCCACTCATCCACTACACAGAAATACTCTTATCCTGCATCTGTTACATCGTATAAAATCATATCCGAGGAAAAAGGGTGGAAAGGTACATTACCGCTCTACCACTGAGCTATTCCGCCATGAATGGCGGAAACCGGATTCGAACCGGCGACCTGTCGACTAGGATTCGAAGTAACCCTTCCAGGCGCCTCGGATATGAACAAGCTATGATCAAGGAATTGTATCATTCAAGTTATAAAAGGATCATATCCGAGGAAAGTGGTGAAAAGGTACGGTACCGCTCTACCACTGAGCTATTCTGCCATGAACGGCAGAAGCCGGATTCGAACCGGCGACCGGTCGATTAACAGTCGAAGTAACCCTTTCAAGCGCCTCGGATATGATGATTGGTGCATGATGTCGTGCACCGTTCCTTTGTTGAACCTATCTTCTCATGGATAGACATTGGCCAACAGGGCGAAAGTATGGCGAATTGCTGTTTATTATAAAAAAGCTAGCCAGATGTATATATGGACTGGCTACATTTTAAATTGGTGCTACAATAATAGAATCATCGTTCAAGCATACATAACTTAATACAAAGCAATACAGGTAAGACTGGAGGTTTACCACGATGGCAAAAGAAAGCTTTGATAAAGAAATTCAATTCCTGCGTCTGCTGGCGTTAACTGGAGATGCGTTTGATCGGCAGCAGTTTGCAGGACGACTTGGTATTTCGGTACATACATTTGATAAAACGATTCGACGACTCAAGGAACTCAATGGTGAAAATGATCTGACCGAGCTATTCAGTTACCGCTATACAGACTCTGCTGAGCCGGTATTAATGTTTTTGTTCCGTGCCAAATCAATGAAGGAATCGGAAAGCCGGCGACTTCCGATTTTACTCACTGCTCTACAGCAGCAAGCGCATACGGCTTCCGAATTGCTAGAGCTATGCGATGAGCAGCTTGCCGACTATGCCACTGCCCCACCGGATGAAAAGACGATTCGTTCCGATCTTCGTTATCTGGAAGAAATGGGCGTTGTGCGCCGGGAAGCAGGCGGGCGACCCCATCGCTACCGACTCAATCATGATCTGATCGACGAGCTGACTACTGACGAGCTGCTTGATCTGTATGAATTTGTAGATGTTATGGCACATACGCGGATTCCATCGGTACAGGGTTATCTGCTACGCGACAACCTAAAGACGGCACTTCGTGCAGCCATTCCAGCGTCGCAATGGAATGATGCGTTGCTGGAACCATTCTGCTATCACTACCATTATGAAGCGCGCATTCTGGACGAAGCTCATCTGTCCGCGCTGTTAAGTATTATTGAGCAGCAGCGCTATGTCTCTTTTCAATATTACTCGCCCAGCCGAAAACGTACTTATGCTGCACGCAGCACGAATCCGTTGTTTAGCAATGGGCAAGAGCCATTACGTCAGCGCATACTACCTGCACGCATCATTTATGATCATCAATATGGACGCTGGTATCTGCTCGGTACACTGGAAGGCGGACGCATCGTCAAATTTCGGATGGACGGAATTGTGGATATTGCTGCAGAGGATGCGGTTGAAGCGACTACATTTGCAGGTCGACTTGCTCGTGTGGATAGCAAAATCCAGCATAGCTGGCTCGTTGATACCGGCGATACGGTTACGGTAAAAGCTCGCTTTTTCAAGCCACCTGCTACGCAGCATGATTTTATCCGTGAACGTGTATGTATGCAGGGACAATGGGGCGAGATTACAGAAGAAGATGCGAGCAGCTTTATTTTTGAAATTGAGGTGAATGGCTGGGTGGAGATTCGACCTTGGCTGCGCAGCTTTGGCTCGTCCTGCGAAGTGCTGGAGCCTCTCGGACTACGAAACTCATTAATTGAAGAATGGAAGGAGCTGACTGGTTACTATGAATCCATTTGAGAAGATTTTTAGCTATCAGCTTGCCTCCCGACTGGAGGAGCAGCAGATCTTTACCCTCACCTCGCAGGAGCGTTCCTGGCTCAAGCTGATGCTATCAAGCGCTGCTGCCGAACTGGCATTCGATGAAACGACGCTTGCCCGTTTACAGCAACGCTTGGAGCCGGATAATATGCCGGGTGTACAGAACGTCGTGGTCGAAAAAGCAGCTTCCAGTCAACATACCGATGTCCCGCCAATGTTAATGCCGCTGCGCCGGATTATGCGTAAAGGACAGGGCGTTTTGCTCCAGCGTCAGAACAAATATGGTCAGCTCGTCGCGCCAGAACATGGTGTACCGTGGAAGCTGGAATATTCAGCCGCACGTCAGGAATGGTATTTGTACTGGTTCAATCTATATCGTTCTGCACCGATGACGACGCGGCTCAAGCATATTCAATCGGTAATAAAGCAATCGGTCCGGCAACCAGAATACGAATTCGTTCGCCAGCGGATGGAATTGTATATGCAGGCAGATCAGCAGGAACTCACGATCCAGGTACTGCCCATCTACAATAAAGAGCTTACCCGTATTTTGCATGCCTTTTCCTGCTTTGATAAACGTGTACGCTTTGACGAGCAGCAGCAAACGTATTCCATTAACGTACGATTTACGAATCGTGAACGTGAATATGTACTGAATCGCCTGCGTTTTCTAGGCAAACGCGTGCAGATTATAGAAGGTGATGATTTTAAACGACGCATGAAGGATACGGCGCTTCGGGCACTCGCTCGTTATGAAATGTCTGCCGATCCATCCACCTCCGATCAGGCTATCGGGCCAGCATATGATGGACAGGAATGTGTAGAGCCCAATTCATAATCCAATCGGATCAATAGATCTACACAACAATGAGGAGCTACGGCGATATTGCCTGTAGCTCCTCATTGTTATGTAGCCCGTTTAATGTAGCAATTGCCTAGCAGTTCACGCTGCCATTTTCGCATAAGCTGCCAGTCGGAAAAAACTGCCGATCCATTCATCCGGCTCTGACTGTTGCAGGGTGTACAGACGAATATGCTTCGCTTGCGCTGTCAATAACTCTACCAGTGTATCCATACCCAATCGTTCAGCAGCTTGAACAAGCCGTTCCAGCTCTGGCAGGTCGTCGAGCCGTAGCTGATGCAGTCCGCGCAGTAGTGCCCCATCCAGCCATGCGGTAAGCTCTGATATTAATTGTTCAGCGGGATTCATGTATAGACACTCCCTCCAGCATATGAATGATGTTCAGGCTAATACTCGATATCAATATCGATGTTCCAAATTAATCTTGATGTGGTATGTTAGGATTCATATTACTTGTTAATCTCAACTTGAAATCCCCATGTTAATGGGTAAGCTGTAAGCTATACAACACTACCATGTAAATTCCATGTATGGAATGACAGCAGATAGTAGCCGATTGTCGTTACACTTGATCCAGCATTAAATTCAGTATTCGATCCTCTTGCAGGAAGCTGATCGGATACCAGTGTCGTCCATCCGTTTGCACCAGAGCCCGAAAGTGAACCAGCTTGCGAATCGCTTCGCTACGCTCGATCCGTTTCAATTGCTTCCGCCAGTCCGGATGATCGAGTAAGGTTAGCTCCACCCTTTCTTCAGCCTCGGTGCTTACTATAATCCGAGTCGTCTGGGATAAGCGATCAAACTCGATTGACTCCACGCTGGCGATGGCCAGTATATGCATTCGTCTATTATTTTCACCAAACAATGACGGCTGCACCGTCAGCGCTCTCGTCGAATCTAGCGTCATATCGTTTCCTAGCTCATACTCACTAAAATCTAAATCCTCTACAGGCTGGCGCGCCTGCTCCGCCAGACCTCCGATCTCTCCCGTTGATAACCGATGATCCCGATTGATCTTCACTGCACGGAATGACCATTGCCCTTTTGCAAATCGTTGCAATGATACGCCATGGCGCCACGGTACGGACTGCTGATACTGCTTCTCATAATCGAAGCTCGTAGACTCATAATAGACCGGACGCGTATCTGTATAGGTATAGATACGCCGATCAGCTGGACAATACAAATAACACGTAATACCGCGATAGCCTGATCGCGTCTCCCACGGCTCAGCACCAATACTATATAACTGAAGCTGAGATACCGCATAATATTTTGTACGAAAGCTTCCTGCCAGACGTGCACGCTGGGCAGCACCAATCTCCTGCTGCCATGATTCCAGTGATAAATATGCCTCCATTAGCCGTGTGCGTAGGATAGCAATCTGAAAACGAACATGGCGAGCAAAAAACAATTCCAACTCTCCCTGAATACCGCGCAAAAGCAGCTCCAGATTAGGCATCCCTTCACTTCGCGCTGTAATCGCCAGCGTTTCCAGACGAGCAGTTACCGTTTGTGGTAGTCTCGCCAGTCCGGTCAAAAGCATTTCACGAAAAAGCTGCTTGGCTTCCTGTAGAACCTGTGGATGGCTAGCAAATGTATACATATGCTGCTCCAACGATATTTGATCGTCGATTCCGTGCTGCTGCCGATAGCGAAGTAGCGCCTCCAATCGGTACAGAGGCGCATCCTTTGTTTTCACCGAACAAAGTGCCGCCGCTGGATCAGCTTGATCACCCTGGAATGAAACATCGATGCCTGCCTGACATAGACGTACAGTAAGCAAAGTGTCATGTACAATTTCAATATGCTCGCTCAAACCGAGCCGGAAATCCACTTCCTCCAGTTGAGCGTTTGTAAAACCGGCTAATAGCTCTGATAGCGGCATATTCGTCAGCCAGGCAAAGCGGTCGGAAGTGGATGCTTGGTTTGCTTGGTTTGCTTGGTTTGCTTGGTTTGCTTGGTTTGCTTGGTTTGCTTGGTTTGCTTGGTTTGCTCGATCTAATGAGTGGATATCAGCAGATTGCTTTGTAGACGAAAGATCATGAACAATATCCTCGGAAACTTCTGCTTTCGCCTCAACTTCAAGCTCTACATCAGAGTTATCCACAAAATTAGCACCAGCACCAGCACCAGCACCAGCACCAGCACCAGCACCAGCACCAGCACCAGCACCAGCACCAGCACCAGCACCAGCACCAGCACCAGCACCAGCACCAGCACCAGCACCAGCACCAGCACCA
>JBCNLJ010000049.1:0-46216 GCA_039595515.1 Paenibacillus sp. | reverse complement strand
CGTAAGCAGGAATTCACTTCTGGCTAATGTATAGCTCTTGCAGACCCATTCTCGGGCGTGTTGTTTCCGAGGATGGGTCTTTCGTCATTATGTGGCAAGGTTCGACCTCAATTCTATTGAATAATTATGGATTCGGTTATAAATGCCCTATTCGTTTCATGGAATTGACGTTATACTGACAGTGGAAGGCTCAGTGCCTTTCAAAATACAATGGGGAGGTAATTCTGATGCAAGCAATGATGTCAACTGGTATGACGGACAATTATCAGACGCCCGGTCAGACGTCAGGCTCGATGAAAGAGAAAAAGAAATCGCGCCGCAGATGGATGAAAAAGCTCCGCAATGAGCTGCGTATGCCAGGTGCACCACAATCACCAAATCCAATCCCTGCTCCCAAAATGCCTGTTCCACAATCGGCTCCTGAGCCGGAATGGAGCATAGAGGGCGCGCTCATTTGTAAATAATGCCGGAGCGCAGCAATACGATTGGAATCGGAAGGATGACAGAGAAGAAGAATGAGTTCAAAACAAAGACTTGGCGAAATCGAGATTTTGCGTGGCATGGCCTTTGCCGCCGTTGTGCTACAGCATTCGATCGCTCATTACTCCGTTGCTCCAGAAATGGCAATGGTAGATGGCGCGAGGCTCACACTTTTGCTAATAGCGGCCAAATTTGCAGTACCGGCCTTTATTTTCATTACGGGGCTGGTGCTTTTTTATAACTACGATGGCGAGCTGGCATATGGCTCGTTTGTTCGTAAACGTTTCAAAGATATCGTCGTTCCTTATCTGGTATGGACGCTATTTTATACGATACTGGCAGGCACGTTTGCGATGAAGCCTGTGCAGGAGTGGATACCGACAGTGCTTCGGTATATATTTACAGGCAAGTCGAGCTATCATCTATGGTATATCGTTATGATTATTCCGATGTATTTGCTCTTTCCGTGGCTACGTAAGCTGGTATGGAAGCTATCGGGAGCATTCAAAGGAAATGGATGGCGTGCATTGTGGATGATCATTGGTTTAACGGCTGCCTATGAGCTACTGCTCATGCTGCTTCCATCGTTAATGAAAGCTTTTCAAGCGTGGCATATCCCTGTATTAACGCCATATTTTACGACATATGCAGATCGGAATATTATATATTACCTGTATTATTTTGTGCTTGGTGCACTTGCTGGTCTACATATTAAGGTGTTCCTGGATGTTTTGCAGCGGATCAAATGGATCGTGCTGCTAGTATGCGGGATTTTTGCTGTGTATTATACCGGGGTGGTGCTGGGCGATTTTCCGGTGGATGCGGGCTTTGGACGCCGCTTTATGTCACTGGTATTATTGCAACCATGGATGGCGCTGTTTCTCGTAGCACTTGTGCTGCTCGTGTACTGGGTAGCACTGGGGATCGATCGTACTGCCAGTGAACGAACAAAGCAGCTATGGCTTGCGCTCAGTCGTTATTCATATGGTGGTTATCTTGCACATGCGTATATGCTTCGTCTGACCTACTTGCTGGACGATTCGTTATTTAGCGGCTGGAATGTAACACTACGTATGACGATAACCTGGCTGCTTGCTCTTGCCATGTCGATTGTGCTGACTTATATGCTGTCACGCCTTCGCTTTGGAGTGTGGTTGACCGGAATTCCATATCGAAAAGCCCGTTAGGGCTTTTTTTGTTGTTCAAAACGGTGAAAATTTCATATAATAGAGAAGGATTCCATTTGCCTTAATGCGAAAAGGAGTGAGCAGGATGGCATTTATGATCGCACAGCGAGCATTTATTAAGTTATATTTGATTACTATGGTTGAAGAGCATCGTGGTTATGGCTACGAGATGCTTGAAAGCATGAAGGAACGCTTCAAGGATTTCGGTTATTCACCGCCGCAGAGCGAGATTTATCGTGCCTTGCACGAGCTTGTGCATGATGGTATTTTTTATCGGACCAAGCAACTGAAGGGCAATGATCCGAAGGTTGATTTTCAGGAAATTGTTATTTATCATTTTACAGATGATGGGCCTGAAAAGGCGAAGCTGTATAAAAAGCAGGTGAAGACCGATCTGGATCGGTGTATCGGCATGCTGACGCGCGCAGAAGCGGACAATTACAGGTAGTGATCATAGGCTGATGGTCTGTGATCATACAAACCAGTGATTACAGGGTGATCGACCATCATACAAAGTAGTGATTATGGGGTGACCGATGATTATACAAAGCAGTGATTATCATCATAGTATTGGCAGATTAGTTGGAGCAAGAATGATAGCTACAGTCTGTCCTCACTTTATTGTATCGCTGCCTGTACCCTGCCCCTGCCCTGCTGGTTGCAAAGGATGGCTGCCGATCTCAAAATGACATGCCAGAGGCAGGTATAGTGCGCAATGTATATGCACAATGGGACAAGAAGACGTTACAATGATTGTAGTGTTTGTGTCCTCCTGCCTTTGCCTGTCTGTGCAAGCTACGGACAATGCCTTGCCAGTTATGTATGAATTCATGAAATGAAGCGGTCTGACATACTCTCAAGGATGAAGCGAAGGGAGAGTGCAATCATGACGGAGCGTAAATTACAATGGGGAATCATCAGCACGGCCGAGATTGCTGTAAGCGTCATCATACCGTCGATTCGAGAATCTTCGCGCAATGAGGTGCTGGCGATCTCCAGTCGCCATATCGAGCAGGCTGCCGAGGTCGCTGAGCGCTGTCATATTCCACGTTTCTATGGCAGTTACGAGGAGATGCTGGCTGATCCGGATATCGATGCGGTCTATATTCCGTTGCCGAATCATCTGCATAAGGAATGGACGATCAAGTCGGCGCAGGCAGGCAAGCATGTATTATGCGAAAAGCCCGCAGCCCTGGAGGCGTCAGATGCGGCTGAAATGGTGGATGTATGCCGCAAGCAGGGTGTGACCTTTGCCGAAGGGTTTATGTATCGCTATCATCCGAAGCATGACCGTGTCCGTGAAATTATTCATTCGGGCGAGATTGGCATGCTGCGTAGTATGCACGGTCGCTTCACCTCCAACAATGCAGATGATCTGGAAAATGTGCGTTATCGTCGCGAGATGGGCGGAGGCTCGTTATATGATCTGGGAGTGTATCCGGTTTCGGCTGCCCGTATGTATTTTGGCGCAGAACCAACGGCGGTAACGGTGCACGCGATGTTTTCCGCCAAGCATGATCATGTCGATATGATGGCTTCCGGTTTGCTGGAATTCCCGAATAGTCGCTCGGCTACATTTGAATGTGGGATGTGGGCTTATCCAAGCTGTGCATTGGAAATTATCGGCACGAAGGGGCGGATTAAGCTGCCTTATGCTTTTCGACGTGACGATAACGAGGATGAGCCACAGATTACGATCTATACCGATGCGGGCAAACGGGAGGAGCATATCGAGCTTGCCAATCATTTCGCGTTACAGGTCGATGCGTTTGCAGCGGCTGTGCTGGATGGAACACCGCTTCCTTACAGTCCGGAGGATGCTATTCGCAATACGCGTGTCATTGCTGCCTGTCTGGAATCCGCTCGTAAGGGCGAGAAGATTCGTATTGTCTAATCGTTATCGTTCACACCAATTATGATAGGGAAAAGGGGAATTGTAATGTCTAATCATTCCAGTGCTTTTGAACAATCTTATCAAGGTGAGCCAGCGGTATGGCTTCGCTATCATGATCTTGAAGCGGTTGTGCTGCCTGGCGTTGGTGCCAACCTGATCGCTTACCGTGATCATGCCCACGGTTATTCTTTCTTACGTGAGCCACAGGAGCAAGAAATGGATGAGTTCCGCGCAAGTCCAGGTACACATGGTATTCCGGTGCTATTCCCGCCGAACCGTTATGAGGACGGTACATTTACTTGGAATGGACGTACTTATAATTTTCCAATTAATGAGCCAGCGACGAACAATCATTTGCATGGATTCCTGCATACGATTGTATGGGATGTTGATTATTATGAAGCAACTGAAGGGGAAAGCCGTGTGGCTCTGAGCGTAACGATCGATGAGTCGCATCCGGTGTATACATACTGGCCGCATTCGTTTACCGCGCGTCTCGTGTATACACTATCGGAGCGCGGTTTGCAGCAGCAGGTGAGCGTACAGAATCTGGGCAATGATCCGATGCCGATGATGCTGGCATTCCATACAGCGCTCAATGCTCCATTTGCTCCAGATAGCACAGCAGACGATATGAGCTTCAAGGCAACCTTTGGTCAAAGACGGGCGATGAGTGAGCGTATGCTGCCAACCGGACAATTCCAGCCTTTGTCGGATTGGGAAGAACAGCTCAAAACAACAGGTGCGCATCCATACACCGAAGCGATGGATAATCATTATACCGCTGCACCGCAAAATGGACGTAACATCGCTGAGCTGGCTGACAAGCGTCTCGGTGTGAAGCTCGTCTACGATGTGGGCACAGGCTACAAACACTGGATGATCTGGAACTGCGAAGCATCCGGCACATTCCTCTGTCCAGAACCGCAAACGAATCTGGTCAATGCACCAAATGTGGACCTGCCGGACGAAGAGAAAGGATTTATTAGTTTGCAACAGGGCGAGATCTGGGAAGAGACATCGCGTTTGTATGTGGTGAATCATCTGTAAATGTGTAATTGTCGATTGCAGCAGTATATTCGTTTTGGCAAATAGGGGTTACGGATAAAAGTAATATAAAAGCAAATGTATAAAGGGAAAGAGGAATCTCTAATGGAGGTTCCTCTTTTTATGTTGCTACTATTCTAATAGAAGAAAAATAAATACATGACCAAATATTCATGTGTAAGATGATGACTGCAGTCTACTTTTGATGCTCATCTATTCATAGAGACACAATGGTAGCTAAATCGTAATTATTTTGTTTAAACCCTTGACAATGCTAATAAGGCAGGAGTAAAGTAAATCAGGTGATATTCGTAATACTTACGAAGAAAAGAAAAACGACCGGAATACCAATGAAAAAGGCATACGATGATGCCGATATGATGCATATAGATAATAAGTAATGGTGTATGAATGAATAAAGAGCAAAAGGAAAGGAGTGCTTTACGTGTTACTGGCTTCCATGCAGGATGTCGTATTTGGCTATGATCGCGAGCCGGTTGTAAATCGGCTGTCGATGGACATATACAGCAATGAATTTATGGCACTGAGCGGACCGAATGGTGCTGCAAAGACGACCTCACTCAAGCTATTGCTCGGTATTTTGAAGCCGTGGAGTGGGCGAGTACAGATTAATCGTAATGAAAAAGGAGGCAAGCCGATTATCGGTTATGTGCCTCAGCAGGTTGCTTCTTTTAATAGTGGCTTCCCTAGTACGGTCTATGAACTGGTGCGTTCAGGCTGCTCGATGCGTCTCGGTTTGTTCAAGCGCTTCGGTAACAAGCAGGCGGCACTGGTGCAAAGCTCGCTAGAGGCAGTGGGTATGTGGGAGCTGCGAGATCGTAAAATTGGCGAGTTATCCGGTGGGCAGAAGCAGCGTGTATGTATTGCGCGTGCGCTTGCGCAGGAGCCGGATGTGTTAATTTTGGATGAGCCGACTACCGGGATGGATCTGGAAAGTCGGAAAGGATTCTATGAACTGATGCGTCACCATGTGAAGGCGCACGGACGAACCGTTGTTATGGTAACGCATGGTCTGGAAGAGGCAGAGCCTTATCTGGATCGTACGATTCGTCTGGAACGAGAGGAGGGCGGAGGATGGGCATGTTTGACTACGAGTTCATGCAGCGTGCATTTTGGGCCGGAGGCATGATCGCGATTATCGCCCCTCTGCTTGGTGTATATCTGGTGCTACGCAGACAGGTACTGATGGCAGATACGCTGTCTCACGTATCGCTGGCTGGTGTAGCAATCGGGGCGATTGCTGGTATTAACCCGTCTGTAGGCGGATTTCTGATTGCTGTGCTAGGGGCACTGATTATTGAAAGACTGCGTCAAAACTTCCGTGGTTATGGTGAAGTATCGATTGCTGTTATTATGACTGGCGGTCTGGCGCTCGCTCTCGTATTGATGAGCATGGATTCTGGACTCAATCGTAGCTTTAGCTCTTATCTTTTTGGTTCAATCGTTGCGGTGAGTACAGAGCAGCTATGGATTATTGGTATTGTATTTGTCATTGTACTGGGATTCTGGGTGGTGATGCGGCGTCCGCTGTACAATATTACATTTGATGAGGAAACTGCACAGATTGGCGGCACACATGTACGCTGGCTGTCGCAAACCTTCTCCGTATTGACAGGGATGACCGTAGCAGCCGCGATGCCAATCGTTGGTGTACTGCTCGTGTCTGCCCTGATGGCATTGCCAGCAGCGTTGTCGCTGCGTTTTGCACGAGGCTTTGCTTCGGCTCTTATTATGGCAGTACTGATCGGTTTGACCGGCATGTTCGGCGGTCTGACCACTTCCTATTATGTGAACACACCTCCGGGTGCTACTGTAGCTCTGTTGTTGCTTGCATTCCTGCTGATTGGACTGGGTATTCAGCGTATCTTGCACCGTATGCGCCGGGGCAACGATATGCTGGAAGGGCCTGATCTGGATAGCCGCCGTTTCTGGCAGCGCCAGAGTGGTAATTCGCAGAAGAGCAAGGTGCAAACCGAGGTGCTTCATAAAAATTAAATATAAGGGCAGGTCGCTTACCCGGCTTGCCTTCACTATTCTATGGAGTGGGAAGGAGAACACATATTCATGAAAAACAATGGGAACAAACGCAATTGGTTGATGATGCCTGCGGCAGCACTACTAAGTCTGGGTGTCGTACTTGCTGGCTGTGGAAATAGCGGAAGCAATCAGGCAGCATCGAGCAGCACATCAGGATCCGAATCGTCCGGTACATCCAAGCTTCATATCGTTACAAGCTTTTACCCGATGGAGGAATTCACATCCAAGGTTGCAGGTGATCTCGCTGATGTTGAGGTTCTGATCCCACCGGGCACAGAGCCGCATGATTGGGAGCCTACTCCACAGGATATCGCCAAAATGACCGAAGCCAACATGATCGTCTACAATGGCGCTGGCATGGAGGGCTGGATTGATCAGGTGAAAGATTCGCTTGGCAGCAATGGTCCCGTACTCGTCGAGGCAAGTAAGGGAGTTGACATTCTGCAAGGTACAGAAGAAGAGGATCATGAGCACGAAGGCGAAGCGGCAGATCACAGCGAAGAAGCAGCCGATCATAGCGAGGAAGGCCACGATCATGGCGGATTCGACCCTCACGTATGGCTGTCACCAAAACAAGCACAAACCGAAGTGAAAAACATCGAAGCAGCACTGGTACAACTCGACCCAACCCATGCTGATCAATATAAACAAAATGCAGATGCGTATATCAAGGAACTGTCGCAACTGGATAATGACTACAAAACAGGTCTGTCAAACGCCAAGCGCAAAGACTTCATTACCCAGCACGCCGCTTTTGCCTACATGGCACGCGATTACGGCTTAACACAGGTACCGATCAGTGGCCTGTCACCAGAACAGGAACCAACCGCTGCACAAATGGCTAAAGTCGTTGATTTTGCCAAACAACATAATGTCAAAACCATCTTCTTCGAAACACTCGTATCACCAAAAATCGCCGAAACCATCGCAAACGAAGTCGGCGCCAAAACAGCAGTCCTCAACCCACTCGAGGGCCTAACCGACGACCAGGTCAAAGCAGGCGAAAACTACATCACCGTCATGCGCGAAAACCTGAAAGGTCTGGAACAAGCCCTGAACGAATAATATACGGCTGCTTGGATCATGTAACCTTTAAATCCATACATGATACAATCCACATCCACTTCACTATTCAGCAAATAAATATCCAACAAAAACCGGAAAGCTCTCCCTCAGAGAACTTCCCGGTTTTTTGCTATTCCCAATCATCTATACATACATACAGCACTCATAACTAAATCCCCCTCAATCACCAACACGCCAAACACAATTACATTCAATCCTACCCCCACCTGCCTACCAAGACAAACCAAAACCAATTTCATAAACTACCCACAAAGCCAGACAAAAATGCTATTCAAAGGCTCACCCCGCCTCACACTATCTTTTGATTTCGGTTTACACATGCTATTAATATCCTCCCCTGACAGATGCTCATTCCAGCATGGGGCAGAGATAGGAAGTGCCATTTCCAAGTTCCGAGTTTCAAGTTCTGATTTTAAGCTGTAAGTTTATTAAAGTGAAGGTGCAGGTTCAGGTTCAAGTGCTAAGTGCAAGTTCTAAGTTCTAAGTTCTAAGTTCTAAGTTCTAAGTTCTAAGTTCTAAGTTCTAAGTTCTAAGTTCTACCTCCTTAAACGCTATATTTTATAAAAGAACTCTATATTAACAGAGCTTAATTAATGCCTGTAATGAAAATAGCAATGGAACGTAATCAATACATGTAATGAGAACAGCAATGAAGCATAATCAATACATATAATGAAAACAGCCACTATGTTGCATACGTTCAAGTTCCTCCACGTATGCTGCAAGCAGCACAGAACGGAGGCAAGGAAATAAGGGGAAAGGACGACTTTTGAGCACGGGAATCTACATTCCCTCCCATTTCGTAGATTCCTGTGCGAGACGGGAGTCCGTCCCCTTATTCCTTGCCGCAAGTGGTGTACGCCCAAGCACACACCTGGCTCAACCGCTCCAACTCCAAGCCAATACCCTCCACAACCAATCAATCAACCAACTAACTAACTCCATCAAACACTTAAAACACTCCCCAAATAGCCAAATCAACCTAAAAACAGCTCAGCAACACAAACTCAGTACACGCAATCCCACTAAATGAGCAAACTCAAAATCCACTAAACTCAATCCCACCCATTAAGCATCGCCCAAAGCTCCTCAAAAGCTCTAAAATCAAAAAATAGTGAAAAATTTACATAATGCCTGTTTGACTTTCCAAATAACGAGGTATAAAATAGTAAGTAAGAACTAACGGGTTCTCATAGTACCGTCAGGTTTTTATTTTGAAGGGGTAGAAACAAACACATAAATTTACCTAACCTTGTAGGAGATGCATCTGTATGGGAGACGATCGTAAAAAAGCAGTGTTAAAAGCGGGAGGCCAATTGTTTGCCGAGAGAGGATACTTTGCGACGACTGTGCAGGATATTGCTGAACAGTGCAATATGTCCAAGGCATCCATTTATAAAATGTTCGAGTCCAAAGAGGACATTTTATTGCAAATCATTCGTGCGCTGCATGAGGAAATTGTAAGCTCGACCAACTCCCTTCATTTTGAGGATGATGTGGCTCTGCGCGATCAGCTCGTGCATAAAATATCCATACAACTGCAATCTTTTGTCGTGAAGCATGATTTCTTTGTGAATTTGAATCAAAATATGCCGATGGAGCTCGGCTCGCAAATTCGTCAGGTGATGCTCGATTTCAAACGAATGATGCTGAACTGGCAAAAGGAAGAGCTGCTGCTCGCTTATGGAAGTCGGATTGAGCCGATGATATGGGATCTGTCATTGTGCATGCAGGCGATGTCCAAAGAGATGATCTTTCTCACCCGTCTGGATCGGAAGCGTCAGATTACAGAGGCGCATATTGATCATGTCGCTGAATTAATTGTCGATGCAATTGAAGGCATGATTGAAAAGCGGCTTGGACGTACACCGGTTATTGATGAGGAAGCAGCAGAGCGAATGAAGCTGTACGAGCCTGATTCAAGTCGGCGGTACTTTGGAGAGAGTGAATGGCGTAAAAGTGTACGTGAGCTGCTGCAGGCTGTTCGCAAGCACAGCCCGGAGTCGATTCAATCGGATCTGGTAGCAGCGGTAGAACGTCTGGACGCCGAACGTAGAAAAAAAGTTCCGCAAACCTTCATGATGGATGCATTGATCTCTTATCTGAAGCAACGTGAAGAACTTCAGGCCGAGGTTGCCTACTTACAACAAGTTTATTTTGCAAATGGGGAGGAAGAGAAACATGGCTAATACAGCGCCTAATACAGTAGAAGAGCCACGGCCTAAAGTGAATATTAAGGTCATTGTGGGAATTATGCTGGCAGGTGCGTTTGTGGCGATTCTGAATCAGACGCTACTCGTTACGGCATTGCCGCATATTATGAGAGATTTAAAGATTGATGCAACTGCTGCGCAGTGGCTGACAACGATTTTTATGCTGGTGAACGGGATTATGATTCCGATCACAGCTTATTTGATCGATAAATTTAATACGAGAGCATTGTTTATTACATCGATTGGCTTATTTGCACTCGGTACACTGATTGCTGCCATCTCGCCAACATTTGGCGTACTGCTCGTAGGTCGTGTGATTCAAGCAGCAGGTGCAGGTATCGTTATGCCGCTTATGCAGACCGTATTCCTCGTTATTTTCCCGAAAGAAAGCCGCGGGGCAGCGATGGGGATGATCGGTCTCGTTATTTCGTTTGCACCGGCGATCGGACCGACACTATCGGGCTGGGTCGTTGATACGTTCTCATGGCGTGACCTGTTCTATATTATTTTGCCAATTGCAGTGATTGACCTTGTGATTGCGATCTTTGCTTTGAAAAATGTCGGTAAGCTGCGTGATCCAAAGCTGGATATGGTATCTGTTGTCTTGTCGACGATCGGTTTTGGTGGTTTGTTGTACGGATTCAGTACCGCCTCTAAAGGCTGGAATGATCCAATTGTTATTGTTACCATCGCGGTTGGTGCGATCAGCTTACTGCTGTTTGTACGTAGACAGTTTAAGCTGGAGCAGCCGCTGCTCGAATTCCGTGTTTTTAAAGATCGTTTGTTTACCATTTCGATGATTATTACAGTAATTGTGTTCACCGCGATGATTGGTGCATCGACACTGTTGCCATTGTATATTCAAAATGCACGTCATCTGTCTGCCGTTCAGTCCGGTCTGATCGTATTGCCAGGGGCGATCCTGATGGGGATTATGTCTCCGATTACCGGTCGTATTTTCGATAAAATCGGTGCGAAGACGCTCGGTGTGACCGGTCTTGCACTGCTGCTGATCGGTACAGTTCCATTTACGATGCTAAGTGATAGTACGCCAGTGTGGCTGATTGTGATCATGTTTGCGCTACGTATGCTGGGCCTATCGATGGTAATGATGCCGGTAACGACAGCAGGTTTGAATCAACTACCAACCCATCTGCTATCCCACG
This sequence comes from Paenibacillus sp., assembly GCA_039595515.1. Taxonomy (GTDB): domain Bacteria; phylum Bacillota; class Bacilli; order Paenibacillales; family Paenibacillaceae; genus Saccharibacillus. Next base: position 35,085 of record JBCNLJ010000049.1, on the reverse strand, counting down.
CCACTGCGATGAACAATACGTTGCGTCAGGTTGGCGGTTCGATCGGTACAGCGGTACTGATTACCGTATTCACCAATGCGTCAGCTTCTGCGGCAATGTCCGGTAAGACAGCGGATCTGTCGATGATTCATGGTACGAATATGGCGTTTATGGTCGCATCGATTCTGTCAGCGGCTGCGCTCGTTATGATCTTCTTCTTGAAAGAGCCACCTCGCAGAGACCGTCAATCCGGTACTGCGGAAGCGACAAACAATGAAGGCAAACGCAATTCATCATCTCAACAAGCCAAGCCGGTATCGCAATCCTGATACCGGTTTTTTCTTTGAATGCATAGAGGGAGTTACCGATTTTGATATCAGCGTCCCAACCCGAGAATACTTGATCTCCAACTTTCAGTCCTTTTGGAGCGATATGGATAGCGTATTTTATAGTTATGTCGATTCGCAGCTTATAGCCTAGCTACAACAATGCAAAGTTCAGCTACAGAAAATTCGTTATATCATCTTTTTTATCTCGTTATATCGTCTTTATTATGGTGTAAATATATAAAGGCAATAATCCCTATTTCAGAAGTCAGATTATCATAATAGGATACATGTGGATAGAATGCTTGCAAGTAAGATTGAATACAAGAAAAACTTGCGCAACGTTAAATTGTTTACTATACTATACTTTGTTACTTATAATAATATTCTGGTAAATGACCAGATCGTACATTAACCTCACTATAGAGATAGGAGAGATCAACCATGAATCCGAAATATCAAGCTCTGTTCCAACCGTTCACGCTGAACGATGGTATTGAATTGAAAAATCGCCTTGTATTGGCGCCGATGACACATTCCTCTTCCAATCCGGATGAAACGGTATCCGATGCAGAGCTGGAATACTACGCAAGCCGCACAGCAGGTGTAGGTCTGTCGATCACTGCTGTTGCTCATGTGACTCCAAATGGTAAAGGCTTTGCTAACCAGTTCCGTGCGGTTGGTGAGCAATTCACACCAGGCTTGACTCGTCTGGCAGACACATTGAAAAAGAACGGCTCTAAAGCTGTATTGCAAATTTTCCATGCGGGTCGTCTGTCTCCATCTGAGCTGGTTGACGGTGACGTGGTTGCACCAAGCGCTGTACCAAGTGAGCGTGGCGATGGTGGTCAAGGTCCAACTCCGCGTGAGCTGACCAATGAAGAGATCGAAAACATTATTAAAGATTTCGGTACAGCGACAGCGAATGCGATTGCTGCTGGCTTTGATGGTGTAGAAATTCACGGTGCGAACGGCTACCTGATCCAACAATTCTTCTCCCCGCATTCCAACCGTCGTGAAGACAAATGGGGCGGTGATGTTCATGCACGTCTGGCATTCCCACTGGCTGTTGTGGAGGAAGTACAGCGCGTCGTGAAAGAGCAAGCCAAAGGACCATTTATCGTAGGGTATCGCTTCTCGCCAGAAGAACCGGAAACTCCAGGTATCACAATGGCAGACACACTCGTACTGATCGATGCACTGGCTGAGAAAAACCTGAGCTATCTGCACGTATCGCTGATGGAGTACAACTCCGTACCTCGTCGCGGTGTAGAAGATACACGTTCCCGTCTGACGATCATTCAAGAGCGCGTAGGCAACAAAGTACCGGTCATCGGCGTAGGTTCCGTTAAAACACCTGATGATGCAGCCGCTGTATTGGAAACAGGTGCACCGCTCGTTGCACTCGGTCGTCAACTGATCGTTGATCCAAACTGGGTTGAAAAAGTAGAATCCGGTCGTGAGGACGAGATTCTGTACACACTCAGCAAAAATGATCAAAAATCACTCGTTTTGCCTGACCCACTGTGGAATATGGTGATTAACATTCCAGGCTGGTTCCCTGTTGTGGAAGCACAGGAAGCGAATAAATAAAATAAGCTTTATATGATGAATAGCCCTGCATGCGTAGAAGCATGCAGGGCTATTTGTGTGATCACTGGTGAAAGCGATCCTATAATTATCAGTCCAGGATCGACGAACAGGGTCGATCAGTACATATAAAATAGCCTGATGTGTACGATATCGCTGATACGTTATGTCGCTGATCGATACACTCCAGTTATTTTACTCCGAATACGTCTGACCGTTCGCATCTACATAGACGGACTTGATCAATGTGCGTTTGAATGGCTTGCCTGCTGCCGTTACACCACTAATATCGGTCGTGATCACATAGCTGGAAGGCTTGCCTGCAGTCGGTGTTGCAATGCTTGCTTCCATTTCACCTGCGATCAATGAACGCTGAGAAGTGGTAGGAGGAGCGATTCGTTTGCCATCCTCATCATAGTAATCAACGGTATATTTGGCTGTTGTGCGTTCGGAACGAAGTCCTTCCGTTTCCAGCTTCATATCAAGCGTGCCGCTGGAGACGGAAGTGTGTAGACTGGCATTGCTCGTGCTAGCTGCATAGACAGCCGTCATCAAATACGCACCAGAGCCATCACTCACACCACGTACTTGCCAGTTTCCGGCTACAGGCTGATTCAGACGGGCGATCTGATGATAAGCGCCTTTGAAAATATCGTCGTCTTTGGCGGTTTCAACGCTTACCTGCTGGCGTTTGCCATCCGGAGCAATAATCTGTAGCTCACGTAGCGGCTTATTGCTAATCCAATCGAGCGTGATCGATTGCACGCCATCCTCCACCGTTAAGGCTTCGCTCGCTGTACCACTCGATTGCCCTCCGCGTACATACAGATGACCATCAGGTAATGCAGCGTCGGCAGATGGATGATTGCCAGACACACTTGAAGAGCTTGTAGCTCCATCTGCCTGTGGCGCAGCAGGCGTTGTTCCATACACATTGCCTGTTACTGTAGCATCGCGATATACACTGGCGCTAACAGTAGCCGGGCGAGCCAGGGAAGATACGGCTGGTGCGGCGCTGGCTGCGGCTCCACTAACCGTGCCAATATAGGATTTGAACAGATCGAACGTATAGGAGCCAGTACGCACGGTTGCATGATTCCAAGGGCCTGTACGAATAAGTGTAGCGCCGGGGAGCTGCGCACTTGCCGTGGTCACTACGCCATCATTGCTACCGAATACGGATAGATACGCACCGCCAAATGTATAGGATGCTTTGCCAGAGCCAGACCATTTGTCACCGCTCATCGTATAAAATGGAACCTTATTCACATCCGGGTCTTTGTCCATTTCGGAGCGGAAGTATTGCATATACGATGTTTGCAGAGAGCTGGTGCCCGGGCTTTGTGAACCGACCAGATCGGCGAGCCAGCCTGCCCAGCTACTATAGGCAAGGTCAGCCAGCTCAGAACCATGGTGCGGTGTGCTCAGCGTAATTACACGGCTCACATATGGATAGGCATTGTAGCGTACAAGCGCAGCCTGTGTATCGACGCCACCTTTACTGTGTGCGATAATAACAATCTTTTTGCCGCCATAGCGCTGGCTGATTTCTTTAATTTTGGCTGCCAGCAGTTCGCCATCTTTCCACATATCTTCAGGCGTTCCGGTAATATCGTACATGTTGATAAATGCGGTCTGATAGCCATTATTGTAGGCGTACTGGTACATATCATTGTCCTCGTACCATATTTTCGCCTGGCTGGTCAGTCCATGTACAAACAGTAAAACAGGCTTATCCGGGGAAAGATTCGGTGGTGTCTGTCCTGCTGACCAGGCACCGGGCACAGCAGCTACCATTGGATTATTCGCTGCCATGTAGGCATGACCCGGCACAAGAGGGAATGCCATACTGATCGCAAGTACCCCCGCCAGTAATTTGTTTCGTACCATCATTATTGTCCTCCTCGACTATGTAATATATGGGAAAAAGCAATCCTCAATCAATGTATAGCACTTGTATTAAATGAGTTACTTAAATTTGTGATCGCTATGTTTAACTGTACAAAATGAACGTTAAAATTTTAATTACTCAGCATCTATATAAATGTGAGGTATTTTTTATCGTTTTGGGTATAATAGAATTCGTGATTACATATATGACGACGGGTCAGTTGCATACGTACAGCATTCATAATGGAAAAGTATGTAACAAAAAGTACAAGCCTGTCGGGAAAAAGGGGTTATGAGATGAATAATATGGAACTACTGCGTAATCCAAAGCAGCGCAAGCTGCTGTTCAGCGCAGGTTTCAGTTGGATGTTCGATGCGATGGAAGTGGGGATGATCTCCTTTATCGCGGCAGCGCTGGCGAAGAGCTGGCAGCTTAGCCCGCAGCAAATCGGCTATCTGACTAGCATTAACTCGGTCGGGATGGCAGTCGGTGCGATTGCTGCCGGTTATCTGGCAGATCGTTATGGGCGTAAGTCGATCTTGCTATGGACGCTGCTCATTTTCTCAATCGCGAGCGGATTATCTGCACTGGCGACTGGATTCGGCGTATTGCTATTGCTGCGCTTTATTGCAGGCTTTGGACTGGGCGGTGAACTGCCTGTAGCCTCCACGCTTGTATCGGAGTCGGTCTCGGTAAAGGATCGCGGACGTGCCGTTGTGCTACTGGAGAGCTTCTGGGCATTTGGCTGGATCATTTCTGCCGTGGTTGCGTACTTTGTTATCGCACGCTATGGCTGGCAGTGGGGCTTTATCATCGGTGCGGTGCCTGCATTATATGCGTTATATTTACGCCGGGCGATTGAGGATTCACCGCGTTATTTGAACAGAAAAGCCTCAGAGCGGACTTCGTTTACACAGGGGTTAAAAGATATCTGGAGCAGTGAGCATCGTCGTGCCACGATTATGGCGTGGATTTTATGGTTTACGGTGGTCTTTTCCTATTATGGGATGTTCCTGTGGTTGCCGTCCGTTATGGGCTTGAAAGGCTTCACGCTCATTAAAAGCTTTGAATATGTGCTGATTATGACACTGGCACAGTTGCCGGGTTATTTTACAGCCGCATATTTTATTGAGAAATTCGGACGTAAATTCGTACTGGTGCTGTATCTGCTGCTAACCGCAGTAAGTGCAATCTGGTTCGGCTTTGCTACAAGCGAGCTATCGCTCATTCTGGCAGGCATCTGTCTGTCCTTCTTCAATCTCGGTGCATGGGGCGGCTTGTATGCTTATACACCAGAGCTATATCCGACACGGGTACGCTCAACCGGAACCGGAATGGCGGCTGGCTTCGGACGAATCGGTGGTGTCATTGCGCCATTTCTCGTCGGTATGCTTGTCGGTAATGGGGTAGCGGTAAGCAGCATCTTTATCCTATTCTTTATCGCCATCGTCATCGGTGCTGCTGCGGTATTATTCCTCGGCAAAGAAACCAAAGGAATCGAGCTGGACTAATTCATTATTATTCGCATACAAGCTGCTCGTGATCGCTTCAAGGTTGGCGATCTAGCGAGCAGCTTGTATGATCATGATGGGGTTAACACATAGAGAAAGATGAATGCATCAATGAACACAGACTTTTTGACAGGTACAGAGCTTTTACTCGCGTATGAAGACATTCGGATGATCCAATCCCGTTATTCCATAAACCCTTAATAGAGTACATATAAATAAACGATGCAAACGAGTTAACAGCTTTTAAACCTACTGCTTCTCCCACCTATCACGTTGCAGCATGAACTGCGCCATGCACGTTGTGACTCAAACAAGCATTACTCTTGCTACAAATAGCACAGAACGCAGGCAAGGAAATAAGGGAAAAGGACGACCTTGGAGGGGCGGGAATCTACATTACATCTTAATCCGTAGATTCCCGCCCCTCCACCGGAGTCCGTTCCCTTATTCCTTGCCGAAGTGGTGCCCCTCAGAGCACCAGCCCCATGCTTCCCCAACGCCCCCTCATTTCATCTGCCATTTCACCCAATCTTCATTCACAAATTGGACAAAAAACAGAAATGATTCACTTTTTCGCCGGAAATTGTTTTATAATGAATCCATGCAGGTAAAAAAAGGTAATGTAATCGTTTAATCCGTCACAATTGCTACACAATAGCCAGACGCTTTACAGCATCAGCTTGTAGCAATAACGGCAAAAACGGCTACTTGTGATAGGCATAATAGCACTGCACAGTGTGATCGCCTATCAGTACTTGCGCTACCTGATCAAGTCGGCGGCAGAAATGTTGCCTTGTTTTCCGTGTCACCATGTATGCAGGGTTTCAGCAAACTTATACTTTCTTGAAAGGCGGAAGATTTTATGGCAGATGAGAACAAAAAGCAACCGCAATCGAATGATCAAGAAGAAAATGTAACGCTGACGAATCGACAGGGGCATCCTGTCACAGACAACCAGAATGTGAGAACGGTAGGCAACCGTGGGCCGATTACCATGGAAAATTACAATTTCCTCGAAAAAATTACTCATTTTGACCGTGAACGTGTGCCTGAGCGTGTCGTGCATGCTCGTGGAGCAGGTGCGCACGGCGTATTTGAAGCCTATGGCACAGTGGGTGATGAGCCGATATCGAAATATACTCGCGCGAAGCTGTTTCAGGAAAAGGGCAAGCAGACACCGGTATTTGTACGCTTTTCGACAGTTGTACACGGTGGGCATTCGCCTGAAACATTACGCGATCCGCGCGGTTTTGCGACTAAATTTTATACCGAAGATGGCAACTGGGATCTGGTCGGTAACAACCTGAAAATTTTCTTTATCCGTGATCCGCTCAAATTCCCGGATATGGTGCATGCGTTTAAGCCAGACCCAATTACGAATGTACAGGACATGGAGCGTTTCTTCGATTTTATCGGGAATAGTCCGGAATCTACACATATGATCACGTTCCTGTTCTCGCCATGGGGCATTCCTGCCAATTATCGCGAAATGCAGGGCTCCGGTGTTAACACATACAAATGGGTCAATGAAGCCGGTGAAGCGGTATTGATCAAATATCACTGGGAGCCACTGCAGGGTATCCGCAATCTATTGCAGGATGAGGCGAACCAGATTCAGTCGCTCGACTTCAACCATGCGACGATTGATCTGTACGATGCGATCGAGAATGGCAATTATCCAGAATGGGAATTGTGTGTCCAGATCATGGAGGACAACTACCATCCTGAGCTGGACTTCGATCCGCTTGATCCAACGAAGCTGTGGCCAGAGGATAAATTCCCATTTATGAAAGTGGGTAAAATGATCCTGAACCGCAATCCAGAGGATTATTTTAATGAAGTGGAGCAGGTCGCATTCGGTACAGGTGTACTTGTAGATGGTCTGGACTTCTCAGACGATAAGCTGCTGCAAGGACGTACATTCTCGTATTCCGATACGCAGCGTCACCGTGTAGGCTCGAACTATCAGCAACTGCCGATCAATGCACCGCATAGCCGCGTGGCAACGAATCATTCCGGCGGACAGATGCGCTACCATAGCGATCGTGCACCAGGGCAAAACCCGCACGTTAACTATGAGCCATCCTCGCTCGGTGGTCTGAAGGAAGCGCCAAAACCAGGCAAAGATCACGAGCCGGAATATTATGATGCACGCCTGATGCGCGAGAAGATCGACCGTCCGAATGACTTTGCTCAAGCAGGCGAGACGTATCGCAATTTTGAAGATTGGGAACGCGATGAGCTGGTGAAAAACCTCGGCGCTAACCTCGCGCAGTGCAACGATGACATCCGTAGTCTGGTGCTTGGCAATATTAAGCAGGCAGACGAAGAATATCATCGTCGTGTACAGGAGGAGCTGGACAAGGTGCTGGCTGATCCGAATATGGGCAAACCATTGCATCGCGCTCATGCGGCTGCGAAGAAAGCGGAAGAAAAAGGGCATGACGCGAAGCCGTATTAATTTCATGTATGCCGAGCACGTAAAGCGATAGGGATGGCGATATGCAGCATGGCTGGTATTGCTATACCCGTGGTACAAGCTTGCGTGTACGGGAAATGAATATAAAGTGATCAAAGACCAACCGGCTTCGTATCGGTTGGTCTTTGGCGTTATATAGTTGGCAATTGCTGCTACCTATGCTGTTTAACTGAATCGACTATTCGTTTACATATACATTGAAGCAACTTCATAGAATGGAACAAAATCACGGTCTACATCTATTTCAATAAAGGCGGCGATCGATATGAAAATCATCATTACACAGCAAGAAGCAGTACAAAAAGGCGTCTGGAATGACGTCATGAGTATGTTCGGCGTACAAAAAGAAGACGAAACCTATCCACAGGAGCAGTTCATTTTGACCGAAGAGCAAGCGAAGCAGTTGAAATTGATTTCTTAATCTCTCTGTGCAGTGAACAGAGGAGCAGGCTAGCCCAGTCTAGCCTAGCCCTGTATGAGCTCCCTGAATGAGCTATCCACGGTAAGCATGCCAATGAACATCTTGAACAATTGTAGCAATTACAGTAATTATAGTAATTAAGAATATGCCAGATTCAAGCAAAAGGAGCCTTCACACAGAAGACTCCTTTTTTTAATTTAGAAGCGAGAAGACCTTAGCAGATGGTGTTAGCAGACTGTATCGTAAAGTAATTCCTTGTACCGTCCTCCCATTATCAGCATATTCACCAAATCTCCACGACATTTCCTGAAACCTGACTCCTTTTCAAGGGTAAACAATAGTAAACCAGTCGGTTGTTAACAGATATTCAAATAAATACATAACAGCCGCATGACTTTATTGGGACAGGAGTGGTGGGAATGGAATTTTACCGTACCGGTGCGCAGGAGACACTGGCAGAGGTAGAAAGTACGGAACAGGGACTGTCACAGCAGGAAGCACAGCGCAGGCTGGAGAAGGAAGGCTATAACGAGCTAAAGGGCAAGGAACGCACGCCCACCTGGAAGCTATTTCTTGAAAATGTACGCGATCCGATGGTGATCGTATTGCTGATCGCTTCGGCGGTGCAGATTGTGCTGGGTCATGTGGTGGAGGCAGGGATTATTATCTTTGTACTCATTTTGAATGCAGTGATCAGTGTAGTGCAGACACGCAAGGCGGAAAGCTCGATCGAAGCGCTACGGCAGATGTCGGCACCGGAAGCGAAGGTAAAGCGGGATGGACATGTACAGGCGATGCCTGCGCGTGAGCTGGCACGGGGCGATATCATTATCCTTGAAGCGGGCGATTATGTGCCTGCTGATGCGCGTTTGCTGGAATCGAGCAGCTTGAAGGTTGATGAAGGTATGCTGACCGGTGAGTCCGAGGCAGTGGAGAAGCATACGGATCGTATTGCAGATGAAGCGCCAATCGGTGACCGTAAAAATATGGTGTTCAGCGGTGCGCTGGTCGTGTATGGTCGTGGAATGGCAGTCGTGACCGGAACAGCAGAGCAAACGGAGATCGGTAAAATCGCCGGTTTGATCGAAAGTGCAGAAGCCAAGCAAACCCCATTGCAGCGTAAGCTGGAAAGCTTTAGTAAAAAGCTGGGCATATTCATTTTACTGCTCTGTATTGTCATCTTCGGTGTAGAAGCGTTGCGTATCTGGTTCGGTGGGGATTCTATTGATACGACGGCTGCAATTCTGGATGCGCTTATGTTCGCGGTTGCTGTGGCGGTTGCAGCAATTCCGGAAGCATTATCTTCAATTGTGACGATTGTCCTTTCAGTCGGCACGAACAAAATGGCACGTCAGCATGCGATCATCCGTCGTCTGCCTGCGGTTGAATCACTAGGCTCCACCAGCGTCATTTGTACGAATAAGACGGGCACATTAACCGAAAATCGGATGACCGTGGTCGATTACTTTTTGCCGGATGGAAGCAGGGACGACTTTCCTGATAATCCGGCAAGCTGGTCGGTCGGTGAGCGCAGGCTGGTGCATATTGCGGTGCTTTGCAACGACTCAGGCATTGATGAGGAAGGCAAGGAGATGGGCGATCCGACTGAAGTGGCACTCATTGCCTTTAGCAATGCGAAGAATAAGCCCTATACCGAGATTCGTGACAGCTTCCCTCGTGAGCACGAAATCCCATTTGATTCGGATCGGAAGCTGATGTCGACGGTGCATACGTTTGAGGGAAAGAAAGCGATGTTGACCAAGGGTGGTCCGGATGTGCTGATCAGTCGTTGTAGCCATGTGTTGCTGGGTGAAGAGGTCGTGCCACTCGATGAGGAGATTCGGCAACGGGTATTTCAGGCCAATGAGGATTTCTCTGAGCGAGCGCTGCGTGTGCTTGCTTACGGTTATCGCGAGCTGCCGGAGGGGCAGGAGCGGATTGGTTTGGATGATGAGCACGATCTGGTGCTGGTCGGTCTGACCGCTATGATTGATCCGCCGCGAGAGGCGGTATATGGCTCGATTGAGCAATCGAAGCGTGCTGGCATTCGTACGATTATGATTACAGGCGATCATAAAACAACAGCACAGGCAATTGGACGCGAGATTGGCCTGATGGAAAAGGACGATGTCGCGCTGACCGGACAGGAGCTCGACAAGCTGTCGGATCAGGAGCTAGAGCAGAAGCTGGAGCATATTTCTGTCTATGCCCGTGTATCGCCAGAGAACAAAATCCGAATCGTACGTGCATGGCAAAAGAAAGGGCGTATTACCGCCATGACAGGCGATGGGGTAAACGATGCGCCTGCACTCAAGCAAGCGGATATTGGGGTAGCGATGGGTAGTGGTACAGATGTGGCGAAGGATTCTGCGGCGATGATTTTGACGGATGATAATTTCGTTTCGATTGTGAATGCAGTTAGCGTAGGGCGAACGGTATTTGATAATATTAAAAAGTCGATTGCCTATCTGTTTGCTGGTAATCTGGGCGCCATTATTGCAATTTTGTTCGCGCTTGTGATGGACTGGGTAAATCCGTTTACGGCGATTCAGCTATTGTTTATCAATCTGGCGAATGACTCTCTGCCCGCCATTTCACTGGGGATGGAGAAGGAAGAACCGGGTGTAATGGATCGAAAGCCACGCGATATTAACGAGGGGATCTTCGCGGGTGGGACGATGCGTGCAGTCATTACGCGCGGATTACTGATCGGTATTGCGGTCATCATTTCGCAATATATCGGACTCCAGCATTCCCCAGAGATGAGTGTGGCGATGGCATTTACAACGCTTATTCTGGGGCGTACACTGCAAACCTTTGCCGCTCGCTCCAATGTACAGACAGCGATCGGTGCCGGATTGTTTAGCAATAAATATGTGATTGGCTCGGTCGTGCTCTGCTTTGTACTGTATGGCATGACATTGTTGCCAGGTGTTCGCACGTTCTTCGCGATTCCGGATAGCTTTGGCGTACAGGAGTGGCTGATAGCAACTGGTTTAGCAGCCGCTGCACTATTGCTGATGGAGATGGAGAAGCTGATCCGCCGCGCTATTTCAGGTCGGCAGGCTGAAATAGCAAACGGTTAACTCGTGCTGTACCAGCCTAAATGCGAGAAATAGAACACCATAGCAAAGGAGCCTTCTTCACGGAAGGCTCTTTTTGGCATGTATCCTATATAAAAACGTACACACTCCCGTACATTCAGGCTTGAACATTACCAGCGCAACGCCAGCATATACACGCATATCTTCATCAATGAGTGGAAGCTCATCATACGCTCCAATCTCAGCGTGCTGGGCTGACATCAGCTCATGATTGTTCCGCTATCTATAGGTCATTAATTATGTATGCCATTGTAACAGAAAAATGAAATCAATCTCAAAATTGCACAGGCTGATCTATTGAACGGATGCCATGTAGAGGAATAACCTGCTTAATAAACAAAAAGACAGCATCGATCATGGTGACCGATGCTGTCTGCTATGTGAGTAATCACAATTGTACGTTGAATAGATATTACGTCGAATGAATATGAGAATAAGAAGCGATCGGATTACTTATCAGAATCCTTTTTGTCCTTATCTTCGTCGCCTGCAGCAACCGGAGATGGCTTGGCTACCCACTCGTCTGCCTGCGTTTCCGGGTTAGCGCCATTTTCCTTTTTGCGCTTCTCCATCAATGTATCCTCTGAATTCGGGTTTTCCATTTTGTTATCTTCTGCCATGTTACTCTCCTCCTTATGTTGTCTTAAGCTGATGTTGTATTGACTCTTCTTTACATTACCCGTTTGAGGAAAATGAAAACATAGGGATATGGACTGCAAGAAATGCCCTTCAAAATGTTTAGACAAAAGGGTTGACATTTATCTTAAAGCAAAGTAATATTGTCTCATAATCAAATATCTTTAAATTAAGATTTATTAAATAAGGAAAACGTAACGTATAAATTGAAGATGAACAAAGCATAATCCACCATATAAACAAAGGGGACGACGATGATGAACAAACAAACAATGGGTATTCACCACATTACAGCAATTGTAGGACATCCGCAGGAAAACGTTGATTTTTACGCAGGCGTGCTTGGATTGCGTCTGGTTAAACAAACCGTTAACTTCGATGACCCGGGTACATATCATCTGTACTTTGGTAACGAAGGTGGCAAACCGGGTACAATCATTACCTTTTTCCCGTGGGCAGGTGCTCGTCAGGGTGTCATTGGAGATGGACAGGTTGGCGTAACCTCTTATGTTGTACCGCAGGGAACGCTCGACTTCTGGGCGAAACGATTGGAGCAATTCGGAATTACGTATCACACCAGCATGCGCTTCGGAGAAACCTATCTGGCATTCGATGATCCGCATGGTTTGCATCTGGAGCTTGTTGCTCGTGGTGCAGCAGATGCGAACGGCTGGAGCTTTGGCGGTGTGAGTGCTGATGTTGCTATCAAAGGCTTTGGCGGAGCAACATTGTATTCCGCACAACCTGCCCAGACGGCTCATCTGCTAGAACAGGTTATGGGATTGGAAAAGATTGCACAGGAAGGCGACTATACTCGCTATCATTCGCAAGCGGAGATTGGCAATGTTATCGATCTGAAAATGACTGCTGGCGTTCGCGGAGAAATGGGTGTCGATACAGTGCACCATATCGCATGGCGTGCAGTCGATGATAGCGATCAGCTCGAATGGCAGGAATATGTAGGTAATCAGGGCTATGGTGTAACCGCGGTACGTGATCGTAATTACTTTAATGCGATCTATTTCAGAGAGCATGGCGAAATCCTGTTCGAGATCGCTACCGATCCTCCGGGCTTCGCTCATGATGAGTCCTACGAAACGATGGGTCAACAGTTGAAGCTGCCAGAGCAGTACGAACAGCATCGTGCCAAATTAGAGCAAATCTTGCTGCCATTTGAAGTACGCGAATTGGATTGAGGTAAATGGATCGGATAAAGGGGATCATAACATGAGAGAGATGATCAGATTGGAGTCCATGTTATAGCGATAACTACAGCAAAGTATAGCGCATATGTATCCAGCTATAACGGTAACAATGGTATGAACGCAAGCAGCTCTATCAATCAATCACAAAATCACAAGTACAACAGATACAGATATAGATAAACGAGGTTTGTCATGCAAGCCTATCCCAATAACAACTAATCAAAAGGAGTGTTTTACAATGGAAGATTTCGGTTTATTGCTTATTCGTCTTATGATCGGTGTGGTGTTTGTCTTTTACGGTACACAGAAATTGTTTGGCTGGTTCGGCGGTTACGGTATTAAAGGAACAGGCGGCTGGTTTGAATCCATCGGTATTAAACCAGGTCATGTGGCAGCAACACTAAGCGGTATTGCCGAACTGGTGAGTGGTATTCTGTTCGTGCTTGGTCTGTGGTTGCCACTGGCAGCGGTACTCGTTGTTGTTGTGATGCTGGGTGCAATCGCTAAAGTTCACGGACCAAAGGGCTTTGCTAACGGCGGTGGCGGTTTTGAATACAATCTGTTCCTGATTGTTGTAGCCATCGGTCTTGCTTTGATCGGTCCTGGCGCATGGGCACTGCATTTCTAAGTTAAATGTGAATGTAGTAGCCTCCAGGTACAGATTGAAGATGTACGTTAAGGTAGGACAGTAACCGTATAACAATCATGCAATACAATCACACATGTATCCCAGGGCTCTGTCAGTTGCAAGCAATACTTTATGCAACTGGCGGGGTCTTTTTATATTGGGATCTTTCATCATGAGCATAAAATGGAGGTATTTGTTTATTACCCATTTTTATTATTTTATTCCGTTTAAGCGTTATCAATTTTAAATACATTTTTGTTTATTTCCGAATTTTATATTTTCAAAATAAAACAGAAATGATATACTCCTGAAAAAGGAACCTCAATGTCTGTTCATTATCAAGCCAGATTAGCAGGTTCAGTAGCAGGAAGCAGCAGTTGCCCTCAGAATATCGAATGACCAAAATCTGCTGTAACCAAGCCAACATATGGAGGATGAAGCATGATACCAAATCAATGGGATTCCAGTCAGGCAGCAGCTATTCAGGAAGGTGTAGATCAGCTTGTATATCGTTCCAATCTGATCGGTTCGGATCGTCGGGTGTGTAACTGGGGTGGGGGGAATACATCCACCAAGACGGTTGTGCAGGATTTTCGTGGACGCGATGTAGAAGTGATGTATGTGAAGGGCAGCGGCTCCGATCTGGCTTCAATGAAGGCGCAGCATTTTACCGGATTACGGATGGAGGATATTCGTCCATTATTCGAACGAGCGGAAATGTCGGATGAAGATATGGTCGCTTATCTCGCCAATTGTATGATCGATCCGAAGGCGCCACGTCCATCGATTGAGACCTTATTGCATGCATTTCTGCCATTTCGTCATGTGGACCATACGCATCCGGATTCGATTATTAGTCTGTGCTGTGCAGATAACGGCAAGGAGATGGCGAAGGAGATTTTTGGAGATCGATTTGTGTGGGTGCCTTATATTCGTCCGGGCTTTACATTATCGAAAATGATTGCTCAGGGTGTGCTGGATCATCCGAACGCGGAGCTTGTGCTGATGGAGAAGCATGGTCTGGTCACATGGGGCGAGACGCAGGAAGAGTGCTACAACAAGACGATTGAGATCATTAATCGTGCGGCGGAATACATTGCGGAGCAAGCAAGTAAGAAGGAAGCCTTTGGCGGGGCAAAAGTGCAAGCGCTATCATCGGAGCAGCGTCAGCAGCTTGTAGCGAATCTGATGCCAGCACTGCGTGGTGCGGTTAGTGATAGTAAACGAATGATTTTAACATTTGATGATGCGGACGATGTACTGACCTTTGTGAATGGACATGATTCTGCTGCTTTATCTCAGGTGGGCGCGGCTTGCCCGGATCATCTTGTACATACGAAGATGACGCCGCTCTATATCGATTGGACACCAGCAGCAGACGATCATGAAGGCTTGAAGCAAGCGGTGCTTCAGGGTGTACAGCAGTATAAAGAGCAATATAAAGCCTATTTTGAACGTAATCATAGCGAAGGTGATGTGATGTTTGAGCCTGCGCCGCGTGTCATTTTGATTCCGGGCATCGGAATGATCAACACCGGCAAAAGTCACGCGATGTCGCTTGTGAGCGGCGCGCTATACCATCGTGCGATTGCAGTTATGGGTGGTGCGACAGCGCTGGGACAATTTGTGTCCTTGAGCGAAGCCGAATCATATCACGTCGAATACTGGCCGCTGGAGCTGTATAAACTGACACTGGCGCCGCCAGAAGCGGAGTTTTCTCGTCAAATCGCACTGATCACAGGCGGAGCAGGCGGTATCGGAAGTGCAACCGCACGTCGCTTCGTAAGCGAAGGGGCACATGTAGTGCTGGCAGACCTGAATCTGGAGGGCGCACAAAAGGTAGCGGATGAGCTGAACGCCAGCTTCGGCGCCGGACGTGCGCTGGCGGTACGCATGGATGTAACGGATGAAGCGCTTGTAGAAGCTGCCTTTGCTCAGACCTCACTTGCCTACGGCGGTGTGGATATTTTGATCAATAATGCAGGACTGGCAACCTCCAGTCCATTTGATGAAACCTCGCTCAAGGAATGGGAGCTGAACATGAACGTGCTCGGCACCGGCTACTTCCTCGTCGCACGCGAAGCATTTAAAGTCATGAAGCAACAGGAGCTAGGCGGTAGTATGGTATTCATCGGCTCCAAAAACTCCGTCTATGCAGGCAAAAACGTAACCGCCTACAGCTCTGCCAAAGCACTCGAAGCCCATCTGGCACGCTGCATCGCAGCCGAAGGCGGCGAATTCGGTATTCGCGTCAACACCATTTTGCCCGACGCAATCCTGCAAGGCTCAGCGATCTGGAACTCCAACTGGCGCAACGAACGCGCCGCAGCCTACGGCATCGAACCCGATCAGCTAGAAGAACATTATCGCAAACGCACAACCCTGCTCGTCAACATCTACCCCGACGATATCGCCGAAGGCGTAGCCTACTTCGCCTCATCCAAAGCAGCCAAAACAACCGGCTGCATGCTAACGATCGACGGCGGTGTACCAGCGGCATTTACGAGATAGAGAGCGGATACAAGTACGGTAGTTAAAAAGCAAAAAGCAAAAAGTAAAAAGCTACAAAGCTACAAAGCTCTACAAAGCTCCAAATGCTTGCAGTGATGACTTGCATTAAGGACTGATATAAATAAAGGGATTACCCCTGAATAGATAAGCTAAGTTCCTTAAAAAACCAATTACAAAAGTACAAAAGCAGTCGAAAAATGAGATTACAAAGTAATTGTGTATGAAGTAATTCTATGTCAATAACCCTGTATAAAATAACGATATATTTTCTATCATTAGAGCGTATCAGCGTACAGCTTAAAATTAAATCGAAACAACACGCTGTCTGTGTCTGTTATCAAGGTGAAATGGATAGCTGCAAAAACTGAAATAAATCTACCCTGACCGCATTAAACTTAAATTTAATGTTATACAACAAATACAGCAGAGATGGATTCATTCTCTGATGTGAACCTATTCTCACAAAATGAAGCAGATTAGCCTTTCACTTTAAATCTACCAGGGTACTAAAACTAAATCTTATCCTACTGCTCCCAAATCAATTGTGTGTGCGAACAGGCATGTTGCGAGCATCGCGGAACGGAGGGAAGGAATAAGGGGAAAGGACGACTTTTGAGCACGGGAATCTACAATGCACTCCTAATCCGTAGATTCCTGTGCGATACGGGAGTCCGTCCCCTTATCCCTTCCCGGAGTGGATGCTGCTCACTACCCTCCGTTCGCACACCACAACACCGCAAACAAGGAGGCCCCACCATGACCGATAAAGCGTATGCCCTATTCGAAGAACAGCAGCAAGCACGCGGAATAGACTTGAACAAAATCAAATCCCGCCTCAAAGCGCTTCAAATCGAAACCCCCTCCTGGGGATATGGCGATTCCGGTACACGGTTCAAAGTGTTCCAAAAAGAAGGCGTGCCACGCGATCCTTTTGAAAAGCTGGAGGATGCCGCGCAGGTTCACCGCTTAACCGGACTATGCCCATCCGTCGCCATTCACATCCCCTGGGATCAAGTAGAGGATTACAGTAAGCTGCGCAGTCATGCAGCGAGTCTGAACCTGCAAATTGGTGCGATTAATCCGAACCTGTTTCAGGAGGAGGATTATATGCTGGGCAGCGTGACACATACCGATCCAGCGGTACGGCGTAAAGCAACGGCGCATTTGCTGGAATGCGTAGATATTGCTCGTGCCACAGGTTCACGCGATATTAGCCTCTGGTTTGCCGATGGGACAAACTATCCGGGGCAGGGCAGTATTCGTCAGCGTAAGCACTGGATGCTGGAAGCACTGGCAGAGATGTACGGTGCACTATCGCCAGATATGCGAATGCTGATTGAATATAAAGCATTTGAGCCTGCCTTTTACCATACCGATATTGCCGATTGGGGCATGGCGTATAATCTGGCGCTCAAGCTCGGTGAGCAGGCACAGGTGCTGGTCGATACCGGGCATCATCTGCCAGGTGCGAATGTGGAGCATATCGTGTCCTATCTCATCGATGAGGGAAGACTGGGTGGATTCCATTTTAATAGCTATAAATATGCGGATGATGATCTGATCGTTGGGGCGATTAATCCGTATGAGCTGTTTTTGATCTTTTATCAGATTCTGGATGCGGCTGAGAGTGGGGAACAGCGTCTGATCGATGCGGTGAATAGTATCGCATACATGATTGACCAGTCGCACAATATTGAGCAGAAGATTCCGGCGATGATTCGGTCGGTGCTGAATGTGCAGACGCAGTATGCCAAAGCGCTGCTCGTCGATCATCGCGAAGTAGCCGAGGCACAGCAGCGTGGTGATGTGCTCGGCGCAGAGGATGCGGTCAGACGTGCGTTTGAATTTGATGTGACGCCGCTACTGCATGCTGTACGTGAAGAAGCGGGCTTACCGGTTGATCCGATGCGTGCGTATCTGGGCGATTCCTATGGACAGCGTATTCTCGTACGCGGCAAAGGCGGTGCAAGCTGGTGACGATTCTTGCTTATGATCTGGGCGCAGGCAGCGGCAGGGCAATTGTCGGCAGACTGACAGACCACCGGATCGTGACGCAGGAGATTCACCGCTTTGCCAATGAGCCGGTGAAGGTCGGTCCGCATCTGTACTGGGACATTTTGAGGCTATACCATGAGCTGCAGCATGGATTAGCTACGGCTAAGCAGGAGCGGATGATACCGGAAAGCATCGGTATCGATTCATGGGCTGTCGATTTTGGCTTGATCGGACGCAGTGGTGAGCTGCTTGGCAATCCGTATCATTACCGTGATCCGCATACCACAGGGATGATGGAAGAGCTGATTGCCGAGCTGACGGCAGAACGAATCTTTGAAGCGACAGGGATTCAGTTTCTAAGCTTTAATACGTTATATCAGCTTGCGGCAATGCGGAGTAATGATTCGTCACTGCTCAAGGAAGCGCAACGTTTGCTGATGATTCCGGATCTGCTTCGTTATTTTATGACCGGTGAGATGATTAATGAATTTACAAATGCGACCACGACACAGCTCTACAATTCACGTCAGCATGAGTGGGATCGGAAGCTGTTATCGCATATCGGCATTCCGTCCTCATGGTTTGGCAAGCCTGTGCAGCCGGGTACACCTGCCGGGCGACTGCGTTCCTCCCTGATGGAGGAGCTGGGATTGCCTGCGATTCCGGTCACGGCAGTTGCCGAGCATGATACAGCGTCTGCTGTTGTGGCGGTTCCTGCCTTATCTGACACCTTTGCCTATTTAAGCTGTGGAACGTGGTCGCTAATGGGAACGGAGGTAACCGAACCGATCATTCATGAGCAGGCGCTGAAGCTGAATTTTACGAATGAAGGCGGAGCGTATGGCACGTATCGTTTGCTCAAAAATATTATGGGGTTATGGATTTTCCAGGAATACAAGCGTGAATGCGAGCGAGACGGGCATTATGCTTCGTATGCGGACTGGTTGTCTGGCGTGGAGCAAGCTCCTGCTTTTCAGGCATTTATCGATCCGGATGATCCGATCTTTCTGCATGCAGGTGATATGGCGAAGCGTGTTGCGGACTATTGCCGCCGTACGAATCAGCCGGTTCCGGAATCGCGAGGTGCTATTGCACGCTGCATTTTTGAAAGTCTCGTATTAAAATATCGTTATGTGTTGGAGCTGACCGAGCAACTGTCAGGTAAAGCTTTCGATGGTCTGCATATGGTAGGCGGGGGGATTCAAAACCGTCTGCTCTGTCAGTGGACGGCGAGTGCAATCGGACGCCCCGTATGGGCAGGACCAGCCGAAGGAAGCGCAATTGGCAATCTGGCGGTACAATGGATAGCACAGGGGACATTTCGAGATATTCGGGAAGCGCGCGCCGTCATTCGTGATTCGTTTCCGGTGGATGTGTATGAGCCGCAGGATGGAGAAGTGTGGCAGCAGGCATATGAGCGCTTTTGCCGATATATTGAAGTGCCCGTACAATAACGAGTCGGAGTTGAGGATATCATGCTGGTGGCAGAGCGATATGACAAGATTGTGAAGCTAGTTAATGAACATGGAAGTATGCGCGTTACAGAGCTGAGTGACCGCTGTCAGGTGACCGAGGAGACGATTCGCCGTGATCTGGATCGTTTGGAACGACAGGGTCTGCTGCGGCGCTCGCATGGCGGGGCAGTCAGTGTACAGGATGAGCAACCGGAAACACCGTTTTCCGAACGTGAAATTATGCATGCCGAGGAAAAACGCCGCATTGCGGAGCAGGCGGTACGACTCATTGAACCGCAGGATCGGATTCTGCTGGATGCGAGTACGACGGCATGGTATATGGCAGCATCATTACCGGATATTCCACTGACGGTACTGACCAATTCGATTCGAGTAGCGACCCAGTTAAGCAATCGGGAGAAGATTGAAGTCATTTCGACTGGTGGTCAACTGGTATCTCGTTCGCTGTCATTTGTCGGCCCGCTGGCAGAGCGCTCGCTGGAAACCTATTACGTGAACAAGCTATTTTTATCGTGTCAGGGCGTGCATCTGGAACGTGGTGTGAGTGAGTCGAATGAGCTGCAAGGACGGGTGAAGCAGAAAATGGTCGGTATGGCAGATCAGGTTATTTTACTGGCGGATGCAAGCAAGTTTGGCGTGCAGGCATTTGCCCATGTGATGAATCTGAATGAGGTGGACCAGCTTATTACCGACAGTCGTATTGAACGTAGTATGGTGGAGCGATTGCAGGAGCAGGATATTCAGGTGACCATTGTCTGATTATCGTGCAGTATGCTAGGTCTGGTCATGAACGGCTGGATAACGTTTTGTAATGAGTGTTGATATTGTAAGCAACGATGAAAAGATGGCGGTCATGCGGCGAATTGCATGTGTATGCCCGGGACGCCGGGTATCGGGTACGTTTTCGCAGCGGCAAGCCATCTTTTTTATGATTCCATTCCATGAAGGTGAGGTGCAGAAATGAAGGTATCGCTGTTTATTACCTGTCTGAGCGATGCGATCTATCCGCAGGTTGGCGAGGCGATGGTTCGTCTGCTGGCAGCGCATGGAGTGAAGCTGGATTTCCCCTCTGTGCAGACTTGCTGCGGACAGCCGTCCTATAATAGCGGCTATTGGGAGGAGACGCGGACGACAGCGAAGACGATTTTGAAAGCGTTTCAGGATAGTGACTTTGTCGTGTCTCCTTCCGGTTCATGCACGTATATGATCCATCATTATGCAGAGCTGTTCAAGGATGATCCTCAGTGGCTGGAGCAGGCACAGGCGCTGGAAGCGAAGACGTATGAGTTTACTCAATTTCTCGTGCAGGTGCTGGGTGTTACCGATGTAGGCGCTCATTTTCCGCATCGGGTGACGTATCATCCGTCCTGTCATGGTAGTCGTCTGCTCGGAGTGAAGGAGGAGCCGATGGCACTGCTATCTCATGTAAGGGGATTGGAGCTGGTGCCGTTACCTTTTGCCGAGGATTGCTGCGGCTTTGGCGGTACATTTGCGGTGAAGATGGCGGACATTTCCGGGGCAATGGTGTCAGAAAAGGTGGATCATATTAAGGAAACAGAAGCAGAGGTGCTTGTCGGTCTGGATATGGCGTGTCTGATGAATATTGCGGGCAATCTGCGTCATCGCGGTGAGCAGGTGCGGGTGATGCATCTGGCTGAGCTGCTTTATGAGGGGGTGGCGGTGCGATGAGTACGGGTGAAAAACAATCGGTCAGCGTAAAAGAACGTGCGGATATCGCGCTAAATAATGACTTTTTGCGCAAAGCGGTGCGGTTTACGACGGAGCGGCTGCGCAATGGCAAGCAAATCGCCTCCACTGAGCATGGGAACTGGGATGAATGGCGGGAGCGTGGCAGACAGATTCGGTTGCATACGATCGCGCATCTGGATTACTATCTGAATTTGTTTGTAGAAAATGCACGCGCGAATGGAGTGCATGTTCATTTTGCCGAGGATACGGCAGCGGCTACCGATATCGTTATGACGATTGCCCGGCATAAGCAGGCACAATCGGTCGTCAAATCGAAGTCGATGGTGTCGGAAGAACTGCATATTAATCATGGACTGGAAGCAGCCGGTATTGAAGCGGTCGAGAGTGATCTGGGCGAGTATATTATTCAGCTCGCCGGTGAAGGCCCATCGCATATCGTTATTCCAGCCATTCACAAAAATCGCTATCAGATTGCCGAGCTATTATCGAAAGATGCAGGAGAAGAGCTGCCGCCCGATACAACGATACTGGCGGGCTATGTACGACGCAAGCTACGGGAGAAGTTCCTCGATGCAGATATCGGGATGACGGGCTGTAACTTTGCGATTGCGGAAACGGGCTCGATGGTACTGTTTGAAAATGAAGGCAATGCTCGTATGGTTACGACTGTGCCGAAGACGCAAATTACATTGATGGGGATGGAGCGCATTGTTCCATCATGGGAAGACCTTGAAGTGATGGCAACGCTGTTGCCACGCTCGGCGACCGGTCAGCGGCTCACGATGTATATGTCTGGCATTACCGGGCCTAAACGTGAGCAGGACGGCGACGGACCGGAGGAAATGCACATGATTATCGTCGATAATGGTCGCTCCGGTCAGCTTGGTGATCCTGAATTTCAGGAACTGCTTAATTGTATTCGCTGCGGTGCATGTCTGAATGTGTGCCCGGTCTATCGGCAAATTGGCGGCCATTCGTATGGCGGAACGTATAGCGGCCCGATCGGTGCGGTTTTGACGCCTGCACTTAACCGCAATGTAGCAGAGTGGGATGATATCGCTAACGCATCCAGTCTGTGCGGAGCGTGTTATGAAGCCTGTCCGGTAAAAATCCCGCTGCACGATATGCTCGTCTATCTGCGTCGGCGTAAGGTGGAGCGTGGTCACGGCAATCGCTGGGAATCGCTCGGTATGAAGGGCTTTGCTGTCGTGATGGGCAATTCCAAACGCCTTGGTGCCGCGCTGAAAATGGGACGGCTGTTCCAGAAGCCAGTCGTTCATAACGGAACGATCTCATTAAAAATCGGTCCGCTCAAGGGCTGGAATACGTACCGGGATATGCCGCAGATGGCGGATCATCCATTCCGTGAGCGCTGGTCTGAGCTAGAGCAGGAGCTGGATCATGAGCATGTGGCGATGGATACTGCAATGAAGGAGCGAATGGAGCAGCTCGTTCAGGCGAGACAACGAAGCAAAAGAGGTGATTCTAATGAGTCTTGATGCTAAACCATCTACCGATTCGTCGAAACGGAACGGTGAGGAAGAGCAGGTATCGTCTGTTCCTTTAAACAAGGCACATGCGTCGAATACTACAAAGGATGTAAATGCTAATACTACTGTAAATGCTAGAAATACAATACATGTTGACAACACCGCACATACTATACATGCAACAGACGCTACACATACTACAAATGTTACAAATACCATAAATGCTGCCAATAACGGAACGACCGAGCCATCGTGGCTTGCTGAGCTGGAGCAGCGCTCGCGGCGTGATCAGCGGACATTTATCGATCATATTTCGTCCCGTCTTGGGCGTCCGCGAGCGACAGAAGCACCTGTGCATCCATTTCGTGGAGCGCCAGCTTTTTGGCAGGAGTGGAGCTGGAATGAACAGGAACGCGTGGAGCATTTTACGGCTCATTTTCAAGAGGTTGGTGGACATGTAGTGTCGGTGGATAGCCTGCAAGCAGCAGGCGAATGGATCGTCCAGTATGCGCAGGAATTAAAGGCGCGTGAGATTGTACGCCAGCATGTGCCAGAACTAGAACAGCTTGGTCTGGAGCAGCATCTGCCGGATGTGCATATTGCAGCCTGGAATGGGAATGAGCAGACCGACTGGCGAGCAACAGCGGCAGGTGCAGATATCGGCATTGTGATGGCAGAAGGTGCAGCCGCTTATACCGGAACGGTCATGGTCACTTCATCTGCTGTACAGGGACGCTCGGTAAGTCTGCTGCCGACCGTGTGTATCGTATTATTACCTAGAGAACGTCTACACACACGACTCGGCGAGCTGCTCATTCCACTGGATCAACGTGGACGTCAGCAATTGCCCGCAGGTGTACATTTTATATCGGGTCCGAGTCGCTCATCGGATATTGAGAATGATCTGACGATCGGTGTTCATGGTCCGGGGATCATCTATACACTGCTAATCGGTTGAGTGTGATGTAGGATAAGGATAAGGATAAGGATAAGGAGTACGGCGTAAGCACGAATCTAAAAGAACACTTTCGTTACGATGAGCTAAATAATGAGATGATAAGCGCCGACAGATAGGTATGACAGTGGCGCTTTTTTTCTTTGTCCAGTTTGATCCGGGCATTCAGAATGAGCAAAAAAGGTCATCCTGTAGAGGATGACCTTCCTTACATGCTTATCTAAAAATCAACAACCTGCCAAGCCTACGCTAACGATCCTGATGACACCGTTAGTTCATTCGGGTACTTCGAATGATAATATCGTAACGTCGCTAGTTCGCTTTACTGCATACGATAATAATCGAAGAGGATGAGGGAGAGAAGGGTGTTCGATCCCAATCGGCATATTGCTGCTCGATTTCAAACCCATTAGAGAGCAACAGCTTCAGTAGTACATTATGCTCTGTAAACCGACAGGCGATGCGCGATGTCGTTTGTTTATGTGGCCATGTGCGATGTGTCACCCAGTGCATAATGTGTTGGTGTGCATCATACGTTTGTGAGCCGGATACATGGACGGTTTGCCCATCGTGATCAATGAAGGTGCTCCACGGCGATTCGTCTTCATCCACCAGCTCCGTACCAGCCGGATTGCGAGTCTCAAAAATAAAGCGACCGCCCGGCTCCAAATGCTCATACACCGTACGAAGTAAAGCCATCTGATCATCATCACTCAAAAATGCCTGAAACGCATTGCCTGTCAAATAGATCAAGGAAAATCGCCGCTCCGATCGAAACGTTCGCGCATCCGCCTGGATAAACTGGACAGGTAATCCTTCACCTTTGACTCGGGCATAAGCCAGCATCGATTCTGCAATATCGACCCCGATGATATCAATGCCTGCCTGAGCCAGCGGTAATGTGGTCAGCCCCGTGCCGCAAGCCAATTCTAGCACTGTACCCGGCGCATCCTTGGCCCAATCCAGATAAAATTGATATTTCTTTGTTTCGCCACCGAATTCCAGATCGTAATTGATCGGGTCGCTGTATTCCTCCAAATTATCATGCTCGATCATTGTCATTTCCTTTCTTGCCCGGAATAGGGATGGAGTTTATAAATGGGTATAGAAGCTCATCCATGTCTGAACTCATGGTACTATCGATCCATTATTTTGCCAATTCTTCGGTCTCTTGCTCCGAACTACTCAACAGCTTTTCGATATATTCACGCAAGCGCACCTCATCGACTCCAAGTACCGCCGCACCGCGGACTGTTTTTGCTTCCAGCAATGAATGGGGCGGAATCTGTACCTTCTCGGTGCGATTTACATTCACATCCAGTCCAAGTCGTGCCAGCTTCAGCATCGTAGAGGTAGGCATATTTGTTTCAATATAAGGCGCAACACCATTCAAAATCCCCGGCAGCTTGATCAGCGAGCTTGAGCTTTGAAGCTTTGCCGCCAGTGCAGTCAGGAACTTACGTTGCCGCTCTGTACGTGTAAAATCCGATGTAGCATCATGGCGAAAACGTACATATTGCAGGGCATGCGTACCATCGAGCGTTTGTAATCCTTTTTTTAGATCGATATCATAGCGGTGTCCATCGCCACCATCGGTGTATTTCATATCCTTTTCCACATCGATATCGACGCCGCCAACGGTATCGACAAGTGATTTGAAGCCTTCAAAATCAATCTTTACATAATGATCAATCGGAATGCCAAGCAGCTTACCGACCGTTTCCATCGCCAGTGGTGCACCGCCATACGAATAGGCAGCATTAATACGACTATAGCCATGTCCCGGTATATCCACATATGTATCACGCAAAATAGACATCAGATATGTTCGCTTGGTAACGGGATCGATTGTCGCCACCATCATCGAATCGGATCGCCCATTGCGATCTGCTTCCCGACTGTCTGTGCCAAGCAGTAGCAAATGCACGGGTTCTGTGCCGTCCCATTCTGGAATTTCTGGCAACTCGCCGCCTTTGCCTGCCCCTGACGGATCAACATTTGCATCGCTACGCTCGGCTGTTGAGATTGATGACGCAAAATGAGCAATGGAATAGGCATAATATCCGGCTGTGCCGCCACCTGCTAGCAAGATAACAAGCAGAAACCATTTCCACGCTTTAAATAATTTTCTCAAAATAATACTCCTTTCACCATTCGTTCCTTTTAACAGGGAGGATAGACATAACGAATGGATCGCAACTTATTCCGGTCATTTGACCTGTAGCAACCTTATAAAGCATAGACAGAAAATAACACAATGTCAATTTCAGAGAGATTTAATAATGGTTTTGAAGTTAAAATTCGTTATTCATTTGCGAAAAGATAGTATATGTCATTATTTGATTACATAACATTTATAATGAGTGAGTAAGTAACTAAAATAGCAGAACAGCTTGCATCCAGCGATAATATGCTTTATACTCAATTAATAGTAATTATTACGATTAAAAGAAAAAGAAATGGAGTGTTTATCTTTGGCTAAAAAATCAAAAGTTGTTCGCCAACGCCAGCGCGAGGCACTGGTTGCTAAATATGCGGAGAAACGCCGTCAATTAAAGGAAGCAGGAGATTATGAAGCGCTAAGTAAGCTACCGCGTGATTCTTCACCAACTCGCCTGCACAATCGTTGTCAGGTAACAGGGCGTCCGCACGGATACTTGAGCAAATTCAAAGTGTCCCGGATCGTATTCCGCGAGCTTGCTTATCAAGGACAAATTCCTGGTGTGAAAAAAGCAAGCTGGTAATTCGAAGCATATCATCCGTATTCAGCATTCCTTCGACATGAACGGTCGGTTATCGATTAAAGGGCAGAGGATCCTTTTGAAATTCAGGTGATCGTTTGCAAACGGAATGAATAAGCTACAATATAATCCTATCGCCAAAGCTTTATATCGGGGTGGTGGGATTATATTGTGTTACTTCATATTGTTTTATTTTATATTGATTATTGCTTCATCTGATCCTGACTGCTGTAAAAATCGCTTACGCTTGGCGCTCTCGTCTCGGCTGCAAACACAATTCTACAGTCCATATTCAACCAGTCTACATTCGACGTGTTCCGCGAATGTTTTACCTTTTTCGATAAATTAAACTTGAAAGCGCTTCAAAAAATGCTATAATGAATAGCAAATGATGGATTGTTACCGGAATTCCGGGCGAAACCTGATTTGGCAAACGTCTGTACCTGTGTGTACATACGGTTGTCGGATCAGGTTTTTTGTTTGTCTGGAAGGTTCCCGTGTATTACCGATAGAGCTTACATATCAGTCATCTAAACGGCAATCCACATTCGACTAAATGGTGAAGATGCACGAATAAGAGAGGCGGGGGTATAATGAGTATAATGAGTACAATGAACAAGCGGTATATGGCTGCAATAATGACAGTGCTACTGCTGCTAGGTACATGGGGCACGAATGATGCAGCGGCAGCGGTGAGCAGTGGGACAGGAAGTGAGCAAATGGCATATGCGTATCAGGCAAGTCTTGTACAGCCGACATCTCAGGCGATATTAAGCGGTATAAAGGCAGAAGCTGCGAGTACATGGACATGGCTCGGCGTACCTTATGCAAAGCCTCCAGTTGATGGGCTGCGCTGGCGTGCGCCACAGGCACTCGAACCAACACCGGAGCAAACGATCGCTGCGACCAAATTGCCGCAGGTATGCACCCAGCTTACCAATGGCAAGGTGACAGGTAGCGAGGATTGCCTGTATTTAAATATTTATCGTCCGGCGACTGCTGATACTTCGCTGCCTGTGCTTGTCTTTTTGCATGGCGGCGGTAATGTAACCGGGAGCGGAGGTTCATTCGATGCGAGCAAGCTGGCTGAACAGACAAATGCAGTCATCGTCACCGTTAACTATCGTCTGGGCTTGCTCGGCTGGATGCGTTCTTCAGCATTGCAAACGGGTAACGCTGCCGAGGATTCCGGCAACTTTGCACTGCTGGATCAGATTCAGGCGCTAAAATGGGTGCAGCAGCATATCGCCAGCTTTGGCGGTAATGCCGCGAATGTAACACTTGGCGGTCAATCGGCTGGTGCGCGTGATGTGCTGGCATTAACCATTTCTCCACTGGCAAAAGGGCTATTTGCCAAGGCGATGCCGCTCAGTGGAGGCATGACCACATCCACACCAGCACAGGGCGAAGCGTATGATAGCGAGAAGCTGGCTGAAGTGCTGGTCAAGGCTGGTGTCGTGCCGAACGCGGAAGAGGGACTTCATTATTTGAAGGATACTGATCCGGAGCAGCTACAGCAGACACTGCGTAGCCTGGACAGTCACTTGCTGGTTGAGGCTGTGGGAACAGTGATGATCCGCATGTCTGAATTCCCGCATCTGTTCACAGATGGCACCGTGCTACCGGAGCAGGGGTTTGATGTTGTGGATCGTGGACAGTACAATCGTGTACCGATGCTGATCGGAAGCATGCAGCATGAGTTCAACGCGTTTGCTGCGTTTGATCCGACCTTTACAAATAGCTTTATGAATAACACCTGGGAGCCAGTGCTGCAAAAGCAATTCTGGCAAGCGACTGCTTACGGAAGCGAGCTGTATTCTTCGTTTAACGCTGATCAGGTTGCAGCCAAATACAGTAAAGATCCGAACGCGAAAAATATTTACGCTTACCGATTTGCATGGGGTCTGGATGGAGCAGGGGTGAAGGCGCCAGCTAAATATGTAGCCGCTACGCATGGTGTCGATCTGGACTTTTTGACCGGAGCTTTTGATAAGAGTGCATTTGCAGCGCTGTTTAAGGATCAATTTTATACGACTGCCAATGAAAAGGGTCGTCTGGAGCTGGCTGATTATTATCGCGCTT
Organism: Paenibacillus sp.; assembly: GCA_039595515.1. Classification (GTDB taxonomy): domain Bacteria; phylum Bacillota; class Bacilli; order Paenibacillales; family Paenibacillaceae; genus Saccharibacillus. The sequence continues at coordinate 6,356 of JBCNLJ010000049.1, read as the reverse complement.
ACGTCTCCAATTTCTTGCATGGACGTTCCATTCAGTCGGGTGGCCTGACACCATGGAGCACATGGCAGCAGTCAGGTAAATTGATGAAGCTGGATGCGACCACCTCTACCGTGCACACAGCGATGATCCAAGGTAAGCCGGATGTGGATGTATTGAAAAAGCAAATTGCAGCCTCGCTCACTCCACAGGCGAAAGCGGTGGTTTGGGATAAAGTGCTGAAGGGAAGATTTTTCTTTGATCCGCAGTATAAATAACAGGCTGGTTGATCATAAATGATAGCAGACCAGCCTATCTTATCGCTCAGTGAATACCAGCCTACGAATAAGTGCTCAGTCCGATCCTCTAACTGCATGGTCTGATCATCAATGGAGCACAAGCACTATATCACCAGTATCATATAGTATAGCGAAATACAGCAACATGAAAATAGCCGCCGCTGATCGGATCATACTATCCGTTTAGCGGCGGCTATTCCTATGTGTTGGGGTTCGTGAATGGGTTATAAGTATCTTCATGCTTCCTTGCTATTGCATGGAAGATGGGCTGCTTGTCGACGTAGACGTATCGACTTTGCGAATCGCTTTGTAATACTTGTTTTTGTGGCTGACGATGATGCAATCCCGTGTACTGCGATTGCGGAACTTGTAGATGGGCGTGTCCACATTAAGCACGTTGCTATCGCCATTTTTATAAGAGGTATCAATGAGTGAATTGTCATCATCGACCTGATCGAAGCTGCTAATATTACGCTCGACCTTGCCCAGCTTCGGTCCAACCTTCATCGTATTCACCGCCGGTTCCATCATGATTCGGTACGTGCCATTACGAAAATGCACGATGGGATACTCCCATGAAGAGCTGGAGACGATCTGACTGGTGCTGTCCTGAGAAGCCGGAATGACCGCATCGATCACATCTTCAGCGTACGAAGTGGCAGGGCCAGCTACGAGGGACGCAATAATCGGTGCAAACAGATACGCTTTCATGATTGTTCCTTCATACTCCTTTCGTTCAGCAAATGCCGGCTGATCACAGATAAACCGCATTCCATTGTATATCATAATACAAAGTAAGTATATTTTTCAAAGCACGCCTGCTTGCTTCTCTATGGACTGTGTTTATTGGCGTGTAATGTCAGTCACACAAACATGCGGTGTAGTAGCAGCAATGCACCTGTCGCATCACTTCCGCTATGTTCTGCTACCGATCTAGCAAGCTTAGCGTACAGTGGATCGAACTATTCGGATTATATACTATATTTAAAGGAGAGTGGTATGCAAAATAAGCGAATTTCGACTGGAATCTGCTGAATTTCGGCAAATTCATCTAAAAAGGGAGGAGAATAGCATTGAATCAATATATCGTCATTCAATCTCATAGCAGTAATTACCCCAATCCGATCCGTTTGCGCCAGGGAGAGCGTGTACAAATTGGTGAAAAATACGAAGGGCCTGAGCAATGGAATAACTGGTATTTTTGCAAAAATGAAGCTGGAATAGCCGGCTGGGTGCCTGAGCAGGTATTTATTCGCCATTCCAACGATGATTCAGAAGGGATAGCAGTTGAGGAATATGATGCTTTTGAAATGGATGCTGTACCTGGCGACAAAATAACCGCACTTCGTGAGCTAAACGGTTGGATCTGGGGTGTACGTGAAACGGACGGAATGAAGGGCTGGGTACCGTTGGATCATTTGCAATTATTGCAGAACTGATCTGCAAATGATAGGGGGGCTTCAACGAATCTCTTCACCACTTTCTTGAAGATGGTGCAGCGTGCTCGAACAGCGGTTAAGAGTACATATAGCATCAATGAACCAACATCGATTTTGCCGTTTTATTCCCCTATAATAGAGGAAACGGACATCTTCTGGCTTCTAACTTTACAAGTGTATACCAGCCCTTCATTCAGCAATGATCCAGTATGAACACAGGAGTGATAGCCATGACACCGACATCGGCAACAGGTTTGCATAAAGACAGGTCAAAGCAATGGCATGATGTGTTAAGTGAATTGTATGAGAAGTTTCAACAGCACGGGCAGAAGGCAGTAGATTCATTCGATGAGGAGGATGTGCATCAGGCGAGGGTCAATTGTCGTAAGCTGATGACCTTGCTGCGCATTCTGGACCCTAACGACAAGACCGAGCTGCTGCCACTATTTAAAAAAGCACAAAAGCGGCTTGGCAAAGTGCGCGACGAAGACGTGCTGATCGATGCCTTCAAAGATCGCCGCAAGCAGGCCAAAGAGCAGGAGCAGGATCATCTTGCCAAATTGCTGAAAGCGGTTATCGAGGAGCAAAAGCAGCACCGTCGTCTGTATCGTAAAAAGCTCGTCAGTAAGCTACCCAAATTGCAGGGCAAAAAGCTGCATAAAAAATGGCAGCCTTTTTTGGAAGAGCAATTGCCCGCTCTGGTCACTACTTCAGATGTGAACCGATTGATGCGGGAGCTTGAAATTTCGTATGATCAGAAGAAGAAGCATTATCGCCAGATCGCCAAAGCGCAGGGCTTGGAGGCAGATGATACACTGGCTGCATTGCATAAAGTACGAATCGCTGCCAAGGAGCTACGCTATACGGCAGAAGCGGCACATTTTGCCCTGAATGCCAAGTTCCGCGATCATGAGCAACTATATAAGAAGATTCAAAAGGAGCTCGGTCATATTAATGATCGTCATGTATGGATCGAAGCACTGGAAGAGCTGGAGCCCAAACGAGTCAAGTTTGATGCCAGTGTGCGAGACGAACTTATCGGCGAGCTGCGCCGGGAGATGAATACTGCGATTCATGAAAATGAGCGAGTTATTTAGAAAGAGATATAAATGCGGGTAATATGTAGATACTGACATTCCAGTCATCCTAGCCATCATTCTACCAAAAGGAGCGATTCTCATGTCCAAGCACAAAAATTGGGTTGTGGCAGCAGGCGATTCGATTCATTTGAAAGATATTGATCCTAAAGACACGGGCAAATACAAAAATAAAGCAGATGCCGAGCAGGAGAAGGCGGAGCTGTCCGCCGTGTTCGAGGATTTGCAGCCAAAGCTGTTTGCCAGTAAAAAGCACTCGGTGCTATTTGTATTCCAGGGAATGGATTGCAGCGGCAAAGACGGTGTCATTAACAAAGTATTCAGCATTTCAAACCCGGCAGGGGTAGATACGTTTAGCTTCAAGGCACCTACACAGGAAGAGCTCAGTCATGACTATCTGTGGCGTGCTCATAAGCATGTGCCATCCTACGGTTATATCGCTACCTTTAACCGCTCTTACTATGAGGATGTGCTGATTACGCGTGTGCACGGACAGGTGAGCGATGAGCAGGCACACGCCCGCTTCCGGCAAATTAATGATTTTGAACGGATGCTGGAGGAAAATGGTGTACGCGTCGTCAAAATATTCCTGCACATTTCCAAGCAATTTCAGTTAGAGAAGCTGATTGACCGCATCGAAAAGCCGCATAAAAACTGGAAGTTCGATGAAAGTGATCTGCATGAACGTCAATACTGGGATCAATACCAGGAGTATTATGAGGATCTGTTCAAGCACTGCGCAACCGATAAGCATCCGTGGCATATCGTATCTGCGGATCACCGCTGGTATCGCGATCTTGCAGTGTTACAGATTGTGACCAGAACACTGGAAGAGATGGATTTATCGTACCCTGATCCCATTCCAGCGCTCAGAGAGCACTTGCCAGATATGTATGCTGAACTGGAGAAGATTAAGAAAAAATAACACCTGCATCGAGGACGGCATCATTAACAAGCCGTCCTCCTCATCATGTCGACGTGGATTGATTACGGATTTACATAACAAGCCATTAGAAAAAGAAGCAGAAGTGAAGCAGAAGCAGAAGTAGAATGAGAAGCTGATTAATATACAGACGGAGTGTATTGAACTTAAAAAGACCACCTGCGATATCGAACGTATCCCGCCTGTACATTAGCTCATGTTAAAAGAACGAATATACCTGGCAGCAGGATGCTTCATATCGAAAGTGGCCTTTGATTTAGGCTATCATTTACGTCAAGACGATTTATTTGGCGGATACTTTATACGTGGCGCGCTCTGTGTTCAGATGTAGCTGCTCATCGTTGATTTCATCAATACGCAAATCATGGGTAATGATCTCATACGTATCGCCGGGTACAGGTACACTTTCGCCTTCAGCATTTTGCGTACGACCTTCGCCGCGCAGCAGCAGTGCGCTTTCCAAATAATCGTCGATCTCATTGTCCTGGCTACGCTCATCTACGCCGGAAAGCGTAAAGTGGATCGTATCGGTATCATCCAGCTCCTGCTTTTCGATGACAAGTGTCGTGCCGATATAGCGATTCAGCCATTCCTGTACTTGCTTGATATCATTTTGTTCAGTCATTGTGATCAGTCCTTTGTTATAAAGTAATGGCATATGCAATGTGGGCGATTACCGATAAAAGTTCACAGGTAATTTGCCCTCTAGCCATCTTTTACCCGATCGCTTGCTTTCGTAATCGGATCTAGGTCTTCATCTACATCAGATATCCATTTGTGGGTCTTTTAACGCATTTACAGGTACGGCTTCCTCGTTCATAATTTTGTATGCAAGACAGCTTGCACGGGAAAGCGGAAATGACGTTTAAACGTATAACGTACATGCCGTTAAAATCCCTTTTATATGGCTTTTTGCTTGTTTTACCCAGTTGTTCTGTTACAGGAACGGTCGTGTTTAGACGCGCGGCAACTGGGGAGTTGTGGAAGAGAGTCCGGATTACGGATAAGTTGGATAATAGACTTGGTGCTTTCAGCACATTGTCTTCTGGCAAAACTGCGGCTTCTTACGCATTTATGCCAGAATGTGATTCACTTGTGAATCGTTGCGGTATATTCGATAGACTTCAACATTCTTCCCGACAGGCCTGCTTGTACTTTGCCGGATGGCATGCTGACATTGGCACAGAACAGGCGGATTACTTCTTTGAGCCATAGAAGTCCACAATCACTGCTCATATATACAGATAGAGCATCTCCGGGCAGCCGGAGCATAGGAGGAGTATGGATGAATAGCAATCATGGTGGGAATGTCCATCAGCGTGCGTACCGCATCGTAGCACTGCATATGATGGAATGGAACCCAATGAAGTTACGGGAATGGTGTCTGCCTGATGAATACAACATTGAAATTGAACATATTATCAACGTATTGCCGCATGTCCATTCTTCCGATGAACTGGGCCAGCAGCTATACTGGATCATGCAAAAATATTTCGGAGCCTATGCCAAGTGCACAGATCGCGAATGCTACGATGTAGCCGAGCGCATGTACGCCGATCTACAAGCCGTACCTGAACAAGCACGTCCACTGGCATCCTTTCGCGTATGCGACGACCGCATCGTATTCGGTATCCGAGAAGGCAGCTTATATCGCCGTTCCAACACGTCTGACTAATGAATATAATGCACTATAGGAGATCATGCAGTCCTTTGCGGGGCTGCATTTTTGCTATGCTCTCTGGAGCTGGAGGTAGTTACTTTGGATTAATTTGCTTCAACCACTCCAGGCAGAAAACATGAGGGCGACCTCCGGTTAAGCCGGGATACTTGGAATGGGGAGAAAGCGGACATATCCCGGCTTAAAGGTCGGTCTTTTGGCATCGTTCTCTGCCTTCCGTTCCGTAGGCGGATGGACTGTTGTACACTTTTAAAAATCGCAGATCGTTTGGAGCTATAGCGTATGTGTAGTGCTATAATTTGCTATGCTCGCTGGAGGTAGTTACTTTGGATTAATTTGCTTCAACCACTCCAGGCAGAGAACATGAGGGCGACCTCCGGTTAAGCCGGGATACTTGGAATGGGGAGAAAGCGGACATATCCCGGCTTAAAGGTCGGTCTTTTGGCATCGTTCTCTGCCTTCCGTTCTGTATGCGGATGGACTGTTGTACACTTTTAAAAATCGTAGATCGTTTTATACTTATATCGTATCTATCATCGCTGCGAATTGTTTTTGTTGGAATTACCTATGATTTCTTTGAATCGATTTTGAATTGCATGTAGAGATTGAAGGATTAAATGCATAATTCAGACCTGCTCATAGGAAGCATGATGAATTGCAGCAACCTTGCATTTGCTGCAAACAAGGAATTGATCCTCTTAAAACGTAAAGCGGTTCCCTAAACCTGAAAATTCATATGCTATATAACAGTGGTGCATAAATAATAGTGTTTTGGTTGCGACTGACAATGGCTTCTAAATTAACTTTGATTCATACAGCAGAAGCCAACTGTGAATATTCGGAAATACTGCATCCTCATATTATGCATACTAACCAGAATACAAATGCAAACCGTCAGCAAAATGTTGACTAAGTTACATCTTG
>JBCNLJ010000048.1:0-46385 GCA_039595515.1 Paenibacillus sp. | reverse complement strand
ATCTACGGAGCAGGAGTGAGCTGTAGATTCCCGTGCTCAAAATAGTACGATATTTTGCTTTGCAAAAATCCTTTTTCATTGCACCCCGTGTTAGAAGATCGCTAACACTGTAAACAGTACGATATTTTGCTTTGCAAAAATCCTTTTTCATTGTACCCCGTGTTAGAAGATCACTAACCCTGTAAGCAGTACGATATTTTGCTTTGCAAAAATCCCTTTTTATTGAACTCCGTGTTAGGAAATCGCTAACACTGTAAGTCGTCCTTTCCCCTTATTTCCTTCCCTCCGTTCTGTGTTGGGATCAGCCTTCTTTTTATAGCTACTAAGATCAAACCCAATGCGCTTATGGGTAAGTATGCAAGTTTTTTTAAAGCTACATGAATTAAAACATTCTCTTTTAGGCTTTGTTTATGTTAAATTAATCAGTTCATTCGTAGATCAAAGTTTGATACACGTTGTGGGTGCACCACTTTTAAGAATTTTCTGACTATACTTCTCTCCGCAATCCCGTAAGAAACAAAAAAACAACAAATATCTTCCAGAGTGTCTTGCTGCATAAGTATACTTTCTTGCTCTTCATTTTCAGTAATATAAATAGGCATATCCTCAATAACTTCACGAATATCCAAATCATTACTACAGATGATACTTGCACTAAGTAGCATAGCTGCTGCTAAACTATGCATCTCCCCTAAATCATTTGTATTTTTTAAAGGACGCCCTTGCTTCACCTTTTTTTCATCAAGCTGATAAAACGCTTCTTGAATATCTTTTATATATTTATAGTATAAATCGTATAGTTCATCTGTAGAAATATACGTTTCTTCGTTTGGATCAAATAATCTCCACTGTCCAGACTCGATAAATTGGTTCACCTTATTTTTAACAGCAGCAACTTGAAGCTCATTTAGAACTTCAATATGGATATAGATTTCTTCATATAAATCATTAATCCATTAAAAGATATCCGCGCGCTCAAAAACATGGGCATAGATGATTACATTAGCGTCGATAAAGACTTTCCCTTTACGCTTCATGCTTTTGGGCCTCTTGTATTTCTTTAATTACTTTGGACTGAAGTATTTCAGCTTTTTCGGGACTATATCTTGAAAGCTTATTCGATGCGGATAAATAGTCTATCCTATTTTCTGCAAGAGCTTCCTCTATGACGTTCACATAATCAAAAAATTGGTTGAGAGGTTGCTGCCGATCTAATGGACTTTCAGGTAACCCCAGCTTCTCACGTTCATGAAGCCATTCCTTCTCATCTATTTTCTTCATTTTTAAGTTTATTCCCAATTCCCTTAATCGACGTCCCACTGCTTCATAAGGCATAGAGGACATATCCGCCAGATGAATAATAGCTTCTTTCTGTTCATAAAGTTTATTGAGCTTCAGCCATAAATCCTTTGTAATGGCTTTGGGTAGCATAATAGCTGCAGCAAATCGGTCTGCTGCGCGTTCATGATCAAATTCTTCATCTTGAAGTCGGCTAAACTCTGCTAAGTGCCAAAGCTCATGTGCCGCCGTAAAATAGCGAGTACGTAAGGGGTGAAACGTATTTAAAGCTATAAACTGGTCACCAGAAATGTGTTCAATAGCTGCTCCAAAATAGTTAGAATCTTCTACATATTGATAGACTACTTTCGCCTTGTTGGCTAAAATACGTTCAATATAGGGTCCAATAAAAATTGTTGCATTCGCTGCTTCTTCTAAAAAATCAGCCGCAAACGCTTCGGCAGTTGCTTCTGCTTGCTTTTTACGATCCATTATCTCACCTACTTCTTTAATCTAATGTAATCTTCGATTGCAAAAAGTAGTGCATTTAATTCTGATTTTGACCGCCGATTTGTCAGTTCCCCTCTTAGCTGAACTAACATTCGTTCTTGTTTAGAAGAAGGTGCTTTAGTCAATTTTTCCACAGATGTTCCCATTAAACTCGCCAGTTCAATAATTCGATTTGGTAAAAGTGCTCGCTTACCAGATAACATATGTCCTACTAATGATTTACTCACATTCAGTTCATCAGCAAGCCATTGATGAGATTTATCGTTATTCGCCATCCAAGCTTTGACCTTATCAATTACAATAGTATTAGTACGCATGTCATCAACCTCCTTGACTACATAAATTTTATCATTTTTTGTAGCCGACTACAATTTTTTTCTAGCTGTATCGATCTTTATGTCGTTTGAATTGAAATGTGTTCGTCGAGCCTGTTTACATGCTGTATACTTCTTTCAATAATGAGGCATATGAATTTCTGGATATAGTTTGTGATAAAAACGTCAAAAAGAGAGGGTGCCTTATCGAATAGCACTCCTCTCTTTTTATCGATGTTGTAAACTTTATGCAAACTTGCATAAGTGTTAAACACATCAAAATCTGCGCTTCATTTCACTTCGTAGAGTCCTGTACGAGACAGCAGTCTGTCCTCTTATTTTTCCCCAAGTGTTTAAAGCATCGAGCGACAAGCTTGCATGTATATTCTATACAATCATGAAGCTGTATTTAAAATAAGCGATGTACACCCATCACAACACCGTCATCGGCTCAGGTGTCTGGTCTGCGCCGGATGAACCGGATTGAATATGCACTTGCAGCTCGCCGTCTACGGCGGTTACTTCTACGATTGAGCCGGGGGTGGCTTCGCCTGCGATCAAGGCTCTTGCTACTCGCGTTTCCAGGGCACGCTGGATGAATCGCTTCAGCGGACGTGCGCCATAGGCGGGATCGAAGCCTTCATCGGCGATCAGACGAGCAGCGTCGTCGCTGATGTGCAGGCTGATCTGGCGGTCGGCAAGGCGAGCGCGTAAGCCGTCGGCGAGTTTGAGTACGATTTGCTGAATTTCGTTCAGGCTCAGTGGCTTGAAGATGACAATATCGTCAACACGGTTCAGGAATTCAGGGCGGAAATGGCTGTTCAGCTCGCGCATGACGGTTTGACGAACGGATTCGCTAATCTCACCTTCGCGCTCCATCGCTTGCAGCAGATGTACAGAACCAATATTCGATGTCATAATAACGATCGTATTTTTAAAATCGACACTGCGTCCCTGTGAATCGGTCAGCCGTCCATCGTCCAGCAGTTGCAAGAGCAGGTTGAATACATCAGGATGCGCCTTCTCGACTTCATCCAGCAAAATAACCGAATACGGCTGGCGGCGTACGGCTTCGGTTAGCTGTCCACCTTCTTCATAGCCGATATAGCCCGGAGGCGCACCGACAAGACGGGATACGCTATGCTTCTCCATATATTCCGACATATCGATACGAATCATATTTTCCTCGCGATCAAATAAGGAGGCAGCAATCGCTTTGGCTAGCTCGGTCTTACCGACACCGGTTGGGCCAAGGAACAGGAACGAGCCGATCGGACGATTCGGGTCCTTGATGCCTGCGCGCGAGCGAATGACTGCATCGGCAACAAGCTGTACGGCTTCATCCTGTCCTACGACGCGTTCATGCAGAACTTCTTCCAGACGCAGCAGCTTCTCGCGCTCACCTTCAACGAGGCGGCTAACCGGGATGCCTGTCCAGCGTGAGACGATATCAGCGATTTCTTCCTCGGTCACTGCTTCACGTAGCAAGCGTCCTTCCTGATCCTGCTGTGCTTCCTCCTCTGCTTGCTTGAGCTGACGCTCCAGATCGGGAATAATGCCATAGCTCAGCTCGGCAGAACGGTTCAGATCGTATTCCTCCTGCGCATTTTCCAGATCAACGCGCGCCTGCTCCAGTCGCTTTTTCAGCTCATTGACGCGCTCGATGCCTTCTTTTTCCTTATCCCAGCGTGCTTTCATCTCTAATTGCTTTTCTTTGAGATCGGCAAGCTCACGCTGTAATGCTTCCAGACGTAAGCGGCTAAGGTCGTCTGTTTCCTTTTTCAAAGCAGCTTCTTCAATCTCCAGCTTCATAATGCGGCGTGTTACTTCATCCATCTCACCTGGCATCGAATCAATCTCCGTGCGGATCATCGCGCACGCTTCGTCGATCAGATCAATCGCCTTATCCGGTAAAAAGCGGTCGGAAATATAACGATCTGACAGTACACCCGCCGCTACAATCGCGTTATCATGAATTTTCACGCCGTGGTGAACCTCAAATCGTTCCTTCAACCCGCGCAAAATCGAGATCGTATCCTCTACATCCGGTTCACTTACGAGCACCTGCTGAAAGCGACGCTCCAGTGCAGGGTCTTTCTCAATATAGGTGCGATATTCATCCAGTGTCGTCGCACCGATACAATGCAGCTCACCGCGAGCAAGCATCGGCTTGAGCATATTCCCTGCATCCATCGCGCCTTCGGTTTTACCGGCACCCACAATCGTATGCAGCTCATCAATGAACAAAATAATCTGTCCGTTGCTCTCCTTCACCTCACGCAGCACAGCTTGCAGGCGCTCTTCAAACTCACCACGATACTTCGCTCCCGCTACAAGCGCACTCATATCGAGTGAGAAGATCATTTTATCCTTTAATCCTTCTGGCACGTCCTTGCGTACAATTCGATGGGCAAGCCCTTCGACAATGGCGGTTTTACCAACACCCGGCTCCCCGATCAGTACCGGATTGTTTTTTGTTTTGCGCGACAGAATACGGATTACGCGGCGAATCTCGTCATCGCGACCGATAACCGGGTCAACCTTGCCCATACGCACCTCAGCGACCAGATCACGTCCGTACTTTTCCAGCACCTCATAGGTTGCTTCCGGGTCTTTGCTCGTGATGCGCTGGTGTCCACGAATCTCGGTTAACGCCTCCAGTACCGTATCGCGCTTCATTCCATGCTGATTAAGTAGCTGGCGCACCTCGCGGTTGCCTGGCTCATCGCTCGATAATAGCGCCAGCACGGCATGCTCAACAGCGACGAATTCGTCCTTCATCTCCGCCGCTTCCTTCTCCGCTTGATTCAGCACCTGTAGCAGCCCTGCCGATGCATAACGACTGACCGCAGACGAGCCGCTAATGCTCGCCTTCCGGCGCAGCAATTCTTCATTCTGACGTGCAATCACATCCGGAGAAATATTCATTTTTTGTAGCAATCTTGGCAGCAAGCCAGCATCCTGCTCCAATAGCGCCTTGAGCAGATGGGCAGTCGTAATCTCCTGATGCCCCATCCCTGTCGCCAGCGATTGTGCAGAGGCTACGGCCTGCTGTAGCTTATTCGTTAATTTATGATAATCCATACTTCTCTCCCTCCCAGAACGAGCACATGAATGATTTGCTCAGTCCAATGGTGTATATTTCATAATATTTCGATTGGATTATGTTCATCATGCATATGGCAGTTATGCTAGTTTAGATAACAACTTGCATGATGACAATTCTATTTTTATAAAATGAGTAGCTCCAACGCTTCCTCATTTCCACTACATGTTAAGGCTGACGCTTGATCCGTGCACGGTAGCCGTTCGTACGCGACAACTCCTGATACAGCTCACGCTCGCGTTCGCTCAACACCTCAGGCACAATCACCTCGATCTCCAGCATCAGATCACCATAGCCATGCTCATCGTCCTTCATCCCTTTACCGGGAATCCGTAGCTGCTGTCCAGCCTGTATACCCGCAGGCACCTTGACCTTTACACGAGATAAGTCTGGAAGCTGAATCTGCGATTGCGTACCAAATAAAGCTTCCCACGGTGCAATTTGCAGTGTACCTTGCAGATGCTTTCCGTCCAAACGAAATACAGCATGAGGGAGAATATGCAGCGTAATGAGCAATTCCTCATTCGCACGAATGCCATTACTGCCTGTGCCGCGAATACGAATCGTACGATCTGTCTGAATGCGTTCTGGAATTTTCACATGAATATTAGAATCTCCCAGCTTGATCGGCAGTTGATCCCCACGATAAGCCTGCTCCAGCGTAATATTCATCGTTGCTTTGGTTGTACGTGCCTGTGGATTTGCCCCCATATACCCGCCGGTAAAAGCGCCTGCCGAATCACCAAAAAAGTCGAATCCATTCATCCGCTCGCCAAAGAACATATCGAACAGATCCTCTTCGGTATAGCTCGAATTCGTGCGGTACTCATAGCGTGTACCGCCACTACCAGCCGCAGAACGGGAACCGGATGAGGATGTCGTACCGCCACCATTTTCATACTGGCGTCTTGTCTGTTCATGCTTTAGCAGCTCATCGTATTGTCCACGGCGGCGCTCATTACCAAGCGTTTCATACGCTTCAGCAACCTCCTTGAAACGCGACTCTGCCTCCTCCGCCTTGTTCACATCCGGGTGCCACTGCTTGGCAAGCTTCTGGTATGCCTTTTTAATCTCCTGCGCGGTGGCTGTCGCCGGAACGCCAAGCACCTCATAATAGTTACGGGGCATATTCTCCCTCCTTTCATATCGATATGCTTATGACTATATCTGTACGTATACGCGTGTACTTATGTGTACGTAGCAGTATTTAGCTTCATATACAATAAAATATATAACAAAGGTGCATTATAGCCTTTATATCTACAATGCACCTCATAGCAGTCCGTTAAGACGTTGTATGATCATTTCAGTATGATCGTTTCGTTATCGTTCTCTGGTGAAGCGTATCAATCCTTATTTTACTTATTTTTAAGCCAATTTACCAGCCATTCAAACAAGCGCTGGCACTTATTCTGCTGACTGAATCTCGATCCGACGACCTTCCGGGCGCTGACGTTTTGGAATTTCCAGTTGTAGCAGACCGTCCTTGAGTGTAGCATCGATACCGTCGGCATCGATATCCTCTACATAGAAGCGACGCACATATTCACCATAGCGACGTTCCTTGCGGAGAAACTGTCCTTTTTCCGTATCTTCGGTGTTGTTTTCTTCCTGATGTACCGCCTTGATCGTCAAGTAAGGTGCAGCATAGTCGATATGAATATTGTCCTTGTTAAAACCTGGCAGCTCGGCCTCCACATGATATGCCTGCTCGGTTTCCCGAATATCGGTTTTGAATGACAATGTGCTCGATTTGAGCGGAGCAAAGAAATCATCATTAAACGCATCACTGAAGGACTTCATCAACTGACCAAATGCATCCTCACGACGTTTACCAAATGGAACCAGATCAAACATAAAGCATCCTCCTTTAGTGAATCGTATTGGAATAGATTAAATATCGATCAGTGTGAGATCAAATGAGACATTCAGCAATTGGCAACCGGTAATGGCTATAACTACTGGTTATTACTTTTACATGAGTAATAATGTTGATCGCGATATGACCCGTCCCAGCACCATCCATCACCGATCACCCATATTGTTGTCTACTTTGACCTTCACTGACCTTTTGACTTTATTATAGCTCCCCAATGTTGATACAACAAAAGCGATTTTCGGTCATTTACGACGATTACAGGCAATCTATGACGATTATTTTAAAATATTGTATCGTCGCTTATTATTCGACCTTTTTTGACCTTTAATCAAATATTCTGATATACAAGCGAGTTCTATGTCTCCTGCGATATCCAGATGATTTGAAATCGCTTTTAGTCTATTTATCGTCTATTGGATTCATCGTCCTGCATCTGCTTTTTGTAAGCTAATGGTGTCATATGCATCACCTTACGAAAGCGCTCGATAAAATAACTTGTACTATTAAAGCCTACCTGGTACGCGGCTTCCGTCACACTTTGATCCTGCTGAAGTAAAATCAGGCTTTGTCCTACCCGATAATCCGTCACATAATTCAGTGGTGTCGTTTTGAAAAATCGACGAAAATAACGACAGCATTCCGCACGACTTAATTGCCCTGCATGGGCAAGCTCATCCAGCGTCACCTTTTCAGCATAATGGATATGAATCCATTCCAGCATCTGCTTAATACGCTCGTTCTTAATCATTTCCGCCTGGCTATACCGGGGCTGGAATCCGCTCGTGATCAGATGCTGCCACATCGATGCCAATCGCACCGCCAGCTCCATCTCAAAAAATGGCGGACGCTCCTGCAGCAACGCCCACAGCTCGTTAATCCCCTGCAAAATCGCACTTCCCCATCGTTCACTGCATGGAATCGGAATAAAAGGTAAATTCGTCGCCTGCACATAAGGATGCACACAGACAGCATACAAATCATGAGCCGTTATAAAATGAGCGGCTACATTCAGACAGATATACGTACATTCTCCCTCTGAAGCAGCCTCTGCGATATGCAAGCTACCGCTATTAATAAATAATCCGTCTCCCTGCTGTACATACAGCTCTTGATCATAGATTTGAAAACGCGCACTCCCATGTAGCATGAGTACAAATTGCAGCTCGTCATGCCAGTGCAGCGGAATATGTCCCTGCACATGCTGACGAATATCCGTCTTATAACATGCAAGCGGTAATGTCGTTGTACGATGCGCAGTTAGCTCTTGAAGGCTGGTGGTATCGATTTTAAAATTGATTGCGGGCATGATCTCACCTCAATCCAGTGTTATTTTTTGACGAAATATCGATATTTTCTCACTATGTATTCCGTTATGCTCATTCTATCATTGCATTTTTAGAGGAGATAGGATATATGCTCAGATCAGCAAGAAATAAAGGACTTGCCTTCGTGATTATAGGTGCCACCTGCTGGGGAATCGGCGGTACGGTTGCTAAGAAGCTATTTGCACAATATGCCATCGATGTGAATTGGCTCGTCAGTACCCGCCTGATCGCTTCCGGTCTGCTCTTACTGCTGCTCCAGCTTTTGCTGGGACGCCGTGCCTCGATGATGGCGGTATGGAAAAATAAAGCTACGGTCGCCCGGCTCATGCTGTTCAGCATCGTGGGTATGCTTGCCGTACAGTATACGTATATGGCGTCCATTCAGCATGGCAATGCTGCTGTTGCTACGCTACTGCAATATTTATCACCGGTGATGATTATCGTATATTTGCTGCTACGTAAACAAATGGCATTAACGATCCGCGATCTGGTTATGGTCACACTGGCATTGCTTGGCTGCTTCCTGCTGCTAACTAACGGCTCGCTGGCGGGACTCGCCGTACCTGTACCTGCAATCGTATGGGGGATATTGTCCGGTGTAACGGCTGCCTTCTATACATTGTATGCAGCCGAGCTCATCCGACAATATGATTCCTTAACGATTGTCGGCTGGGCGATGGTCATCGGTGGCTGTGGAATGAGCATCATTCATCCGCCGTGGCAGGTAGATGTTTCCCGGATGACTGTAGAGGTGTGGCTGTATATACTGTTTGTGGTCGTTTTCGGGACGATGCTGGCATTCTGGTTTTATGTGAGTAGCCTGCACTATTTACCCGCCCGTGAAGTGAGCTTACTGGGCAGTCTGGAACCACTGGCTGCGGTTGTAACGACCGTCTTCTGGCTGCATACGCCATTCGGTCTGTTTCAATGGCTCGGTACAGGCTGTATTATCGGACTGATTCTGCTGCTTACGCTTCAGCGCAAGTCTGCCGCTGTGGCGTCTTAGATGTTCGTTTAATGAGGTTCGATCCAAGCGAAGTGGCTATTGCATTCCATCAAGCTGCTATTTTTTCAATCGATTCAGTCAATAATGATAAAAAGGGCAATAATGATAAAAAGCCAACCCGATGCATATTACAGACCGCACCGGGTTGGCTTTTATCATTTCCATACTTTGTACAAGCGTCATTATCGCCGTAAATGAATGATCCATTACGACTTAGCGCTGAGCGCTTGAGCTTGCTGTAAAACGTATACGCTCAGTTGGAACACTCTATTCAACATTATGTCGGGCTTACATTCATTCCTTCATTAATACGACTCAGACAACTGTACACAATATAAGCAACGTACACAACAACAGTGAAAAACACTACTTGTATCTAAAATATAGCTTTATCCAAAATGTTGCTGCAAAAATTCCATCGTACGGCGCGTATGATACGGCCCGACATAATGACCGTCAAATGGATACACCGCCATCTGCTTATCCGCACGAATCCGATTATATGCAGCAAAGATCGTTTCCGGCAGGCACACCATATCCTTTAATCCACAGGAGACGAGCAGCGGAATCCGAATGCGATCCCCCAGATTCAGCATATCAAAATAGCTGAGCGTCTGGAGCACCTGCTGCAAATGCTGCGGATGACGGCTAACGAATTGTGCGGCCTCCTTCAATGAGCTTTCCGAATTAAGAATGCCAAAGTCCATATGACACATATTCGGAATGTTGGCGACTGCAACAGCCGGAATATCACTTAATGCCGCTGTGATAAGCGCCAGCCCGCCGCCCTGACTCGCTCCATATACCGCAATACGTTCACGATCCACATCATCACGCTCGGCTACCCATTGAACCGCTTTCAAAGCATCGATCGTAATCGCCAGATAATAGAACTTCTCCTTGTCCAGAATGCCCTGCGACAGCCAGCCTGCACTCATACCGAACTCGGATGACAGATGGTTACCTGTTTCCCCACCCTGTCCGCGTACATCGATAGCCAATACGGCATAACCGAGTGCTGCCCACTGCGCATATTCCTCCGGATAGCCTTTGCTGCCCGTATAACCATGATACATCACAATACACGGCAAACGCTGTCCTGCTGCATTGGCAGGTCGAACAAACCAGCCCGACAACGGAGTATCATCAAAGCCTTCATACGTCACCTTATGCACTTCTACTGTGCGCATTGGCGTCATCTCCAGCTCGGTCTTACTGTTCAACGGCTTATCCTTGAATCGCTCCAGCGTACGGTTCCAAAATTCATCCAGATCCGACGGCGCGGTAAGCATAGGAGCATATTGCTCCAGGTCACGCATTCTGCGTGCAATCGCATTACTAATCATGATGTCCAGACTCCTTTGTTATTTTGCTACAGGTAACGATGCTCCAGCTATTAGCAAAATGGGGTTCTTAGATCCACGTTCTACAGGTGCATGCAGGAATGACAATGATGAGATTATGTAAGGCAGGGCGGGCAGCCTGCACGATTGGCAAGCGCTCCCGCCCCATGTTCACCCTGCTACCAATCTAGCGATCAGCAGCGTTTACTTGTTCAGCTTGACGATCCAGCCAGTAATCATACGGAAGCAGAAGCTGAAAATGGCAGATGGCACAATCGCGATCACCAGGGTCAGCAATACACTTCCTACTCCGACTGTATCCGGGTTATTGCGAAACTCCAGCACGACAAGCAGCACGGCCATAATCACATACCAGCCTACAAAATCGGACACTCTGAAGTTCGATTTGATCCAGTTCATCGTATTCCCTCTTTACTCCAAAATAAGCCTTCACCACCGCAATCTACCGGAGCGGAGGCTCAATACCCCCATGCTATCAGTAAAATTAGCAGATGACAAGCCAACATTCGGGTGTACGGTGGATCGTTCAATATACTGGTAGAAGAATGGAAAATAAGCGTAACGGATCGAACACATAATCGTAGTAACGTATAGATGGCAGTGAGTTGCGCACAGAAAACCTATCGATCCATACGATAGATGGATGAAAAGATGGAGAAAATGGAGGAATACATATGAACACATCCGGTACACGATTACTGTTAATTGATGCGATGCGCGGCTTCTCGCTCCTCGGCATCATACTCGCGAATATGCTTATTTTTCAATACGGTAGCTGGGGATTGATCGATATTCAGGCTGCTTCTTTTTCCAGTCTGGATCATATTACAAACGGGCTACTGGAAGTGCTAGTGGTCGGTAGCTTTATGCCGATTTTTGCTCTGTTATTTGGATTCGGGATGGTGAAAATGAAGGAGAGTCTAGAGCGAAGGCAATTGTCTCCCTATACACATCTGGGCAGGCGATTTGCACTGCTGATGTTGATTGGGATGATCCATGCATTTTTCATCTGGGAAGGTGATATTTTAACGTATTATGGAGCGTTCGGCTTTGCATTGCTGCTGTATCTTCGCTGTCGTCCCGGTACATTGCTCGTATGGACATCACTCGGGTTCGGTATATTGCTGTTGATTGGCCTGGTCAGCCTGTTTGTGTCTGATTCGGGCAGTGAGGCGGCGGATCATTCTTATCTGCTGAATATGCTGTCCGTGTACAGCGAGGGCAGTTATCTGGATATTTTGCTGCATCGCAATACGGAGACACCATTTGGCTCATTTGCATTCAGCTTTGTGCTGATGTTTTTGCTGCTGCTTACCACATCGATGTTATATATTCCATTGTTCTGGCTCGGTATGTATATGGCGAAGCAAGGGGTATTCGAGCAAGCTAGCGCTAAGAAATCATTATATCTACGCGCTACACTCTTATTCGTACCGCTCGGTCTGGTGCTCAAGCTGACACCACTGATCATCACTGTACTGGACTGGGAAACGCTAGCGGTTCTATTTGGCGGCCCGGTGCTGGCGGTTGGATATGTGTTTGCTTTTGCATGGATCTATGTCACGGTGGGCGAACGTCGCTGGATGCACAATTTTGAAGCAGTAGGTAAATTGTCTTTGACTAACTATTTACTGCAAAGTGTGATCGCGACGACGCTATTTTACGGCTACGGCTTTGGCTGGTTTGGTCAGCTTGGTGTAGCTATGGGCACCATCATTGCGCTGGGCATTTATATGCTGCAATGGCTGCTCAGTCCAATATATTTGCGACACTACCGTTATGGTCCGGTGGAAAAGCTGCTGCGGATGTGGACGAATCTGTCTGTTAGTGGTCAACCCCGTGCTGCATCACCAAAAAAAGCCGTCTCTTCCCTGTGAAAAAAGTAACCTTTATAAGGAAATCAACTCTGATTAAGAAAGATAATTTCTATAAATGAGCTTCATCTTTATGAAGGACAATTAGCTACGACTGTTCGGTTCATTTGGATGGATAAACGGAAGCAACACAGATTATGAAAAGGCGGTGAGCGCACAATACGAATGTGCCGTCACCGCCTTTCCCTGTCTGCTGTAACTAATCATACTTCATACTGTTACTGAATTATTGCAGTGGCTTTACAAACCCGGTCGATGTACCGGTAAATCCAAGATGTCGATAGAAGTCATGCGCTCCTGTTCGTTCCTCCCGATTCCCACTATTGAGTGCCAGTGCGTGCGCACCAACCGTACCCGCCCAGCCTTCAGCAGCAAGCAACAGTGCTCGACCGATACCACTTCCGCGGTAACGCTCATCAACGACAAGCGCACCTACGCGCACATGTATACCATCACGCTCAAACCGTAGCTCCTTGATCAATCCGATCATACCCACCACTTCCCCATCGGACTCGGCTACATACATCTGATAATCCACATGCTCCTGTAAAGCTGCAAAACGCGTCTGGAAATGCTCCTCCGATACCGGATAGCCAAGCTGATCCATTAATACGATAAGTCTTGGCATATCCTCATGCTTCACTTCTCGAATAACGAGTGTATGCTGCTCCATTGCTTCTGCTCCTCTCAGCTACGCTTTATGTACTGCAAATCTGTACTTTCATTATGTACCCAACCACTATAGCATGCACTCTCGCTGGAAACCATTATAGCTTTCTGAGTCTTTTATCAGATTCCAACCCGCATAAGGATGTGTCCAGTGCGGATAACAAGGTTAAATAGAAAGAGGAAACATCCAAAATTTGTATATTGAATCTGAAAACGATATAATAGAGATTATATATGTAAATAAATATATATAAACTATCAAAGTGGAATGGAAGAAACACTTGTTTTTCGAGTTACAACTCAATCAGTCAAGGAGGATATGTATGAATCAGACAACCAAGTATGCTAACTATATCCCGATGCGTGAGCTAAATACGGTGGATAAACAGCTTTATCCATTTAACGCTTATAACGAGCTGCTGGAGCAGACACCCGTTCGCTATGATGAGAATCGCAAATGCTGGGATGTATTCCGTTATGAAGACGTACAATATGTATTGAAAAATCCAAAGCTGTTCTCATCGCAGCGCAATCGCAGCAACCAAAGTCTGCTGTATATGGACCCGCCAAAGCATAAACAATTACGCGATCTGGTCAACCAGGCGTTTACACCGAAAAAGATCGAGCAGCTTGCTCCTCATATTCGTAGCATTGCCGAGGATCTGCTAAGCTCGCATCTCCCTAACGGGCGCATCGATCTGGTACACGAGCTGGCAGGACCACTGCCTGTGATCGTGATCGCGGAGCTGATTGGTGTACCTACATCGGATCGTAATATGTTCAAGCATCTGTCCGACCTGCTTGTCAAAGGAGCGCGCGACGATAGCGAAGAAGCTTTTCAAGAATTAATGGATGAAAAGGCAAAGGCACATGAGGAGCTTGATCAATATTTTATGAATATTGTGAATGAGCGTCGCCATGCGTTAAAAGATGATCTCGTTTCGTTGCTGATCGAAGCGGAGATTGAAGGACAGAAGCTGAGTGATCTGGAAATTGTACGCTTTTGCATTTTGCTGCTGGTGGCTGGGAATGAGACAACTACGAATCTGATTACCAATGCTGTCCGCATTCTGTGTGAGCAGCCGGAGTTGCAGCAGCGTATTGCCGAGCAACCAGCATTGATCCCAACGACGGTAGAGGAAACGCTACGCTATTATCCGCCGATCGTAGCAATTGGACGCGTAGCGAGCGAGGAAGTAGTGCTGCAAGGACAGACGATTCAACCTGGACAGCAGGTTATCTCATGGGTCGGTGCGGCTAACCGGGATGAGCGTAAATTCTCACAATCCGAGCAATTCGTGCCGGATCGCAAGCCGAACCAGCATATGGGCTTTGGCTTTGGGATTCACTTCTGTCTTGGTGCACCGCTGGCTCGACTGGAAGGGCGGATTGTACTGGAGACGTTGCTTGCTCATATGCGTGAGATGAAGCTGGAAGCGGGGGCGGCGTTGAAGCCGATTCAGAGTGCGTTTGTGTTTGGGGTGCAGGAGTATCCTGTGGTGTTTGACGCTATTGATTAAAAGTTCACGATTTCTTGTGTAGGTGATGTTGAGTTTCTTGCAGCAACCACTCTGGGAAGGAATAAGGGGACGGACTCCGGTATCGCCCAGGAATCTACGAATGGGAAGAGAATGTAGATTCCCGGGCTCAAAGGTCGTCCTTTCCCCTTATTTCCTTCCCTCCGTTCTGTGCGGAGTGCAACATGAATATTACACGCAATCAATGAATTTCAATTCTCTCAATTTATTTAGCTTTTTTAATGAATAGCATCAATAGAGTTCAATCAATAGAGTTAATGAAGTTGTATAGAGACAAGCTATGGTATGCTGCATGTTGGTATACCGATACATAAAATATTTTGTTGAACCGTTACCTTTCAAGAACTCCAGAACTCCAGAACTCCAGAACTCCAGAACTCCAGAACTCCAGAACTCCAGAACTCCAGAACTCCAGAACAATTGTAATGACGTAAATAAGTAAATTCAAAGCTTTTTAAAAGCCGTTCCGTCTGTGATGGAGCGGCTTTTATATGAGCATGTGTTGGCTGTTGGTTTTGAGGAAACAAGACTAAATGCTCACTTTTGGCTAGACGGTGTATGACTCGTTTCGTGGGGAGTCCCTGTTATTGATGAAGATTGTATGAAATAGCGGGGCTTATGTCTTATTTTTGCGGATAACGGAGGTTTTTTGACTGTTATTATACTTTTTAAATGCTTGCTGGGCTTACATAAAAGCTTGCTGCTGCATCTTTTTGGTCAGGTGTAGCAAGTGATCATTGAGCGAAGTTGAAACTTGTAATGTTACAGGTTACAATCGTTGTATTCGAGCAGTACGTGCTGCTTGCACATCCAAATTAGAGGAGTGATATTATGCCGAAAAAAAGCTATGCTTTATTGTCCATGACCCTTGCCTCTGCACTTGCCCTATCTACGGCTGGCGTTGCAGGTGCTGCAGCCTCTGAATGCGGCACCTCTACTGTATCTTCCGCTTCGGCAAAAGCTAAAACTGCCAAAGCGACTACCGCTGCCCCTTCTTCGCAGCAAAGCAGTGAGAAAGCTAATCAGAAAAAGCTGGCTCAGAATAAGCAATTTGTGCTGAATATGTTCAAGGACATTTTTACGGATCATAAGCTGGATACAGCAAGCAAATACATCGCCGACGATTATATTCAACATAATCCGCTCGCTGGCAACGGACGTCAGGCATTTGTTGATTTCTTCACTCCATTTGTGAAGCAGAACCCGCAATACAATGTGGAGGTCAAACGTATTATCGCTCAGGGTGATCTTGTACTGGTGCATAGCCTTGCGAAAACGAACAAATCGGATCGCGGTATGGCGGTTGTCGATATTTTCCGTGTCGAACGCGTGAATGGCAAACCAATAATTAAAGAACACTGGGATATGGCTCAGCAAATCCCTGAGAAATCTGCAAACAACAATACAATGTTCCCGCTGGCAGGTACTCCTGTGCAGGTGACACCAACTAGCTCCAAACAGGTTGCTGCCAATGTGAAGTTAGTGACGACATTCTATAATGATTTCTTTAACAAAAAAGACGGCGATGCGCTGAATAAATACGTGGATGAGAATTATATCCAGCATAATCCAAGCGTACCCACCGGACGCAAGCCATTGGAATCGTTTATCCCGATGCTGAAAAGCAACCCGGATAGCCGTAACAATATCGTACGCGTCGTGGCTGAAGGCGATATCGTTGCGCTGCATGTGCATGCACAAAACAACAAGGATGATCGTGGTGCAGCCGTTATGGATATGTTCCGTGTGAAAACGATTAATGGCAAGCTGAAAATTGTAGAGCACTGGGACGTAGTACAGCAAGTACCTGAGAAGTCTGCGAACAACAATACGATGTTTTAATGATACAAAGTAGGATACTGACATAACTGTAATGGCAAATAACACCTCTCGAACTGCACGGGTTTGATCCAGCAGCAAAGGAGGTGTTGTTTGTTGTGTTGTTTGTTGTGTTGTTTGTTGTGTTGTTTGTTGTGTTGTTTGTTGTGTTGTTTGTTGTGTTGTTTGTGCTTAGTATGCAGCTATAAAAGCTACGCTACAATCGTTATCTGGAACACTCTGCATAGTATGATTACTAAAATAATGAGATCGGACGAATCATGTATAAACCACCGCTTTATAGCAAAGGTTTATAGCACAGATCAATAAGATAATATATATCATATAGCTTTAATCTATAAACACATAGGAATCGAGTATTGGATTATAGACTACGGTCATAGTAAAGTGAACAGCATCTTCATATCGTGCATTCTCCATCTATATACACATATAGGCGTGGAATTCTTTGCTCGCTACCAGAAAGGATGAACGTGATGCTGCTTCAATTGCTGTCTACGATGTACCAGATTTTCCTGCCTATTTCGCTTCCGGTTATTGGTGGTGTACTGCTCCGACGTTTTCGCGGTTTGGATACACGCCCTATCGCTACCGTATCGCTATACATACTGACACCATCGATCGTATTCCACACCTTACTGCATGCGGAATTGTCCATGTCTGATGTGAGCGTAACGGTTGTATTCTCCTTAATCAGTCTGGTCGTCATGTGGCTGCTGGCGCTCGTGCTTGGGCGTTTGCTGCGACTCCCTCAGCAGGAGCAAGCAGGATTGACGCTGATCTCCATGTTCACCAATTGTGTCAATTACGGCTTGCCGCTCGTGCTACTGGCATTCGGGCAGCTCGGGCTGGACAAAGCATCCGTGTTTGTCATCGGACAGATGATTATTGTGAATACGGTCGGTGTCTTTTTCGCAGCACGCTCGCATTTTTCGGTCAAGCAAGCCTTTTATGCTGTATTCCGTTTGCCCGCGGTCTATGCAGCGATCCTCGCTTCAATCTTGCGATTATCTGGATTATCCTTACCTGCTGCACTCGATGATGGCTTTGCCATGCTCGCTGCTGCCTATTCGCCGCTAGCGCTCGCTGTGCTCGGTGCGCAGATGATCCATGTCGGTTCAAGCTCCTCCACCCCTGATGATGTCGCCGCATCGCCGCGCGCGTTCTGGGCAGGCATTGGACTACGAATGGTCGCTGCTCCGCTCGTATCATGGCTCTTGCTGATCCTGCTCGGTGTGGAAGGAACGCTGTTCAACGTGCTGCTCGTGCTCACCTCGATGCCTACGGCTGTTAATGCCGTCATTCTTGCGCAGCAATTTGGCGCAGCACCACGGCTGGTTTCGCGCTGTATCCTGTGGACGACGCTCGGCTCGATTATTACCTTGCCCGTGTTATTGCTATGGTTACACTAGCGAATGGTGTTGATGGATAGGAATTTAGAATGGGAGTTAGGATTGGACCAATACAATAACACGATGAGCACGAATCCATGCAGACGAACTTATGTTTATACGAAAAAGCGGTCTATGTCTATACTCAGCATACAGCGGTCTACAGCATACAGCGGTCTATATACAAAGAAACGATCACTATACGAAAACTATTTTTCCAAATCAAAATAAACCGCTCCCCCTCTTATTAGAGCGGAGCGGTTCACGTTGGTCTACATTTCATCTGATCCAAATGACAGAACGTTCTAGTATTCCACACTACAGCCATCCTATCTCGCAGCATTTTCTGCTGTATGTTTTGGTAGGGATATTCGAGTCTCCATATATAGTAACAATACAGCAACGATAGCATATAGCCATCTAATCACGCATCGCCCGCTTGCACACATAGCTTGTAAAGCTCCATATGTATGATAAGCAGTCAGCCCGAAATGGCGTTTATCGTTATTCATGAAAGCACATCGCCGATCAATCACAAAACACAGGCAACTGCGGATCACGTAAATGCTGGAACAACGTCCGAATCTGCTGCTCGGTATTACGCTCTACCGATAATGGCGGCAGCTCATCCTCAGCGAAAAATCCAACCTCGGTCGTCTCCGTTGTATCTGTACTTGCTTCCCCGCCGGTAAGTTCGCACAGGATAAACATTTTGTACACATGCCAAGGAGAAGGCGGGTGCGCATGAAACTTTTTGTCCAGCACACCCAGCAATCGGATAGGCTCTACGATATAACCCGACTCCTCGCGCACCTCTTTGACAGCAATCTCCTTTGGAGACAGTCCGATATCTGCCCAGCCTCCCGGCAGTGACCAGTGACCGTCAATCTTTTCCTTCACCATTAAAATGCGTTCATCGCGAAAAACGACGCCGCGCACATCCACCTTGGGCGTCGCATAGCCTGTCTCAGCAGCAAACAGCTCGCGAATCTGCTCACTCTCCACCGCGGTATATTGCTGCATAATTTCGATACTCAGCTCACGCAATTGCTGAAAGCGATCAATATCGTATACATCGCGCGAATATTCTAATCCTGCCTGACTAATCGCTTGAATTTGCTTCGCCCATTCCAACCATTTCAACTGCATCTGCTTCACCCTTTCCCTATTCGCTTACGGCTATTATTCTGCCGGTTTCGCCTCATATGGTAGCAGATGGTTGGTACAATTGTACAATGCGCAATCCCATTCGCTGTCGGCATCGCACTCCACAACGGTAATGGACATATTATCAAGCGAATGCCACTTCGGCGGCTGTTGCTGCAAAATCGCATTTAATACATGGCTGAGCAGCACGCCATGACTCACGATTAGAATCCGCTCACCCGGATGGCGCTCTGCCAGCTCCTGCAAGCACGCAACACCTCGCGCTGCACCCGATTCCGGCGTTTCCAGACCGAGGTCCTTTTCCTTCCAATCCTCACCCCAGCGCTCGATTCGCTCGGCTTGCGTTGTACCTTCAATCAAGCCGCCATCCAGCTCGCGCAGACGCGCATCCAGCGTAATCGTAAGGCCAGCCGCGTCTCCGATCGCCTGTGCGGTTTGCTGTGCTCTTATGAGATCGCTTGCATAAATACGGTCCCAGTGCTCCCCTGTCACACGCTCTCCAAGCAGACGTGCCTGCTGCCAACCATTTTCATTTAATGGGATATCGGAGCTGCCCTGCGCACGGCCTTCCTTGTTCCATATTGTGCTTCCATGCCGGATTAAGCCGAAAGTCGTCATGTTATTGCCTCCATTCCCTTATTTTCGTCGTCTTATACGTTAGATTATAAAGTGACTTTTATGTGCAAACGGTATACAATTACTCTTTATGAACAGGCAACCTATCCGCTAATTCTCTTTATTTTACCATGTTTTTGGATAGCAGTCGCCTGATTGTAGGTTTGACCTGTGCATCAATGAATCGTTTTGTCACTTGCGTATATCCCACAGTTGTGTCAATATAACGAAGCAAACGAATGTACGCACTATTTTTCCTTATTTTGGAAAGGAGATCACCTGGATCATGGCCAATACGATGTTTCGCCTGCTCACCGAGCTATCCTCTCGCAAGTGGGTATCCCGGCTTACAGGCAGCTTTGCCAAATCACGGGCCAGCCGCGCGTTAATCCCGAAATTTATTCAGGCTTATCGCATTCCGGCAGAAGAAGCAGAAAAACCGTTACAGGATTATCATACATTGAACGAATTTTTCACGCGTCGTCTTCAGCCCAGCGCACGCCCGGTTGATGCCGACCCGATGTCACTCGTTAGTCCGGTCGATGCGCTCATTACGGCGATGGGACCGCTCAACGATCAGTTAATTCCGAATGTAAAAGGACAGGACTATACGCTGGATGAGCTGCTTAATCACTCTCCGCGTCTGGAATCCTATCGAGACGGTTATATGTTCGTGCTGTATTTGAGTCCACGCGATTACCACCGCATTCATGCTCCGGTTACAGGCAGACAAACCGAGCGCGAATATATACCGGGTAAGGTATATCCCGTCAACGACCGCAGCATGGTCAATATGCGTTCGGTATTAAGTCGTAATGAACGTCAGATTACGTACATCTCTCACCATTATGGCGAGGTCGCTGTAGCCAAAGTAGGCGCGCTCAATGTGAGCAGCATCTGCTATGCTGACGAGACACGCACATCGTGGAACAAGGGCGATGAGCTTGCATACTTTGAATTTGGCTCTACAGTTGTGCTACTCATGCAGAAGCACACCTTTGAACCGAATGAGCTGCTTACCGTCGGCAGCCGTGTCAAAATGGGCGAAAAGCTCGGTACACTGCTTGATCTGGAAGCTACACGCCCGTATCAGCGCATTAAGGATACCAGCAGCCACTAAGCGATGCACGAACATAAGCTATACATGAACTAAGTTATACCAATAAAGCCCGGACAGGAGTCATCTCCAGCGTCCGGGCTTTATTGGTAGTTGTTCACTTCTATATTTAATTTTATATTTAATTCCATGGTTGCTTCTATCGTGTACATTCATATTCACGTATAGAAGACCATTGCAATAGCTACACCATCCATTAGCGAATCTCCGACGGGCTTTTGCCTGTATACTGCTTGAACTGCCGACTGAAAAAGAAAATATCGCGGTAGCCCAGTGCATCCGCAACCTCAGTCACATTCATACCTGTATAAACGAGCAGATGCTCTGCGCGCTCAATCCGCATCCGAATGATGTACGACTGCACTGATACGCCGATTAATTCCTTGAATTTGATTGAGAAGTAACGTGGCGATAAGCCTGCTCTAGCAGCTAGATCCTCGACTCGGTGCGCCAGACTTGGATGCTGGCGGATATAGTTAGCCACTTCCTGAATCGTCTCGTTGAGCTGATTGCTCACTTTGCGCGGCACCGGCTTACGCTGTTCCTCACGCAATAGATGAATCATAAGCTGCTTTAGAAGGAGGCGCGCCTCCTCCTCTGCTGCAAAGGCTTGCTCCAGCAGCAATCTCACATAACGTACAAGCATATATTCAAAATCAATCGTCTCATCCAGTATCCGATAACGAACCGGTACACGGCTCACCGGCTCATCCACATCAAAATGAATATACGTGAGCACAAGCGGCTTTTGCGGATTATGAGTTGCAGTCGTTTCATCACCCGGGCGGAACAGAAAGCAGCTTCCTTTGCTGATCGCATAAGGCTCGCCGTTTAGAATCAGCTCGCCCTCTCCGCTCCATACATAAAACAGATCGTAGTTGGGCATCGGTTTTTCACGCTTTGGCCAGCGCCACTCCGGTTCACAGAAGATTTTGGCAAAAGCCGGTTTGAGTACAAATGAAGATGGCGATACTTCAAGCATCTGATTCCCCCCTTTTTTCTATATATTACATCAATATGCCTATCGATAGCTTTGACTCTACATTGCAATCGGATACAACAATAGGATACATGCCTAACATCTAAAATTCAAAATATTATCGTATAACTAGCCGCTTGCCACAACCATGCCAGTTTATAACTGACGATCCCGAATGGGACAATGACAAAAAGCTTCTATGCGCTTATATTGCGCAAAAACTATCATTTCGTCAATGCCCCTGGTGGAATTTGGCTATAACGCGGTTCATGATCCTATCGCAGCTTACCCCTTCAAGGCCTGATCTGCTGAATGGATAATTGAAGGATGATCTCTACCGATCCAGTTCTCCTTCCAGTCGTATCGCAATCAGCAGATCATGAGCAAAACAAGCTATATTTACGCGTTGCGATCCGGTTCCGCTGAAGCATGCTCTCCCTGCTGCAAGCGCGCATGCTCCTGTAGCTCATCGTCGATAAAAGCAGCAATCATCGCACGGTACACCTGCTCCGCTACGAGCGGATTGAGTTCATTGGCGATGGCAAGACCACGTACCTTCTCGATGACCGCTTCTACTCGTGCAGGTGCTTTAACCGCATCGGTATCCTTTTTAAAAGCGGCTGCCTGCTTCACATACTGACTGCGCTCACCGAGCAATTGAACGATCTGTCCATCCAAACGGTCAATACATGCACGCACCTCATCCAAACTTTGACACTGTTCCATCATCCGTTCACTCCTTTATCATTTTTACTTTATGATGTGTGTACATACTATAGTGTACCTACTATACAATAGCGTCTATTCCAGCGTCCGTTGCCACGCTAGCTCTAATCGCTCCATCCCCTGTCTGATCTGCTGCTCATCGGTATGAGCAAAGCTAAAGCATACTGCTGGCGCTCCCGTAGATAGCTGATAGAGCGAAGCGTCCTTCCATACAACGCCCAGCTCCAGCGCCCGGCTGCGAAAGCGCTCATATTGCGAGCGTTCCAGACGCCAGCTTCCGTAAATGTGCAGGCCTGAATCGGTATACATCCAATCGAACAGCTCAGACAGACGTTCGGTCAATACGCGATACAGCTCGTGAAAGCGCGGACGGTACAGCCGCGTCATTCTGCGCAGATGACGCATATAATCGCCGCGCTGCATAAAGCGTGCCAGCGCACGCTGCTCCAGCGGCGAAGATGGCAAGGGTGCGTATAGACTTTTGGCAGCGACCAGTGGCTGGATCAGCGCTGGTGGCACGATCGCATAGCCAATGCGTAATGCGGAGAACATGCTTTTGGAAAAGGAACCGACATAGATCACCTGCTCGGAATGATCCAGCGCCTTGAGCGGCTCCAGCGGACGTCCACCCCAGCGAAACTCACTATCATAATCATCCTCCACAATCCATGCGCCCTGCCGATCTGCCCATTGCAGCAATTGCTGTCTGCGTGCCAGCGGCAATACCGCACCGGTTGGAAATTGACGGCCGGGTGTGACGAACAGCAGACGTGAATCCCAGTTCGCTGGAATGATGCCCTGCCGATCAAGCGGTGCACCGATCAGTCTGCCTCCTGCCGCGCGCACTGCTCTCATAATGCCTGTATAACACGGGTCCTCCATCACGACCGCTTCCTGTTCATTAATAAGCAATTGACAGAGCAGTACCAGCGCCTCCTGCGAACCGCTATACAAAATAACCTGCGCTGGATGTGCACGAATACCGCGTGTACGTCCGACATGAGAACAGATCGCTTCGCGTAGCCGCATATCTCCAATCGTATCCATCTCATAAGCAAAATCGGCAGACTGCATATCCTGAGAAGCGGCTGCGAGTGCAGCTTTCCAGTCGGTTAGTGAATTACCCTGCAGCACCAGATCCTGCGGGCAAAAGGAGATGGACGATAATGCCGCGTGTCGATCATCATCATGCACATTCGCTGGCTCCGCAGTCTGTGTCACATTCAGTTGCATAATACGCTGTCCCCAGCGAGACAATGCCGGAATGGAACGTTCTGCGTTTTGCTGCTCCAGTTTACCATCTATTAAATTATTGGCATTCGCTGTATGAGCTGACTTATCCGTCATATCCACTTGCTCGGATACATAGGTGCCTCTGCCTACCGCAGCTTCTACATAGCCTTCAGCTAGCAGCAGATCATAAGCTTCAGCGACAATTCCTCTTGATACACCATACATCTCAGCCATTCGGCGTGTGGACGGCAGACGGCTACGAGCAGGCAGTGTGCCATTCAGTATGCCCTCGCGCAAGGCATGATACAGAGCGACATATTTATAGCCATGCTGCTCCAGCAGGCGCTGATAAGCAATCGTAATCTCCCGCATCTCGCTCCCTCTTTTCCCGCTTGATCAAGCTGACTTGATTGACTCTATTATGTAGCTATATTGATCCTCAGCTTAGCAACTACTTTTAGTTGTGACTCCAGGTGTAGCTAGTTTTAGCTTTAACTCCAGATTTAGCTAGATATAGATTCGTCTCAACAACGAGTACTAGATAGACAAATCCCTGATTATTCAAATTGGTCTAGTCATTTTAGCTAATATTGGCTCTTTTAACCTGTCAATATTCAGCATAAGCTGGAACAACAGAGCGGTCAAGCGACAGGATGGGATTGGTATTATCGTAGCACACTAGAGAAGGATGAATAACAATATACCTTCTTCCCATCCCTTGAGCCCGCCCAATCAGCAAGCTTATACAGAAATAGCTAAGGGAGAGAAACGATATGCGTAGAAAAGAATTTTCGATTGCGGAAGAACGGGAAATAGCGGAGTTTTTGGAGGAGGTTACGTTTGGCTTTCTCGGTCTGGCAAGCGAGGATGGCTGGCCGCGCGTAGTGCCGCTGAACTTTGCATATGGCAATGGGGTATTTTATGTGCATGGTAGCCGTGCAGGCGAGAAAATGAAGCTGCTGAAAAAGGACACCCGCGTCACCTTCTCAGCAGCACGCGAATATGCATTATTGCCATCCTACTTTACGGACGATCATATGGCATGTCCGGCAAGCGCTTATTTTAAAAGCGTAACCGTACGCGGTCATGCAGAGATGGTTGAGGATCTGGAGGAAAAAGCAGAGGGGTTTAGCCTGTTTATGCGCAAGCTACAGCCTGAGGGCGGATATGATCCGATCACAACCGAAGACCCGCGTTATGTCCCCCAGCTCAAAGCGGTCGCGCTGATCAAGATCGTACCGGAGGAATGGAGCGCCAAGTTCAAATTTGGGCAAAATGCCCGCGAGCCCGAACGTCAGCGAGTGATGCAAGGACTGGAACAACGTGGATTGCCGGACGATCTGGAAACGCTGCGCTTAATGGAAAAGTATTGTCCTTATCATCGCGAAACGGAATAACTACGAAGCAACGACGGGCATGAATGGATATAGCGATACAGAAGTCGCTTCCATTCGTCGCACTCATCGCTCATCGCCCGTAGCTATACACCAGACTTACATTGTGCTAATGCTCCTGCTAGCTGTGATGACCTATTCCCTGATAGCACAGCCATGCGGCTCCATAAGTACGTACAATCCTTGACGATTGCCCATATAATCTACGCTTTTTAGGGGGAATCACGATCTTAAAATCATATTTTCCGCTTCGTTTACAGTTCGTTCACATCTGAAAACGTAAATTTCGCCGATCGCACCGTGACACCTTCCCCCCAACAGTGATATACTATGATGCAGCGAAATCAGGCGGAAGCTCTATACTTACACCGCAATCCGCTCGCCTGGCTATCATTTAAACAGACCCGGAAGGATGAAAAAGATGAACCCACTGGCAGGACAATTG
Organism: Paenibacillus sp.; assembly: GCA_039595515.1. Lineage (GTDB taxonomy): Bacteria > Bacillota > Bacilli > Paenibacillales > Paenibacillaceae > Saccharibacillus. Next base: position 20,616 of record JBCNLJ010000048.1, on the reverse strand, counting down.
AATGACACGCTCAAAGCAGACAGCCCGTTTATTTATGACATGCTGTCCACACTCGGCAAACAACTGTATTTTCCAAAGGAAGGCATATTGAGCCAATCGGCAGAAGCATCGAGCCAGGCGAAGAAATATAATGCAACTATTGGAATTGCAACCGAAAACGGAAAGCCGATGCATCTGAAGGTCATTCAGGACTCCTTATCCGCATTTCAGCCAAAAGACCTGTACCCTTATGCACCACCTGCAGGCAAGCCGGAGCTGCGTAAAGCCTGGCGGGAAAAGATGATCAAGGACAACCCGTCCATGGCTGACAAAACGTTCGGCAATCCGATCGCAACGAACGCGCTGACACATGGACTGAGCATCGTTGCCGATCTGTTCGCGGACGCTGGTGACGTTGTCATTTATCCGGATAAAAACTGGGAAAACTACGAGCTGACCTTTGGTGTACGCCGCGGTGCAGAGATCGTGAACTATCCCCTGTTCACAACTGATATGAAATTCAATAGTGACGGTCTGCGCGAAGCGCTGCTGGCACAAAAAGATAAAGGTAAAGCCATCGTTGTGCTGAACTTCCCGAACAACCCGACCGGCTATACACCTAATGTAGAAGACGGACATCGCATTGTTGCAGCGATTAATGAAGCGGCAGTAGCAGGTATTAACGTTGTTGTCGTGACCGATGATGCCTACTTTGGACTGTTCTTCGAGGATTCGATGCATGAATCGCTGTTCGGTGAGCTGGCAGGTCTGCATCCACGCATTCTGCCAATCAAGGTCGATGGCGCCACGAAGGAAGAGTATGTATGGGGCTTCCGCGTCGGCTTTATTACGTATGGCGCAGACAGCAGCACAGCACTGAATGTACTGGAACAGAAAACGCTGGGTATTATCCGCTCCACTATTTCCAGCGGTGCGCATCCGTCCCAGACGTTCGTCCTGAACGCCCTGCAATCACCGGAATTCGATACGCAAAAAGCAGAGAAATTCCAGATCATGAAAGGTCGTGCCAACAAGGTTAAAGACCTGCTCGACAGCGGTAAGTATGGCGATGTGTGGGAATACTACCCGTTCAACTCCGGCTACTTTATGTGTCTGAAGCTGAATGATGTATCCGCAGAGGCAGTGCGCCAGCGTCTGCTGAGCGAATATGAGGTTGGTACGATCGCGCTGGGTGAGCACGATCTGCGTGTGGCATTCTCCTGCATCGAGGAAGCGTATCTGGAGGATCTGTACGATCTGATTCACCGGGCAGTGCTGGAAGTAAAACAGGGCTAAGCTTTTTTGATCAGTGATTGAATGTAGCTCGAATGTAGCTCGAATGTAGCTCGCTAGTGCAAATAGCTGATGTGCATTCTAATGTGAATTTCTAATACAAAATTTTAAATATAACGTTCTCTTTCATTTTTATTTTCCAAAAAGGATGTGCCTCACGATGCCGGCACATCCTTTTTTTGTCATATATCTATCCATGTGATTATCCCCTGCTACATTATAAGCCAGGCTACCTCTTAGCATTCCCTCCATACCCACCTCCTACCAGTAAAGGAAAATACATTTCCAAACCCCATCCTGTATAGTATGATGAATCTATATACCTACATATCCTCAACCTATAGTTCTAAATAGAAAATATAATTATAGGTCATAAGCTGTACATCAGGATTACTTCATCTATATTCATTCATTGGGGGACTAACAGGAATGTTCAAATTCAAAAGACAGACATGGACTGCGCTGGTACTGAGCGCTTCTTTGGTGCTGCCGCTCGCAGGGCTTGCCCAACCGACAGCCGTACACGCAGCATCCGACACGCAAAATCACTGGGCACGCAATGTGCTAAATGAATGGCAAACAAAAGGCTTTATTAGCGGCTTCGCAGACGGTAATCTGAAGCCGGATCAAAGTGTAACGCGTTCGCAGCTCGCTGCACTGATTAACAAAGCATACGGCTTCACACGTCCGACATCGATTCATTATACCGATGTCCAGACATCCGACTGGTATTATAACGATGTTGCCATTGCAAAAGCAGAAGGATACATGGAAGGCTACAAAGATTCCACCTTCCAGCCGAATAAGCAGGTCAGCCGCCAGGAGCTGGCTGTTATTTTAACAACATTAAAAAAGCTCAAGTCTTCCAGCTCTGCCAATACGATGTTCGATACTCAAAATAGCCCGCAATGGAGCAAAGGCTCGATCGGCGCTGTACTGGATAGCGGTCTGATGAAAGGTGACGAAAAAGGTTTTCGTCCGCGCGACATTACGACACGCGCCGAAGCTGTAACAGTGCTGGATCGCTCGATGCAAGGCACATCCGCTGCTTCTACCGTGTATAACTCTGCTGGTGTATATGGTCCAGAAAGCGGATCACAGCCACTGCATGGCAATGTATATCTGAATGCCGCTGGAAGTACGCTGCGCAATGTCGCCATCGATGGGGATCTGATCCTCGGTGCAGGCATTGGTGAAGGTGATGTACTACTGAGCCAGATTACAGTGAAGGGTACAACCATCGTCAATGGCGGTGGTAGTCACAGCGTTCATATCAAGGATTCTACACTGGCAAATATGATCGTAAATAAACCCAATGGCACCGTTCGCATCGTATCCTCCGGTTCGACCAGCATCCAGCAGACGACGTTACAAACGGCTGCCATTCTGGAAGAAGAACAACCAACCGCTGCTGGCTTCCATAATGTATTGCTAACTTCCCAGCTTCCATCCGGTGCATCGGTTAACATGAAAGGAAATTATGATGCTGTTGATGTGAGTTCATCCAGTGCCATGCTGAGTCTGACTACAGGCTCTATCGATCAATTCGCTGTTGCCACAGGCGCGACAAACAACCGAATCACACTGAATCCTGCATCATCGATCAATGTGTTCACAGCGAATGCACCAACAACCGTCAACGGAGATGGCACGATCAATCGAGCGATTATCCAATCGTCCGATGTGACGATCACACCACGCGTGACACAGACAACGGTAAGCTCGGGGATTACAGCTAGAATCGAGGGTCGTACGATTGGTGCACCACAGACGGAGACGAATGTGAAGAAGGATGATAAGAAAGATAATTCTTCAGCAGACACGACGCAGCCAGTTACACCCGGCATCCCTAACCCATCCCAAACTACTTATCTTTTAGGCATCAACAACGGGCAGGCAATTTTGCCTGATCATGCTAATTATGCCGGACTTAATATGAGTGATATGAAGATTACCGTAACATTAGATGGTCAGCCTGCTCCTCATTTGTTAAGCTCACTACGTTTTAATAGTGAAACACGAGCGATTGAATTCACTCCGTTGTATGTTAAACCTTCGAATTACGGGAAGACAATTCAGATGACGGTTGAACCATCCAGCGCTTCTTCTTTGCTTAAAGATCGCTTTGTCGGTAGCTTCCAAATGACTGGAGCTTATGGACAAATTACGGATGCTCAGGGCAATCCAGTATCCGATATGCAGATTTCATTCCGTCGTGGAACCGATGTAAAAACAGGTCCGATTGTGCTCACTACTTCAACTGATGTGGACGGTTATTACTATACTAATTTACCACCTGGCTCCTATACGGGTGAATTACAAAAAGACGGCTATCTGATCACCTATTTGAACGCGCCTGTATTAGCAAGCGAATATATTCAAACAGATTCAACAGCTATCGCTACAGCTAAACAGGATCAGATTCGAATTGTGCTCACCTGGTCAGCGCTTCCAGAGGATCTGGACGCTCATTTGTATGGGCCGACAGTGAACGGCTATGGCTTTCATATCACACCTTATCGTAATGAGAGTTATTCGTATCGCAATGAAGTGTATGCTTCAATCGATAAAGATGCTATGAATGGCTTTGGCCCTGAGATTGTTACGATTAACAAACGTCTGAATGGAACTTATATGTATTATGTCAAAAATTATCATGCTAACAATCTTGGATCATTAGGTAAGTCGGCTGCTACAGTGCAGGTGTACATTGGTGATGCAAGTGCTCCGGTCAAATCGTACACGTTGCCACCAAGTAGCGGTAATGAACTTTTTTGGCGTGTATTTGATCTAAATGTTATCGATGGTAAACTTCAATTTTTAGATTATAACAATTTGTGGGCAACGGAACCTCCATATCAGTATTTCGGAAACGTGGATGACGAAGCCGAGTTAGAAGGACGTTTACAGGATCAAGTAGACCGTTTACCAGCGGATCTATACTTGCCGTACACGACCAGCCTGAATAATGGACTTGATCTTATGCCCAATGAATCAAGTGATCCTGGCGTTAAGCAAATGGTAGGCGCAATTGAAGCCGGCCCTTCCAGCTCAGGAACAACGGTGACTGCCGATGCTTATCTGCAACCAACAGCGCAATCTGAAACGATCAAGCTGCTACGTTATAATGATAGTGCAGATGAATTAACCTTTAAGGTAAAGGTTAATTTTGAACTGGATCATCTGAAAGCCAATCGCGATATGCTCGTGCATGTGCCTACATTAGATGAATGGCTTAGCGATGCAGCCGCTGACGCAGAGGATACCATTGCAGCAGAAAGCAATCCGAATACGGCGACACTACAGGATACGACTGCACTAAAAGCGGCGCTTGCTCATCAACAAGCCTTACCTGTCGGCGCAGCCACAAATGAAAAGGTAGCTGCTTTGGAGCAATTGAAGACCGCTCTTGCTCCGTGGGAATATCAGCTTTCTTAAGCGTATCATTACACTGGAATACCCTTCTTGATAAAATGAAGTACAACCATCCATCAATAAAAGCCGTCTCTGGTTATAAGAGACGGCTTTTGGCGTTTCATCTGTATATTTCTACAAATGAATAGCTGATCATAACTCATGCTATCAGCACCAAATGAAAACAAGCTGCCACCTACAGGAGGCAGTAGCTTGCAATCGTTCAGACTGTATTCAACTATAGTTATCGTGCAACACCTACATCAAGCCAGATACGCTTCCTTCACCTGATCATTCCGCAGCAACTCCGACGCCACATCCTGTAGCGTAATCTCACCTGTCTGAATCACATACCCGCGATGGGCAATTTGCAGTGCCTGATACGCATTCTGCTCGACCAGCAAGATCGTCATGCCGGTCTCATTCAGCTCCTGAATAATCTCGAAAATCTGATCCACGATAACCGGTGCCAATCCCATTGATGGCTCATCCAGTAGCAGAATTTTCGGACCCATCATCAAGCCGCGGGCAATCGCCAGCATTTGCTGCTCACCGCCGCTCATCGTGCCGCCAACCTGCTGGTAGCGTTCCTTTAATCTCGGAAAATAGGCAAATGCCTTCTCGGTACGCTCCTTAATCACCGCCTTACTTTTCACCGAAAAGGCACCCATCTCCAGATTCTCCTTCACGGTCAGACGCGGGAAAATACGGCGACCTTCTGGCACATGGGCAATACCGCCAAGTGCAGTCAGATGGGGCGGCTGCGCGGTAATATTCGTACCGTTAAACCAGATTTCCCCCTTCATCTTCACCTGTCCGCAGATCGACTTGAGTGTGGTCGACTTGCCTGCGCCATTGGAGCCGATCAGTGTTACGATCTCACCTTCGTTTACTTCAATATCTATACCACGCAGCGCCTGAATGGCGCCGTAGTAGGCTTCGACCTGCTTGAGCTGTAGTAGACTCATTCTGCCATCACTCCCTCTTCAACCGCACTTTTACCGAGGTATGCCTCGATCACCTTCGGATTGGAGCGAATATCGGCTGGCTCTCCCTCCGCGATCTTCACACCATGATCCAGTACGAGAATATGATGCGATAGCTCCATGACCAGCTTCATATCATGCTCAATCAGAATAATCGAAATATCCAGCTCCTGTTGAATGCGTCGAATGAGTCCGGTCAAGTCCACTGTTTCACGCGGGTTCATCCCTGCCGCTGGCTCATCGAGCAGCAGTACCTTCGGCTTCGCTGCCAGTGCACGCGCGATCTCCAGACGTCGCTGTGCACCATACGACAGGCTGCTCGCTTCAGCATTGTACCATTCCGCCAGGCCTACATATTCCAGCAAGCGATACGCCTCGCGCTGGGAGTGATGCTCCTCGTGTCGTACACGCGGCAGATTGAGCAGCGTGCCGACCACGCCTGTTTTCAAATGAATATGCATACCGACCTGTACATTTTCAAGCACGGTCATGCTACCGAACAAACGAATATTTTGAAACGTCCGTGCGATGCCTTTACCAGTAATACGATCCGGCTTCACATTGACGATCGACTCACCATCCAGCTCAATCTTGCCTTCATCCGGCACATAAATACCGGTAATCATATTAAAAAAGGTTGTTTTGCCTGCCCCGTTGGGCCCGATTACAGCGGAAATCTGTCCGCGCGGAAATTCAAAATCCACGCCGCTGACCGCCGTCAGTCCACCAAAGCGTTTGGTTAGCTGGCTCACCTTCAAAATGCTCATCGCTTTATCCTCCTTATGCAGTCAGCCTTTACCGGGATGACATTGTCTCCCGTGATTCCGGCACCGGCACGACAACGCCTGGTGCATAGCGTGCGATAATCGTTCCAGCCAGATGCACATAGCCGGACTTCCATAGCTGTTTATTCTGAACGGACTTTACGAAGAGTAGAAGCAGTGGTTTTAGGGTTAGAGTTTTCATCACCTGTAACAACCTCCTTCGGTATTTTGCGATTTTTGGCGGCAATCAGTCCATTCGGACGGAAGATCGCTACGAGAATCAGAATCATGCCGAAAATAAAACGCTGCATTTTGGATGGCGATAATGCGGTCGGTACATTGATAACACCCTGCATCGACAACTGATTCAGCCAGTTCGTCACTTCTGTGAGCACCTGTAGATTCAGGATTGTGACCAGACTCGCGCCAAGAATAACGCCCGGCACACTGCCCATCCCGCCCAGTACAACCATGACCAGAATCGTGGTTGACTCAATCAGCGTAAAGCTTGTCGGATCGATAAAGGTCTGCTTTGCCGCGAACACGACGCCCATCATACCGGAGAAGGATGCCCCGATCGCAAATGCGATCAGCTTCGTGCGAATAAGCGGTATGCCCATCGACTGCGCGGCGATCTCATTTTCACGAACCGCCTTCCATGAACGTCCCAGCCGCGAATGCTCCAGCCTCCGCACCGCGAAGATCACGATAAGTAAAATGCCGATCACGATAAAATAAAATTGATGCGGAAACGTAAAGTCATATCCGAACAGGTCCGGCGGCTGAATCGACGATAGCCCCATCGCACCGTTCGTAATATTGACGGGCTTCTCCAGATTGTTAAAAATAATACGGATAATTTCACCGAAGCCCAGTGTAACGATCGCCAGATAATCCCCTTTGACCCGCAACACGGGCAAGCCGAGCAAAATGCCGAAGATCCCTGCCATAAAACCGCCCAGCAAAATGAATATCCAGAACGTGCCACCGGATAGCGGGAACAGATCACCGGAGATAAAATTGTTCGCCTGTCCGGTCGCAAAAATCCCGTACGTATACGCACCAACGGCGAAGAAAGCGACAAAGCCCATATCCAGCAGTCCCGCAAAGCCGACTACAATGTTCAAGCCAAGTGCCATCGCGACATAAATACCGCACTGTGTCGCAACCTCCATATACGATTCATACGATGAACCGCCTGATGTCGCAAATGGAATGACGATCACAAGCAGCACGAGTGCAATGATCCATTTGATACCGTTCGTAAACGATGTGTAGTACAGCAGCAGCAGTGACGCCAGCAGCAGCAGAAAGGCGGTGACCGAACGATCCATCAAGTACACGGCACCTGCCGTTACAAGCGTAAACGCAATTAGCAGAATTCCCTGCGCCAGCTTGTTCCCTTGCAGTGAAGCCCGTATATTAGCCAGTTTCCCCATTTCGCCCACCTACACTTTCTCTTTGACGGCTTTACCAAACAAGCCCTCTGGTTTGAAAATGAGAACAACGATCAGAATTGCAAATGCAAATACATCCTTATATTCCGCTCCAAAGTTGCCTCCGGTCATCAGACCGAGATTCGCCGAAGCGAACATTTCCAGTACGCCGATAACTACGCCGCCAAACATCGCTCCACGGATATTACCGATCCCGCCAAGTACAGCCGCCGTAAATGCCTTCAAGCCAAGAATGAAGCCGATATACGGATCGATCGTTCCATACTGCTGGGCAAACAATACTCCTGTAGAGCCACCCAGTGCAGAGCCGATGAAGAAGGTCAGCAAAATTACTTTGTTCACATTAATCGACATCAGCGAAGCCGTTTCCCGATCCTGTGCAACCGCACGCATCGCGCCGCCCCATTTGGTCCGGTTGACGAAAATGTCCAATCCAACCATCAAAACGATGGCCACGATAAAAATAAATACCGTGTTCGTTTTCACCGTTGCATTGCCGAGCGCTGCTGTCATGGAGGAAAAGCCCAGTGTGAAGCGTCCTTCAAAGAGCTGCGGTACGCTGACGATATAGTTCCCTGTTTTGAGTTCAGCAATAAAACGAACAAGATCCTGCAATACAAACGATACACCAAACGCTGAGATCAATGAGATCAGCTTGGGCGCCTTACGCAGCGGTCGATAGGCGACGCGCTCAATGCCTACCCCGAGTGCACCCGTGACCATCATCGCTACAAATAAAATAAGCACGTAGGATATCCATGGCGGCATGCCACCGGTCAAGCCCATCCCCTGAAATAAGAACAACACCGCCGTTCCTACAAAGGCACCTGTCATAAAAATCTCACCGTGCGCAAAGTTGATCAGTTCCAAAATGCCGTATACCATCGTGTAGCCAAGTGCTACAACCGCATAAATTGCGCCCAGTGCCAGACCGTCGATCAGCACCTGTGGCAAGGTTTGTAAAATGGTTGCGAACATGAACGTACCCCTTTCATAAGGAATAAAACAAGAGCCAAAAGGTATGGCGTCAACCTGCACATACCTTTTGGCCGCATGCTAACTTCCCGTCATTATTGGCTCACTTCAGATACGAGTTCACCTGGATAAGTGTCGCCCTTAAATTCGTAAATGTAGACCTTGGCAAAGGAGTTGTCGCCTTTATCATCAAACGTAACCTCGGTTGCAATACCTTTGAAATCTTTGGTTGCACGAACAGCATCACGAACGGCTTCGCGTGTAGGCATCTCTCCCTTGCTGCTTTCCACCGTCTTCTTAATCGCATCCAGCATGATCGTCATGGAATCATACGCATAAGCGGAGTAGCCTTCTGGCGCTTTGCCAAATGCCTTCTGATAACGTGCTCCCCATTCTGCGCCGCCCTCCATCTTAGCAATCTCGCCTGCAACGGAGCTGTACAGCGCGCCTTTCACATCAGGACCTGCCACTTCAACAAGACCGGAGGAATCGAGTGCGTCACCGCCCATAATTGGAGCCGTAATGCCTTTATCGCGAGCTTGCTTGATAATCAGGCCGCCTTCAGCATACAGGCCGCCGAAGAAGATAAAGTCAGGGTTTTGTGTAGCAGCGATATTGAGTACACCGTTAAAGTCCTTCTCACCAACGGTAATACCTTCATAACCAACGATCGTTGCGCCCAGCTTCTGCGCTTCATCGCGGAAGGCTTCAGCAAGACCTTGACCGTAAGCTGTTTTATCCTGAATAACGAATATTTTCTTGGCACCGACTGTTTTAACTGCATAGTTCGCAGCCGCCGGACCCTGGAAGTCATCCCGTGCTACGACGCGGTTAGCGACTTTTAGCTTCCGATCTGTAAACTCGGTCGCTGTACTCGCTGGCGAGATCATCGGGATATTATATTTTTCGTATACGACAGAAGATGGAATGGATACACCGGAGTTCAAGTGGCCGATAACGCCCAGCACGGCTTGGTCAGCGCCGATCTGCTCTGCGTTGGCAACGCCTTTTTTCGGATCGCCCTGATCATCATAAGGTACGAGTTCCAACGAATAGCCGAGCTTGGTAAACTCTTCTTTATGATCCTCAAGCGACATTTGAGCGCCCAGGCGAATCGCTTCACCCTGAATGGAGCTACCACCGGATAATGGAGACTGAGTAGCGATTTTAATAACTTTTCCGCTACTTCCGCTATCACCACCGGATGCACCAGTTGATGTTGATGTACCACCATTACCGCAACCAGCCAGTAGACCCATGAGCAGCGTTGCTGCCACCAAACCATTCCATTTCCATTTCATACGTATGAATCCCCCTTTTAATGTTAACTTATGTAACATTATTTGATATAATATCTGGTTCAAAGTATACATACAAAATATGCATACCGCAACGCTAAATTTTAATTCTTATTTTCATATATTGGAATATATTATGAATTAATATTTCAAAAAACCGAATAATATGACTAAAAATGAAGACTAAGATTCGTTTTGACAGCTTTTTTTATGCATTTCGTAAATATTTATGCATTTAATTGTGATTTAGCTCCTATGCCTTTGTAGGTTTTTGTAGTTTTTTATAGGTCGTAGATTAGAATTTATCCCTCTTTTAGTGTTATATTATTTAACATTAAAGTTTTGATATTTTTATCAGGCATATAAATTAAATTTATCATCGTGTTAGAGACAGCATGCTGTGCATTTGAATCTATAGTTTATAAGCGCTTCATGCTGCCGATCAGCATACCCTATGCGGGCATCACTTCTACTCCCATATTGCATCAGCACAATACAAATAGACCGACAGCGGTTAACTGTCGGTCTATTTGTAGCATGGCTATTTCATGGTAGATTACATCGTGATATTACAATCCGTCATTCATACGCATACTTATCCGTATACGTATTGTATCCCCTGCATGAGCGTTCGATAGCTATGGTTGATCCGTTCACGCCACATCTTATCTTATCTTATCTTATCTTATCTTATCTTATCTTATCTTATCTTCAGCTCATCGCTGCAAATGTGCGCTCCAATGCTTCTTCAACAGGAACATGCGTGTAGCCCAGATCACGCGCTACCGCGGCATATGTCATTGTACCTGCTGCTGTATTAACGCCTAGCTTCAGCGCATCGCTTCGTTCCAGAGCTGCACGCAGACCGAGATTCGCGATTAGGGATACGTATGGCATCGTTGCATTGGTCAGCGCCATCGTGGATGTTTTCGGTACGGCACCCGGCATATTCGCTACGGCATAATGAACGACACCGTGCTTCTCGTAGGTCGGATCGTTATGCGTCGTAATGCGATCGATCGTTTCTACGATGCCGCCCTGATCGATAGCTACGTCTACGATGACGGAGTGAGCCTCCATACTTTTCACCATTTCCTCGGTTACCAGCTTTGGCGCCTTCGCCCCAGGGATGAGTACGGCTCCGATCACAAGATCCGATGCAGCTACGGCTTCTGCAATATTGTACGGGTTGGACATTAATGTTTGCACAGAGGAACCGAAAATATCGTCCAACTGACGCAAACGATCCGGACTCAGGTCGATAATCGTCACCTCTGCACCCATACCCGCAGCAACTTTAGCTGCATTCGTGCCAACAACACCGCCGCCGATTACAGTCACTTTGCCCTTTTTCACGCCCGGTACGCCGCTTAACAAAATGCCTTTACCGCCATGTGGTCGCTCCAGAAATTGTGCTCCGATCTGTACAGCCATTCGCCCGGCCACTTCGCTCATCGGTGTGAGCAGCGGTAATGTATGATTTACCTCTACCGTTTCATAAGCGATCCCGATCACTTTTTTCTCCAGCAGTGCAGCAGCAAGCTCCGGCGCCGCAGCCAGATGAAGATACGTAAACAGAATCAAGCCTTCACGGAAATAACCATATTCCGATGGAAGCGGCTCTTTTACCTTGAGAATCATGTCCGCAATCGACCATACCTCTGCCGCTGCTGGTAAAATGTTCGCCCCTGTGCCTGCATACGATTCATCGCTAAACCCGCTGCCTGTACCTGCTCCGCTCTCCACATATACCTCGTGGCCTGCAGCCGTCAGCGTAGCAACACCTGCTGGTGTAATCGCTACACGGTTTTCGTTGTTTTTAATCTCTTTTGGGACTCCAATTCTCATGTTATTTCCTCCTCAATAGGCGAATCTGATTTGTACACTTATTATAGGATAGTAAAAATATCATGTAATCGTGTGATTTTCCAAATTTGAATAAAATGAATTGGGTGAAAATACAAAAGGTCGAGATCTATGGTAGGTTAGTTCACATATATGGAGTAGTGATTTATAGAATGGGGAGATATTGTTGTGGGTAGGTGTGAATTATTGTTGCATTTGTAGAGTTATTACCCGGAAATGGTGGGAGGCGATCAGAAGTTAGACGTTTTATGGCATCAATCACTTCCGGGAAGGAATAAGGGAACGTACTACGATGGAGCCCGGCAATCTACGAATTAGGATGGAATGTAGATTCCCGTGTTCCAAAGTATCTATAGCAGTTATACAACAAGCAGTTATACAACAAGCAGTTATACAACAAAGAAGATAGCCTTATATCATGAACACTTCACTATATACAGAATGTGTATGCTGCATCTTGCTGATCACAGCATGCACATTCTCTATATGGAACGCTTATTCATGGTAAAGGCTATTTTCTTCATACCTGTAAGTATAAGTATGGATATTTATTTTATCGTATGTTGTTGGGATCGGCCATTTTCCTTAATAGCCTGTCTATATTAGTTACTTGTATCGAACCAGAGTAGTTTGAGTTCGAGGTACAATGTTACTTTTTCAGACATGCTTGTCAAGTCGATGCCGCCTACTTCGGTGATTCGTTTGAGGCGGTAGTTGAGTGTGTTGCTGTGTACGTGTAACTGAGTGGCAGCACGCTTGGTGTCGCTATCCAGATCAAGGAATACGGCAAGGGTTTGTAGCAGGTTGCTATTATGCTCCTGGTCGTAAGCTGCCAGTCGATCCAGTGGGCCCCAGGTGACAGGGAATTGCTCGGCTTCGCGATGCATTGCGGGCAAGTAGCGATAGAAGCCGGCTTCTGGATAGTAGTGAATCGAGCGCGTTTCTGGTAATTGACGGTGTAGCAGCACTAGCTCGCGTGCTTGGCGGTAGCTGCGCTGAATATGCAGTGCGGAGCCGATCTGTTCGCCTGCTGCGATGTATAGCTCCTCCTGCTGGGGCAGCAGTTCGCGTGCACGCAGGATCATAGAGCGGATAAGAGCCGCAGGGTCTGTATGGCGAGTATTCACAGCAGTTGCTCCAAAACCACATAACAGCACCATACGACTCGGCTCCTGCATATGCAGGGTGACACGAATCGCATATTCGTTAGCTGCCTGTACGATTCGTTCTGCCCAGCCATTCATATCCGGCTGGTGATCATGCTCCAGCAGCAGGACGTAATGATGGGCGGGCAGCTCCACCCCACTTTCCCGTGCTTGCTGGGCTGCCTCCTGCTCGGATTGGAATCGTCCACTCAGCAGGCGACGCAGCAGATCGATATGCTGCTGACGGCGCTGCTGCTGCATGATCTGTCCGGCGGCAATACGTGCACCCTGACGGAATTGCTCTAACTGTTCATCCGTATAAGAGCCGTCATATTCCAGCAGCCAGATATAGCCGACAATCTCATCATAATGTCGTACCGAAATCGCCATCCTGCGGCTCAGTCCGACTTCGCTTAATTGCTCGATATGCTGTGGCTCGGCACTATCCTGTAGCCGCTGCATCGCGCCCGACTCATACAAGGCGCGCTGCACATGCTCCGGTACACGTCGCCCAATAATGGTAGCGATGCGTGCAGGGTCTGTATTCGGATCATGCATGCTATAGGCAAGCAGGCGATGGGCTTCGTCCTCAATCGTAACCGGACTGCCCATCACCTCACTGATCAGCTCGGCCAGCGTTTGCAGGCTATCGACTTCACCTTCATTAATTTTAGCCATCATGTATCCCTCACTTACCGACTGTATAGCCAGGATGCGTACCGATTATTCAAATTCCTCTTCCATTTGCAGCTCGCGTAGCCATTTGCGGTTCAAGGATGCACGCTGAATCCAGACGATGAACAATCCGGCAACGAGCGCACCGATCAGCCAGGTGATATTACCTGTAATGACAATCGGCAGCCAGAGCACCACAGCGACAACAAGCTGTACAATCGTAATCAGACGAATCGTTTCCAGGCGACGTGCCGCAGGTGGAAGCGGATAAATGGATAACCAGAGCGTATCGGTATGTTGCTTGCGCAGCATTGTAAGCTGCATACCTGCCAGAATAATAAACAACAGATATACCGCAATACCAAACCATGATTCACGCGCCAGCGAGATTAAAATGATCCCAAACACAACAAAGCGGCTCAACGTCGGCAACAATTCCGTCCGCACGAACGTACGTGTAAGCAAAAAGCGAAACGCTTGCTCCTGCTTCCACGGCAATCGTCGTCCGATAAAGGACAGCCAGCGTCGATGATTTACTTTCCGCTCGCCTGTCGGTACATCGACAAACCAGCCCAGCATTCGCATCACAGCAGCCGCGTGATTTTTCTCGGCTGCAATTAATCGTTCCCATGGCACAGCCACCTTACCCGGCAAGCGCAGGCAAATGATATACACGACGATACCAGCAGCGAGTACGATGATTGCCAGTTGTAATGGCAACCAGAGCACAGCGCCAAGCAATCCGATAATTGCGACATAGCGCAGCAGTCGGTACCATAGACGTGCACGCTGTCCTTCCATACGCATCTCCTGCCAGCTACCGTAGTTACTGATTCCTTTAAGCAGCAAAATGCAGACGAGCAAGACGAGCAGCGGCTTCGGCTCCATCGCTGCACGTACATAGAATGGCCACGCTACAATCGTCAGCAGAATCAGCCAGAATGACTTGCCGATCATGCCACCACGCCATGCAGGTGCAAAGTAACTCTTCATCTGTGTCTCCACAGGTAGCATAAATACAACATCCGCTGGACGCATATACGTACGCACAGAGCCGTACACGGTGAGCGGTGTCAGCAATACGAGCATAATCCAGTACACAGGCAAGCCTGCCGGTATATTCTGAACAAAGGTCGTATACCAGGCGGCAAAGGCAATGAGCAGAAAGAACGTCAATACCGCCACACCACTCTGGATAATATACTGCGTATACGGCAAAATCTGTGCCCAAAAATCACCGCGGCGCTTCTGCCGCAGCTCTGGCAAATTAGTCATTGCTCACCGTCCAGGTAGAGTCCTGAACCAGATCATAGAAAATCTGCTCCAGTGGTGTGCCCTGCTGACCCGTCTGCTCACGAATCTGCTCCAGTGTGCCCTGCACAATAATCCGTCCACGATGCAGAACGATAAAACGATCACAATAATTTTCAATCGTCGATAAAATATGCGAGCTCAGCAGAATCGATGATCCACCCTGCTTCGTTTCTACCATAAAATCAAGCAACGATCGAATGCCGAGCGGGTCCAGACCGAGGAAGGGCTCATCGATAATGTACAATGGCGGCGCCGCAACAAAGGCACACATAATCATTACCTTCTGCTTCATCCCTTTGGACAGATGCATCGACAGGCTGTCTTCCTTTTCCTTCATATTAAAAAGATCGATCAAGCGTGCAGCACGGCGCTCATAATCTGCCGGCTCAACGCCATAGGCACGAGCGGTAAATTCCAGATGCTCACGCACCGTCATTTCCTCATACAACTGCGGTGATTCCGGTACAAATGCCAGCGAGGAGCGATATTGCTCGGCATCCTTACGGAGCGTCGCTCCCTGAATATGCACCTCACCGCTCTGCGGTGTCATCAGACCGAGAATATGCTTCATCGTGGTGCTCTTGCCTGCTCCGTTCAGACCGATCAGTCCGATCATCTCGCCCTTGCCCACCTGAAAACTAATATCGTGCAGGACAGGCTTGCCAAGACTGTAGCCGCCGGTCAGACGGTCCACCTGAAGTACAGGTACCTGTTCCATCCTCATTCCCTCACTTTTCATCCGGGGAGCTAGCACGCTTGGCTTTCAGCCATTTTGGCGCTCCCTTGCTTTTTTTGTCCACATGACGAGCTTTTGGCTTGTTATCACGTTTGTTGGTCGAAGCGGGCTTACTGCTGGCAGGCTTACGTACTTCCGGTGCTGGCGAAGTTGCTGCTGGCTCCTTGCCTGTCACCGCCGTACTGCCTGTATCCGCGGATGAGGATGCGCTAGACTTTGGTTTGTTATCGGTACGACGTGCCGCTGCACGCTTGCCTGCTGGCGCACTGACCGTCTCACCACCACGCAGCACCATTTCTTGCAAACGGATATGCAGCGTATCGGAGAATTTACGCATAATAAAACGCTCGCGCTCGGTAATGATCGAAGCGGCTACGCCCTTTTTGCCCATCCGTCCGGTACGACCGCTACGGTGTACATAAAATTCAGCATCAAATGCCGGGTCCAGACTGACGACCAGATTCAAATCTTCAATATCCAGTCCGCGTGCTGCTACATCGGTAGCTACGAGCACTTCCAGCTTACCGGAACGGAACTGGGACAGTACGGTGCTACGAGTTACCTTATCGGCATCGCCGTAAATAGCACGCGCTTTAAAGCCCATATATTCTAGCTTCGATTCTACTTCAGCAATTTGCTCCGTTTGATTAACAAAAACGATAGCGCGTGTCGCTTTGTAGTGACGCAGTACACGACGCAGCATATCAAGCTTATCGCGTTCTTCCGCTACAAAATACACATGCTCAATTGCAGACGCTGTATGTTGTCCCGGTTCAATGCCGACAATCGCATGTTCCTTCATTTCCCGGTTTGCAATCTGGTGAATCTCTTCATTAATCGTTGCCGACAGGAATACAAGCTGACGGTCGCGGCGTGCGCTCTTGATAATGCGCTGTACATCCGTTCCTCCACCCAAACCAAGCACCTGATCGACCTCATCGACGACGATCACGTTGGTCTGATGCATTTTCAGCTTGCGCAGACCGATCAGCTCATTGATCCGTCCTGGTGTACCGACCGCAATATGCGGGTGACGTCTTAGCTTTTCAATCTGACGCTTGATCGCCGCGCCTCCGATCAGACCGAGTGAAGTGATACCGCGTTCTTCGCCATAACGCTCACATTCGCGTACGATCTGCATCGCTAGCTCCTGTGTAGGCGCGAGAATCAGTGCCTGTAGCTCCTTTTGCTCTGGATCGATTCGCTGCAAAATCGGCAACAGATAAGCAAGCGTCTTGCCGCTACCTGTCTGCGATTGTGCGAGTACATCGCGTCCTTCCAGCATCAGCGGAATCGTCTCCGCCTGTACGGGTGACGGTGTAGTAATACCATAACGGGACAGTGCATCATTCAAACTCTCATCTATGCCAAGCCCAATAAAATTCGTATTTGTTTCCATTGTATTCATCCTTTATATATCCATAGTATGGCGTCATCGTCACAATTGCTCGTACCCGCCCGGGTACGATAGGTCTGTGTCATTGCAGCATGTATCATTATATCAGTATTCGCTTCGTCTGCGCACGTACCTGTGATAATCTTGTACTTTTAGAGCACGTATGCAAACTTGGATGCTTAAGGCAGACACCACTCCGGGAAGGAATAAGGGGACGGACTCAGGTGGAGCCGCGGGAATCTTTTGGATTAGGAGGAATTGAAGATTCCCGCCCCTCCAAAATCGTCCTTTCCCCTTATTTCCTTCCCTCCGTTCCGTGTTGCTCGCATCACATACGTTTGCTTACACGCTCTAGCAAGTACTTGCCGTTGTAGTTCTTTAGTTCTTTAGTTCTGTAGTTCTTTAGTTCTTTGCTTCTTTGCTTCTCTACTATTTCAACCTTACTTACGATCAAAAAAAGAATACGTTAAACGATCCAGCAAGCGTGGGAATAATTGATACAGGCGCATAGCGATACCTGCATAACGGGGTAAATCGACTTCCTCACGTCGCTTTTCCATCATGCGAACGAGTTCGCGGCATACTTTGTCTGTGGACAGCATGAAGCCGCTCACGTTGCTGACGTATGCACCGGTTGGGTCGGCTCGTTCGAAAAAGGCGGTATTGATTGGGCCCGGGTTCATTGCGGATACAGTAATTCCTGTACCGCGTAGCTCCTGTCGAAGCGAGTTGGTAAAGCCGAGCACGGCAAACTTGGTTGCTGTGTAGGATGTGGATTTGGCAGTGGCGAATTTGCCTGCCATCGAAGCGACATTTAGAATCTGTCCTTGCCCGGCCTGCAGCATATGGGGCAGCACAGTGCGGGTGCAGCGTACGATACCCATATAGTTCACGTCCATCATCTGCTCATATTGTTGCAATTCGGTATCCAATATAGCGGTAAATTGTCCATAGCCCGCATTGTTCAGCAAAATATCGATGCGTCCGTATTGCTCGATGACTTTTGCAACGACATGCTCGATCTCATCCTGTTGCTGAACATCCATGACAAAGACGCGGTGCTCACCTTGTAACTGCTGCGAAAGTTGCTCCAGCTTCGACTGGGAGCGTGCGGTCAGGATCGGAATCGCTCCTTTTTCCGCAAGAATTTCAGCCGTCCGTGCACCCAGTCCACTGGATGCACCGGTAATGAGTACGATTTTATTGGCAAGTGTCACAATAAGCCCCCCTAGTCTAGTTTCATTTTAGGGGATGATGGTGCTGATATCCAGCATTATCGGTATTATCCTGCACTCCATCTTCGCATCAAAAAAGCTGCCCCATGCCTTAACGGGCTGGGAGCAGCTTTTGCTTCTTTTGTTCTGTTATAACCGTTCATAGCGTTAAGACCATTTTCGGAGGACTTACATGTTACCTTTATCAGCACAGTCCAAACATGTTGGCTGTAGTCAGTCCGGAAATTAGGAAACCATTACCTGAATGTCCAACTCGCCAATCCCATCCATGATCAATGGAATAGTCAGTGCTTTTGTGGACATGAAGCCTGTAACTGAGCTTGTCTTCATCACCTTTGGAGGCGTGATATCTACGGTTACACCTTGGTTGGATAAAATGGTACTTGCATTACCACTAATCATATTACCGAGTTCCGAAATAGCGCTTTGGCCCATTTCATCCATTTCTGTTAATACAAAACCGCCCATCATAGCTGATACCATACGCAGTGCTACACTTTCATGAATGCCGAAAATGATATCACCGCTCATCTGTCCTGTCATGCCAATTTGAATCCAAATATGATCATCCACCAGTTCGATATCCTTGATACCGAGACTTCCGGTGGAAGGAGAGACCTGCACAACCTGTCCGATTACCAGTCTCGCTGCTTCCAAAAAAGGATTAATTACTTCCGCCTTCATACTTTAATACTCCCCTCCGCTAATGGGTTGATATTTTAAATGAAACTTATGACCTATAATTAGTAGATTCATTATACCTTATAACCTAGTACAATTCATCCAGAAACCTACCCATATACCAAATTATTTAAAATTTTTTTTGGATATGTTGCTGGAACAAATAATTCGCATCTTTCATAGGTATAAAGATGCTTATTTCGTCGATTTTTCTAGGTCCAATCGACGACTTTTTACTATTATCGGATAATGTAGCGATTTTATGTATACTATTGTTCGCTAAATTGCTCAAAATGCGTCGTTTTTTTTGTAAAAAGTTTCCGCCCCCTCTTCCGCAAAGTTACGAAAGCGTGCGAAATTGCAGAAATGTATTTTCAACCGCATTGCTGGTTTTTCGGCAATCCACTATAATTTATTAACAGGTGTACATAAGGAGGAACTCATGAATATCAGTCAACTGGAAACATTATTGACCATTTCGCGCACCATGAGCTTCCGTAAGGCAGGTGAACTGCTGAATCTCACCCAGCCTGCGGTATCCGCCCAGATCAAAAGCCTGGAGGATGAGTTCAAAACGGTGCTTGTCAACCGTAACCAGCCGGTAACACTGACTGACCAGGGAACGGTATTTCTGGAGCATGCAGAGCAGATTTTATCGGTTGTTGAGCAATTAAAACAGCGTCTCGCTGATCTGGACGAAACGCCGCAAGGGCGAATTCTGCTCGGAACGACGACTTCAATTGCGATTCAGATTTTACCCAGAGTGCTGGCGTATTTTCAAAATCAATTTCCACTGATTAAAACGATGATTCATTCGATGCCTTCCTCTCAAATCTATAATAGTGTTGAACACGGTCTGGTCGATGTTGGAATCGGTTACCTGATTGAACGGAACCCGAATCTGGAAACGTCCATTCTGTACTATGATATGTTTGAGCTGGTCGTCTCGCCCCAGCATCCGCTGGCACGTACACGCAAGGCGACGATTCAGGATTTGCAGCATCTGCCACTTATTATGCTCTCGCCGGACACAGTCGGACGTCGATTTGTGGATGAGGTGTTCAAGCAGCATGGCGTTGTGCCAGAGATTATTATGGAGCTATCCAGCAGTGAGGAAGTGAAGCGGATGGTTGAGATCGATCTGGGTGCTGCCATTATTTCGCGCCAATCGATCAGCAGCGAGCTTCGTCATGGCACACTGGTAATGATTCCGATGCCTGAATTTGAGGTGAGCCATCCAGTCGGCTTGATCTATAAGTCCGGACGCTATCTGAACTCGGCCATGCGTCAGTTTCTCGATGATCTAAAAGGGATGCCTGCCGATCATTTTCTCAGTCCGGAATAATCCGTACTGGATCTGGTGCATATTGTTATAACAGGTCCGATCAGGCTAGAAAAGGTC